>NZ_JBQXNY010000002.1:0-1065913 GCF_053566155.1 Marinobacter sp. PE14 | reverse complement strand
CCCCGAGCCAGCCCCCGAACCCGAGCCCGAGCCTGAAGAAACCTCTCCCGAACCTGAGCCCAGGCCAGATCCCCGCCCTGAGCTGAGCTTGGAGGAAGAACCGGTGTTTGAGCAGACCGGAACACCCTCTTCCGCAGCGACCCGGCCGGCCAAAGATTCCGATCCGTTCGATGACTTTGTGGACGAATCCGGTTTCGATTTCGATGAGCCGGAGCGACCGGCCGACGCGTTCCATGCTGAACCGCCGTTCCGGGATCTACGCCGGGAACCGGTTGCTGTCGATTCTGGTGGAAGTGGCGTCCGCACGATCGTGTGGAGCGTGATTGTCCTGGGCCTGATCGGTGTTCTCATCGCCCAGGTAACCTGGTTCCAGTTCGATCGACTGTCGGCCATCCCCGAGCTGCGCCCCTTCTATGAGAAAGGCTGTGAACTGGCCGGCTGCGAACTCAAACCGCTGATCAATGTGGAAGCCATCCAGAGCCGGAAACTGGTGGTACGGACGGATCCGGATAATCGCTCGCAACTGGTGGTCGATGCCGTGATCATCAACCGGGCCGACTTCGAGCAACCCTTTCCCGCCATTGCCCTAACCTTTTCCAATCTGAATGGGGATGTGGTGGCACAGAGCCTGTTCACGCCTGAGGAATATCTGGCAGGCGAAGGCCGGGAGCTGGACGCCATGCCCACGGATACCCCCGTTCGCATCGCCATCAACATTCGGGATCCGGGCCGTGACGCGGTGAATTACAACATCCTATTCCGCCCCCACGCACCCTGATGCAGTAAGCAAGTATTTACTCGACAGCCATTCCCGACGGCCATCGCACAGAACAAAAGTCAACCAGAAAGGGCGAAAAATAATCAGTTTTTTCACCGCCCAGCCCCTTCAATCATGGTCCACCCGGCGGTATCATTACCGCCCTTCGGATGCTGGATCGGTCACTTATTGAACAACCGCTCAGCCCGACCTTTGCTTAACCCGCTGTGACACGGACTCAGATCATGCTGCCAACGGCAAAAATCGGGCCGTACACCTTGCCCAACCCCTTGATTGTTGCGCCCATGGCTGGCGTAACAGACCGCCCTTTCCGTCTTTTGTGCCGGAGGTTGGGCGCGGGTCTGGCGGTGTCGGAGATGGTCATAGCGGACAGCAAACTCTGGCATACGCGCAAATCACAGACCCGCCTGAACCATGAGGGCGAGCCTGAGCCCCGCTCGGTGCAGATTGCCGGGGGCGATCCGCAAATGCTGGCCGACGCCGCCCGTCAGAATGCGGAATTCGGTGCCCAGATCATCGACATCAATATGGGCTGCCCGGCCAAGAAGGTCTGTAACAAGGCCGCCGGTTCCGCCCTGATGAAAGATGAAGACCTGGTTCGCGACATTCTGGAGTCGGTGGTTCAGGCGGTTGATGTCCCAGTCACCCTCAAGATGCGCACCGGATGGGATCGGGACAACCGCAATGCACTGGTTATTGCCCGAATGGCGGAGAATGCCGGCATTCAGGCTGTGGCCATTCACGGTCGGACCCGTGCGGACAAATACGAGGGCAATGCCGAGTACGACACCATCGCCGATGTGAAATCCCGCATCAGCATTCCGGTGTTTGCCAACGGGGATGTTACATCGCCTGAAAAAGCCCGGGACGTACTTCACCATACCGGTGCAGACGGCCTTCTGATTGGCCGCGCTGCCCAGGGCAGCCCCTGGATTTTCCGGGAAATCCAGCATTTCCTGGAAACCGGCAGCCACATGGCCGCACCGGAGCTTGATGAGGTCGAGGATATTCTGACCGAGCATCTCCAGGCGTTGCATGCTTTTTATGGTGAGACCATGGGCGTGCGTATTGCCAGAAAACACGTGGGCTGGTACCTGCAGTCCCACGATCCGGGTAAACAGTTCCGCAAACGCTTCAACGCGATCGACGATGCGCTGGAGCAGAGAGACACGATTCAACGGTATTTTGCAGGCTTACGAAATGGAGAGGTATTCGCAGCATGAGCGCTGAGACTTTGGCAAACGACAACCTGAGCACCCCCGCCAACGATGATATCCATCAGTTGCAGACGGTGAACAGCAGCGGCAACAGCGTCACCCTGCGCGACAGCGTTGAGGTTGCCCTGAAAAACTACTTCGCCCAACTGGACGGCGCTCCGGTGACCGAGGTCTACCAGCTGGTGCTTTCCGAAGTGGAAGCTCCCCTGCTTGAACAGGTGATGAAATACACCCGCAACAACCAGACCAAGGCCTCCACCATGCTGGGCCTGAACCGCGGGACCCTGCGCAAGAAGCTGAAGCAGTACGGTCTGCTATAATCCAGACAATTGAAAAGGGCCTCCCGGACACCATTCGCGAGGCCCTTATTCGTTCATCTCCAGCGAAGAAAGTGACCCATGGCAAACCAGGCTAACACCTCCGTCCGTCGCGCCCTGATCAGCGTGAGTGATAAAACCGGCATCGTCGCGTTCGGCCGTGCCCTGACCGAACGCGGCGTCGAGCTGCTCTCCACCGGTGGCACCTACAGGCTCCTGAAAGAAAACAGCATCCCGGTAACCGAAGTCTCCGACTACACCGGCTTTCCCGAGATGATGGATGGCCGGGTAAAAACCCTGCACCCGAAGATCCATGGCGGTATTCTCGGGCGCCGGGGCACTGACGATGCGGTGATGTCCGAGCATGGCATCAGCCCTATCGATATGGTTGTCGTCAATCTCTACCCCTTCGAGGAGACCGTGGCAAAGCCGGACTGTGATCTGGCGACCGCCATTGAGAACATTGATATCGGTGGTCCCACCATGGTTCGCGCCGCCGCCAAAAACCACAACGACGTCGCCATCGTGGTCAATGCCAATGATTACAGCCGGGTTCTGAAAGAACTGGAGGCCAACGATGGCCAACTGAGCTTCAGCACCCGTTTCGATCTGGCCGTAAAAGCGTTTGAGCACACCGCTGGCTACGATGGCGCCATCGCCAACTACCTGGGCGGCCGCACGCCGGATAACGACAACGCTGATTTCCCCCGCACCTTCAACGCCCAATACGTGAAGGTCCAGGACATGCGTTATGGCGAAAACCCGCATCAGCGCGCCGCGTTCTACGCCGAGCGCAACCCGAAGGAAGCCTGCGTGGCCACGGCCAAACAGCTTCAGGGCAAAGAGCTCAGCTACAACAACGTGGCCGACACCGATGCCGCCCTGGAATGCGTGAAGCCTTTCGCGGATCCGGCCTGCGTGATCGTCAAACATGCCAATCCTTGTGGTGTGGCGATCGGCGCCGATATTCGTCAGGCCTACGACCTGGCGTTCGCCACCGACCCCACCTCGGCTTTTGGTGGCATCATCGCCTTCAACCGTGAGCTGGATGCGGAAACCGCCAAAGCCATCATTGATCGCCAGTTTGTGGAAGTGATCATCGCACCCACCGTGGCACCGGAAGCGGTGGAACTGGTAGCCGCCAAGAAAAACGTGCGCCTGCTGGCGTGCGGCGAGTTTGACGGTGACCGTGCCCGCTCCATGGATTACAAGCGTGTGACCGGTGGTCTGCTCGTTCAGGACCGGGACCTGGGCATGGTGGCCATGGAGGACGTCAAGGTGGTGACGGAGCGCCAGCCCTCCGAGCAGGAACTCAATGACCTTCTGTTTGCCTGGGAAGTGGCCAAGTACGTCAAGTCCAATGCCATTGTTTACGCCAAGGCCGGTCGCACCATCGGCGTCGGTGCTGGCCAGATGAGCCGGGTCTACAGTGCTAAGATTGCCGGAATCAAGGCCGCTGATGAAGGCCTGGAAGTGAAAGGCTCGGTGATGGCCTCCGACGCCTTTTTCCCGTTCCGGGACGGCATTGACGCAGCCGCAGCGGCGGGCATTACCGCCGTTATCCAGCCTGGCGGGTCCATGCGAGATCAGGAAGTGATTGACGCGGCCAACGAACACGGCATCGCCATGGTCTTCACCGGCATGCGTCATTTCCGGCATTAAGGGAAGATTTGAGAGTGTCGGATTACGCCGTTGGCTAATCCGACCTACGATCTGAAGCTCGAATACAGTAGGTCGGATTAGCCAACGGCGTAATCCGACAACACAGGAATACGCTCATGAATATTCTGGTTATTGGCTCCGGCGGCCGTGAACACGCCCTGGCTTGGAAAGCCGCGCAATCCCCCAAGGCAGACCGTGTTTTTGTGGCGCCGGGCAACGCGGGCACGGCACGGGAAACCGGCCTGGAAAATGTCGACATCGATGTGATGGACCTGGACGGCCTGGCCAACTTCGCCGCCACCAACCATGTCGGCCTTACCATCGTCGGCCCGGAAGCGCCGCTGGTTGCAGGCATCGTGGACAAGTTCGAGCAGCGTGACCTGAGGGTTTTCGGCCCGAGCGCCGGCGCTGCCCAGCTCGAAGGCTCCAAGGCTTTCACCAAGGATTTTCTGGCGCGCCACAAAATCCCGACAGCTGGCTATGGCAACTTCACTGATGTGGACGAAGCCCTGGCCTATGTTCGCAAACAGGGCGCTCCGATCGTCGTCAAAGCCGATGGCCTCGCTGCCGGTAAAGGCGTGATCGTTGCCATGACCCTGGACGAAGCCGAAGATGCAATCCGCGACATGCTGGCCGGTAACGCGTTCGGCGATGCCGGCAGCCGTGTAGTCATCGAGGAATTTCTCGAAGGCGAAGAAGCCAGCTTTATCGTGATGGTGGATGGTGAGAACGTACTGGCCATGGCCACCTCCCAGGATCACAAACGGGTGGGCGACGGCGACACCGGTCTCAATACCGGTGGCATGGGCGCCTACTCGCCGGCCCCGGTGGTGACCGCCGATGTTCATCAACGCATCATGGATGAAGTGATCTATCCGACCGTGCACGGCATGGCGGCCGAGGGCTATCCCTACAAGGGGTTCCTCTACGCCGGCCTGATGATTGATAACAGCGGCACCCCCAAGGTGATCGAATTCAACTGCCGCTTTGGCGACCCGGAAACCCAGCCGATCATGCTGCGCATGAAGTCTGACCTTGTAGAACTGTGCGACGCGGCCATCGACGGCAAGCTGGACCAGTGCGACTCCGAATGGGATGGCCGCGCCTCCGTCGGTATCGTGCTGGCAGCCGGTGGTTATCCGGGTAGCTATAACAAGGGCGATGCCATTTCCGGTCTGCCGGAGACCGAGACCGAGGGCGAGAAGGTGTTTCACGCCGGCACCCGCCTTAACGGTGACCAGGTGGTCACTAACGGCGGTCGGGTGCTCTGTGCCACGGCGCTTGGCAATACCGTTACCGAAGCCCAGAAACGGGCCTACGAACTGGCCTCACGGATCCAGTGGAACGGCGCCTTCTATCGCAAGGACATCGCATTTCGGGCCATTGCCCGAGAACAGTCCTGACCCCGACTAAAAGGGGCTGAACCAGTCCTCGAAAACGCAGCCCGGTCATTGACCGGGCTTTTTTATGGAGTAATGTAAACGCCTCGCAACGGATGCCGATGAGCCGGCCGACAGGAGCCCCAGATGCAACGCCCTCTTCCACTGAACCTTGTTTTCATTCTGACTGTCTCACTGCTGCTGAGCGCCTGCTCACGCCAGGGCATTTACGAGACAGCCATCGGGTTTGAGCGGTCCTCTGCAGGCCTGGAGGCGGATACCGTGGCTGTCGATAACCTCGAGATCGCCTATCTGAGAAATCATCAGGCGGTTGATGGCGACACTATCGTGATGATCCATGGCTTCGGGGCCAACAAGGACAACTGGACCCGTCTGGCAGGCCACCTGACAGACGATTTTAATGTCTATGCAATCGACCTGCCCGGGCACGGTGACAGCAGCAAACCCCTGGATATCGGCTACCGCCTGGAAGACCAGACAGGCTACGTCGCGCAGATTCTGAAGGCACTGTCCGTAGATAATGCCCACATTATGGGCAACTCCATGGGTGGTGCGATTACCGCACTCTACGCCGCCAACTATCCCGAAAACGTAAAATCGGCGGTTCTATTCGACCCTGCCGGCATTCTGGATTATGAAAGCGAATTGGTGGATCTGGTGATGGAGGGAGACAACCCCCTGATCCCGAAACAGCCTGGAGATTTTGAACGGCTCATGGAGTTTGCCCTTGAGAAAGAGCCCTTTGTGCCATGGCCGATCATGGGCGTGATGGAAGAGCGGGCCATCGCCAACCAGGAAGTCAACGAGGTCATTTTTGCGGCCATTCGTGATGCCGGTTTCGAGTCGGAATTCCGCAATGCGATCACCCGAATTCAGGCCCCGGCCCTGATCATCTGGGGTAAGGAAGACCGGGTTATTAACTACCGAAACGGCGAGGTGTTCGCAGCAGCAATCCCGGATGCCAGGCTTGAACTGATGGAAGGCATTGGCCACGCACCGATGGTGGAGGCCCCGGCCGAATCAGCAGAACTGTTCCGAACCTTTATCGGCCAGCCGGCTGAGTGAGGTCCATTTGAACAATAGTTTCCGCTTTCCACCTTTATCGACTACAAGGGCACGTCAAAACAGGGTAGCCTAGCAACCATTGTGCTTTTGACGTCCGAACTGATACCCCATGCCTGAAGCGATCTGGATCACCTTTGCCTTCGGCCTTGGCCTGCTGGTCAAGCTTGTTGGTCTCCCTCCTCTTGTTGGCTATCTGGCTGCCGGCTTTGTGCTCAGTGGCATTGCCGAGGCAACGGGTGTGGTAATCGAGGAGACCGATGTTCTCCAGCACATCGCGCACCTTGGCGTACTCCTCTTGCTGTTCACAGTGGGGTTGAAGCTGAAGCTCCGATCCATCGTCAGCCCTGAAGTGATTGGCGGCAGCCTGCTGCACTTCGGCATCACCTGCGCGGTGTTCACCCCCGGCGTGTACCTTCTGATGGACCTTGATTGGTCGACTGCACTGATGCTGGCCATCGCTTTGTCATTCTCGAGCACGGTGCTGGCAGCCAAAGTGCTCGAATCCAAGCGGGAACTGCGGGCGTTCCACGGACGAGTCGCCATCGGCATCCTGATCATGCAGGATCTGATCGCCCTGGTCGTCATGAGCCTTGCCGCCGGCAAGACACCCTCCGAGTGGGCGCTGATTGTGTTCGGGCTCCCGCTGCTTCGACCTCTTCTGTTCAGGTTGCTGGATGCCAGTGGCCACGACGAACTGCTGGTGCTTTTGGGATTGCTTCTGGCGCTCGTTGTCGGCGGGCTTGGCTTTGAGGCAGTCGGTCTCAGCTCGGAGCTTGGCGCGCTGGTTTTCGGTGCCATGCTGGCCAATCATCCTCGTTCCCAGGAGCTCTCCAAATCGCTCTGGAGCGTCAAGGAAGTGTTCCTGGTGGGTTTTTTCCTGCAGATTGGCATTGGCGGTCTGCCCGACGGGGATGCGCTCATTTTCGCGATCATTGCGGGGCTGGTCCTGCCGCTGAAAGGCATCCTGTTCTTCTTCCTGCTGCTGGCCTTCCGTTTACGGGCCCGCAGCGGTTTCCTGAGCGCCCTGGCACTGACCAACTACAGCGAATTCGGCCTGATTGTGGCAAGCGTTGCCTTGCCGGAGTGGCTGGTACCTCTGGCAATTTCGGTGTCGCTGTCGTTCCTGGTTTCAGCCCCGATCAACCGGTTTGCGCACGGCCTTTATGAACGTTACTCCCAGGATCTCAGCCGCTTTGAAGGCAGCAAACATCATCCGGATGAACAACCGATTTCGCTCGGGGACACCCGCGTCCTGATCATGGGCATGGGGCGGACAGGGACCGCAGCCTACGACTGGCTCTGCGAGGATCAGCCCAAACTGATGGGCCTGGATTCCGACCCTGCGAAAGCCAGTCAACACCAGAAAGAAGGTCGCAACGTGGTTTTTGCTGATGCTGAGGATGCTTCCTTCTGGAACGGGTTGCACATGCCTGCAGTGCAGTCGGTGATCCTTGCAATGGGTGACATAGAAGGCAAGCTGATCGCCGCCCGAATGCTGCGCAAACTGGGTTTCAAGGGTTTTATCGTGGCCCACACCATGTACGAAGATGAGGCGAAACAGATTCGGGAAGCCGGGGCAGATGAAGCCTATCTGACCATGAGCGAAACCGGCGTGGCCCTGGCCAGTCACCTGATCGATAAAAAGCCCGCCAAACCATCCCTGGTTATGGGAAAGTCCGAGTAATCGAGCCAGCCAGCGCAGTGCGCTGGTCAGCCTCGTTCAAGCGCACAGGTTCGGAAACCGGTATAGACGTCGTTTCGAAGCGGCAGGTATGCCTGCCGATAGGTGCCTCTGATCAGGCAGGACGATGTTGCACAACTCCCACCTTTGGTGACTTTGTGATCGCCGAACTGCAGGGTGGACATGAACGGATACATATCCACCTTGAAACCGTCGTAAGGCAGAAACTGGTCACTGGTCCACTCCCAGACGGTACCGGTCATCTGGCGGCAGCCAAAGGGACTGTCTCCCTCAGGAAAGTCGAACACCGGGTTCTGCGCCATGGCGCGCCCATTGAGATCCGCCAGCTGTTCGGTCGGAGCCGAGTTGCCCCAGGGAAAACGCCGGAACGGCTCGCCCGGGCGATTGCCCAGAGCCGCCACTTCCCACTCGTATTCCGTTGGCAGCCGACGCCCTGCCCAACGGCACCAGGCCTCCGCCTCCCAGAATGTCACGTGAGTGACCGGCGCATCCGGATTGAGCGGGTGCCAGCGATCGAACACCCGTTCCTGCCACTGCTCATCATGCCAGCGCCAGTAAAGCGGGTGGCGGGGCGTCCGTAAAAGTGGCTCGTCACTGCCGTGAACCAGGGCAACATCGGTCTCGGTCTGGAGCCATTTCCGCCCACCAAAAGACCAGAGCTCTGGCCGCCGGTAGCCACCGTCTTCCACAAACTCCATGAAGTCCCGGTTGCTGACCAGGCATTTTGAAATCGCGAACGACTCCAGCTTCACGGTAAACCATGGCTTTTCATTGTCGAAGGCGAAATCGTCACTGGCATACTGCTCGGACTCACCCGGCATCCCGATCAACCACTCTCCCGCGGGAATCACCACATCCCCCTGATGAGGATCTCCGGGCGCCGGTCGGTACAGATCGGTGCCGGGCGGTGCGGGGTAGCCAACGGTCTGGCGGCACCAGATCATCGACTCAATGTGCATGTTCTGGTGGTAGATTGCGTAGCGATAGAGGTAACGGGCCTGATCGGTTAACGGCTCTGTCTCGATCCGCTCGGCAACGCGGTCATAGATCTGATTGAAGTAGTCGAGGGTTTTCTCCCGCCCGGGAAACAGCTCCCGGTTCCAGCGATCCCGGTGCTCGATATGGAAGGAGTCCCAGAGATCGTCCATTGAGGGATCATGGCTGGGCGTGCCGTCCAGGAGGTTGAAGAGGAACACCTCGTAGAAGAAGGCGGCGTGGCCCATTTCCCAGAGCGGCGGATTGACGCCCGGATGGTAAGGAACGTCCAGCGCGGTCTCGGGAAGAGAACACACGAGAGTCTCGGTACGCTTCCTTGTCCATTCAAGCTGATCCAGCAATTCCGCCTTTGCCCGATCTATTCGCTCAATCGCTGTCATCGTGGCGACCACTCATCAAAACAGGAAACAAACAGCATAACAGAGAGTCCAGACGCGGGTTAAACGGCGTCACGCCCAGACCGCCAGAATGACCGGCACCGCCACCAGGGCCACGAGGAGAGACAGCGGCAGCCCCAGACGCCAGTAATCCCCGAAACGATAACCTCCGGGCTCCATGACCAAAGCGTTGGATTGATGCCCTACCGGAGTCAGAAAGGCGCAGGAGGCGCCAACCGCCACCGCCATCAACATGGCATCGGCGGCAATGCCAAGCTGCGCGGAAAGACTCAAGGCAATGGGGGCAACCAGAATGGCAGCTGCCGCGTTGTTGACAACGTTCGACAGCAGCATCGTGCCCGTCAGGATAATAGTAACAACCACCCAGGCATCGCCTCCGGAGCCCACCATCAGCATCCAGGACGCGATCAATTCTGCCCCACCGGTGGTCTCGAGAGCCTGCCCCACAGGAATCATGGCGGCCAGCAGAACGATAACAGGCCAGTCAATCGCCCGGTAGGCTTCCTGGTTGCTGAGTACATTGCTGAGAACCATGACCACGGCGCAGGCCACCAGCGCGACGGGGGGCGACAACCAGCCGACGACGATCAACGCGATGGCGGCGATGAAAAGGCCACCAGCCAGAAGGGAGTTGCGCTCCCTGCCAAACCGGAGACCCCGCTCGGCCAGGGGCAGGCAGCCGAGCCCCTGAAGCGTGACCCGCAAGGTTTCCTCCTCGCCCTGGACCAGAAGGATGTCGCCGGCCTGAAACCGAATATCACCCAGGCGTCGCTGCAACCGTTGGCCCTGACGCGCAATCGCAACGATGTTGAGACCATTCTGCTCGCGAAGATTGAGCCTGTTGGCGGTTTTTCCGATCAAACCCGATTCCGGCGTGATGACCGCTTCGATCAAACGCACATCGCCCTCGGAGAGGGATTTTTCGCCCGGCTGTTCCGGCTCTGTTTCGTCCTGACCGGACGCCTCCGACGAGGCTTCCTCCACGTTCGCCAACTCGAGCCCGGTGCTGTCCAGAAAGTCCTGCAAGGCATCGGTATCCGCTTCCACCAGGAGCAGATCGTCGCCGCGCAGGACGGAGAACGTTGAGGGTGCCAACGACCGCTTGTCATCCCGGATAAGCGCCAGAACCACGACGTCCTTCTCGGCATCCGCGCGCGTCAGAAGCCCATGAAGGGTTGCCCCGACGTGGGAGGAATCCTCCGGTACCCGGAGCTCGGTAACATAGTCGCCCACACTGAACAGTTTGCCACCGTCGTCGGGTTTACCTCGCCGCGGCGTCAGCCGCCATCCGACCAGCGTGATAAAGCCAATGCCCGCCAACGTAATGGCAAGGCCTACCGGCGCGAAATCAAACATGCCAAAGGAACCCGTTTCCCGGTAACTGGCAATGATGATATTCGGAGGCGTGCCGATCAGGGTCATGGTCCCGCCCAGCAGGGAGCCAAACGCCAGGGGCATCAGCAGCAGCGAGGGAGACCGCCCGGCTTCCCGGGACATCCAGATCGCCACCGGCATCAGAAGTGCAAGCGCACCGACGTTGTTGATGAAGCCCGAGCACAGGGCCACTACCGAGGTCAGCATCAACACCTGTAGCGTTGGCCGGTGCCCCACTTTACCGAGCAAGCGAGCCAGGCGGTCAACCACACCGCCGTTGACCAGCCCCTGGCTGATCACCAGAACCGCCGCCACCGTGACAACCGCGGGATGGCCAAAGCCGTCGAAAAGTTGGTCCACCGGCACGATTCCGGCAATCGAGACAGCAAGAAGCGCGAGCAGGGCGACCAGATCGAACCGGATTCGGTTCCAGACGAACAACACCAGGGCGATACCCAGTATCGAAAAAACAATAGCCTGACTGGCGCTCACTGTACCTCCATGACTTTGCCCACTGCACGGCCGCTCCACGGCCTGTGTCGGCATACTTTACAGGAAGCTCGGCAAGGCAGAAGCAGCTGCTCATAAGCTCCTGAAAGGTCTGCAAGTATATAAACTGGCATATAAACTGAATGTCCGCCAGCAGGAGTTTTTGCCTGTTTCCCCCAGCCGTATGCGGTCACAGGGCAGTGATCGGATCGAGCAGTTCCGGTATTACCAGCATTTACTGAACGTTCAGCAGTTCGTTTTTTTCAAGGCACATTCTCTGGGAGAGTCGCCATGAAGGAAAAACGACCGCTTGTTTGGTTGTCGGCGGTGTACCCGGCTTTAGCTGCCAGCGGGCCCTTGCTACGGGACTGGCAGCTTATTCATGTTCCCCCGACAGACAAACCCTGCGCAGGCGAGAGGTCCGGCAGTGGGGCCAGAGTTGGCGTGTTTGACCTGGGCTCCCTGAAAGGGGATCAACTGGCCCACTTGCCCGAGTGGCTGGACACGATTCCGGTCCAGCACTGGGTTGCTACATTGGAACCTCATCAGATCCAGAGCCCGGAAATCTGTGCTCTGATCAACCGTTACTGTAAGGACTACCATACACTTCCGCTACAGGCCGACCGACTCAATGGCATTCTCGGCCACCTGTGGGGTATGTCTGAGCTTCAGGCGAAGGCGTCCCGAGCGAAACCCGCCTGTTATCACGACGTAGCTCTTGAGGGTGAGTCGCTGGCGATCCGGCAGGTCAGAGAGTTATTGCGGAAATTTGCCCGCACTGAAGAATCCGTAATGATCTATGGCGAGAACGGAACCGGCAAGGAAGCTGCCGCCCGTTACATTCACGACAATTCGCCACGCAGAAACAAGCCGCTGATCGCAGTGAACTGCGCAGCCCTGCCCCGCTCTTTGACCCAGAACGAGCTCTTCGGCCACGAAAAAGGGGCATTTACCCATGCCATGAGTGCCCAGAAAGGTCGAATTGAAGCGGCCAATGGCGGCACTCTGTTATTGATCGGTGTCGATGAGCTTTGCTCAGAACAACAATCGGCCATTCTGCGTTTCCTCCAGGAGGGCCTGATTGAGCGCCTGGGCTCCAATCATCCCATCAGCGTCGATACCCGGCTCATTGCGACAAGCACGAAGCCGCTCGAACAGCTGGTCAAGACCGGGGCGTTCCGAAGCGATGTGTTTTACCGGCTTGGAAGCCTGCATGTGTTGTTGCCACCGTTGCGGGAACGCAAGGAAGACATTCCTGCTATTGCCAGTCGGATACTCTCGGCCACACCCTCGGCTAAAGCCACCAGGCGCCTCACTGACGATGCATTGATTTGTCTGGCTGGCCACCCCTGGCCAGGCAACCTGAGGGAGCTGCAGAACCGCTTGCGCCAGGCATTGTTGCTGGGAGAAAGCCCACAGATCGGGGCCGAAGACATGGGTTTCACCGCCATCTCAACCGATAACCACGACCGCAGCCGAGAACTCTCACTGGACGCTTTTCGATCGAGAGCGGACAGACAGGCGATCTCGGTAAGTCTCGCGCTTGCCCACAACAACGTGTCAGCAGCCGCCCGGCTTCTGAATATTTCAAGGGTTTCGCTCTACCGGCTGATGGATAAGCACCGAGTGCCTCATGGCACATCAACCCGGCCGCAGAAAGACAACTGAAGGAGTTTCCCAATGAAAAAAAACACACTATGGCTCATCCCGCTTGTTTCTCTGGGCTACTCCATGTTGGCAGAAGGCGCTCAGGCCGACGAGGATGCGTCGGCCGCCCCGACGAGTGTCCGGGCAACAACTGACGAAGGCCACGACCCGGCAACCGATATTGCCTCCATTACCGCGGACCGGGGCATCGTCACCCGGCCGGGCCGGTTTACCATCGAACCATCCTTTTCCCATGCCCACAGCAACTCAACGGCAGTCGCGATCGAAGGTTATACTGTGATCCCTGCCCTGCTGATCGGACTGATCAATATTTCCGAGATTCAGCGTGATATTTTTGTCGGTGCCATGTCACTCAAATACGGCTTCACCAGCAAATTTGAGGCGGCGGTCCGCGTGCCTTACCTCAGCATCAATGAGGATTTGAGAGAGCGTGAGGTTTTTCAGGGCACACCGGTGGATACACTGCGCGAATCCTCTGGCGAGGGTCTCGGTGATGTTGAAGTTTCAGCCCGTTACCAATTAACCGACGGCCTGGGCGGCTGGCCCTACGTGATTGGCGCGCTGCGCGTAAGAGCGCCAACCGGCGAGGGCCCCTACGACGTTGACCAGAGGGTCATTGAGGATAATCAGGGCAATCCGATTGGCATCGAACTGGAAAGCCGGCCAACAGGTTCAGGCTTCTGGGCATTCGAACCCGGACTCTCATTCATCTACCCGACCGACCCGGCCGTGTTGTTCGGCAACCTGAGTTATGTCTGGACCCTTAAAGAGGAGCAAGGCTTTGAAAACGGAGGCACTGTCGACCCCGGCGATATCGTACGTTTTGGCTTCGGGATGGGATTCGCCTTTAACGAACGCACGTCGTTCAGCCTGGGCTATGATCACTCCGTTATCCGAAAAACCACGTTCGAGAGGAACATTGATCTTTTTGAATCCAATTTCGACCGAATTCAGATCGGATCGCTGTCATTCGGGTTGTCTCAGCGTTTAGCGCAATCCACATCCCTGAGCCTAACGGTAAGCATTGGCGTTACTGAAAACGCGCCTAACAGCGAGATTACACTCAAGCTTCCGATCAGTCTCTAGGGAGGAATTGATAATCTCTCAGCGGCCAAGCAACTGAATCAGTTGATCACTGAACCGGGCCGGGAGCTGATTACCAGCACCCAGATTGTTCAGCTCGATATTCAGCTGGTGCATATTCTGTATCACAGTGCTATCCAGGCTGTTCTGAACCACCGTCATCCAGCCGTTGGGACCCGCCATATTGCTGGCTACCCGTGCACCGCCGCTGCGGTTCGCACTGATCACCTCCAATACGGTCTCCATCTGGTGATCCGGCAAACGATCATTGACGGGCTGGTTAAGGTTGGGAATGGTCAATCGGTTGATAACCAGGGTGTCACCGTTAATACCAACAATTTGCTCCAGACCGATACTGATCTCCAGGTTATCCATCAGGAAGCCGCCACGATACTCCGAAAGCTCCGTGTCACTGATGGGGTCAACCCCGGGATTCAGTTCGGCCCGGGTAACCGGCGATAAGGTTGTGCAGGCAATAGCCAGCAATGCGACCTTAGGCATCCTGCCCTTCATGATTATCACCATTCCCTCGTTGAGGGCCAGTACGGCAGCGTGTGGCCGAGAGATGGTCCACCGAGGCCTTTTTCCAATGGCGCCCTGGCCACCTGGGGCCAACGACCATCGGCGAGAAAGTGATCGCGCCCCCGATCAAGATGACTGCGAATTACAAAGGCGGTGCCATCCCAGTACTCGCTGAATTTTGCGTAAGAATAGATTTTCAGACCCCGGGCGGGGTCTCCTATCAACACCTCGTCTTCACTGATGCCCTTGATCAGCACGAAATGACGGAAACCCTCAATGTTCAGCAACACAATCATCGGCAGGCGAACCTTCTCCCTGAGCCCGGCCAAGGGCAAGCGGAATCCATCAGCCTGGTACCCTCTGGATGCCAGGTAGCGCTTCATATCGAGCATGGAGAACCCATGCCGGCGCACCTTTTCCTCATCTGCCAACGCCAGCATTTCAATGAAAACATCGTGTTCGCTGACCTGATCCTCGTAATGAAAGCTCAATAACGAGGCGACCGCTGCGGAGCCACAGCTGAAGTCGTACTGCTGTCGCAGGACACTGTCAAAGCGACGGCTTTCGAAACTGTTCACCGTAAGCCGGATATCACCGCCAATACCCGGCACCATGACCGAGCCGGCAAATGCGGTGGACCATAGCAGCCCGGCACTCGCGCAAACCGCGACAAGAACCTTCCTGGTCATGGTCCACCTCCGTCAGTGATTGATCAGTATGTTGATCTGGGTACTGTCCTGAATGACCACCTGATTACCCGTGTTCTGGATAACAGTGGCAACCCCGCTCATGTTGCCGAACGCGTTGTCGGAAATACTGTTATTCCCGGTGACAACATTTCCGGACAGCAGGTTGTCGGAGACATTCGCATTCTGCTGGTTATTGTTAACCTGCAATTGCATCGAAACTCCCTGGCGACCACTTGCATCCGCCAACTGATCCTCCGTCAGGGTCATGGCATCCATCCACTGCTCGGCCGAAACAAATCCCGATGTTCCGAGCAACAATGCCAGCAAGGCAGCCTTCAGTTTCCCTCTGATGACGTAACCCATGGCAGTTCTCCCGGAATAACCGGGCCGCACCCGTTTAGATGCGGCCCGGATTCCTTACTGGCCGGTGGACAGGTTGGACATTACACTGACATTCGCCTGTGTAACGTTGCCATTGCCTGCATTCTGGGCAAAGGCGCCAACACCGGTGAAGTTCGCTGAACCGCCAGAGATTTCATTGCGGTTCCGGGCATCGGTGTAGGACGCTCTGCCGTTGGCATCGCCGTAGGTGGTTGAGGCACCCGATACACTGCCGTCCAGATCAGCGTTGTTCAGGAACACATCCAGATCCAGAGCCAATGAGTTATCGGAGCTGTCGTTTCCACTGTCGGAGATAGTGGTATTCCCGCTATCGGCAATGTTGGTTGAGTTGTCGGAGCTGTCATTGCCACTATCCGAGACGGTGGTATTACCGCTATCGGCTACATTGGTGGAGTTGTCGGAATTGTCGTTTCCGCTATCCGCGACGTTCGTGGAATTATCAGAGCTGTCATTCCCACTGTCTGCCACATTGGTGGAGTTGTCGGAGTTATCATTTCCGCTATCGGCCACCGCGGTGTTGCCGCTGTCAGCAACATTCGTGGAGTTGTCGGAATTGTCGTTTCCGCTATCCGCGACGTTCGTGGAGTTATCGGAGCTGTCATTCCCGCTGTCGGCGACGTTGGTGGAATTATCCGAACTGTCATTCCCACTGTCGGCCACACTAATAGAGTTGTCCGAACTGTCGTTCGCACTGTCTGCCACATTGGTGGAGTTGTCGGAGTTGTCATTTCCGCTATCAGCCACGGCGGTATTACCGCTGTCAGCAACGTTGGTGGAATTGTCCGAATTGTCATTGCCGCTGTCGGAGATCTTGAACGAATCAGCCACATCGGTGCTGTTGTCGGAATTGTCGTTCGCACTGTCCGCAACATTCGTTGAGTTATCGGAGCTATCCGTGGAGTTGTCGTTGCCACTGTCGGCAATCTTGAACGAATCAGCCACGTCAGTGCTGTTGTCCGAGTTGTCAGTGGAGTTGTCGTTACCGGAGTCAGTGTTGCCAGATTGGTCGTTGTTGGCGGTTGAGGTGTTGTCCGCATTGGTATTCGGATCTCCATCTCCGCCCTGGTCCGCATAGGCAAAACCGGAAACGCCCATTGTCATTGCGATGGCAGCTGCTAGCAGTGTTTTTTTGGTGTTCATGATGTCATTTCCTTTGAAGTTATTGGCTTTTAAGGGATCCGACCCAACCCGCTAGCCTTCGGGTAAGCCAAGGTTCAGACCCGCCACAACAAACGAGCGATTCCCGTGCCAGAATCCGTAAACCAACTCCAACTAGATGTTTTTGCTAACCTTTATAAAGATCACTCCAGACTTGGCAGGGCGTAGGGACAGGAAAACTGTTTCAGGAATGAAACAGGGAGGACGCAGGGAAAACAGCAAACCGGCTGTTTATATCTTTTTTTCAGATACTTACGGAAAATCAGCGGTGTCAAAAAGAAAAACCCCGCGCCAGGCGGGGTTTTCTGGTTTGAAGCGAACCCGTAGGGCTCGCTTCAGCAACATCCGAACCGTCGATTAACCGAACTGGTTCATCGTGTTGTCTTTACCACCGGCCTTCAGGGCCGCGTCGCCAGCAAAGAATTCCTTGTGGTCATCACCGATGTTGGAACCAGCCATATCCTGGTGCTTAACGGTGGCGATGCCCTGACGGATTTCCTTGCGCTGTACACCGGCAACGTAGGCCAGCATGCCTTCGTCACCGAAGTAGCCCTTGGCCAGGTTGTCGGTAGACAGAGCCGCAGTGTGGTACGTCGGCAGGGTGATCAGGTGGTGGAAGATACCCGCTTCGCGTGAACCATCACGCTGGAAGTTACGGCACCATTCGTCAGCCAGCTGACCCAGCTCGGTGTTGTCGTACTCTTCGCTCATCAGCTTCGGACGGTCGTAGGCAGATACGTCCTTGCCTTCTTCCTGCCATGCGTCGAATACCTGCTGACGGAAGTTCAGAGTCCAGTTGAAGGACGGGCTGTTGTTGTAAACCAGCTTGGCGTCAGGAACCACTTCCTTGATGCGGTTAACCATGGCAGCGATCTGGCCAACGTGCGGCTTCTCTGTTTCGATCCACAGCAGGTCAGCGCCGTTCTGCAGGCTGGTGATGCAGTCCAGCACAACACGGTCTTCGCCAGTGCCCGGCTTGAACTGGAACAGGCCAGAAGCCAGACGCTTAGGACGAACCAGCTGGCCCTTCTGCTTGATCACAACGTCGCCGTTGTTGATGTCTTCAGCTTTCTCGATCACTTCGCCATCGATGAAGCTGTTGTACTGGTCACCCAGATCGCCCGGCTCTTCGGTTACGGCGATCTTCTGGGTCAGGCCAGCGCCCAGGGAGTCGGTACGGGCAACGATAACGCCGTCATCAACACCCAGTTCGAGGAACGCCAGACGAACGGCGTTGATCTTGGACAGGAAGTCGGCGTGGGGAACAGTTACCTTGCCGTCCTGGTGACCGCACTGCTTCTCGTCAGACACCTGGTTCTCGATCTGGATGCAGCAGGCACCCGCTTCGATCATCTGCTTGGCCAGCAGGTAAGTCGCTTCGGCGTTGCCGAAACCAGCGTCGATGTCGGCAATGATCGGCACAACGTGAGTTTCGTGGTTGTCGATCTGCTTGATCAGCTCTTCCGCCTTGGCGTTGTCGCCGGCATTCTCGGCTTCTTCCAGGGCACGGAACAGGTGGTTGAGTTCCCAGGCATCGGCCTGACGCAGGAAGGTGTAAAGCTCTTCGATCAGGCCAGATACGGCCGTCTTCTCATGCATGGACTGGTCAGGCAGCGGGCCGAACTCGGAACGCAGGGCGGCAACCATCCAGCCAGACAGGTACAGGTAACGACGCTTGGTAGTACCGAAGTGCTTCTTGATGGACAGCATCTTCTGCTGGCCGATGAAACCGTGCCAGCAACCCAGGGACTGGGTGTACTGAGCGGTGTCATTGTCGTAGTTCGCCATGTCTTCACGCATGATCTTTGCGGTGTACTTGGCGATGTCCAGACCGGTCTTGAACTTGTTCTGGGCGCGCATGCGAGCGGCGTGCTTCGGGTTAATGGCGTTCCAGGTCGGGTGCTGCTTCAACAGGGAAGCGATCTGGTCAACGTCTTGTGCGTAGGGCATGGTCTCAATCCTTTCTACGTTGGTTTTCTAAGTCGATGCGGAGAAGCGTACAGCCACTTCCGAAGCCAACAACCTGCTCACTTTTTGAGCGAAGCGCTGACGTTGATGGTTACTTTAGTGGTTTCAAATTTATAATTGAAATTTATATGATCTATTTTCAGCATTTTCCTGGTGAATGGTAAGAAGCCCTCATTCTTGAGTTGGATCAACACCGGAACAGTGGCTATTGTTACTGTTACCAGTGAGCAAGTCTTACCCGAACCGATCAGGCGCAAACAGTGTTCTACCTGCGAGCTTTCAGCCACTCCCTTGTGCACGCCCTGAAGAACCTGTTTCCGATCATCGCCGTCGTTGTTTTCTTCCAGCTCGTTATTCTCCGGCAAATTCCGGACAACACGCTTGCAATGGCAGCAGGTCTGCTTATCGTGGCTGTCGGCGTTGCCCTGTTCCTCCAGGGCCTTGAGCTGAGCATTTTCCCGGTCGGCAAAAGCCTGTCCAATCAGTTTGCCCGTAAGGGCTCTGTGCCGGTTCTGCTCTCGTTCGGTTTCTCAATGGGCTTTTCTGCTGTGGTGGCAGAGCCGGCACTGATTGCCGTGGCCCAGCAGGCGGAGGAAATCAGCGAGGGCAAGATAAAGGCCCTGACGCTCAGGATGCTGGTGGCCGTTTCCGTCGGCCTGGTCGTTGCCCTGGGCGTGTTCAGAACCATATTTGGTTACCCGCTGCACTGGTTCATGATCATCGGCTACATCGTGGTGGTGATCATCACCTGGTTCGCGCCACCCGAGATTGTTGGTCTTGCCTACGATTCCGGTGGCGTGACCACCAACATCGTCACCGTTCCCCTGATCGCAGCTCTGGGCATTGGCCTGGCGGCTTCCATTCGGGGGCGCACCCCCCTGTTGGACGGTTTCGGACTGGTTGCCCTCGCCGTGATGGTTCCCATGATTACTGTTCAGCTTTACGGGATTGTTGTCTACTCCGGTGTGACCACCGATCCAACCACGGCACCAACCCTCATACACAATGGAACCGCCGATCAGACTCCCGTTCTGCTAACCATGCTGCTCGATCTTGCTGGCATGATCCGGGATGTACTCCCGATCATTATCACTATCCTTTTTTTCCAGTACCTGGTGTTGCGCCGGGGGCTCACCAACCCGCGCAAGATCCTGTTCGGGTTTGCGTTGGTGGTGCTGGGTCTCTATGCCTTCGTGGTCGGCCTGAAACTCGGCCTGTTCCCGATCGGCACCAGTATGGCCCGGCAACTGATGAGCATGGAGGGCTTCGTCTTTGTCTATCTCTTCGCCTTCATGATCGGATTCGCCACCACCATGGCCGAACCCGCGTTGATCGCAATCGGACACCAGGCGGAACAGGCGGCCGCCGGTACCATAAACGGCAATGCCATCAGGATTATTGTGGCGGTCGGAGTCGCTGTGGGGATCACACTTGGCGTCCACCGGATTATCAGTGGCGATTCAATTCACCATTACATCATTGGCGGCTATATTCTGGTCATAATCCTGACCGCGCTGGCCCCGAGATACATCATCCCACTGGCGTACGATCTTGGCGGGGTTACCACCTCCGAGGTTACCGTACCTCTGGTAACCGCACTGGGTATTGGTCTGGCCAGCAGCATTGAAGGCCGTAACGTGCTGATCGACGGGTTCGGCCTGATTGCCTTCGCCTCCATCTTTCCGATTGTGACGGTGATGAGCTACGCCATCATTGTTGAAATGCTTGCCAAGCAGAGGAAAACAGACTCATGAAATTTTCGGTTCTGGTAGCAATTGTTCCAGAGGATCAGGAGCAGGAATGCGTTAATGCCGCGAGAGACCTTGGCGCCGGTGGTATCACGGTGATCCCCGGCCGCGGTATCAGCAACACCGCGAAGAAAACCTTCTTCGGCCTGACCTACGACGGCAGCCAGAGTGTTCTGCTGATGGTGCTGGAGAAGGGCCTCTCGCTCGATATTCTGAAGGTTATCCAGAAAATACTCATGCCCGAGCATAACGATTCCAGGGGACTGGTGTTCACGCTTCCCCTCGAACACCTGGGCGGGATCGACATGTCCCAGGTCGCAAAATTCGAACAACATCTGAAAGATTCACTGTAACCGGAGAACAGCCATGAAACTGGTCAAAGATGTGATGGTGCGGGATGTTATGACCATCTCTCCGTTTGCCAGCATCCGTGAGGCGCTGTCACAGATGAAACAGCACTCTGTGAAATCGCTGGTGGTGGAGAAGACCAGCGAGCACGATGCCTGGGGTCTGATCACCTATACCAACGTGCTGAAAACGGTCATTGCCGAAGACGGCGACATCGACCTTCTGAACGTTTACGACGCCTGCGCCAAGCCTGTCATCAGCGTTGGCGAGAATCTGAACGTCCGACATGCCGCCAGCCTGATGAGCAAATATCGGGTAAAGCGCCTTCTGGTGCTGGCCGACAATGACCTCAAAGGCTTTGTGGTCATGGACGACATCATGGCGGCACTGCTCGACAGCATCGACTGACCCGCAATCAGGTCAGGCACAGCACGACCAGTCGGTCACCAGGCTGTAACTCCAGGTAGTCCTTGCGGGGCGGGTTCAGCTGCAGGTGGCGCCCGTTTTCATTGGCACGTTGCCGAAAAATCCCGAGTGCCAGCTCACCTTCAGACGCCACCGTCTTTTCCAGCACCTGAAACGTCGCACTGGCGGGCAAGGGGTAATCCGCCGGATCCCGGAACTGGATCTCGGCACCGCCAACAGTGAACAGCTCATCCAGCACGATGCGAAGCTCCCGCCGCAGCGCCACCTGAGCCAGAACGTGACTGAGAATCATGGGGCTGATCATCATCTCGCTCTGATGCCCATCCAGCAGGTGCCGGTTGTCGGGGTCGCTCAATTCCATGACCAGTTGGGGCCTCCGGGCAAAATCGGCCAGGATGTCTTCAAGCTGGAGGTACCCAACCATCGCGCGGGCATCGGCCTCTTCACCCGAAGCCAGCCGGTCACTGCTCAGCAGGATCACGGTATCGTAGCCCGCCGGCCCTATCCGGCGGAGCTCCCCCTCTACCATGTAGTCCGCCTCGATATGCCGACAGGTCAGGCGGTCGGCATTTTCGACATACCGGGCAATGGCCTGCTCCCGCTCGGCTTTGGGAACCACGGAAACCAGGTCCACCTCAAAATGACGGTGTCCGTAGCTGAGGAATTCCGCGATCAGGCTGGGCACGCGTCGGTTCCAGCCCAACACCAGAACACGGTGATTCATCTGGTCCACGGGTCGCTCAACCCGCACCGCCTGCCCTCTCACCAGTATTGGCAAAGGCGCCATTTTGGGATTCGGCTCGGTCTCGGAGTAATCCCGGGCCATGATGACCACCCGATCAGTCGCTTCAATGGGTGAGTCTGAGGGCGCCAACAACTGGACGTCCCAGCCTGAACCGCTGGGCTTCAACAGCCCCAGCACGATGACTTCGGGCCGGGCGGCCGCCAGCTCGCCCAACGTCATGCCTGCCAGCGACTCGCCTCCGCGGATATAGATCTCGTTCCCTTCGCCGGCTGTCAGCAACTCGTTGAACACTTCCGACAGGCCAGGATGAAGGATGTTCTGCACCATCAGGCGACTGATGGTGGCATCGCCGGCCACGACCTCCACGGCCCCGGGGTAGGCCCGCTCGATCACCGGGAGCTTGCGGACGTCCTGGATCTCAGCCACCACAAACGGCAATGAGGACTGAAAATGCCTTGCCTGTGCGGCTATGGAAAGCAGCGCCTTGACCGTCTCCACGTCCGACGTGACCAGGCTGCCAGCTTCGTGGGCCGCGCTGGGTACGATGACCGCCGCTGCATCCAGACACGCCACCCGGTGCAGGGCATCCGGCTGGATTGCTGATCCTGAACGCAGGATGATCTGGCGGGCCCGGCTCCCGATACCAGGCTCGGTGCGTAACTCATGGACCTGGGCTGCAGAAGCCTCTTCAGACAGCACCACGAGGTTGAGCTTCTGGGCATCGTGCTTTTCCAGAAAACGGCGCACCCGGCCACTGGAGCCCAACAACTCCGAGAGCAGCGGAAGGGTCTGGCTGGTCCAGCCCAGCACCACCACATGGTTCTTCAGCGTAACCGGCGTGAGGCCTCTCTCAAGATCCGCCATTTTTGCGATCAACCACCGTGTCAGGATCGCCACCAGAGTACCCATGAACACCACATAGCCGCTGATAGTCAGCAAGGTCGAGACAAAGCGCTGCCAGGTGCCAACGTCGTCGCCCAGATAGCCGGGATCGGTCAACCGAAGAAACGCCCACCAGATCGCCGAGCCGGGATCCTCGAAGTCGCCGCCCTGAGGGACCACAAGCAGGCCACCGATTAACGAGATCAGACCAATGAATACACCGACCACGAGAAGCTGAAATCCCGCGCCCTTGACGAGCTGGCGTTCCAGTATGAATTTGACTCGGTCGATCAGCCGAAAAGGCAGCATGGCAGTCCTCTTGAAGAGAGTATTTTCGTCGCGTCAGGGTAGACCATCCGGAAACCGATGAAATCAGGGTTTTATCCGGAAGCCCGATCAGTTTCAGACGCAGGGCAACTGATCAGACGCAAAGCTTCGTCCAGGGAGGAAGTATAGCGGGTAACGCCAGCTACCGGCGCAACCCCGGCGCGAGCGAGGGTGCGCAAAGGCTGAAACTGAAGATCGGCAATAACGATCTGAGTACCGTCCCGCTCACAGGTGGCAATGAGCTTGTTCAGGGCGGACAGCCCGCCGGCATCGAGAATCGTGACGCCGTCCATATACAGAATGAACCCGCGAGCATTCCGGGAGAGCGCCGCCAGCTCTCCGAAAATCCGATCGGCGGCGGCAAAGAACAAGGGCCCGTTGATCTTGAAGACCTGCCAGCCATGGGGCAGTTCGTAGTCAGTGATCCGATTACTCAGGGTGATATCCGTGACCCTGGTCATCTGTGCCATTTCCCGCATGAACAGAACCGCCGCCAACAGGACGCCGGTGGTGATGGCAATCACCATGTCGAGCAATACCGTCAGTGAAAAACAGGTGAGAAAAACCAGGATGTCGCTGCGCGGCGCGGTCTTTAGCAGATGCAGGGATTTGTGAGCCTCACTCATATTCCAGGCCACCATCACCAGCAGGGCGGCCATGGCCGGCATGGGAAGATACGCCAGCAGGCCCGCCAGCGAAACCAGCGCCAGCAGAACGACCAGCGAATGCACCATTGCGGAGACCGGAGACTCGGCGCCGGCGCGGTAGTTGGCCGCCGAGCGGGCGATGGCGGCCGTGGCGGTAATGCCGCCGAAAAACGGCGTGATGATGTTGCCAAGTCCCTGCCCCATGAGCTCGCTGTTGGCGCTGTGGCGCTTGCCGGTCATGCCATCAAGCACCACGGCACACAGGAGGGACTCGATGGCGCCGAGCATGGCGATGGCAAAGGCAGCCGGCAGCAGGTCCCGGACCAGCGACCATGACAGTCCGACAGGCTCGCCCGATGCCCCGGCCTGCTGCCACGGCCAGGCGAATTCCGGCAGGAACGGCGGAATACCCGCTCCCTCGGTACCGTCCGGCAAGAGATAGCTGAACCTTGAACCAATGGTATCGATATCAGCACCCTGGGCATTCAACCAGAGCGCAAGCAGGCTTCCGATCACCACTGCCGGCAGATGCGGGGGCACCGGGGTTTTCAGGCGTGGCCAGAGCAACATGCAGGCAAGGGTGACACCGGCCACTAACGTACTCATACCATCAAATTCCGGCAGCGCACCGGCCAGCAGGGCCAGCTTGTCCCAGTAATGCTCGGGCATATCACCAATCGGAAGGCCCAGAAAATCCCGGATCTGCAGGGTGGCAATCACCACGGCGATCCCCCCGGTAAACCCGAGGGTTACCGATTCTGGAATGTACTCGATGAAACGACCCAGGCGCATCAGGGCCATCAGAATCAGCAAAACGCCCGACATCAGGGTGGCCAGAAGCAGACCACCCAGCCCATAGCTCTGGGCGATGGGGTACAGAATGACAACGAAGGCAGCGGTGGGGCCGGAGATGCTGAACCGGCTGCCGCCGGTCAATGCGATCACAAACCCGGCAATAATGGCGGTATAGAGCCCGTATTGCGGTGCAACGCCACTGGCGATCGCCAATGCCATGGCCAGGGGTATGGCAATAATGCCCACCGTCAAACCGGCCATCACATCGCGCAGGAAACGGCGGCCCCGGTAAGGCTCATCAATACACGCTTCCCGGAATGCGTGGGCCATCCGGAGAGAAAACAGGTGGGCACGATGTGGCATGAGTGACTCGTTGATTGCAACTTTTAACTGCGAATTATATGCTCATTATATCTACATTCAATGTTAACCAGGTTAACATATTCGAAAGCCACCCGAGGTGAAGAAGAACCCAATGGAAAACCGCACTGCCCGCCTGACGTTGCTGATCGATCCCGAGAAAAAGGCCGCCTTTGAAGACCTGTGTAAGCAGGAAGATGTGACGCCATCCCAGAAAGTGCGACAATTCATTCGGGAATACGTGGAAGAAAGACTGGGATCGGAATGGCGGGAAGACCGTAAAAAGAAATCCTGACGGGGTTCATTACGTAAGGACTATGATGAAACCTATCGCGCCAATCCTGCTGTTTGCCACTCTGTCTGTTATGAACGGATGCACTGCCATGCCTTCATCGAAAGCCCCCCACGCTCTGAGTACGGCACCGCAAACCCAGTACGATGCCCTACTGGTAAACCCGGAAAACAATACCGCACTGGCTCCGGAAGAACTGGCGCAGCAACTGGCCGACGTCGATGTTGTCGTTGTCGGGGAATACCACGGACACCATGGCTCACACCTTCTGCAAACCCGGGTTCAGACCGCCCTGTTTCGGCTGCGGCCGACGCAGGTTCTCAGCATGGAGCAGTTCAACCTGGATCACCAGGAAGAGCTAGACCGCTATCTGCGGGGAGAGACCGGCGAAACCGAAATGATCGAAGACGCCGAAGCCTGGGACAATTACCGCGCCTCCTATCGACCACTGGTGGAGTTTGCACGCCGGCAGAATCTTCCAGTAATCGCGGCCAATGCGCCGGCCGACGTGGTCCGCTGCGTCGGTCGCAAGGGCCCGGACTATCTTGACCGTATTTCAGACACATCGAGAAAGAGGTTACCGGCCGATCCCTTCATGGACACCCCGGCCTACAGGGAAAAGTTCATGGCTGCCATCGGTGCCAGCCACCAGGCAGACGACACCATGAGCGAGCGGATGGACAACACATACAAGGCCCAGTTGCTCCGGGACAACACCATGGCAACGCGTATTCTTCAGGCGCGGGCAGAGCACCCGGAGCACCAGGTACTGCACGTGACCGGCACCTTTCACAGTGAAAACGGCCTGGGCACCGTGGCGCTTCTGAAACAGCGCGCGCCGGAAATCTCGGTTGCCGTTGTAAGCCCCGCGTTCTGGCCTTCGGACGTCAACGAAGCGCCCCTGGAGAATAATCGCGCCAAGGGTGATTTCATCTACTTTATCCAGCCTCTGCCCGACGAATTCCGGGATGCCCAGCGGGAGCGTGAGGCGATGACGGCCCGCTTCCGCCGCTCGACCGACAAAAGCTGTGACTGAAAGGTCGGCTACCGGAGTGACAGACCCGATTCCAACTCAAGAGCCTTTTCAAACACCGATAGGTCCTGGTCGCTGAACAGCACAAACCGGACAAGGCAAACAGAGTTGAGCTCCGCCAGCGTGTCAGACACCGCCTTCATGGCCACTGCCGCCGCATCTTTCAATGGATAGCCGAACACCCCGGTGGAGATGGCAGGAAAGGCGATGGACGTCAGCTCATGCCGATCTGCCAGCAACAGGGCATTTCTGAAGCACTCGGCCAGCAAACGGTCGGATGGCTCGTCGACCCCATAAACCGGCCCCAGACAGTGGATCACGTGCTGGTTTGGCAGCTGGTGAGCCGAGCTTATGACAGCCTGCCCCGGCGTGATCGGCGCCAGCGCCCGGCATTCCTCTGCCAGCCCTGGTCCGGCGGCGCTGTGTATGGCGCCTGCCACGCCACTACCTGGTAACAGTTCGGCGTTGGCAGCATTGACGATCACATCCATATCCTGCTGTTCAGCAATGTTTCCCCTGACGCACTCAACTTTCACAACCGTCATGTTTCCTTCCTTTTCGCTTGGGGCGTGAAACGCTAATCTTGACCATGACTAAAGGATAGCAGCCAGACACCGGACGCTTTCCGGAACATTCCGGCGACGTAATACAGGGACACCCCATGAAACTTTTTGCCTCCGTGATTCTCGGCGTCAGTGCCATCATTTCTGCCGTGCTGATTGGCAATGGCCTGACCGATCTGCGCACCGGCGATCGCTATGTGACCGTTAAAGGCGTGGCTGAACGGGAAGTGAATGCGGACCTGGCCTTGTGGCCCATCCGCTTTGTCGCCACCGGCGCGTCCCTGAGTGAGGCCCAGGAAAGGGCAAGAAGCAGCCGGGACGCGATCATGGCGTTCCTCAAACTGCAGGCCATTGACCAGAATGCGGTCGAACTCCAGCGCCTGGATGTCACCGATACCCGGGCCAACCCCTACCAGGCCAACAACGGAGAGCAGAAGTTCATCATCAGCCAGACGCTGATGGTGCGCAGCACTGACATCGACCGAATCCGGCAGGCAGCCCAGGGCGTCAGTGAACTGGTGGACTCCGGAGTGGTGCTGTCTTCGGACTACGGCCCCTCCGGCCCGACGTACGTATTCAATGGGCTCAACGACATCAAGCCGGAGATGATTGCCGAGGCCACTGCATCGGCCCGGGAAGCTGCTGACCAGTTCGCCCAGGATGCGAAAGCGGAACTCGGGGGGCTGCGACGCGCCAATCAGGGCGTTTTCCAGATTCTGGCCCGGGATCAGGCGCCGGGCATCATGGAGCAGCAACAGCCGGTAAAAACCGTTCGGGTAGTCTCAACCGTCGAATATTACCTTCGATAGTCCACCCGCCTACTGCGTGGCCACCATCTCATCAGTCACCTGATACTCACCGGCCAGCCAGCGCAGGATCTCGTTGGCTGCAGGGTGGTCAAACGCATCGTAGGTATGTTGCAGACTCTGTCGCTTTTCATCGCTGATCCGGCCAAGCCCGGCGTCCTGCAGGACCAGTAGATCCGCATGCAGCTGCGCTGCCAACTCCCTGCCCAACACCTCGCGGGCGACATGGCGGAACGCCTGCCCGTATTGATAAGAGGGCCCCAGACGATAGGATTCCGCCAGCGTTATGGCCGGGATGGCCGTCAGTGTGGGCTGCAGCGCCGGATTGATGCCATGGCCGGCAAGGTGAGCCGCGTTGGCCGCAGGTCGTCCGGTGAAGGCTCGCAGATGCAGATGTTGCGACATCCGGTCGCCGTCGTTGACCGGGTAATTGTCCCAGAGCACCGGCTTGCGGCCAAGCAGGTCTCCGACACGTTTCAGATGACCGGGTGACACTTCCCGGGAACACACTTCCTCCCCGGTCCAGAACACGTTCACCGAGTGGTCCAGCTTTCGCCCGAGCGTCTCCAGATAATCCGCCGGGCGCTCCCCGAACACGCGGTCGAGAACCGGATCATCGGAATAATAACTGGGGCAGACACTCAGCTGTTTTATCGAGGTACGATCACGGACCCAGTGCACAATGTCCGCCTGGGTAGCGGCAAGGTCCGGAGTGTCTGACCGCATGTCATCGAACAGAATCGCCAGCTCATCTACCCCGATGCGCTCCAGCAGGGTGAGCTTTTCTGCCAGCGCCGCCCGGGCCTCGTCGTCAAACCGATTGAATACTTCGAACGGACTCAGGCCCACACCAAAGCGAACACCCTCGTTCCTGCAAAAGCGCGAGAAATCCGCCAACTCCGCGGCCATCGCCGGCGGATGCGGCTGCTGCCACTTCCGGCGCAGAAAAACATCGGCCTTGGGGGCATAGAGATAAAAACCGTAACCATGGGGCGCCAGGGTGCGAACCAGTTGCCGCCGCTCCTGCCAGGTCCACATGGGGCCGTAAAATCCTTCAATGATGCCGAGTGTCGTTGCCATGGCCGATTTCCGCTCCGCTGGTTCCCGGGCCCGGTTCAGGTACCCTGTAACCTCCAAGTTTGACTAGACTTACCGGTAAAGCCAACTACAACCGAACTGCCCGACAAGGAGCAACTCAATGGAAATAAAGACGTTCGAGGACCTCATCGAATGGACGAGGCAACTGCACGCGCATCTTGCCAGGTGCCTGAAGGAGTCCGCCAAGCTCAACAACGACGAGCGAGCCAGCGCCCTCCTCGACTACGTATCCAGCCACGAGACCATACTCGAGAAAGCGGTCCGGGAATTCGAGAAACAGGCTGACCCGAAGGCCCTCAATACCCGCATGTACGACTACCTGAACCACAAACCGATCAGGGCCAGTGCCGACTCCTACACGCACTACGCGTCAATGAGCTTTCAGGATATTGCCAGGGAAATCTTCCAGTTCCATGACCAGGTCATGGATCTCTACGATTCCCTGATTGGCAAGGCAGAGATTCCAGAGGCCAAGGCCTTGCTTGAGGATCTGCTTTCCCTCGAAGAACACGAGGCCATGCGCCTCTCGAGCCAGATCAGCCGCATGGACGACATCTGATCCGCCGTACGACCAAGGTCGTACACCCAGCGGTTTTTGATTTCGTTTGTTAACGATAATTGCTAACGTGAACTAGCATTAAGAGTGGTTCTCCCTAAAAGGGAAGACGCTCGACCCACAAAAAAGATAAGAGGATAGAAGAGCAATGAAGATCCGTTCTGTTCTTTCCGCGGCTGTGCTGGCTGTGGCAACCACCTTTGCCTCGTCGCAGGCGCTCGCCCAAGACACCTTCACACTCCGCCTTGCAGAAACCTGGGGGCCAAACTTCCCGATTTTCGGTGACACCACCAAACGTTTCGCCGAAACCGTCGAGAAAATGTCTGACGGGCGCCTGAAAGTCCGTATCGATTCCGCCAACAAGCACAAAGCCCCGCTGGGCGTGTTTGATATGGTCAAGGCTGGTCAGTACGACATGGGCCATTCCGCATCCTACTACTGGAAAGGCAAGGTTCCCGAGACCCTGTTCTTCACCAGCATGCCGTTTGGCATGAACGCCATGGAACAGTATGCCTGGTTCTACCACGGCGGCGGCATGGAATTGATGCAGGAAGTCTATGAGCCCCACAACATGCTGTCTTTCCCCGGCGGTAACACCGGCGTACAGATGGGCGGCTGGTTCCGCAAGGAAATCAACTCATTGGAAGACCTGCAGGGTCTGAAGATGCGTATCCCCGGTTTCGCCGGTGAAGTGTTCGCGGAAGTTGGCGTTAACCCGACCAACATCGCCCCGGGCGAGCTCTACACAGCCCTCGAGCGCAACACCATCGATGCCGTTGAGTGGGTAGGTCCGGCACTGGATCTGCGTCTTGGTTTCCAGCAGATTGCTGACTACTACTACACCGGCTGGCACGAGCCTGCTACCGAACTCCAGTTCCTGGTGAACAAGCGGGTTTGGGAGAAACTTCCGGCCGACCTGCAGGAAATCATGCGTGTTGCCATGCGCACTGCGTCCTACGACATGCTGGTTCACTCCCAGCACGCCAACGCTGAAGCCTGGGCCAACATTCGCGAAGAATATCCGAATGTCCAGATCAAGCAGTTCCCGGACGAGATCTTTGATGCAATGTACGCCGCCAACAACAAACTGCTGAAAGAAGCAGCTGCTGAAAGCGACATGGCTTCCAAGATTATCGACTCCCAGCAGAACTATCTTGAGCAAAGCCGCGCTTACACCAATATTTCAGAGCGCGCCTACCTCAACACAATGGCCGAAGTCGAGTAAGATATAGGCTTTAACGGAGCCGGGATCGCTCTTGCAGTGATCCCGGTTTTGTCGTTTATAGCAACTGAAAAAGCGCCAGTCCGCCTGGCGGGGGATCATCAATGCGGTGGATAATCAAACTGGACGACGGGCTTGCCCGGCTGTCCATCTTCTGTGGCTGGGTTGCCTGTGTCGCGATGATACTGATGGCAGCCAACGTCTTTTACGACGTAGTGGCCCGCTACGCTTTTAACAACGTTTCAATCGGCATGCAGGAAATGGAGTGGCACCTCTATTCAGTGGTGTTCCTGCTGGGTATTCCCTACGCATTGCGCACGGATGGTCATGTTCGGGTCGACGTTTTCTACACCAAATGGAGCAACAAGGCCAAGGCCTGGGTCAACCTTGTTGGTGCCTTCATTTTCGTCATTCCGTTCGCTTATCTAATCGGCATTTACGGCTACGATTTTGCCCTCGACTCCTACAACATGGGCGAAGGCAGCGGTGATCCGGGCGGCCTGCCGCACCGCTGGATTATCAAATCCGTCATCCCTGTCAGTGCCGTCTTCATCGGTATTGCCGGCCTCAACATGGCGACCTACGCCATACGGGTCATGGCGGGTGACAAGGAATATGAAGGTGAGCACAGCGGAGGAGGCCTCGCATGATCGGTATGATTATGTTCGGTGTGGCACTGCTGATGCTGATGCTGGGCTTCCCGGTTGCATTCACCTTCGGTGGCGTTGCGCTGTTTTTCGGAATTTTCTCTGAGGGCATGGATCTCTTTGCCTTCATGCCCTACCGCATCATGAGCGTGATGCAGAACACCGTCCTGATGGCGGTGCCGCTGTTTATCTTCATGGGCGTGGTGCTCCAACGTACGAGGTTGGCGGAACAACTTCTGACCTCCATGGGCCGTCTGTTCGGTGGTCTGCCCGGTGGCCTGGCTATCTCGACGATTCTTGTCGGTGCACTGCTGGCCGCCTCTACCGGTGTCGTGGGCGCCAGCGTGGTCGCCATGGGCCTGATCTCGCTGCCGGTCATGCTGGCGCATAAATACGACAAGAGACTGGCCACCGGCACCATCTGTGCTTCCGGCACCCTTGGTCAGATTGTGCCACCATCCATCATCCTTATTATTCTGGGCGATGTCCTTGGCCTTCCGGTTGGGGATCTGTTCAAGGCCGCGGTCTGGCCCGGCGTTGTGTTGGTGGGGCTCTACATCATCTACATCCTGGTGCTGACCAGACTGAAACCTGAAACCGCGCCGGCCATGCCGGATGAGCCAGGCGTGTCCCGTAAAAAGGAAATCTTCAATGCGCTGTTGGCGATTATCCCGCCGCTGGCATTGATTGTGGTGGTTCTGGGCTCGATCTTCACCGGCATTGCCACACCAACCGAGTCATCCGCTCTGGGTGGCGTTGGCGCCGTGGTTCTGGCCATCATCTACCGCCAGTTCTCCTTCAAGATGGTATGGGATGCGTCCAAGGATACGGTCAAGGTGACCGCCATGGTCTTCGCGATCCTGATCGGTGCCACGGCCTTCTCCATGGTGTTCAGCTACACCGGCGGCGACTATCTGCTGGAGGAGTGGCTGCTCCAGCTGCCCGGCGAAAAGTGGGGCTTCATCATTCTGGCTATGGCGGTCATCCTGGTGCTGGGTTTCTTCATCGACTTCGTTGAAATCTCCTTCATCATCGTGCCGATCCTTGCGCCAGTGGCGGAAGCCATGGGCATCAACATGCTCTGGTTCGCTATCCTGATCGCCATGAACTTGCAAACGAGCTTCCTGACACCACCGTTCGGGTTCTCGTTGTTCTACCTCAAAGGCGTCGCACCGCCGCAAGTGCGAACGACGGATATCTATAAAGGCGTACTGCCCTTCATCTTGATACAGATGTTCGTGCTGGCGCTGATTGTGATTTTCCCTGAATGGTTTGGTATGAGCTCCTCATACTGACCCTAATAATGCCGGGCCCAGCGGCCCGGCTTTTTTTACCCCTCCATTTTCGGTCTTCACTATCCTTCCGATAGTTTTCCTATATTTTCAGTCAACCTGACAAAATCTCACTGTTTTCTATACTGAACGGACAACCGGCGATTCTCAGACTGGTATTCGGGAACCCTGGCGCGCGCATCGACAAAACATTGATGTTGAGGTTATCAAGGGAGAGCGGAGTCCATGAACCAGAGCACTGCCCAGAAAACCCGTAACAACGGGCAAGAATCCAAAAGCCATGTTCTGACCCTACCACTGGAAAATACCCACGTGGACCGGTCACCGCACACTTACGAGCGCTGGCTGATAGCCAAGCTCATGCGGATGGCGGGATCTCCCCCCCTTCGCTTCCGGCTCTGGAACGGCGATGTGATCGAACCAGAGGGCCAACACGCGCAGTTCACTCTGCACCTGACCGACCCCAAAGCCCTGTACGCACTGGTGACCAATCCCAACCTGGCATTCGGAGACCTCTACAGCGCCGGTCGCCTGGAGGTGGAAGGCGACTTGCCGGACCTGATGGAAACCCTCTACCGGTCCGTTCACCAGGCACGCCAGAAGTGGCCGAAATGGCTGGAGGCCCTGTGGCGCAACCACAACCCCCGGTCCACCGGCATCTCGGAAGCCAAGGAGAACATTCATCACCATTACGATCTGGGTAACGAGTTCTACCAGCTCTGGCTGGACAGCGCCGAAATGCAGTACACCTGCGCCTACTACGAGACGCCGGAGCTGACCCTTGAACAGGCCCAGCAGGCCAAACTCGAGCACGTTTGCCGCAAACTCCGGCTAAAGCCGGGCATGACGGTGGTCGAGGCCGGCTGCGGCTGGGGCGGCCTGGCCCGCTACATGGCCCGGAATTACGGCGTCAAAGTCCATTCCTACAATATCTCCAGAGAACAGCTCGCGTTTGCCCGTGAAGAAGCTCGCAAGCAGAAGCTTGATCATCTGGTGGAGTATGTCGAAGACGATTACCGGAACATCAGCGGGCAATACGACGCGTTCGTATCAATCGGCATGCTTGAACATGTGGGAAAAGAGAATTTCGAGGCCCTGTCCGAGCTGATCAAACGGAGCCTCAAGCCTGATGGCATTGCCCTGCTACACAGTATTGGCCGCAACCGCCCAATGCTGATGAACGCATGGATCGAGAAACGCATCTTCCCGGGCGCCTATCCACCCAGCATCGGCGAATTCATGCAGATCTGTGAGCACGGTGATTTTTCGGTCCTGGACGTCGAGAACCTGCGCCTGCATTACGCCCAGACCCTGAGCGACTGGATGGAACGCTTCAACCAGAACGAAGACAAGGTCACTGCCATCTATGACGGCCACTTCACCCGGGCATGGCGCATGTATCTGGCAGGTTCCATCGCCGCCTTCCGGACAGGTTCGCTGCAGCTGTTCCAGGTGGTCTTCAGCCATGGTGACAACAACAAGCTGCCCCAGAACAGACGGGATCTTTACGACTTTCCTGCAGCACCCGAGGAGGCCTGATGGACTACTACGACCTGATCATCGTTGGGGCCGGGCCTGCCGGATCCACCCTGGCCAGCGCCCTCGAAAACAGCGGCAAAAAAGTGCTGATCATTGATAAACAGGACTTTCCCAGGGACAAAACCTGCGCAGGCTGGGTTACGCCTGCCGTGATGGAGACCCTGAAGATTGACCCGGAAGAATACTCGCGCGGCCGAACCCTGCAACCCATCCGGCGGTTTCGCATCGGGATGATGGGTCAGCCGGCCGTGGAGAACGATCACGGCGACGTAGTCAGCTATGGTATTCGCAGGTGTGAGTTTGACGACTACCTGCTCAGCCGCGTCAACGTGCCGAAACAGCTGGCCACGCCGGTCAAATCCATCGTTCGTAAAGACGGCAACTGGGTCGTCAATGACACCTGGGAAGCGCCTCTTGTTGTCGGTGCCGGTGGTCACTTCTGCCCGGTTGCGCGATTGCTGGGGGATGGCCCCGGTGGCCATGAAACCGTTGTGTCGGCCAAAGAGGTTGAATTTGAAATGACACAGGAACAGGCAACGGCCTGCCAGGCCCGGGGCGATACACCTGAGCTCTGGTTCTGCCGGGACCTCAAGGGCTATGCCTGGGTGTTCCGAAAGGGCAATTTCCTGAATATTGGCCTGGGTCGGGAAGACAACCACAAGCTGACGGGGCATCTGGAAGCGTTTGTTGAGGAAATGAAATCCACCGGTCGCATTCCACAGGACCTGCCCGGACGCTTCAAGGGCCACGCCTATCTGCTCTACGCCCATGCCGACAGACCCCTGGTGGACGACGGTGTGATGCTGGTTGGCGACGCCGCCGGCCTCGCCTACACCCAGAGTGGTGAGGGTATCCGGCCGGCGATCGAATCCGCCCTTCTGGCGGCCGATGTGATTCGTCAGGCCACCGACTATTCAGCCTCCTCCCTGCAGATCTACGGTGATGCCATTGCCGAACGCTTCGGCACTCGCGCCTCCGAGCCAGACCAGGGCTGGCAGATTCCTGACTGGGTCAAGATGCCTCTGGCCAGCAGCCTGATGCGCTCCCACTGGTTTACCCGCAAGGTGGTTACAGAGAAGTGGTTCCTGCACCAGGAGGTTCCACCACTGCAAGTCGCTGTGTGAACGAGGAAATCAGTTTGCCGTCAGCTCGATCACATCGATACCGTACAGGGTGGTTGTTCCACTGATCTCATTACCTACTACAAGCAATGGCTGCCCGTTGGGGCTTTCCTCTGAGCTTATGAATGCAATGCCCTCTGGTCCGAGATCACCAGCCATACCGGCCTGAAGGTCTGCGTCAGAGACCGAGAAATCCCGGTTGTTGAGGTACTGGACGAATTCCGGATTCTGGGGATTGGTCACGTCGTAGACCATGACCCCACCAATCCGCTCAAGACCGATAAACGCAAAAGTCTGGCCGTTGATCTTACCAACCGTCACTGCCTCTGGTTCCGGCCCCTTGTCATCAGACCGATTGTCGAAGTTGTTCTCGTCGTTGGTGGCGTTAAAGTTGTCCGGCAGCAGGCTGGCGGTGATACGTTCGAATTCGCTGCCGCTGTCGAAGACCCGCTTGCCATCGGCAGACCAGATGGAGAAAGACCGCGCGCCATAGGTGTAGATTTCACTGTATTCGCAGTCGACTTCTGCATCTGTCGCCGGGTCACTGGCGTCACATCCATTGCTGACTCCCATGGTTGAAGTCACGTTGATACGGCCAAGGTTTTCATCCAACTGAAGATCCGCGGCAGTCGGAAAGGCCGTTGCGTCCAGGGTCAGATCACCAAGCCGGTATTCTTCGGAAAAGCCGTCATAATCCCGGGAATCGCCTTCGTTGGCAGTGATGTAGTAGGTCTTGCCGTTGTAGCCATAGCTGGTGATCGCATCCGGCATATACATGCCTTTTACCGGCCAGTTCCGGATATTGATACCGCTGTCCCGGTTGCTGGCGTCCAGCTCGTTGCCAATAATGCTGTGGTCCTTGAAACCGAGCGGCAGGATCGCATTGATCACGCCAGCTTCGATATCCAACTCGGCAACGGCGTTGTTCTCCTGCAGGGCGACCCAGGCCGTCTTGTTATCCAGAGAGACCGCAATGTACTCCGGCTCCATGTCCTGGGCGACGTTCGCACCCGGACCGAATACCCGCACCCCACTGGCTTTCAGTGCTGCCTCGGCGGCATTGAAGTCCTCGAATCCTGCCGTGGTTACTGTGGCGCCGGCAACACCCGCCGATAAATCAATAATGCTGACGGAGCCGACTGGATCATTGGTGTAGTCGTCGCTGGGCTCACCCTCGTTCGCGACCAGGACTTTCATGCCGTCCCGGGTAAAGGTGACCATGTCGGGCAGAGCACCCACCGTGACCTCTCCGACCTTGCCGAGGTCTGTCGTGTTGTAGAAAACCACCTTGCCGTTGTCCTGTTTGACATCTGCCTCGATAGCCACAGCAACCAGATCACCATAAACAGCGACACTGTTTGCAGAAGCGCCCTCGGCGGTTGCATCAATGGTCTGCAGGAGGACCGGCTGGGATGGATCCTGGATATCGAGCACGTCCACCTTGGAGGCACCTGCATTCACGACAAACAGGCGCTGGTTGGTCGGGTCGTGGGCAACAATCTCTGCAGCCCCCACGTCAAACACGTCACCTGGAGCCTGATAGGTGCCCAGCACATTGAGTTCGACCAGCGATTTACTGGTGCCATTGGCACCATCAGCACCATCGTCACCGTCATCGGTACAGGCACTCAGGCCGAACAGGGAAGACAGTAGGGTTGCGGAGAGCAGGGTCTTTCGGAACATGTTTTGCGCCTCTGGAATAACTTGATGTAGAGAATCCCTACACACGCTAGGTCAGAGGCGTGACAGTTCAGCGTCAGTTCCGGGTCATTACGATTACGAATTGATGAAAAGACAAAAAAATGGCGACCCCGCAGGGTCGCCATTCATTCAGCGCACTCGGCTCAGTGACCGAGGTAGCTGCGATACATCCACACCGTCTTCTCTTGCTGGGAGATATAGTCGCTCATCAGGGCAACGGTACCCTCGTCGTCCGCCTCACCGGCCAGACTGAGCAATGTCCGCTGTTTGCCGATCAGCTTGGCAAAGCTTTCGACGATGTTGTCCATCGCTTCCTTGCCGTCGGAAACATCTTTTCGCTCCGGCACTTCCGAACGCTCTATGTAGGTGCTGTAGGCATGAGCCGGGCGATGGCCGAGCGTCAGAACCCGCTCTGCGATCTCGTCGATCTTGAGCAGCAGATCGTCGTAGAGCTCCTCGAACTTTACATGCAGCTCAAAGAAGTTGTCGCCTTTGATGTTCCAGTGGTAGCCGCGAACATTCATATAAAAGATCTGATAGTTGGACAGCAGATCATTCAGGGAGTCAGCAAGCTTTGCCGTTTTCTCGGTATCAAGACCAATGAAATTCTTACCCATAACGCTTCTCCTTCGCGGTTATATAGCAGATTTATCTATTAATATACGCCTGATCGGCGGACGTCAGGAAGTTTAGTTTGCTAATCTCGATGATAGGATCGATGAATGACACTATAGACGACGAAAGTCAGATAGCTCCAAACTATCAATTATCTGAATACATTTCATTTAACAATCATTCTCACCCGGCGTCTAATGATCACATTAAAGAACGACACCGGAGACAACCATGAGCGCGTTAAAACTGTTCGTACACAACCATGGCACGAATGGCGACCAGTCGCTGATCAAGACGGTAACGTTCGCCCTCACCCATTTTACCGTCGCTTTTACCGTGGCTTACCTGCTCACTGGTGATCTGCTCATCGGAAGCCTCATAGCCATGGTGGAACCGGCAATCAACACGGTTGCCTATTTCTTCCACGAAAAGATCTGGGCGCGGCGTCAGCGAAATACAAGGGTTCCAGAGGGAACGCTGAGCGAGGCGAGGCCTCATATCTGTTGATTCCTGTTAAGGGCCGGCTCAGACACCCGGCCCGCAATCAGTGCAACCCTCCTCTGGCGCCGGTCCGATGCTGAGGTTGCGGTTCAGGTCTTTGAGCGCGGTCCTCAGACCCTCCTCGATAACCGGATGATAAAATGGCATTTCCAGCATTTCGGTGACGGTCAGCCTTCGCTGGGCGGACCATGCGAGCAGGTGGGCAATATGCTCCGCGGCCGGGCCAAACATCTCTGCGCCCATGAACAGGCCGCTTCCGTGTTCTCCATAAACTCTGAGCAGGCCACGGTTTTTGCCGATCACCCGACTGCGGCCCTGATCCTCGAAAGACACTTCTCCAACGGCGAAACAGCCGCAACAACGCTGATCCACCTGGCGAATCGTCAGCCCGACCGTCGCAATCTGCGGATCAGTGAAGACCACGGCCAACGGCGTGCGGCGAAGCCCGGTTCGCACATCCGGGTATGACCCGGCGTTATCGCCCGCGATCCGGCCCTCGTCGGCTGCCTCGTGCAACAGCGGCAGACTGTTATTGGCATCGCCTGCGATAAATATGTGGCTCTGGCCACAGCGCAGGGTATGGGGATCAAACAGGGGCGCTCCCTTTTTATCCAGCTCAATACCGGCGTTCTGAATATCCAGCCCGTCGACGTTGGGACGACGCCCGGTAGCCGCCAACAAGTAATCGAAGGTTTCCGTCTTTGCACCTGCGTTGCCATTCTCAAAGGTAATAGCAACACCCTCTTCGACACGCTCAACCTTCTTTACATCCGAATCCGGATCCAGAGGGAATTCTTCGTTAAACGTTTTCAGCGCATAGTCCCGGATGGTTTCATCCTGGATAGGGCCAACCGAACCGCCAACCCCGAACATCCGCACACGAACGCCCAGCCTGCTGAGAGCCTGCCCCAACTCCAGACCAATCACCCCCGGGCCAAAGACTGCCACCGAATCGGGAAGATCCTGCCATTCGAAGATATCGTCGTTTACAACCAGCCGATCCTTGGCATCGTTCAGGAACCCGGGAATGTTGGGTCGGGAGCCTGTGGCGATGATGATACGCTCCGCCTGAACCTCGACATTGCCGTCGACGACCAGGCGATTCGGGCCAGCAAACCGGGCGTGGCCGTCAAGGCGGTGTGCATCCGGAAACTTCTCGACCGAATCAATCACCGAAGCAACAAAGCGGTCCCGTTCGCTTCGCACCCTTTCCATCACCCGCCGTCCGTCGACCCTGATGTCCCCCGCGGACACGCCGAAAAGGTCACCAAGCTGCATCTGATGAGCGTTATCAGCGGCCGCGATCAACAACTTGCTTGGCATACACCCGACTCTGGCGCATGTGGTTCCATAATGACCGCCTTCGATCAGCACAACCTTGTCGGTTACTTTGCGCACGCGCTGGTAAGCCACCATACCGGCGGTTCCAGCTCCGATAATGGCAACGTCTACGGTTCGCTTTTCCATACAAGGGTCTCCTGACAGGCATTCCCGGAATCGGGAACAGGGAAGATTGGGACGGCTGTGCCCCCAGTATAGAAGCCGTGACAAGTTTCACCCACACGATGAAAAACGCACCGATTCCGCCTATGCTGTCAGACTTTTCAGGCAACGGACGTCTCAACGGAGGAATTGGGAAGATGCAGAGTTACTGGCCGGAATTTCTGACGGTAGCCTTTGTCCACCTGCTGGCAGTGGCCAGTCCCGGGCCGGACTTTGCCGTGATGCTCAGACAGGCTCTGTGCCAGACCCGACGAAACGCGCTGCTAAGCGCCATTGGTATCGGCGGGGGCATTCTGGTGCATGTGTGTTATTCACTGCTGGGCATTGGCCTGCTGATCCAGCAATCGATCATGCTCTTCAATGTTCTCAAGGTGCTGGGGGCACTTTACCTTGCCTGGATTGCCATCCAGTGCCTGCGGGCAAGGGCCGGCGGCATTCATGTGGAACAGGATCCGACGGGTGGACAGTCCGGTATCGCAGCCCTGCGATTGGGCTTTCTGACCAACGCGTTGAACCCCAAGGCAACGCTGTTCTTTGTGTCCCTTTTCTCTGTCGTGATCAGCCCAGGCACACCCATTGTGCTCCAGGCCGGCTATGGCATTTACATGGCCCTGGCCACGGCACTCTGGTTCGCCATGGTTGCCATTTTCTTTACCCTGCCCCGCGTCCGCCGCGGGTTTAATCGGTTCGGGCACTGGCTGGACCGGCTGATGGGCGGCGTTCTCCTTTTGCTGGCCGGACAGCTGCTGCTGTCTACAGTGAGCGGATCAGAGCCTCCGTCTGCGCCCATCCCAGACACGGATCGGTGATCGAACAGCCGTAGCGCAGATCTTCGCCGTCGTCCTGGCGCCCCGGCTCCAGGAAGCTTTCCAGCATCAGACCCCGGATATGGTGATTACCGGCGCGGCGCTGTGCCATCACGTCCTGCGCGATATCCAGCTGTCGCTCTGACTGCTTGCAGGCGTTGTCGTGGCTACAGTCCACCATGACGGTTGTGGACAGTCCTGCCTCTGCCAGGGTGCCCACGGCCTGCTCAATGCTGACCGCATCGAAGTTGGTGATACCGCGGCCACCCCGCAACACAAGATGGGTGTCGGGATTCCCCCGGGTGGTAATCATCACCGGCGCGCCGGCAGCAGATACTCCGAGATGATGATGGGGATGAGACGCCGACTTCATGGCATTGGTGGCCACGGCGATACCGCCATCAGTGCCGTTCTTGAAGCCGGTCGGCATGGGCAGCCCACTGACCATCTCCCGATGCACCTGCGACTCGGTAGTTCGGGCACCAATAGCCGTCCAGCTCACCAGATCCCCGAGGTAATCCATGGCGAACGGGCTCAGGGCTTCGGTGGCAAGGGGCAGCCCCATAGCAGCCAGATTCAGCAGCAGGCGGCGTGAGCGACGCAGCCCTTCATGCAGATCGCCTGCGCCAGTGCGCTCGGGATCGTACAGCAGCCCTTTCCAGCCCACCGTGGTCCGGGGCTTTTCCAGGTAGGCCCGCATAACGATAAGGAAGCGGTCACTGACTTCATCCGCCAGCGCTTTCAGCTTTTCCCCGTATTCCAGTGCGGCCACCTCATCGTGGATGGAGCAGGGCCCCATGACGATCAGCGTTCTCGTGTCGCTGCCCTGCAGAATCTGCCGGATTTCCTGCCGGTGTTTGTCGACCTGCCGGACAATGTCGTCGCTGACCGGCATCTGAAGCTTGAGCTCCGCCGGCGTTGGCAGAACCACTTCTTCCCGGTGGGTGGCCGGTGATCCGACTACCTGGTGTGTCAGTTCAGTGTTCAAGGACATATTCATGTCGGTGCTTCCGTTTCCCTGCGTCAGAATCAAAAAAGCCCCGGCTGGTGGGCTACCAGTCGGGGCTTTTCGAGTCCGGTGGCAGCCTGGGTTTTCTGCCGGGCTGCCTTCCTCGTTATTCGTTCGATGAAGATCTTATGGGCGGCCCCGGCTCTGGCTAAAATAAAAGCCATAACCAAACCACCAGAAAAACACAGCAGCGACTGCAGCCGCCGGCTTGGCGCCGAAAGCTTGCAAAACATTCAATTGACAGGTCGCGTGTGTCGTCTTCATGCTTTTCAATATATACCCCCGGTTTTCACCTTGGCAACCCGCGTGCCGGAGTTTTTTTCACTACCGACATCAGGGTTGGGAGCAATCAATGGTCTATTTTGTCCGACGACACCCTCTGCAGCTGGCCCTGGCGTTCTTGCTCGGGCTTATCTCCAGCCAGGTTCTGGCCCAGGCCGAGTCCCGCACCTACCAGCTCAATAACAGGCCGGGCGACGATGTGGCGGTGCAGATCCGCGAGCTCTATCAGGGCTCGCCTGTCACCGTGACTGCAAGGGGACAACAACTGGTGGTGCGCGGCGAACCGGACTTGCTGGACGAAATAGGACGGCTTGTCGAAACGCTGGATGTGGCGCCAGTCCAGGTCCGGATCACCGTTCGCTCCAGAACCGATAGCGGCGGCAAGCGCTCAGGTGCCGGCATCTCCGCGTCCAACGGCCAGGCAGGAATATCCGCAGAGCGTCGCGTTACCAGTACCGGCAGCGCTCAGGAGCGATCACTGATCATGCAGGATGGCCAGTCGGCGCACATCACCTCAGGCCAGGTCCGGACAATCCCCGTCGCTGTTCGCGGTGGCCGAAATCCTGCTGCCTTTCTGCAGCAGGTCGAAACGCGCAGTGGCTTTCTGGTCAGCCCCCAGGTTATTTCAGATCAGGCGGTCGAACTGAGCATTGTGTCGTTCGAGGAAGAACCGGCAAACCTGGACGGATATGAAACGGAGGCGGTGGTGACCATCCGGCGTGTGGAGCCGGGACAGTGGGTAACACTGGGAAGCACAGCAACCCGATCAACCCAGGAGCGCAGCGGCATTACCTATCAGGTGAACAGCAGTCGGTCCGAGAACCGGAGTTTTGAAGTGCGGGTCGACATTCTGCCCTGATATCAGGCGTGGCGCTTGCCCAGCAGGACCTGCTTGGCTTCGTTCAGCTTGGCTGCCAGGTAATCGTTTCCGCCGCGGTCCGGGTGCAGTTTCTGCATGAGCCGGCGGTGGGCCATCACGATGTCCTCCTCGGTACAGCCGGCTTTCACGCCGAGGATATCACAGGCCTCGCGCTCTGACATCTGGCCCACCAGATCAGTGCCCGAACCAGCGTGATCGTTCGCCTGCTCGCGCCCGTTTTCCCGCTGTTTCCCCCCCATGAACCGGTTGATTTCAGGGGCAAATTTCAACAAGGCGGGAAGCTTGCGCAACAGCGGAATAACAGCCGCCACCGCCGCTGTAAGCACATGAATCCGGCCCGTTAGCACCATAAACACCAGCAGGGCGCCGCCCACGACCAGGACAACTTTCCAGATAGCCGCCTTTTTCTTTTCGGCGGACAACGCGCCCCATTGTTTCAGAATCACAAACACGGCGGCTGCCAACGCGATTCCCAGAATCCACTGCATGGTTGATCCTCACCCTGAATACCGTCGTAATTCTGTCACCGTCTCCAGTTACATTACCAGTGTCCTGCGCGGAAAAGCCCTCGCGAAGAAAACGGCCATGATATCTGTCAAATCTGACCAATCCGGAGTCTAGATAGAAATACTTACAACCCGGTGACATTAGCGACCCTGTTTTGTAGGATGCTATGCTTCCCCAAATCTGACACAGATCCTCAGGACCCGAACCATGCGCACTGCTTCCCGCTTTCTGATCGTCATTATATTTCTCGGCGTAGTGCTCGGAGGCATCTTCGGCTACAAGTTCTACCAGTTTGGCCAGATGCAAGAGCAGATGTCCCAGCCCCAACCGCCGGCTCAGATTTCCGCCGTTGAGGCTCAGAACGAAGCCTGGACACCGGCCATCAAGGCCGTGGGCAGTGTCGAAGCCATTAACGGTATCCGGGTGGCCAATGAGGTACCTGGCGTGATCGAGGCCATCAATTTTGAATCCGGCGACGTGGTCAAACAGGGCGACATATTGATCCGCATTGACGCCGCCATTGATGAGGCCGCCCTTCGCACACGCCGTGCCGAAGCGCAACTGGCCGAGCAGGAATTCAAACGGGTATCCGACCTGTTGCCCAAGCGCGCAGTGTCGCAGTCCCAATACGATGAAGCCAAGGCCAATTTCGACGCCGCCCGTGCACGCGTAAACGAAGCCGAGGCCCAGTTGAGCAAGAAAATCATTCGCGCGCCGTTTGACGGCACGCTCGGTATCCGGATGGTTGACCAGGGCGAATACATTGCCACCGGCACCCCAATTGTCGAGATCAACATGCTGGATCCGATTTATGTCGACTATACCCTGTCCGAGAAGAACCTGCCGAACGTAGCGACAGGCTACCCGGTGGTCGCCACCGTTGCAGCTGTTCCGGAGCAGGATTTCGAGGGGTCCGTCAGCGCAATCAACACCTCGGTTAACCCGGAGACCCGGACTGTCCGCGTCCGCGCCACGCTCTCTAACCCGGACAACCTCTTGCGCCCGGGCATGTTTGCCACCGTATTGACGCAGCAGCCGGAAGACAACGAAGTGGTGACGGTGCCGCGCACCGCCATCTCCTACAACACCTACGGCGACTTTGTGTTCGTCGTTGAAGAAAATGACGAAGGCAACCTGGTGGTCAATCGTCGCACGGTCACCACCGGCGAAACCCGCAACACCCGCGTTGCCGTTCTGTCCGGGCTGGAAGCCGGCGAAACCGTTGTAGAGAAGGGGTTGCTGCGTCTGCGCGCAGGTCAGAAGGTTGCCATTCAGGACGAAGAGCAGAAGCAGGAGGCGTCTGAGTAATGCGCTTCACCGACATTTTTATCCACCGTCCCGTACTGGCGACGGTGGTCAGCCTGCTGATCCTGCTCTTGGGTGCCCGTGCGGCCATGGAAATGGAAATCCGGCAGTACCCCGAGCTCGAAAGCACCACGGTGACCGTGACAACGGCCTATCCCGGTGCCAGCTCCGATCTGATCAAAGGCTTCATTACCACGCCACTGCAGCAGGCAATTGCCGAGGCGAGTGGCATTGACTATCTCACGTCCACAAGCTCGCAGGGCACTTCCACCATCGAAGCCAAGATGGTGCTGAACTATGACGCCAACGCAGCCCTTGCGGAAATCCAGGCAAAGGTGGCGAGCCAGCGTAATGTGCTGCCGGCGGAAGCCCAGGACCCGGTGATCACTTCGACGACCGGTGATTCAACCGCTCTGATGTACATCGCCTTTTACAGTAACGAGCTGGCGGTGCCCGAGATCACCGACTACCTGACCCGCGTTGTCCAGCCCCGACTGCAGGCGCTTTCCGGTGTTGGTAAGGCCGAACTGCTGGGTCGTAAATTTGCCCTGCGGGTGTGGCTGGATCCGGAACGCCTGGCCGCCGTGGACATGACACCCCAAGAGGTGGTCGCAAAGCTCCGCGCCAACAACTATCAGGCTGCAGTGGGCAACACCAAAGGCACCTACACCGAAATCAGCATGACCAGCGACACCGACGTCGCTGATCCGGATGCGTTCCGCAACCTGGTCGTCAAACAGTCCGAAGGCACCCAGATCCGCCTGCAAGACATCGCCCGGGTAGAATTGGGCTCTGAAACGTACGACCAACTGGCTCTTTACAAGGGCCAGCCGGCCACTTACGTCGCCATTGAACTGGCTCCCGGGGCCAACCCGCTGACGGTCGCAGGCCTGGTAAAAGACCAGCTCCCGGATATCGAAAGCCAGCTTCCGTCCGGACTAGATGTTCGCCTGGCTTACGACGCATCGGACTTCATCGAAGATTCCATCAACGAGGTTATCCAGACGCTGCTGGAAGCCATGATCATCGTTCTGGTGGTGGTATTCCTCTGCCTTGGTTCGGTCCGGGCCTCTATCGTTCCGTCGGTTGCGGTGCCGCTGTCACTGATCGGCGGCGCCTTCATCATGCTGATGTTCGGCTTCTCGCTGAACCTGCTCACCCTGCTGTCCATGGTGCTTGCCATCGGTCTCGTGGTGGATGACGCCATTATCATGGTAGAGAACGTTCACCGGCATATTGAGCAGGGAGAGTCCCGCTTTGAGGCTGCGATCAATGGTGCGCGGGAGATGGCAGTTCCCATCATTGCCATGACCACCACCCTGGTGGCGGTGTACGCCCCTATCGGCTTCATGGGCGGGCTTGTTGGTTCCTTGTTTACAGAGTTCGCCTTTACTCTGGCCGGTACCGTTGTCATTTCCGGCATTGTTGCCCTGACACTTTCTCCGATGCTGTCGGGCAAGGTACTCAAACCCCATGGTAACCCCGGTAAATTCGAAAACGTTGTAGAGAAAACCTTCAACGGCCTCGCCGCCACCTACAAGTCGGCCTTGAGCTCGCTGATGCAGACAAAGTCGGTCGTCGTTTTCTTCGCCGTCGTGGTGCTGGGCTCCATTTACTTCATGGTCTCCATGAGCCAGAACGAGCTGGCTCCCACGGAAGACCAGGGCATTCTGTTCTATCAGGGCCTTGGCCCCCAGACCTCTACCCTGGACTACCTGCTGGAGCACGGCGATGAAATCCAGGAGCGCATGTCGACAGTCCCGGGCTACAACGAGGACTTCATGATCATCGGCATTACCGGCCCCAACGCGGTATTCGGTGGCTTCAAGCTGGCGCCCTGGAGTGAGCGGGACATCAGTCAGTTTGAAGTCCAGCCTAAGCTGGATGCCGAGTTGAAGAACGTCACCGGGCTTCAAACCGCCGTGTTCCCGCGCCCCTCCCTGCCAGGCTCTGGCGGCGGCCTGCCGTTCCAGTTCGTGATTACCACCGGCAACAGCTATGAGCAGTTGGACCAGGTGGCTGACGAACTGCTGGGCAAAGCCATGGGCAGCGGTAACTTCATGTTCCTGCAGAAGTCCATTAACTTTGATCGTCCGATCACACGCATCAACGTCGATCGCGACCGGGTGGCGGACCTTGGCCTGTCCATGCAGGACGTCGGCCAAAGCCTGTCAAGCATGCTGGGAGGCGGCTACATCAACCGGTTCAGCATGGAAGGCCGGTCCTACCAGGTCATTCCGCAGGTTGATCAGCAGTTCCGGCTGGATGCCCAGGCGCTCAATGAATACTACATTCGGGCAGACAACGGAGAACTGGTGCCTCTGGGCAGCGTCGTCAGCTTCACCCAGGATGTTGAACCGTCCAACCGGACCCAGTTCAACCAGCAGAATTCTCTGACCCTTCAGGGTGTGGTTATGCCCGGCGTGGCAGCCGGCACTGCTATGGACTTTATCGAGCAGACCGCGGCTGAAGTTTTCCCGCAGGGCTACAGCTACGACTACACTGGCCAGACAAGGCAGCTGGCCACCCAGGGCAGCGCCCTGATGGTCACTTTCTTCCTCTCGCTGCTGGTCATCTACCTGGTTCTGGCGGCCCAGTTCGAAAGTTGGCGGGACCCGTTCATCATCCTGGTCTCGGTGCCCATGTCGGTGGCTGGGGCAATGGCGTTCATCGTGCTCGGGTTTGCCACCATGAACATCTATACCCAGGTGGGCCTGATCACGCTGATCGGGGTGGTGTCCAAGAACGGCATCCTGATCGTCGAGTTCGCCAACCAGTTGCAGAAGGAACGTGGGCTTAACAAGGTGGATGCGGTAATCGAGGCGGCCGCCATTCGCCTGCGGCCAATCATCATGACATCACTGGCGCTGATCTTTGCCATGGTGCCTCTGCTGATTGCCATAGGCCCGGGTGCAGAAAGCCGCTTTGCCATCGGCCTGACCATCAGCGCAGGACTTGGTATCGGCACCCTGTTCACCATCTTTGTCTTGCCGGCGTTCTATATCCTGTTGGGCCGCGGTCATAACGGTTCCGGCGGAGAGGAAGAGGGCCAGGGCTCAGAACCCGAAGCAAAGGCGGCCCCGTCTCACTGAGGCGGGGAGAGGCATAAGGCCCGGCCACGGCAACGTGCGCCGGGCTTTTTATTGCAAGAGACATTCACGTCTCTACAAGCTCCTCCGGGGGAGCAACGCTGTGTCGCAGCAGGTTACGGCGCCATTGGACGGTTTCACTGGGCAGCTCCCCAAAATGTTCCCGGTACATGGCGGCAAATCGGCCAAGGTGGGAGAACCCCTCATCCGCGGCGTACCAGGAGATGTGTGGCACCTCACACTGACAGTCAACCAACCGCTCCCGAACGCGGGTCAAACGAGCCCTCTGATAGAACCGATAAGGCGTAATACCCGTTTCACGCTTCATCAGGTAGTAGAGATTCCGCTCGCTAACTCCGGCGTAACTTGCCAGTTCTTTGAGGTCGAACTCCCAAGTAGGCTCCTGCATGATTTTTTCGACCACTCGCTGCAAACGACGGTCTAGGGTGCGTTCCGAACAACCAGCTGCCTTCCCGGGTGTCCAGGGCGTTTTCATTGTATCGAAAAGACGATTTGTTAATCGTTTCGCTTGGACATCATCACGGACAAAGTGCAACCGGTCGAGGTAACAGTTGATCATGACTTCCAGAACGGATAGCCAAGCGGAGGACGATCGCAGAAGCGAATCATCCAGAGCACCATTGCTTGGCTTCAAGATTATAACTTCAGTCTTGGGGGCCAGACGGAGTTCAAACCTATCCTCGGGACGGGCAAGGAACAGCTGATCCAGGCTGCCCCAGCCTTTACCTCGAATGGATATTTCGGGCATGCCGCCCCCCGGAAACAGGAGTACCGGATCCGAGGTACGGCAGCCCGAAACGTCCATGCCTTTGCCGGCTCTCAGCGAGATCACATGCCCAAGCTCACTCTCAAGCACCGATATAGCACCGACCCGTCCGCTGCCCGAGTGGAGCCGGCAAAGTATGTCATCGCAGCCAGACAACTCGCGCAAAGCGGCGAGCCATTCATCCAACGAAGCATTGTTCAGTCTCAGGTATGCGTCCAGAGCCGACTTTCGAGATATAGGTCCCATAAATTCCTGCGTGGAAAGCGTGGGTTACTTCTATCGGAGCCCGCGCCGTTCCACTAGCCACATTTTGCAAGACCTTAAGTATTACAAGGTTATTTACTGTTATCTTGATATTGATCAATCAGATCATCGTTCCATGTGTCCCAGGGAGCCGGTCGAGCCAACAGGTACCCCTGGCCACGGTGACATTTCAACTCACGCAGTTTGCTGTGCTGCTCACTGCTTTCTATACCTTCCGCAACCACTTCCAAATCCAGCGCATCTGCAATCGCCAAAATGGCCGAGACGATACGTGAATCCCGGGATTCGCTCCCAAGCCGATGAATGAATTGTCGATCGATTTTCAGCACCTGAACCGGCAACGCGTGCAGATAGGCCAGAGAGGAATAACCGGTCCCGAAGTCATCAATTGCGACAACTACTCCTTGTGCACCAAATTCGCGCAGCTTATCCAGGCATTTATGGGACAAATTCATCAAATGGGTTTCGGTGATCTCGATTTCGGGTGACCAGCCAACCCTTCGAATTCTTTCGAACAGGGGATTCAAGAGGGCTTCAAGACGGGAGTCCGTAATCTGCCGGGCCGAAATATTGAGAGCAAGCCGCAGGCCACGGAGAAATGAGGTAGGAAATTCAGAGAGATCCGATTCAATGCCACGGACCAAATGCTCCGTTAGCTCGTGGATATGACCTCGCTGTTCGGCGATCGGCACAAAATCGGCGGGTGACACGGCGCCGAATTCAGGATGGGTCCAACGCAGAAGTGCCTCCAGCCCCGCCATCTTGCCGGTATCGAGGTGGTACTGTGGCTGATAAACAACCGTGAACTCCTCGGGCGCCGTTTTCAGTGAAACGATTAACGCCTCTGAGAGCAGCTCGGCATGCCGACCCTGTTCGGTGTCGATCGCATCGTAAATCCGGAAACAGGCCCGCCCCGCAAGCTTTGCTGCGTACATGGCCCGATCCGCGTTCTGCAGCAGCTCGGATGCCTGACTGCCATGGTCCGGATAAACGGCGGCGCCCACAGATGACGACAAAAAATACTCACGATGATCGACAATCACTGGCGCCCTGAAGCTCTGAACCATCCGCTGACACACGCTCTCGAGGTCATCATCATTCCGAAGCTCGATAAGAGCGGCGAATTCGTCACCCGACAGGCGGGCCACAACGTCCCCGCGGCGAAGCACACTCTGGATACACAGAGCTGCCTGCTGCAAAACCCGGTCACCACAATCGTGTCCATGCAAATCGTTAACGGACTTGAAGAAATCCAGGTCGATATAAAGCACCGCGAACGCCTGACCGTCCTGTGCCCTCTGTGAGACTCGCGCCTTCAGGAATTCCTGAAACAGCGCGCGATTGGGCAGCTCGGTCAGCGGGTCGTAATAGGCCAGCGACGCGAGGCGCTCATCGTCAGCCGTCATATCACCGACATCCATGAAAACGCCGGCGTAAAACCGATGGTTTTCGTGCTCAACCGGATAGATCGTCAACCACTGCGGATAGGTCTCGCCGTTCTTCCGTCGATTCCAGACCAGTCCCTCCCAGCGCCCCTTATGACCAATGGCCCTCCACATAGCTTGATAGAACTCGCGGGAGTGAAATCCCGAGCTAAGCACCGAAGGGGACTGGCCAAGTACCTCGTCCGACCGGTACCCGGTGACTGAACGGAATTTCTCGTTCACGTAAAGAATCCTTGGCTCCCTGGTTGCCAGCATGGTGGCCTTTGGGTGGTTGTCGACGAGAGCCCTGAAATCTTGTTGTTGTAATGCCTGCATGCACTGCTCACTCCTTTTTAGCAGCCCCTGGATCATGTCCGATCAGTTCCACCCAACAGCATAAGCAGTATCTGTCGCCAACCTAGCCACATATTGCAAAAGACGAAAAACCAGCAAGAGTTACAGCAAATAGATGAACAGATTTTCAGTTATTGCAATAACCGGATATTCAAGACGAAAGAACGGGTTGATAGTAAGCCAACAATGAGAAAAACACTGACCCGTGCAAGGAAACGCCATGCGAGTCAACGAACCGGTCACTCAGAAAGAACAGGTTTACCCGGACCACTACCACCTGATCACCACCACCGACCTTCGGGGCAAGATTACCGCTGCCAACGAAGAGTTTGCCGAAGTCGCTGGCTATACGATTGACGAACTGGTCGGCCAGCCCCACAACCTGATACGGCATCCGGACATGCCGCCGGGGGCTTTCGAGAATCTCTGGCAGACGATCAAGTCTGGCGAATCCTGGCGGGGCATGGTCAAGAACCGCTGCAAGAACGGCGATCATTACTGGGTGGACGCTTTTGTTACGCCAATTCGCAAAGACGGCGAGATTGTTGAGTTCCAGTCTGTTCGCACACGCCCCCGACCAGATCAGGTTGCCCGGGCGGAGAAACTCTATTCGGCCTGGAAACAAGGCAAAGTCCCCCGCCGATACCTTGCAGTCAGTCCGCCCCTGGCCTTGAAACTCGGTTGCCTGTATGGACTGCTGGCGGTCACCCTGCTCTGGTTCGGCCTGTCAGAGCTCACCATGCCCCATCTAGTGCTACTGCAAGGACTGCTGCTGGCAGTATTCGCGGTACTGGTCTGGCTTACCCTTCCCGTGATGCGCAGCGCCAGATCGGCTTGTACCGAGACCCACCCGGCCATGCCCTGGATCTATACCGGGCGCAGGGACGAAGGCGCCTGGATCGAATTCGATCGCCAGAAACGGGACGCCGTTCTTCGGGCCGTTTCCGCCCGCATGCATGCCAATGTGGGCAAGCTCCACGGCCGGAAACAGCGGACCGTCGAGTGGGTCGCCAACTCTGTGGCCAGCATCCGCAGCCAGCAGGGCGATATCCAGGACATAACCCGTGCTTTCGAGGAGCTGGCGGAAAGCGTACGGCGGGTCAGTGAACTGACCGCACGAACCCATGACGCAACGGACGACGCGCGCCAGTCAGCCGGCCAGTGTCGCGGGCAGATGACGTCCATGAACCAGTCGCTGTCCGAGCTCGGCGGGCAGCTCTCCGTGGCCAATGACCGCATGCAGGCGCTGTCTGAGAAGAGCGATGCTATCGGCATGGTTCTGGATGTGATCTCCGACATCGCCGAGCAGACCAATCTGCTGGCTCTGAATGCCGCGATAGAAGCCGCGCGAGCCGGCGAATCCGGTCGTGGATTCGCCGTGGTTGCCGATGAGGTTCGGGGGTTGGCCCAACGAACCCACGAATCCACCCGCAAGATCGATGAGATGATTGCTGCCCTGCAAAGCGAAACCCGCGAGGTGGTCGAGGTTATCAACAACGGCACCCAGTGCTGTCAGCAAACGGCAGGCATCGCCAATGAGGCCAGCGAAACGCTGGAAGCGACCCTCAGAGATGTGGATCTCATCACGTCCTGTACCCATGAGGTGGCCGGCGCAACGGAAGAACAGGCCGCACTGAGCGTTCAGGTGGAACGTCAGGCAGCACGGCTTCTGGAGCTTGGTAACCGCTCGGTCGAGAGCAGCGAAAACGCCCGGGAAGAGTCGGAACACCTTGGCAATAACGTGGATCAGGCCCAGTTGCTGACCAGTCACTTCCTGCAGATGCTGTGTGACCGACTGTTGCCGGCACCAGCGCCCAAGAACCGGCAACGATTCCCCGAGCCGGCACAATAAGGTAGGCTGGCGATCAACCTTTTGACCAACCTTGGAAGATCGCTGCAACCGTGACTCTTGGAACCCTGTTCTGGCTGTTCGTAGCCGGATTCGCTGTCTGGTACTGGTGGCGCGCCAAAGCCATCAAGGATTTCGTGCTTCAGGCCGCGCGTCGCTACTGCAAGAGCATGGATGTGATGCTGCTGGATGATGCGGTATTCCTCCGTGGTCTCTGGTTCAAACGCGACGATCAGGGCCGGATCCGCGTATGGCGCCGCTTCCTGTTCGATTTCACGTCTACCGGCGAGGAACGCTACACCGGCCGTATCATCATGCTGGGCCAGCGCATCCAGCATATGGAGCTGGAACCCCACCGGTTTTCCTGAATACGCAGCCTTCCTGTCCTCACCCATTTGGGCGATTCCTGATCGCTCATCACATACCAATAATCGACAACGCATCGACGACCGTCGGCTGCCTGATGCAGCCGTCAACAAAAACAACAGGAGTCACACATGCGTATTCGATTTACCACAGCAGTTGTGCTGGGGCTGGCCTTGCTGTCCGCCTCATTTCTGAGTCACGCCGGCTATACTCAGACCCGTCATCCGATTGTCCTGGTTCACGGTGTCACCGGGTTCAACACCATTGGCGGCCTGGTGAACTACTTCCACACCATCCCCTGGAATCTTGAGCGCAGTGGCGCACAGGTCTATTCCGCCAGCGTGTCCTTCGTCAACAGCAGTGAGCAGCGGGGCCAGCAACTGGCGAACTACGTCAACAGCCTCGGCCATTCCAAAGTCAACCTGATGGCCCACAGCCAGGGCGCGCCTACCTCCCGGGTGACTGCAGCCCTGATTCCTCACCGTATTGCCTCAATCACCTCCATCGACGGCGTTAACAAGGGCTCCAAAGTGGCCGATGTGGTCCGGGGAATTCTTCCGCCAGGTAGCTATGTCGAAGGCGGCGCCAACGCCATCGCCAACGCCCTGGGTGATCTGATCAATGCCTTGTCCGGGGCAGACAACCCGCAGAACGGTTTGGCAGCCCTGGAGACCCTCACCACGCCTGGCACAACCAGCCTGAACAATGCCCTTGGCTGGAAAGGCGTGAACCGGAATAGTTGCGCCGGAACCAGCGAGGATGTCTGGATAGACGGCAATCGCATCAAGTTCTTCTCCTGGACTGGCCGGGGCGTATGGACCAATGCTTTCGACATTACCGACCCGTTCCTGGGTATCACTTCACTGGCCTTTGGCAGCGAGCCCAACGACGGGCTGGTAGGCGTCTGCTCAACCATGATGGGCCGGGTGATCGGCACCCACTACGACATGAACCACGTGGACGCCATCAACCACCTCCTCGGAGCCCGCTCTCTGTGGACCAACCCCGTCACCCTCTACCGCACCCAGGCCAACCGGCTTAAAAACCGCGGCCTGTGAGGTGACCATGAAGCGGACATCCATCGAAGCCCGTCGGTGGCTGTTCCCGGGAGCACTGGCGGCCATCCTGGCTGCCAGTGCTCTCTGGTATGGCCTTGGCGGAACAGCCCAGACAGGCGCCGATATTTCGGCCTCAATGCCACCGTCATCCGCCACCCCGGCGGAGTCGCCAACGCCAGCATCCGAATACAGCGCCAAACCGGTCCCGGAAGAGACTTCTTCTGGACAGGAGCATTCTCAAACTCCTGATTCCCTCGGACCGACCCCGTTTGCGGCGTCTCTGTCAGGGACACAAATTGATGGCGCCCTGACAGCCGATGACAACGGCGAGCTGGTTATCAATCTCCGGGTGCGGGACTTTTTCGATTACTTTCTCAGCACGGTCGGCGAAGTGACTCCGGAAACAGCCATTCAACAGATCGAAACCATGGCCAGGAACCACTTGCCTGAGCCCGCTTCCACCGAGGCGCTGGCACTCCTCGATGAGTATCTCGCCTATAAACAGGCGTCACTGCAGGTTCTGCAAACCCGACTCGACCCAGCCCGAACAGCGGATCCGGGCTATCAGCTAACGGCGCTGGGCGATGCCCTGGCACAGCTAAAACAACTGCGCGCTAGCACCTTTAGCCCCGATGCCCACCGGGCCTTCTTCGGGCTTGAGGAGGCTTACAGCGAATACACACTGGCGACCCTCGCCATTCAGCAGCGCACTGACCTGAGCGAGCAGGGCAAACAGGCACTCGTACAGTGGCACCGCAATCAGTTGCCCGAGCAATTGAGAACAACCGAACAACACCTTCATGCGAGCAGCCGACAACAACAGGCCCGGACCGCCGCCATTGAATCTGCTTCGTCTCCGGAAGCCGCCGGCAGGCAACTGCAAGAGTTTGGCGTGGATCCGGACGGTGTCGAGAGCGTCGTAAATTATCTTCAGCAGCGTAAGCGCTTCGACCAGCGCTTCGACGAGTTCCGGGAAGCGATGGAGCGAGAGGAATCCTCGGGTCTGGCCGAGGCCGACATACGAAAACAGCAAGAAGCTCTGCTGGAGCAGCATTTCCCTGACGAGCAGGACAGAACCTGGGCACGGCTGAAAATGCTCGGTAATGGCTGACCGGAATGTGCTCAGGTTCGCGAAGCCAGTCGGCCGGGGCGGATACAATCCAGAAACGTGCCTGACACTGGAAACGGCCATGACAACCGAGCAGATCAGACAGCAACAGGCCGCCGGGTTTCGGAACCTGCGCTTTGCGCCCGATCTGGAGGAGGCTTACCGGCGACACCGCTCCGGACTGATCCGACAGCGTGCCCGGCCCGTTTCGGTGGCCGGCCTGTTCCTTTTTTTGATCTACGCGGTTATGGACGCACTGACCCTGCCGCCAGGCCTGGCGCAGGTCACGGTTTCCATCCGGCTTGCCGTCACCTGCCCGGTGATTGCCTCAGTTGTCTGGCTCGCCTACCGCGCGTCTCCCTCAGACAGGCTCTTCGAGCGCATCTATACCCTGGCCTACCTCCTCGGTGGCCTGAGCGTGGTCGCAATCATTGCCGCCGCGCGGCAGGTTGCCTTTCCGCTGCCCTACGAGGGCATGATCCTGATGCTCATGTTCGGATACTTTGCCATGGGGCTGCCGTTCTTTAGCGCATCCATGGTCTCTCTTGTTCTGATCGTCGGCTACCTTCTGACCGAACTCTGGAGCGGTATGTCCGGCTCCGACATCGCAACCAATCTGTTTTTCCTGACCACAGCCAACCTTATTGGCATGGTTGGCGCCTGGACCAGTGAATACCGCCACCGAGCGCACTTTCTGGACCGTAAGCTGCTGGATCACATGCATCAGGCGGCCCGCGACGAGAGTAGGCGAAAAACGGAACTGATCACCGCAGCCAGCCATGACCTGCGCCAGCCTCTGAACGTGATCGACATAACGCTGGAAAGCCTGTCGCCGAGCAAAGACGGCCCTGCAGCGCACCCGGCAACCCAACAGTTGAGGGACATGATTCGTCATCTCCGGCGCTTGCTGGGCACCGTATTCGACAGCGCAAGGCTCAACGAGGGCATGGTGCAAGCCGTTATCCGACCAACCACACTGACACCGGTATTCCGGGACCTCAACGACTTGCTGGCTGACTCGCTTGGCAACAACAAGATAGAGGTTCAGATTGACCACCCGAGTAGAGATCTTCAGGTTATGGCGGATCCATCACTGTTGTCGCGGATCCTCCAGAACCTGATATTCAATGCGGTGCAACACAGCGGCGGTACTGCCGTTATCCTGTCAGCGAAAACCATGGGATCACACGTGTTGCTGGAAGTCTCGGATAACGGCATCGGCCTGCCATCCTGGCTGGTAGATACCCTGTTCTCACCCTACGTGAGGGGTGCAGGCCCCAGTGAGTATCCAGGCCTGGGTCTCGGCCTGACCATTGTTCAGGAATTCGTTGCGCTGATGCAGGGAAGGTGCGGCGCCGAATCGAGGTCTGGCGGAGGTTCTGTGTTCTGGGTCCGGCTTCCCGCGGCCCTCACAACCACCCACGAGCCCGGGCCAGATTCACGCATTCTGTCCGGTTGTGAACACCAAGCTGGGTAAAAATCGCCTTGAGATGGGTTTTCACCGTGTGTTCCGTCAGGTTCAGGCTCTGGCAAATACGTTTATTGGGAAAGCCCTGGGCCAACAACAGGAGCACGTCCATTTGCCTCGGGGTCAATGACAGCCCCGGTGCCACAGGATCGACACCGCCGGGGAAATAACCCTCGCCACGGCTCACAGAACGGACCATGCTCACCAGCGCCGACCGCCCGGCAGATTTCGCCAGAAAGCCTCTGGCGCCGGCTGCCTGCGCAGCTCTTACCGTCGCTTCGTCTTCACTGCTGGAAATAATCACCACCGGAGGTGGCTCCCTGTGGCTTGCCAGCCTGGGTAACAAAGCCAACCCTGTCTCGCCCTGCAAAGCGATATCGAGCAGGATCAGCTGAAAATCGTCCTGACGGACCAACAAATGCGAGGCACCCTCAACGGTGCTGGCGATTACAACGGATTCGGCCAAGCCTTCCTGACGGATCAGGCCCGCCAACCCCTGAGAAAACAGGACATGGTCATCGACCAGCAACACCTTTTTCAGAGGAACTGGCCGCGCGCCCGCAGCAAGAGCCTGCCCGGCTTTCGATGTTATGGCATCCATGGGTGTGCCTCTGCCCGCAGTGTTTATTTTTGTTACGGCGGATGAGTCACTATAGGCCAGCCAAACGCTGCACTCCGCGGACTGCTTAACATTTTTTTACAGTGACCTCCTGCCTTGCGGCCCAAGGTGCCGCCAATGAAACACAAATGTCATATTTCTGAAGCATCCTTCCAGGTTCTCAACCAACTGTCTGGTAAGGTTTTTTCGAAAAATGCCGCGATTCACACGGATGACTGCAACAATCCCGGGACTGCTACTGCCAGCCCTTATGGCCTTTCAGGCCCAGGCCTATGACCTGGAAATTCACGGTTCAAATACGGTCGGCGCTACCCTGGCGCCAATGCTGGTCACCGGGTACCTGAAAGAAAACGGTGGCGAGCCGGTTCCTGCCAGAGGTACTGGCGTCGCAAATGAAAAGGTCCTGCGCGCGCCCGTGAACAGCCGGGCAACCGAGGTGCTGGTCGCCGCCCACGGATCAAGCACAGGTTTCAAGGCGCTGGCTGCCGGCCAGGCGGACATCTGGGCATCGTCCCGGCCGGTAAAGCCCGAGGAGTCAAAACTGTTCAGTGCGCGGGCGGATCTCACTGCTCCGGAGAGCGAGCACGTGATTGCCATTGATGGTCTGGCCATTCTGGTGCATCCGTCAAACCCTGTGAGCAAAATGAGTATCGAAACCCTGGGCCGGGTATTCGCTGGCCAGATCCGTAACTGGTCAGAGCTGGGCGGACCGGACCGGTCGATCCACCTTTACGCCAGGGATGACCGTTCCGGCACCTGGGACACTTTCAAATCCCTGGTGCTGGGTAAACAGCTGGAACTCGGCGGCAACGTCAAACGCTACGAATCCAACGATCAGCTATCGGATGACGTTAGCCGGGATCCCTCAGGCATTGGTTTCTCTGGCCTGGCCTCGGTTCGAGACAGCAAACTGCTGGCCATCTCGGAAGGCAATGCACCGGCACTCCGACCTAACCAACTCACCGTCGCCAGCGAGGATTACCCGCTGTCACGGCGTCTGTTCATGTACACACCCGGGAGCGACGTTCCACCTCTTGCCGCCGGCCTGATCGGATTTGCCCTTGGCCAGCAGGGCCAGGCGCTGGTTGCCGAGTCCGGATTCATCTCACAGAACCCCATCGCGGTAAAACCGGAGTTCGACGACTCGACCCCCGAGAGCTTTCGCCGCCTGACCGGCAACTATCACCGTCTGACAGTCAATTTCCGCTTCTCCGAAGGCCGGACCAAGCTCGATAACAAGGCCCGCCGGGACCTGCAACGACTTCAGCAGTACCTGATCCAGAACGGCCGATCGGCCGACGACCTGTTACTGATCGGGTTCGCCGACACCCAAAGCCACGAACTACGGGCCCAGATGATCTCCGAGCTTCGCGCCCTGTCGGTCCGCAAGGCTCTGCAGGAGGTGGACGTTCCCGACGTCGCCTACACCGGCTATGGCCAGTACATGCCGGTCGGCGGCAGCGGCAGCCCGCGCAATGGTCGGGTGGAAGTCTGGATCAAATCCCGCTAGTCGATACCAAAGCCTGACTCACAACTGCGGCAATCACTTATCCGCTGCAGCATCACAGCTATGTTTGGGTTTTCTATACTGAAGGATCACTTCCAACCAACAGACAGGGACAATGGACATCCAAAACGACCACCGTTACGCGATCAACCTCAACGTTCGGGGCATTCAGCCCTCGGCCACCCTTCGTATCAATGAGCTGAGCAACCAGCTCAAATCCGAGGGCAAGGACATTATCAAACTCGGGCTGGGACAATCCCCCTTCCCGGTTCCTGATCGCGTAGTGGACGCTCTCAAGGAGCATGCCCACGAGAAGGACTACCTGCCAGTAAAAGGCCTCAAAGGCTTACGCGAGGCTATTTCAGGTTATATCCGCCGAAGTGAGCGCATGCACTGTACCTGGGAAGACGTGCTGATCGGCCCGGGCTCCAAGGAGCTGCTGTTCATGCTTCAGCTGGCTTACTACGGGGACCTGCTGATCCCTCGCCCCAGCTGGGTTTCCTACGCCCCCCAGGCCCGGATAATCGGTCGCTCGGTGCACTGGCTGCCAACCCACGCCGAGAATAACTGGCAGCTTACCGCCGAGGAACTCGACATCATTTGTCGCGATGACCCCTCGCGTCCCCGCATCCTGATCCTGAACTACCCGTCCAACCCGACCGGCTGTACCTACACTGACGACCAGTTGCTGGCCATTGCCAACGTCGCCCGCAAATACAAACTTATCCTTCTGTCGGATGAGATCTACGGGGAGGTGCATTTTGAGGGCAGGCACAAATCCATCGCCCGTTACTACCCGGAAGGCACCATCATCAGTACCGGCCTGAGCAAGTGGGCCGGTGCCGGTGGCTGGCGCCTGGGCACATTCATCTTCCCCCGGGAGCTCCGGACGCTGCAGGACGCCATGGCGATCATCGCCAGCGAAACCTACACGGCAACCAGCGCCCCCATCCAGCATGCAGCCATCGCGGCTTTCAACGGGGGTGACGACATCGACGAATACCTCAAACAGTCCCGCCGGGTGCTGAAGGTGGTTGGCGAGTACATGCATCGTCGACTGGGCGAAATGGGCGCGGTGGTTCAGAAACCGGAAGGGGCGTTCTACCTCTTCCCGGACTTCTCGGCGTTCCGGGAACAGCTGGCCAGCAAGGACATCAAGACCAGCCAAGCCTTCTGTCAGGCCCTTCTGGAAAGCACCGGCGTGGCTATTCTGCCTGCCAGCGACTTTGGTTTCGTGCCGGATCATCTGGCAGCGCGCCTGGCCTTTGTCGACTTCGACGGCGCCGAATCCCTGGCGCTCGCCGGCGGCGACTATGCCGAACAGGAACTGGGCGACGACTTTGTGAAACAGGCGTGCCCGCGACTCGTCACGGCCATGGACAAGATGGATCAGTGGCTGAACAGCCTCTGATCCTGCCGTGTTAGACTGGCGCCCTCATTCTCTAACGGGATATCAACGGGGGCGCCATGTCTGATTCTGTTTCTCTACTCGAGATTACCGACTTTGCCGAAAACCTGGCCCGGGAAGCCGGCGAACTGATTCGCCGCGAGCGGGACAGCAACACCCTGCGCACCGACTACAAGCATCAGACCGAGCTAGTAACCCACGCCGACGTGATGGCCGACGAATTCATCACCGGAGCCATCCGCAAACGCTTCCCCGGCCACCGAATTCTCTCCGAAGAAACCATGCCAGACCTCAGCCAGGCCGAGGAGCTGGACACCCCCCTCTGGATTGTGGACCCCATCGATGGCACCGTGAATTATGCCTACGGCCATCCCCAGGTCGCGGTTTCCATTGCCTATGCTGAAAAAGGTCGCGTTCAGGCCGGTGTGGTGCATGCGCCCTTCCCCGGCGAAACCTTCCGGGCGACTCGCTCCGAAGGTGCCACCCTGAACAACCGCCCGATCCGCCACAGCGGCGCCACCGTGCCCCGTGATGCCCTGTTTGCCACTGGCTTCCCCTACACCAAAGACGCCCTGGAACCGCTGGTCAAACGCCTGGATGCGATGATTCACCAATGCCGCGACCTGCGCCGCATCGGTTCCGCGGCACTGGATATCTGCTGGGTGGCCTGTGGCCGACTGGATATCTACTATGAAAACGTCAGCCCCTGGGACTTCGCCGCCGCCCGCCTGATCGCCCTGGAAGCAGGCGCCACCGCTGGCCATTTCAGTGAAGTGCCTGAAGGCTATCCTGCCGACCTCTGGGGCCGCGATATTCTGATCTCGGCACCGGCTCTCTGGGAGCCTGTTCGGTCGATCCTGCGGTCGGCCTCGGGGTATGATTAATTAGACCTGTGCTCGCCTCAATAGCCTATTAGCTATCGGGCAGGCACAGGATGGGAACCTGCTCCCCGGAACCGCTACTAGCACATCCATGTGCGCTTGGCGCCGGCCATCCTTGGCCGTCGACATTCCGGGGAACAGGTTCCCATCCCGTGCCGACATCGCTACGGTGATATCGCGAATTCATCTTGGAAAATTTGGTAGGTCGGATTAGACGAAGTCGTAATCCGACACAGTGAAGGTATTCCCAAAGTGTTTTGTTGGATTACGGCTTCGCCTAATCCAACCTACAGGCTTCGTGATTCTATTATTGGAGAGATATCGGAAAGACCGGAAAGGCGGGGGCAGGAAGGGCTTTCCCGAAATGTCGGCGGCCATGGATGGCCAACTCCAAGCTCAGCCCCAAACACCTTCTGCAACCAACCCCCAACTCTCGTCGAAGTCAGTGGAAGGCAACCGCGAGAACGACGAACGGATAAACCGCTGAATCCGGCCCTCAACAAACACCAGGACAAAGTCCGCGCCGCGAGCAGACGTCGTCCGCGGCCGCAGGCCCTGGCGGATTTCGCCCTCCTTGAGGGTTTGCCGAACCTGGGTTTCCAGGCGCTCGAAGAACTGGGAAGCACGTTTGCGGAGGGTGTCATTTTCGCCCATCAGGGCGTCCCCGGTCAGTACACAGCACAGGCCCGGGTTGCGTTCGGCGAAGACCAATACCAGATGCACCAACTGCTGGAGGCGAACTCGCACATCCTCCTGCTCCTGCAGGATCACCTGACAGCGGGAGAACACGGCCTCTTCAGCGAACTCGATGAGCGCCTCGAACATTTTCCGCTTGCTGGGAAAGTGACGATATAAGGCCGCCTCAGTAACGCCAACGGATTTGGCGAGGCCGGCGGTGGTGATGCGGGCACCCGGATCGGTCTCAAGGAGTTCCACAAGAGCATGGAGAATCGCCTCTCGGCGACTGGGTTTCTGATCAGTCATGGCAGGACAGCAGCGCTCTGATTTATCGTTTTCGGGGCCGGTCGTTCAATGCCGGCCCTCGGTTATCGTTAGTCAGGATTGTGCCCGAGATCAGAAGAAGGTGCCATCAATGGGCGAGGATGCGCTGGCATAGAGCTTCTTGGGCATCCGGCCCGCCAGGTAGGCTTCCCGGCCAGCCTCGATAGCCAGGCGCATGGCATTGGCCATCCTGATCGGGTCTTTGGCCTGGGCAATCGCGGTGTTCATCAATACGCCGTCGCAGCCCAACTCCATGGCGATGGTGGCATCCGATGCGGTGCCGACACCGGCATCCACGAGCACCGGCACATTGGCGTTCTCGACGATCAGGCGAATGTTGTACCGATTCTGGATACCCAGCCCGGAGCCTATTGGCGCGCCAAGTGGCATGATAGCCACACAACCCATGTCTTCCAGGCGCTTTGCCAGCAGGGGGTCATCCGAGCAGTAGACCATCACCTTGAAACCATCCTTGATAAGCTCCTCGGCGGCCACCAGCGTTTCGGTCATGTTCGGGTAAAGGGTCTTCTCTTCACCCAGGACCTCCAGTTTCACCAGATCATGACCATCCAGAAGCTCACGGGCCAGCTTGCAGGTGCGTACGGCATCTTTCGCGGTGTAGCAACCGGCCGTGTTGGGCAAAATGGTATAGCTGTCCGGGGAAATCACATCCAGCAGATTCGGCTCATCGGGATTCTGCCCAAGATTGGTACGGCGAACCGCAACGGTGACAATTTCCGCACCACTGGACTCGATGGCGTGACCGGTTTCCATCATATCTCGATATTTGCCGGTGCCGACGAGCAAACGGGATTGGTAGACCCGCCCGGCAATTTCGAGCGGTTTGTCTTCTGGAAGCTGGAATTCGGATGTCTCTGTCATAGTGTTCCTGAATAATTTGAATACTGAAGGATGGAAACCGCCGTGGTTGGCGGGTTTAGCGGACCGCCCTGTTCAGCCGCCGCCAATCGCGTGCACAACTTCAACACGGTCACCATCGCTCAGGGTAAATTCCGGGTGCCGGCTTCGTGGGACTATGTCCTCGTTCACCTCAACCGCCAGCCGCTTGCCTGCGAGAGCCATCTTTTCAATCAGCGTGGCAATGGTTGCGCCGTTCGGCAGCTCCATTGCATTGCCATTTACCTGAACCTGCATCGTGACTCTTGAACCTCTGTATTCATCACTTGTTTCGGCTTAGGCCGGCGGTTATTAACAGCGCCCAACCCACCATGAAGCATACTCCGCCCAGGGGAGTTATCGGACCGATCCAGCGGATGTCTGTCAGCACCAGCAAATAAAGACTGCCGCTGAACAACAGGATGCCGGCCAGAAAAAACCCCGCCGACCAACCCAGCAACTTTCTGGGGAGGCTCTGTCCGGCCAGCAATGCCAACAGAACCAGCGCTATGGAATGGTACATTTGATATGTGACGGCGGTCTGGAAAACTTCAAGGCTACGTTCACTGACCAGGTTGCGCAGCCCATGTGCCCCAAAGGCGCCAGCCATCACCGCCAGAAGCGCCAGGAAGGCTCCCGCAACCAGCGGAAACCCAAGCACGCGGCCGGTCGTCTCTTGTACGGACTCAGCAGTCACAGTGGATCTTTTCTCCTGAATCCAGGTTCATCATGGTCAACGCGCCGCCCCAGACACATCCGGTATCCAAGCCGATAAACCGGTCGCTGCCGGTTTTTCCTTCCAGGGCTGCCCAGTGGCCAAACACCACTCGGACATCGTCATTCCGAGGGAAATGAAACCACGGCTCGAAACCTTCAGGGGCGCTGTCGACAGCTTCCTTGGCCGCCAGCTCCAGGGTGCCATCCTCGGCAATAAAGCGCATGCGGGTGAAATAATTGGTAATGACCCGCCAGCGGTCCATACCTTGCAGGGTTTCGTCCCAGCGTTCGGGCTGGTTCCCGTACATCTGGGTGAAGTATTCCTCTGCTGCATCGCCCCGGACCACCGCTTCCACTTCCTGAGCACACGCCATGGCCTCGCCGACCGACCATATATGAGGCAAACCGGCGTGGGTCATCACCAGATTCCGGACTGGATCGTGAACGCACAGATTCTGCTGCCGGAGCCAATTCACCAATCGGTCGTAATCAGGTGCTTCCAGAATATCGGCAAGGGTGTCTTTGCGGCGCGTCTGATGACCACCCAGGGACACCGCCAGCAGATGCAGGTCATGATTGCCGAGCACCACCACCGCCGAGTCACCAAGGCTTTCGATATACCTCAGGGTTGCCAGTGAGGACGGCCCACGATTGATCAGGTCGCCCGCTACCCACAAACGGTCACGGGAAGGAGAGAAATCCACTTTGTCCAGGACATCCCTCAGGCGTTCGTAACAGCCCTGAATATCGCCTATGGCGTAGTCAGTCATCACTTACCTCGTTTGCCGGATTAGTTGAGCCCTTCTCATCAACCAGCAGGTCTGCAATGGCCACGTAATCGGCCAATCCGAGGTTCTCGGGGCGCAGGCCATCATTGATGCCCAGGCTCTGGAGCTGCTCGACCGACACCATACCGCCGAGCGCCTTGCGAAGGGTTTTCCGGCGCGCGTTGAACGCCGTGCGGACCACAGCCTGGAGTGTCGTCAAATCCTTCGCAGGGTGTGGCAGGGTCTTGTGAGGCACCAATCGGACAATCGCCGAATCCACCTTGGGCGCCGGGCGGAAAGCGCCGGGCCCCACCTCAAACAGCGGCTGCACCCGGCAGAAATACTGGGTCATGATGCCAAGGCGCCCGTAATTGTTGTCACCCGGCACCGCTGCCATTCGTTGAACCACCTCTTTCTGCAGCATGAAGTGCATGTCCTGCACAACACCGGCCTGGGACAACAGGTGAAAAATCAGCGGTGTCGAAATGTTGTACGGCAGGTTACCGATGATCCGCAGGGGGCGATCCACCATGAGCTGGCTGAAATCAAACTTGAGCGCGTCCGCCTCGTGAATCCGGAACTCGGGGTAGTTGAAGAACTTGGTGCGCAACACCGGAATCAGATCCCGATCCAGCTCCACAACCTGGAGCTTCGGATTCACCGCCAGTATCTCCTCGGTCAATGCGCCCAGGCCGGGACCAATTTCCACGATGGCGTCATCGGGTTTCGGGTTAATGGCGCGGATGATCTGCTCTATGACCCCCGGATCATGGAGGAAATTCTGGCCAAACCGCTTTCTGGCCTGGTGGCCGGCTTTGTTACTCACGAACGGGTCTCTTCAATTGCAGATTTGCGACAACGAGCCATTTGCTCGCCTACCTTCAGGGCAGTATGCAGACTGCCGGCATCGGCTCGACCGGTTCCCGCCAGATCCAGCGCCGTGCCATGGTCCACGGACGTACGCACAATCGGCAGCCCAAGGGTAATGTTCACGGCCCGTCCAAATCCCTGGAACTTGAGTACCGGCAGCCCCTGATCGTGGTACATGGCCAGAACCGCATCCGCCTGGTTTAACCAGTGCGGGGTAAACAGGGTATCGGCCGGTAAAGGTCCGGTCAGAGAAATGCCTTCGGCACGCAGAGCCTCCAGGGTTGGCTCGATGGTATCGATTTCCTCCCGACCAAGGTGACCGCCTTCGCCGGCATGAGGGTTCAGGCCGGCCACCAGTATCCTGGGCCGGGCAATGCCGAAGAACTTTTTCAGATCAGCATCAAGAATTCGCGTCACCTGGGTCAGGCGCTCTGGGGTAATGGCGGCGGAAACGTCCTTGAGCGGTAAGTGGGTGGTAACAAGCGCAACCCGCAGCTCTTCGGTCGCCAGCATCATGACCACACGCTCTACCCCGCACAGCTCCTGCAGGAACTCGGTATGGCCGCTGAAGGCGATGCCGGCATCGTTGATAACGCCCTTATGGACAGGCGCCGTCACCATGCCGTCAAAATCGCCGCTGAGGCAGCCGTTAGCGGCGACTTCCAGCGTTCTGAGCACATAAGCACCGCTGCCGGTATCCAGTGTGCCCGGCTCGTGATTGGCGCAACCATCCACATGCAGCACCGACAGCAGGCCTGCCTCCATTTCTGGCGACTCTCCGGGCTGCCAGGCACACAGTTCAACCGCCAGATTCATTTGCTTCGCGCGGGCCTCCAGCAAATGCCGGCTGGCAACCACCACCACACCCGCACTCCGGGCCTCAAGAGCCAGTTGCAGGCACAACTCCGGACCAATGCCGGCAGGTTCGCCGGCGGTAAGTGCCAGCACCACGGAATTACTCATCAGGAGACCGGCTCTTCTTCGGCCGGTTCGTCCTTGGCGTACTCGCCCTTGAACTCGATAAAGGCCTCATCGCGGATCTCCTGAAGCCAGTTCTGCAGTTCGGTCTCGAACTTGCGGCGATAGATGGCCTGGCGGGCCTCGGCGTCGCGCACATCACCGCTGATGTCTTTCTGGCGGCGCTCCTGAACCTGCAGGATGTGCCAGCCAAACTGGGAACGGAACGGTCCGCGCAACTCGCCAATATCAGCATCGAGCATGGCCTGCTCAAACGCCGGCACCATCTGGCCCGGGCTTACCCAGCCCAGATTACCGCCATCGGAACCAGACACCGGATCATCGGAGTACTCTCTGGCCAGCGCACTGAAGCTGGCTCCATTCTGAAGCTGCTGGTACAGATCCCGGATCGTGGTTTCAGCCTGACTGTCAGTCGTTGCTTCGGAAGGCCGAACCAGAATGTGACGGACACGATGCTGCTGGATCACCTGCTGCTGCTCGCCGCCGCGCTTGTCCATCACCATCACCAGGTGGAAGCCACTGTTGTTTTCCAGGACGTCCGAGGGCTCACCCACCGGCAGCTCCGGCACAACCGGAGCAACCAGAGACGGCAGCTGGCCCTCGGCACGCCAGCCCATATCGCCACCTTCCAGGGCATTACTGGCATCAGACTCGGCAACAGCCACTTCGCGGAAATCACGGCCATTGGCGATCTCACTGCGCAGCCGCTCGGCTTTCTCCCTGGCGGCGTCCACCTCCGCCTCGTCGGAGGGATCGTCAACGCTCACAAAGATGTACGCCAGCCGGTACTGGGCGTTATTGCCACCCCGGGCCTCCAGACTTTCCAGATAATTTTCAACTTCCCGGTCGGTCACCCGAACCCGGTTACCGACCTGGCGCTGCTGAACCCGGCTGGTCAGCATCTCCTTCCGGATCTGTTCGCGGGCCTGGTTGTAGGTCACGCCTTCGGCTTCGAGCTGGTTTTCAAACTGCGGCAGGCTCATGCCATTGCGTTCAGCAATGTTGGCCATGGTCTCATTCAACTCATTATCGCTGATGCGCATGCCGGCCCGATCTGCCATCTGCATCTGGATGGATTCGGTGATCAGCTGGTCAAGCACCCGCTCTTCCAGGACTTGCCTTGGCGGCAGCGCCGTGCCCTGTGCACTGAGGCGACTGGTAATGGTGTTGATTCGCGCCTCCAACTCGGTCTGCAGGATGACATCCTCATCGACGATGGCCACCACCTGGTCCAGCAACTTACGCTCGGCCTGAACAGACAACGGAGCCAGGACGGCAAGAAGAACCAGTAACGCTTGTACACCATGGCGAAGGGTCGCCTTCATAATCACCTCTACAAATAGAATTTGAGCTTTTCTGGCGTTTTGGGGGCCTTAGTCGGGGATCCACTCAGGGAGTTCCAAAACGACGACGCTCCCTTTCATCAAAACCGTAAATGGCCTCGGAAATACTCGATGAGGCACCATCGCTACCGCCGAGGCCCTTCAACTGGATCTGGAACAGTATGCGGCTATCAAGTTCCCGGTCATCGGTCAGATAGTTCTGGTGAACCACCTGAACACTCCAGCAGCAATTATTGTATTCCAGCCCGGCCAGGGATCCGACGGTTCGATCAAGATCGGAGTCGTAGACCCAGCGGCCGATCAGACTAACACGGTCCGAGACCGGGAAAACCGCCGCAATATCCGACTGCTCCAGTTCGCCCCGGCTGTAAGTGTGCCCCACACTGGCCAGGTACCGGTAGTCAGCGGAGTGAAAGGTTAACTGGCTGCGGCCTTCCTCGGTATCCCCGGTATCAGGATCCCACAATCCGGAGGATCGGATTTCCAGGGTATCGAGTGGGTTCAGCACGACCTCACCCGCCAGCGGTGAACGGCTCCGGGTGCCGGCACCCTCACCGAACAATGTCACTTCGCGGTCCTCGAAATACTGCACCTGCCCAATACTGAACCGTGCACGCTCCGCACCGGTGAGCAGGTCATTGAAACGGCTGGTCAGGGCAACGGTCAACTGGTTGGCATCGCCTACCCGGTCACCGCCGGTGAAGCGGTCCGGGCGAAACAGCTGCTCAAAACGAAAGGTCTGGAGGTCGGTGTCGAAATCCGGAATGTCGTTCTGATCCGGATCAGCATCAGCCCAGGCGTAATAGAGCCGGGGCTCCAGAGTCTGGTTGTAGGGCACATCAAACAGGCTGCTCTGTCGGTCGAAATACAACCCGTTGTCCCATTCGGCAACCGGCACCGTGCGATCGAAGGTGCCATCCCCCAGCACGTAGTCATCCAGGTTGTAGCGGGTGTAATCCAGGCTTGCCGACGGCCGACTGAACCCCCACAATGCTCGCATGGGCAACGCCAGTTCCGGCCGCGCCCTGAAACGCTGTCCGTTAGCCCGATCCAGACCGGTCAGTGCTTCGTTATCCCGGTAAAACACCGTGTACTGGCTTTCCAGGTTGGCCTCCACGATCCCTGCACCTGTCTGCCCTGCGTAGATCACTTCCGGCAACTGCGCATAGGGTTTGTCCACGTCGGCAATGCGATCACTGATGGTCTGGTAATCGTTGAGGTAGGCATCGAAATACTGCTTGTCGCTTCGGTAGGAAACCCCGCCCTTTCTCTGTAAATGGGTTGCCTGGTTGATCTCCAGGCTGCGGTTCAGATCGCTGAGATAGTCCTCATCGCTCACCACGGAAAAATCTCCGTAGCCCCGCCAGCCACGGCCAAAGGCAGCCCGGGTCGTGGCATCCAGGGCCCAGCGCTCACCGGATTCACCGGGATTTTCCTCCTGGAACGCCGAATCATTGCCGATGTACCCAAGCTGAAGGGTAGTTTCCCCGAGAGAGCTGAGGTACCGGCCTTCGACTTCGTTGAACAGGCCCCGACCATGAATGTACTGGGGCGTCAGCGTCGCGTCGTAATGGGGTGCCAGATTGAAGTAGTAGGGCACGGCAAGAAAGCCGCCGCTGCCGGCACTGGAAGAGCCGAACTGCGGGTAAAGGAAACCGGACTTGCGGCGATCATCAATGGGAAAGCTCGCCCACGGCCAATAGAACACCGGCACATCCAGCACTTCCAATCGAACGTGTTTCGCGGTACCAAATCCTTGCGCCCGATCCAGCCTGATATCCGAGGCAACAATGGCCCAGTCATTCTGGCTGGGGCCACAGGTGGTCAGAAAGCCATCTGCAATGACGACCTGTTCCTCGCTGATGCGAGACAGACTGCCTGCACGACCGCGCATTTCCGGGCCATGAAGCAAGAACGTCGCAGTGTTGATGTCCAGGCGTCCACTATCGACGTCGTAGTTCGCGTTCTCACCAGTGAGAAGGAAACCGTCGCCGCGACTGACCAGCGGCCCTTGCACCGATACTGCGCCCTCCTGCTGGCTGTAGCGGGCCTCTGAACCGGTTACCTGAAAGCCGCCCTGGCGAATGCGGACATCACCCTGAAGAAACAGCGTCCGGTCAATCTCGTAGCGGGCGTTCAAGCCGCTGGCTTCTAGCGGTTGCTCAGAATCGCTGCCAACGGCAAACGCACTGCCAACGCCATTAGTGCGACCGGAAGGCAGATACCCCCCTTCGCAGAAAAGGGGCAACGAGGACCGAGCCTCGGCTGGCAGCTCTGCTCTCGGTCGCCAGTCTATTTCCGCCGCAGACGGCGGTGTCTGGGCATGCCCTTCCGTAAAGCCCAGCCCAAAAAACGCGGCCAGCAACACACGGCCATACCGGCTCTGCCACCGGGTTTCCGGCGAATGCAGTGGGCGTTCGGGACATGGCACGGTGGCTGGATCCTGTTCCGGGTGAATTGGAGGACGGGCAATATCAAACGCAGCCTAGTTTACACGTGCCCTCAAGGGTTGTTAACGGAAACTCCGCTGCAAAACCGATTTACCCTCTTTATACTCGTCTGCTAACTTTCGTTGTCAGCGACAACTTTTTTCAGGATCGCAACCCGAACTATGGATACCCGCCTGCAGTTGCTGACCAACTGGGTCAGACAATTTCCCGGCTTCGAACAGTGCGAAGCCGAACCGGTCTCCGGCGATGCCAGTTTCCGCCGTTATTTCCGGGTCTGGCAGTACGCAAATCCGACAACCGCTCCCGGTGACGGTGCGCCGTTTATCGTGATGGATGCGCCTCCGGAGCATGAAGACTGCGAGCCCTTCGTGACCATCGCCAGGCACTGGCATCGGCAGGGCATTGCCGTGCCGGACATTCTGCAGGCTGATCTGGAACAGGGCTTACTGCTGCTGGAGGATTTTGGCGACCAGCTCATGCTTGGCCAACTGAACACCGAGTCAGCAGACCAACTCTACCGGAACGCCCTGAAAGAGCTAACCCTGATCGCCCGCCAGACTTCCCCAAAGGATTACCCGCTACCGCCCTACGATGCCACTCTGCTCGAGCGGGAAATGGCGCTTTTCCCGGACTGGCTGCTGGAGAAGCATCTGGGCATGAACCTGGAAAACAGCGAGCGGGCTTTGCTGGACACTACCTTTTCCATGCTGCGGGAAAGCGCCCTGGCGCAACCGGAAGTGACGGTCCATCGGGACTACCATTCCCGAAACCTTCTGGTTCGCCCTGACCAACCGCGCCCGGGTGTCATCGATTTCCAAGACGCGGTTACCGGGCCGGTCACTTACGATGTGGTCTCGCTGCTGAAGGACTGCTACATCCAATGGCCGGAAGAGCGCGTCTGCGAATGGCTGGAAGACTACCGCCAGAGCAGCCTTGAGGTAGGCCTGCACCGCGCGGACCCGGAGACTTTTCGCCAGTGGTTTGAACTGATGGGCATGCAGCGGCACCTGAAGGCCGCCGGAATTTTCGCCCGGCTGTCGATCCGCGATGGCAAGCACGGCTACCTCGAGGACATTCCCCGAACCGTTCAGTATCTGATCGTTGCCAGCAGTCGGCAGCCGGCCCTGCGCCACTTCCACGAATGGCTGAGCGATACGGTTATGCCCCGGATCGAGGCGAGCATCGGCCCGGCCCCGGGTCAGGAGCACCTGCCCCAGTGAAGGCCATGATTCTCGCTGCCGGCAAAGGTGAACGCATGCGGCCACTGACACTGGCCACTCCGAAGCCCCTGCTGAGGGCCGCCGGCAAGCCTCTGATCAGCTATCATCTGGAGCACCTGCGGCGGGCGGGAATCCGTGAGGTGGTGATCAATCATGCCTGGCTGGGCGACCAGATTGAGGAAACCCTGGGTAATGGAGAAAGGTTCGGGCTGTCCATTCAATATTCCAGGGAAGGCGAGCCGCTGGAAACCGCCGGTGGCATCGTGCGTGCGCTGCCTCTGCTTGCCGGTGACAAATCTGACTGGTTTCTGGTGATCAACGGCGATATCTGGAGCGATTTCGACCTTTCTCGACTGACACCTCCGGCTGAAGCGGACGCGCTGCTCGTTGTCACCAGCAACCCGCCACACCATCCGGAAGGTGACTTTCACCTGACTGATCAGGGAGTACTCTTTAGCGATGGCCCGGACAAGCTGACCTTTACCGGCATTAGCCTGTTACATCGGCGCCTGTTCAATGAGCTGACCGATCAGGCGGGAAAACTGGGGCCGGTGCTTCGCGGTGCCATGAACAGAGGCAGGGTAAAGGGCCTGCTCCATCCCGGACAATGGGTTGACGTCGGCACCCCGGAACGTCTTCAGTCGCTCGACCGGCAACTGGGCACCAAGGAATCTGAAAGCCATGGCAGGCGGTAACAGACAACCGGCACTGCCGCCCCGAATGGAAGCCGAGTTTTCCAGCTTGATGCGGGAACTCTCGGCCTGTGGTCACCAGGCCCCCGCTTTGATTGACCGCGCCCGCCTGCCCCGCTGGTGCCGACATTCTCTGTTTTTCTTCCTCGGCTATATCGCCAAGGCAGACGGACGCGTCACCGAAGTCGACATCGGCTTTGCCGAATCCCTGATCAAGGCCATGAGGCTGTCGAGACGTCAGCGCAGGCGAGCGATACGCTGGTTCCAGCAGGGCAAGTCGGCCGGACAGTTGCCGTTCATCCGCGGGCTGGCCATGCGCCTCTCGCGCCGTCTCTGGCCAGCTCCCGCGTTGAAAACCGCTATCTGCCTCTGCCACGCCAGCCAGCTTAACGGCCGGCCCGGCAAACCCAGACGGTATCGCTGTGAGGACGCCATCGACCAGATTGGTCTGCCGGTAAGCATCAGCGAGGACATTTTCGACAGTTATGCCAGCAAGGTCTGGACCCGGCACAGCGAGAACCTTTCCAGACCCACCAGCTATCAGCAGGCCTGTGAACTTCTAGGGGTTACCCGTCGGGATTCCATGGAAGTGATCAAACGGGCCTACCGCAAGAAGATATCCGAGTGCCACCCGGACAAGCTTGCCCAACAGCAGGTCAGTGACCGCGACCGCAGCCTGGCCAAGGAACGTCTGCTCCACTACCAACAGGCCTGGGAACTGATAAAGCGCCACAACACCCTCCGCCCCTAACGCTCGCGGGATTCCAGCCAGGCGGCAACACGACTGGCCACGCCATCGCCCAGAGACTCAGGCGCAGGGCTGATCCAGGGAATCGGTTGTCGCTCAAAGCCGCTCATTCCGGCGCGCCGCAACCTCATGCCAATACTCCAGTCCGATTGATTATCAGCGGCCCCGTGGGGATAGAGCTCCAGCAACTCGGTGCCGAGCGACTCCAGACGCTCCGGCAGATCTGGCCGGTCAACGGGATAAAAACGGGGAGCCACCCAGATAAGCGCAGAGGCATCGGCGCCATCCAGGACCCGGTTGGTCGCATGTATACTGGCTCGCCCGACACCCAGAACAGCCGGCGTTTCATAGCCCCGCTCAACCAGCAGGGCCAGCCCTGCCTGCAGCATCTGGTTGATGCGGCTTCTGTAGCGGGCCTCAAGATCATCGGCACTCTCGGCTGAGGCCATGACATCGATCATGACTGATTCTGATGGTTCCTGCTCACCCGCGCCCGCTTCAGCCGTCGGCTGCTCCATCACGGGCCGCATCAGGAACTCACTCAGAACCGGTGGGGGCGACTCCAGACCAAGCGTAAGAACGGCCCAGCCCCGGGAAGCCAGCCCCGCTGCCAGTGGGCCGGTTACTCCGGAAGCCGCAGTTTCACCCTCGTCCGACAGAACCAGCACCGCGCCGCGGGCCGGCAACCTGGCTTCCGGGTAGAACAACCCCAGCGCCCTCTCACCCTCCTCAAGCTCCAGCCATACGGCTGATTCGGGAAAACGCTGGATCAGGGCGCGTTCGCCGGTGCCTGTCCAGATCAGGGCGCGGCTCGAAGACTCCGACGCCTCGGTGCCTTCGGTCTCGACGGCCGCTCCACCCTCTGCCTGCCCAAGGGTGATGGACGGTGCGACACACATCAGCGCCAGGATAAAAAGCCAGAACACGCCGGGCCGGTAAATCTCGAATCTCTGCACAGATACTGATCCTTTGACTGCGAAAAAACGCCACTGAGCTGTTAGACTAGCAGCCATCCTGAATGTGCGGCAGGGACCGCTGACCAAGCCATTATCCATTGTTGTGAGAGAGCCGTCATGAACCCTTACCTGATTGCCCCATCCATCCTGTCCGCCGATTTCGCCCGTCTTGGCGAGGAAGTCGATAACGTGCTGGCCGCCGGAGCCGACGTGGTGCACTTCGATGTGATGGACAATCACTACGTACCCAACCTCACCATTGGCCCCATGGTCTGCGAGGCGCTGCGCAAGCATGGCGTGACCGCCCCCATCGATGTGCATCTGATGGTGTCGCCGGTGGACGACCTCATCCGTATGTTTATCGACGCCGGGGCCAGTTACATTACCTTCCACCCGGAAGCGACCAACCACATTGACCGTTCACTGCAGCTGATCCGCGACGGTGGTTGCCAGGCCGGCCTGGTATTTAACCCGGCCACACCGCTGCATTATATGGATCATGTGATGGACAAGCTGGACATGGTGCTGATGATGTCGGTAAACCCCGGCTTCGGTGGCCAGAAGTTCATTCCCGGCACGCTCGACAAACTGCGGGAGGCCCGCAAACGCATCGATGCCAGTAACTACAATATCCGCCTGGAAATCGACGGGGGCGTAAAGACCGAGAACATCCGGGAAGTCGCCGAGGCCGGTGCCGACACCTTTGTGGCGGGATCTGCCATCTTTAACACCGACGACTATAAAACCACCATTGATGCCATGCGCGAAGAACTGGAGCAGGCCCGCAGGGTGATCAGCCAATGAGCCTGGCGGGGCTATTCAATCCACGCTGGCCGGGGGTTGCCCTGTTTGATCTGGACGGCACCCTGGTGGACAGTGCACCGGATCTGGCGGCCGCAGTGGACCAGATGCTGGCGCATCTTGGGCGCTCACCGGCGGGCATTGACCGGGTAAGGAACTGGGTAGGCAATGGCGCCAGCGTTCTGGTGCGCCGGGCCCTCGCCGGCCAGGTGGACTGGGAACCGGCGCGGCCAAAAGACGATGCCCTGTTCAAGGATGCCCTGGCGATTTTCTATCACGCCTACGGCACCCTCAACGGGCAGCATTCGGTAGTTTATGCCGGCGTCGAGGCGTGCCTCACGCACCTGAAGAACCAGGGCTGCCGACTGGGCATCGTCACCAACAAGCCGGAACAGTTTGTGGCACCGCTGCTTGAGCAAATGGGACTGGACCACTGGTTCGACCTGACCGTGGGTGGTGACACCCTGCCGGTCAAAAAACCTGACCCCGCTCCCCTGCTTCATGCCATGGAATCCCTGGGGGGCACCCGCGGAACCACGGTCATGGTGGGCGACTCCTCAGCGGATATTAACGCGGCGCTGGCCGCGGGCATTCCCTGTGTGGCGGTGCGGTACGGGTATAACTACGGGCCCGCGGTGGATACCCTGGGCGCCGACGCGGTTGTTGATTCGCTGGCCGAGCTTTTGTAATCTCACAAGGAACTTACATTGAGCACTTCTTTACGGGAGATTCCTGCCGTGCAGGGACTGAATCTGACTGCAGCGCGAGGCATCCTGACAACCCGCGCAACACGATGGTGGCGATGGCGCACCGGCTGAGCAAGCCCGGAGGCTGACTGGCGTCTGCTGGTCGAGCCCGCAGCACCTGATGGAAGCACAGGCTTTCATCCACAATGCAGATCAGATTTCAGGAAACCGTACCATGACACCCGAGCAATTCACCGAGCTCGCCGACGACGGCTTTAACCGCATCCCTGTGTATCGTGAGGTGCTGGCCGACCTCGACACGCCTCTGAGCACCTATCTCAAACTCGCCAGCGGACCCTACTCCTACCTGTTCGAATCCGTGCAGGGCGGGGAGAAATGGGGCCGGTATTCGATCATCGGCCTGCCCAGTCACGAAGTCCTGAAGGTCTTTGATCACCGGGTGGAGATCAGCCGCGGCGGCGAGGTTGTCGAAACCGAGGATGTGGACGATCCGCTCGCCTTTGTCGAGACTTATCAAAAACGCTTCCATGCGCCGGATCTGGATGAGCTGCCCCGGTTTAACGGCGGCCTGGTGGGCTACTTCGGCTACGACACAGTGCGCTACATCGAAAAACGGCTGCGCAAGAGCTGTCCGCCGGACAAAATCGGCACGCCGGACATCCTGTTGATGGTGTCCAACGAGATCGTGGTGTTCGACAACCTGCGGGGCAAGCTACATCTGATTGTCCATGCCGATCCGGCCATTGAGGGCGCCTTCGAAAAGGCACAGAGCCGCATTGATGAGCTGGAGAACCATCTGCACCGGCAAACCGCTGACGCGCCCCGCACCCCCGAACACCTGCGCGGCAAGGCCGTGGACGAGAGCGACTTCATCTCCGGCTTTACCCAGGACAAATTCGAAGCCGCGGTAGACAAGATCAAAGGCTACGTGCTGGACGGCGATGTCATGCAGACGGTGATCTCCCAGCGCATGTCGATTCCCTTCGAGGCGCCGCCGCTGAACCTGTACCGGTCGCTGCGGGTGCTGAACCCGTCCCCGTACATGTATTTCCTGGATCTGGAGGACTTCCACATCGTGGGCTCCTCCCCGGAAATCCTGGCCCGGGTGGAAGACGAGGAAGTGACGGTTCGGCCGATCGCCGGCACTCGCAAGCGGGGCGCCACCGACGCTGAGGACAAGGCCCTCGAAGCGGAGCTGCTGGCCGATCCAAAAGAAATTGCCGAACATCTGATGCTGATCGACCTGGGCCGTAACGATGCCGGCCGGGTGTCGGAAACCGGCACGGTCCGGCTGACCGACAAGATGATCGTGGAGCGTTACTCCCACGTGATGCATATTGTGTCCAACGTTACCGGCCGGCTGAAGGACAACACCAGTTGCCTGGACGTGCTGCGCGCCACCCTGCCCGCCGGTACCCTCAGCGGTGCGCCCAAGATCCGGGCCATGGAGATTATCGACGAACTGGAGCCGGTCAAGCGTGGGGTCTACGGCGGCGCCGTGGGCTATCTGTCGTTCAACGGCAACATGGACACCGCCATTGCCATCCGTACCGCCGTGATCAAGGACAACACCCTGCACATCCAGGCCGGCGCCGGCGTGGTGGCCGATTCGGTGCCCCGTCTCGAGTGGAAGGAAACCATGAACAAGGGCCGCGCCATTTTCCGCGCGGTGGCCATGACCTACAACGATTTCGACCACTGAGGCGGAGGAACAGATTATGTTGCTGATGATCGATAACTACGATTCCTTCACCTACAACGTGGTGCAGTATCTGGCCGAACTGGGCGCCGACGTGCAGGTGCACCGCAACGATGAAATTACCATCGAACAGATTGAAGCCCTGAACCCGGAACGCCTGGTGATTTCCCCCGGCCCCTGCACCCCGAACGAGGCCGGCATCTCCATGGCGGCCATCCGGCATTTCGCCGGCAAGCTTCCGATACTGGGCATCTGCCTGGGCCACCAGGCCATCGGCCAGGTCTACGGCGGTGACGTCATCCGCGCCGGCCGGGTCATGCATGGCAAGGTGTCCCCGGTATTCCACAAGGACATCGGCGTGTTCAGGGGCCTGAGCAACCCGCTACAGGCGACCCGCTACCACAGCCTGGTGATCGACAAGGCAACCCTGCCCGACTGCCTGGAAGTGACCGCCTGGACCCGCAACGACGACGGTTCCATCGAAGAAATCATGGGGGTTCGCCACAAGACGCTGCCCATTGAGGGCGTGCAGTTCCATCCGGAGTCTATTATGACGGAACAGGGCCACGAGCTGCTGCGCAACTTTCTGAGAACACAATAAGAGGCGGACACATGGACATGAAAGAAGCTCTCAACCGCATTGCCTCCAACCTGGACCTTTCCCGGGAGGAAATGAAGGACGTGATGCGCATCGTCATGAACGGCGAGGCCACGGACGCCCAGATCGGCGCGTTTCTCATGGGGTTGCGCCTTAAGAGCGAAACCATCGATGAGATTACCGGCGCCACCGAAGTGATGCGCGAGCTGGCCACCAAGGTAACGGTCAAGGCCGAGCCGCTGGTGGACATCGTGGGCACGGGCGGCGACGGCGCCAACCTGTTCAACGTGTCTTCCGCCGCCTCCTTTGTGGTGGCCGCCGCCGGCGGCTTTGTGGCCAAGCATGGCAACCGGGCTGTTTCGTCCAAGAGCGGCAGTGCCGACCTGCTGGAAAAGCTGGGCATCAACCTGAGCATGAAACCGGAAGAGGTGGCCCGCTGCGTCGAGGAAATCGGCGTCGGCTTCATGTTCGCCCCGGCTCACCATGGCGCTATGAAACACGCCATCGGCCCCCGCAAGGAGCTGGGCTGCCGGACCATTTTCAACATCCTGGGCCCGATGACCAACCCGGCGGGCGTCAAACGTCAACTGGTCGGCGTGTTCAATCGGGAGCTGTGTCGTCCGATGGCGGAGGTGCTGCATCGCCTGGGGGCCGAGCACATCATGGTCGTTTGCTCCAAGGACGGCCTGGATGAGATCAGTCTGGCGAGCGCCACCCATGTGGCAGAACTGAAAGACGGCAAAGTCACCGAATACGACATCACCCCGGAGGATCTGGGTATCAAGAGCCAGGCGCTGGTGGGTCTGACCGTGGACACCGCCGACGACTCACTGAAGTTGATCAAGGCGGCCTTCGGACGTGGCCACGATGAAATGGCCGAGAAAGCCCGGGACCTGATTGCCCTTAACGCTGGCGCAGCGATTTACGTTGCTGGACTGGCCAAGAGTCCGAAGGAAGGCGTTGATATGGCCCTGGACGCCATGGGCTCGGGACTGGCCGCCGGCAAGATGTCGGAGCTGGCTGATTTTTCTCAGTGCTTCTGATCCTGGCCTGCTGATTTTGCAGCCGGACGAGACGGAGGGGAGGGAGCTTCCAAAACACGCCCGTGAATACATCCATGTAGGGCTTGGCTGCAGCCATCCGTGGCTGCAGACAGTTTTGAAAGCTCCCTCCCCTCCGTCTCTCGCTAACTTTTTACAGGCCTGTTATGACTGAACGACATTTGGACAAGACACCGACGATCCTTCGAAAGATCGTTGATCGGAAGTGGGAAGAGATTGACGAGCGGAAACCGAGGGTTTCCATTGCAGACCTGAAAGCCATGGCTGGGGATCAACCTGCAGCCAGAGGCTTTGCCGACGCTCTGCGCAGCCGAATTGAACAGCAGGCTCCCGCCGTTATCGCAGAAATCAAAAAAGCCTCACCAAGCAAGGGCATCCTGCGGGATCCATTCGAGCCGGCCGTTATTGCCGAGAGCTACGAAAACGGAGGCGCTGCCTGCCTGTCAGTGCTGACCGACCGCGACTTCTTCCAGGGCGACGAGGACTATCTGGTCGCTGCCCGCAATGCCTGCAGTCTGCCGGTGATCCGCAAGGACTTCATGGTCGCTCCTTACCAGGTGTACGAGAGCCGGGCCATCGGTGCCGACTGTATTCTACTGATCGCCGCTTGCCTGACCAAAGACCAGATGCAGGAGCTGGAGGGTATTGCCCATGAGATCGGGCTGGATGTTTTGGTCGAAGTGCACGATGGCGAGGAACTGGATGATGCGTTGACGCTGACGACGCCTCTGGTCGGCATCAACAACCGCAATCTGCATACCTTCGATGTGTCGCTGGACACCACGTTTGATCTGCATGAGCGGATCTCCCAGGACCGGCTGACCATTACGGAAAGTGGCATCATGACCCGCAATGACGTAGAGGCCATGACCAACCGTGGGATCTACGGCTTCCTGGTCGGTGAGTCGTTCATGCGGGCGGAAGAGCCTGGTTCGAAATTGAGGGAGCTGTTTTTCCCCGCAGGCTGACGCCTTCAGATGGGGCGAGTCGGCGGGTAAAGCTTTCCAAAATCGTGCGGAGCCAGGGATGGCGGAGCCGAGCGTACATGGATGTATTCACAGCGTATTTTGGAAAGCTTTACCCGCTGACTCGCATGCTCCGATCAGGCATCAGATTCAGCCAAAGCCTCCTGCAACAACTCCAACAAGTGCGCTGGCATGCCCTCTGCCAGCTTGAGTGCCGCCTCGTGCCCACGGGGCGACATCTTGCCCCAGGTCCGGCGGACGATGCGTAGCCACTTCTCCCGATCGTAGTCCGCTTTTTCCTCATAGAAATCCGCGAAGTACCGTTCAAGGAAGACCATGCAGGCCACGTCTTCCAGGAGTTGAGTGTCGGCATCCTGCCTCAGTTCCCGCTTGGTCAGGATGGTCTCCACTCGCTCGCACTCCTCCCTCGGGTAGCCACAATCCGCCATGATTTCCGCAGCCCGCCGGCCATGCATACGGCCACAAGCCTGGCGCCACTGGTAATAGGCTTTACGGCCTTCAGGATAGTCCTTCCGCGGCATGGTCCAGCGCTCGATGTGCTGAGCCCGGCAGGCGATCTGCATGCGTTCGGAAGGATCGGATTCAAGCTCGAACAGCCAGTGGGTCATGTGCAGGCTGTAGGCGTATTCCTTCGGCAGACGTTCGTTGCCAAAAGACTCCCGATTGGGATCGGCCTTATTCGCTGCGTCAATAGACGCCAGCGCACACTGGAGCCTTGAATCCGTTGTGGTCATTGAGATCTCTCTTCTGGTTTCTGACTGGCCTGTGGCTCAGACCTGGGCAGAGGGGCGTTCCTTGATGCGGTCGTACCAGGCCTGCAGGTTGGCCTGCTCGGGTTTGATCCGGATGCCCACCACCCGGGCGAACGCCACTGTTGTGAAAGCGTTGATGTCGGCGGCCGTAAAGCGGTCGCAGCAGATGTATTCCTTGCCGTCCAACTGCTTGTCGAGGAAGTGCATGAACTTCTCGACACTCTTGCCACACTCCTCACCCCACTCCTTGATCGGGTTCATCCGATCCTTGAAGTAGCCTGTGGTGTGCTGGAAACACATGCCGGTGGGCATGAAGAAGAACAGCTCGATCCACCGGAGCCACTGCTCAAGCTGGGCCTTTTCAAGCGGGGTAGCGCCCATCAGGGTGGGCGTGTCCGGGTAGCTCTCTTCGAAATAGCGGCAGATTGCCATGGTCTCGGCAATACAGGTGCCGTCATCCAGTTCCATCACAGGCACTTTCTTCATCGGATTTCGAGCGACAAATTCAGGTGTCAGGTTTTCACCCTTCTGCAAGTCAATCTCGATGAATTCGGCCTTGTCCAACAAGCCTTTCTCGGCCATGAACATGCGCACACGGCGGGGGTTGGGGGCAGTTTTGGTTTCGAAGATTTTCATTATTATCGGCTCCGCTCCTGATCAATGAAGGCTTTGACGGTTCAAAACGAGAAGACTGACCGGAAAGAAGAGTTGCGTCAAGCAACCGGTGTTAACGGGGCAGCCAGTTGCGCATCTGCTGGATGATCCACTCCGGATCGTCCAGTGGAAGGTCATGGCCGGCATCCGGGTGCAGTTTCATGGTCCATTGCCAGCGCTCCTCCAGAGTGGAACTGCAGCGCCAGTGAACGATGCGATCGCCGCGGCTGGCGAGAATCAGTGCATCTGGCATAGGACGCTTTTTACCGGGTTTGTAGCGGGCGGCGGCCGCCAACTGGTTGATCGCATTCCGGGTACTGACGGGGCGTTGTCGTTGTATGCTGTACCACTGTTTTGCCAGTGACAGAGGCACCTCAAGGTTAGACGTGAGCCGGAGAATATCCCGCTCACGGTCAAACAACTCCTGACGGGCCAGCAGCCGAAGAATTCGCGGCCAGGCCCCAGGCCGCATGCGTTGCCATGGCGGGCTGAAGCCGGAACTGGTATTGATCAGGACCAGGTTCTGGATCTGGCCATCCGCAGCGTGTTGGGCCCAGTCCAGGGCCACCATACCGCCCATAGAAAGTGCCAGGATGCTGAAGGGACCGGGGATATGGCTGACGTGCCGGGAAACGGCTTCCCGAACCGCCGCTATCGTTGCCGGACTGTCCTCTCGATAACGCACGCCCGTCCCGGGCAGATCGACCATATGGAACTGGTGCTCCGGAAATGCCTCCTCGAGGCGAGCCGGAAAGCTGCCCCAGTGGGCGTGCTCCCGAGTCAGACCCCGCAACAGAATCCAGTGCATACGATAGTTCCGATTGATGAATGCCCGGGCCGGCTGGATCGCTAGTGAGTATCGCGATACCAGTGCATGATCGCGGCTTCTTTCAGCATGGACTCCTCATCCCGAGCCGGCAACCAGTTTTCGTGGCTGGCGGCGGCATTAATCAGGAAGTCCATCCAGGTCAGGTGACTGCGCAGGACCCGCTTGTGCCGGTGCGGAACCAGGGGGTTGAAAAAACCGTCGAGTCTCAGCAACTGACGGGGCCGCTTGCGAATCCAGCGCCAGGAGCCCATTTCCAGGGTCAGGGGCAGGAAAACACCGGCATTTTCGCGATTGACCTGCTTGTAGAAGTAATCCCACAAGTCGCCATGGGTCAGGTAGTGGCGGGACTGGGGCTCGAAACGGTAGTCGTGGTTTGGGTATGACTGCTCCCAAATAAGCTTCAGGGCCATAACCGATGCGATTCGACGCATGGGTCGACGCCGGTAGGCGTAGGGAAACCAGATCTGGTCCTGCATCCCGAATCCGGAGTGGCAGTCCAGTGCCACACTGAACGGCCGTCCCGGCAGCAGCTGTTTTATTACCGCCTCCAGAGCCAGGTTTTCGGGCTCCATGCTCTGTTCAGGATCGCCGGTGTACCACGGCAATCGAGAGGAAATTCTCTGTCCGCCGAGCATAAATGCGCTACGGTCCTGGGCCTGGATCGGCGCATTGCGCATCAGGTCCACGCCGTTGGGATTGCTGCGCTGATTCAGGTACATACCGCCCGGGTTAAGGATTGGAAGAAGGGTAATTCGAACCTTCTGCAACAACCCCAGCAAATGTTCGTCCCAGGCCGCTCTGGCGAGCAGCGACTTCAGCCAGGCCATCACCACCTGGCTACCAATGCGTTCAAGACCGTGCACCCCCCCAACAAGCAATACCGCTGGCACATCGGGCCGGGATGAGCCGATATCAACACGATAGATGGGCAGGGAGAGGTCCTTGATGGCAACCCGCTCCACCACTTCGGTTGTGATGAAATCCGGCGCTTCAGCCAGGATGCGCTCCAGGCCGACCAGCTCCGGCAGGAAGGTTCTCAGCAGCCTTCGCTGACCCCCATCCCGGCTGGCCTGCTCGTGGGTAATCGATGTGTGAGGTGTCAGGTCGCGCAGCTCGGTCATGCTGTTCTCCGGGTTCAGGTCCGCGGAGTGTACCCATCGATTACTACAACTTCTTGACAGCTCTGTGGGGGCATAATGTGTCTCCTTTAAAGACGCATTTGGAATACGCCCTTGTAACTGAGCTAAGGTTCGTTATCCTTGTAATTAAGTATTAACCGAGACCTCATGATTTGTTCGACCTTAACAGCGACCATAAAAGAGCTGTTCTCCCGATCCTCATGGATCGCGATCCCCTCGTATCGGCACTAACACCGACAACACCCTCGAAAAATCACAAACCCTGAAAAGGAGAAGTGACTATGCGAAAGCTTAAGTCTGCTGCACTGCTTTGCGCGCTATCCGTTCCCGTCGCGGCCCAGGCCAATTGCGGCGAGGTATCCATTACGGAAATGAACTGGGCGTCCAACACGGTCGTCACCAACGTGGCCACCTTCATCATGGAGCAGGGTTACGGCTGTGACGTCACCATTGTTCCTTCAGATACCGTTCCGGCGGTAACCTCCGTTGCCGAAAACGGTGAGCCTGACATCGTCACCGAGCTGTGGCTGAACTCCGCGGGCGAGGCCTACCTGCGCCTGGAAGAACAGGGCAAGGTGGAACGCCTTGGCAAGGTTCTGGATCCGGGCGGCGTTGAAGGCTGGTGGATTCCCACCTACCTCGCGGAAGAGCATCCGGAGCTGAAGACCATCGAGGGCATCATGGCTAATCCTGAGCTCGTTGGCGGCACTTTCAACAACTGCCCGGACGGCTGGGGCTGTCGTGTCGTGAGTGACAACCTGGTTCGCGCCCTGGACCTGGAAGAGTCCGGCATCGACGTATTCAACCATGGTTCCGGTGAGACCCTGGCGTCCTCCATGGCGTCCGCTGTCCAGAACAAAGAGCCCTGGTTCGGCTACTACTGGGGTCCGACCGTTCCCCTCGGCAAGTACGACATGACCCGGGTTGATCTCGGCGAAATCAAGCCGGACGTGCACCAGAAAAACCAGACGCAGGACGTCGATAACCCGGGCGTATCCGACTTCCCAGCGGCAACGGTTCTGACGTCCATCACCACCAGCTTTAAAGAGCGCGAGCCGGAAGTGGCCGAGATGCTCAGCAAGTTGACGTTCAAGACCGAGACCATGAGCAGCATCCTGGCCTGGATGGACTCCAACAATGCCTCGGGCGAAGAAGCTGCGGTCTACTACCTCAGTAACAACAGCGACGAGTGGTCAACCTGGCTGAACGACTCCGCGCGTGAGCGTCTGGCCAACGTTCTTAACTGATTGACCTGCCCCTCCCGGGGCATCCTTCGGAATGCCCCGGGTCGTTTCCCGAAAACCGTTCTGATTCCAGACGTGCGCAGGAGAGACTGACCGCCCATGGCAACTTACGATTCCCTTTTTTCATCGCTCGGCCTTGAGCAATGGTGCTCGGAAGGCAAAAGCAGCGGCCCCATGTCGATGGCCGACCTGCTGAATAAAACCAAGGGAGAGAGCGCCGAACCGGCCTCACTATGGGAACTCCCGTTTCCGTCCATGGACGCCCTGAACGAATCCTGCTCCGCCTTCCCGCAGTCTCGGGAACTTACCAAGGGCCTGGAACAAGGGTTCCTGGCGATAAAGGATAGCCTAAGTCTTGTGCTCGATCCGTTAACCCAACCCCTCAGCTGGTTCCTCGACGGCGCACTATACGGCATGCTGAACACGCCCTGGTGGATCGTGATTCCGCTGCTTCTGGCGGTCGTTTACGTGGTCACCAAATCCTGGAAGTTGATGTTGTTCGTTGGCGGCAGCATCGTGCTGCTGGCGTTTATCGACCATTACGAGTACGCCATGCAAACCCTGGCGATCATTTTTGTGTGTGCCTTCCTCTGTGTCTTGCTGGGAGTCCCAATAGGCATCGCCATGGCACGCAGCAACTCGCTGCAACGCATGATCATACCGGTACTGGACATGCTGCAGACGCTGCCACCTTTTGTGTACCTGATCCCGCTTATCTTCCTGTTCAGCGTTACCGAATCAAAGCTGTACGGTATCGCCATCATCCTCTACGCGATTGTTCCTGTGATCCGGCTGACGAACCTGGGCATCCGTCTGGTAGACAAGGACGTGATTGAGGCCGCAGACGCCTTTGGCATGACGCCCCGACAGAAACTTTACAAGGTGCAGATCCCGTTGGCGCTGCCCAACATCATGGCAGGGGTTAACCAGACCATCATGATGAGTCTTGCCATGGTTGTCATCGCATCCCTGGTATCCGCGCCCGGGCTTGGCGTTCTGGTTCTCCGCGGCATCCGTAATCTGGAACTGGGTGTTGGCCTGGTATCCGGCCTTGGCATCGTGATCCTGGCGGTTATTCTCGACCGGGTAACCAAGGCGTCCCTGGCACGAATTAACGTCTCCCAGAAGCAGTGAGGAAAGCCCCCATGGCAAAAGACATCAAGATTTCGATCCGGAACCTTTACAAGATCTTCGGTCCGACCCCGGATGTTGCCCTGGAGTATGTTCGCAAGGGCATGGGCAAAGCCGATCTGCTGGAGCAGCAGCGACACGTACTCGGTCTGCGTGATATCAACGTGGATATGCACGATGGCGAGATCACGGTCATCATGGGACTTTCCGGCTCCGGGAAGTCCACGCTCATCCGGCACCTGAACCGATTGATCGACCCCACGGCCGGCGAGATCCGCGTCGATGGCGAAGACATCATGAGCTATACCGAGGAGCAGCTGCGAAAACTTCGCCGCGAGCGGATGTCGATGGTATTCCAGAAGTTTGCCCTGCTGCCCCACAAAACCGTGCTCGAGAACGCCGGCATGGCCAAGGACATTCGCGGCTACACGACATCGGACTTTGAGGCCGATGCCCGCAAATGGCTCGCGCGGGTTGGTCTGGAAGGTAACGAATACCAGTATCCGCACCAGCTATCCGGTGGCATGCAACAGAGGGTAGGCATCGCCCGCGCTCTGGTGTCCGACGCCCCGATCATGCTGATGGACGAAGCCTTCTCGGCACTCGATCCGCTGATTCGATCCGATATGCAGGACCTGTTGCTGGCGCTTCAGGAAGAACTGCAGAAAACCATCGTGTTCATCACCCATGATCTCGATGAGGCCCTGAAACTGGCCGACCATCTGGTCATCCTGAAAGACGGCGAAGTAGTGCAGCAGGGAGATCCCCAGGAAATCCTGCTTAATCCCGGCGACCCCTACATCGTCGACTTCATCAGCGATATCAATCGGGCACGGGTACTCAGGGTACGATCGGTCATGAGTCCGCCGGATGACGGCGACTCCACGTTCGCCGGCGATATCTCGGAGAAAGACAACCTCGAGTCGGTGCTGCTGAAGTCCGATGGTGACATGTCCCTGAATTTCCGGGTGGTCCGGGACGACCAGCACGTGGGCACTTTGCACATGAAAGACCTCGCCCGGGCGCTGGTGCCGACCGCCGCGTCGGCTGACAGGGACAAAACCGCAGCCTAGGCGCTTTTAGCCATTACAAAACCGCGACCAGGGTCTATGCTTCAGGGAGAGCCGACGTTATCGGCATTCCGGTTTTATCACCATGGCAAAAACCCTGGTTCTTTCCATCGCGCTCTTTCTTGCAGCCTGCTCGCAGCCAGAGGACCCGCCATCGCTGGTCCCTGAAACAGTAGCAAAGGCAACGAAGACCGCTCCCGCTGCGCCGGCTCCGACAGAGCCGCGCCAGAGTGTCGTCATTGCCGCTGATCCCTGGTGCCCTCACAATTGTGAAGCCGGCTCCGAGCACGAAGGCTATATGATAGATATTGCCAGGGAGGCGTTCGGCCTCGCCGGTATCGATGTCGAATACGTGAACATGAGCTGGGCACGGGCCCTGCAACAGGCCCGGGACGGCTATATTGATGCGGTGGTCGGAGCCCTTCCGGGGGATGCGCCGGACTTCGTGTTTCCGGACGCCGCGACTGGTTACTCGACGATTGCACTTTACACCCACCCTGACAACAACTGGCAGTACGATGGCATCGACTCGCTCAGCCAATTCACCCTGCTGGCGATCAACGGCTACGCTTACTCACCGGAACTGGACAGCTATATCGAGAAGTACCAGGACGATCCGGAGCGGGTCTGGGTGCTGTCCGGCCCGGCACCACTGAGCCGGGCGATCGAGCTCCTGCACCAGCAGCGCTCTGACGTATTCCCGGAGGACCGCTATGTGATGAAGTGGCAGCTGGAGCAGGAGAACAACACGGAAAGCCTGCGAATGGCCGCGGTGATACATGAGTCGCCGATCTACGTTGCATTTTCACCGGTCGGCCGTGATTCCGCCCAACTCGCAGCGCTCCTGTCAGAGGGAGCGAGAGCCCTGCAAAGCAGTGGGCGAGTAGCAGAGATCCTGACGCGCTACGGACTGTCGTGGTCAGACTGAAACGCCCGGATCGACTCACCGCCCGGTGTCGACAGCAGCAGTTGGCCCTGCTGCCCGATCCGCACTGAATTCACCTGATCCAGCAGATTCAGAAACCGCTCTTCCTGATTCATCAGCGCGGGCGCACACGCCATCCGTGTTGATGCCAGCGGGCCGATGGCCATGCCCTCACCCCTGAGTTCATAGGCGCCTGTGTATCGGTTGCAAGACGCTCTGCCCGCGATCCGATTGCCCTCAAGAAACTCGATCGTGATCCGGGACCGATCGATGATGCCTGCGCCCGCAAGATCCTCAACAACCCAGATTGCGCCCCGGAACAGACGTTGGCGATCACCGCCACACCCCCGGAATTCATCATCACCAACCTGCAGGCGCACCTGCGCGGGATATTGAGCCCCGGACATGCTGTCATCGCAGAGCTGACGGGCGACCGTCAGGGTAATGGGCAGATCTTCCAGCGTCGCCACAAATGTCCGCCCGTGTCGGTTGGCTGTTTTCACTTCAACCGGTACCCGACGGGTTCCCTGCTCCTCGAAAGGCCGTGTTATCAAGAGCTCACCGCCCTCAAACGTCGCGTGCCAGAAAGGCTCATTCCCCCGCGCCTCAAAAGGCATTTCCAGATCGCCTGGCTGTAAACACTCCGGGTAGGTTTGTCCCTTCACTGTCAGGGTCGCTTTTTCACCCTTGCTCCAGAACCGCGTCTGGTCGTCGCCGGGGGCAACGTACAACGCGCCCGACGCACTTACCTCCGGCTTGAGCAGAATACGTCGATCCAGATAGTCGATGCTGATCAGATCGCTGTCGTCGTTGCCGGAGACGGCGATATCGAGTTGCCCGCAAGCATAGCTCGCGGAAACCGGCTGACTGGTTTTGGATAGAGAGGAGCAGGCGGAGATAGCAAGGCTCGTCGCAGTGACGACGGACAACATCAAAACTCGTCGTGAGTGCATGGTCAGTTCCCTTGTGAGCGTCTTTTCGGCCTACAGTTTAGAACCCAACGACCGATGAGGCCACCATGAGCATCTGATGGGACTTCTTATACCGCCTCACCGGCAGTATGCTAGAACGCTGAACCGAGGAGACACCCCATGGCACTGAAACTGTACCAATTTGCCATTTCCCACTACTGCGAAAAAATACGCTGGGCCCTGGACTACAAGGGGCTCAACTACGAAACGGTGAACCTGCTGCCAGGACAACATGTGAAAACCATCCGGAAACTGACCGGTGAAGCCTCGTCTGTGCCGGTGCTGGACCATGACGGCCACGTGGTTCAGGGCTCAGCCGCCATTCTGGATTACCTGGACCAGACGTTTCCAGAGCACCCGCTGACACCGGCAGACCCGGAAGTTCGTGAGCAGGCGCTGGCCTGGGAGCGCCGGCTTGACGAGGAAGTGGGCCCGGCTATCCGCTGCTATTCCTACCACCACTTTCTGCAGCGCCCCAAAATTGTGGTGCCCATGCTGGCCGCGGGAACGCCTTTCTATAACCGGATACTGCTCAGCCTTGCTTTCAGCCGGGTTGATGAAGTCATGCGTCAATGGATGAAGATCAACGAAAAAACGTCTGAAAAGTCCCGCCAGGTCATGGAAGAGTTGCTCACCGAGCTGGCTGCCATCTACGCCGAAAGGCCTTTCCTGGCTGGCGACCAGTTTTCGCGCGCAGACCTGACGGCAGCCGCCCTGTTTGCACCCATGTTCCAGCCAGCACAGTACCCGGTGCCATGGCCGAAAACTGCGCGAATTCCCAAAGACATCAAACATTGGCTGGACCAGTGGCAGCCACAGATCCGGGCTCTGGAAAAAGTGTACGAAGACAACCGTCGGCAAGGCTGAGTACCGGATTGTCGGAATCCGTTAGCCAATCTGGCGTGAACCGACATTCCGGTTTCCGGGTTACGTGCCAGAATAAACGGACTTGATGAGGAAACCGGCAGAAACCCGATGGCTTTGACCGACATGATACTGGCCGTACTGGAAGACAGCGGCCTGCTTTCTCTCTGGGCGATGGCTGCGCCGTGGCTGGCGCTGGATGAGCGCCAACTGATCTTTGTGATTGCAACACCGGTTTTTGTGGGCGTTACCCTGTGGGAATACCTGAAGATTCGCCACGATCCGCAGCTGATGGATACCCATGAAGCGGTCAGAAACTTTGCCCTTGGCGCCGGCTACCAGGTGACCGAACTGCTCTTCGCCGGCCTCATTGCCTTCCCGGTCTATGCCCTGTGCTACCACTACCGGCTGTTTGATCTGGAACTGAACGGATTCACCGTGCTGCTGGCTTTTCTGGGCGTGGACTTCTGTTTCTACTGGATGCATAGGGCCAGTCACAGGGTGCGCTGGTTCTGGGCGGCCCATGTGGTGCACCATTCCTCCGAGCGGATGAACTTCTCCACTGCCATGCGCCAGAATGCCACCAACATTTTCAACGGCATGTGGGTGTTCTACCTGCCCCTGGCGCTGTTGGGACTCAATCCTGTCTGGATCGGCGTGGCCTATGCCCTGTCGCTGGTCTACCAGTTCTTTATTCACACCACACTGGTCGGGAAGCTGCCCAGCTCGGTCGAACTGTTTTTCAACACGCCCAGCCATCACCGCGTCCATCATGGCCGAAATCCCGGCTACATCGACCGTAATTACGGCGGTACTCTGATAGTGTGGGATCGCCTGTTCGGCACGTTTGTCGATGAAAATGCCCAGGATCCGCCCGAATACGGCATCACCCGGCCTGTTCGCTCCAATAACCTGATTGTGCTCTGGACCCACGAATACGTGGACCTGTTCCGCGACATGGCACAGCCCGGCGGATTATTGTCTCGCCTTACCCATCTATGGAAACCGCCGGAGTGGCAACGCCCGGCTGCGGAGAAAAACAACAAGGAACCGGGTCGTGACAACGAACGAACACCCTCTGACGCTGAGCAGTGGTGATGACCACAGCATAGCCGGAACAGTCTTTACCCCGACGGCTCCCACCGGCCTTCTGATCATCAGCCACGGCATGGCCGAGCATGGCGACCGTTACCAGTCCCTCGCACGCTGGCTCTGCGAACGCGGCATGGCCGTTATCACCTTTCACCACCGGGGCCATGGCCCGAATTCAGGAGTCGAGAACCTGGGGCACTATGCGGACCAGAATGGCTGGGCCAGCGTCTTGACCGACCTGCACCAGGTGGTCCAACACGCCCGCTCACAGTTTCCCGGACTGCCGGTCAACCTGCTGGGCCACAGCATGGGCTCGTTCATTGCCCAGGATTACGCCCAGAGGTACGGTGATTCCCTGGACACCCTGATCCTGAGCGCCACCAACCGGATTGATCGGGGCCAGCTATTGGCATCCCGGGCCCTGATCGGCCTGATCCGACTGCTCCGGGGCAAGCGGCACCGCAGCCCGTTGATCACCCGCATAACCTTCGAGCAGTTCAATCGCCGGTTCCGCCCCAACCGGACCCATGCCGATTGGCTCAGCCGCGATCCGCACCAGGTTGACGCCTACGTTGCCGATCCGCTTTGCGGGTTCCAATGCTCAACCGGGCTCTGGCTGGATTTTATCGGCGGCATGCTGGCCATCAAGCCACCGACCTGGCGCAAAGACCTGCCTGTGCACCTGTTCTCCGGAACGGCGGACGCGGTTGGTGAAATGGGCCGTGGCGTGCGCCAGCACTTTCAGGCCATTCGAGAGGCGGGCATTGGCCATGTGACCCTGAGGTTGTTTGAGGGCGGGCGCCATGAGATGCTCAACGAAACCAACCGGGACGAGGTGTGGCAATACTTGCATTCCCTGTGCCTGCATAGGGACAATGCGTCTGCCCAATCAACCGCCGAACAGAAAGCCCTGCTCCATGCCAGAGCCCCATGAACGCCGCACCAGAATCTGCCACCCAATAATCCGGGCTTTCGCCTGCCTGTTCGTGTTGTTCGGTGTTGCGTCCGGGACCATCGCTGGCGAAGTCAGTATTGGTGTGGCCGCAAACTTCACCGATACCACCCGGGAACTGACCAGGCACTTTGAGGCGGAAACCGGTCACCGGGTGGCCGCCAGCTTTGGCTCTACCGGCAAACTTTACGCCCAGATCAGGAACGGCGCGCCCTTCGACGTATTCATGGCGGCAGACGTGCTCAGGCCAGAGCTGATCGAAGAGGCGCAGGCCGGGGTCAACGGAACCCGCTTTACCTACGCCCGGGGCAAGCTGGTGCTCTGGAGCCCGACGCCCAATGCGTTTGAGGATGCCCCGCGCTATCTGGAGCAGCAGCCCTTCGCCAGGCTGGCCATTGCCAACCCGAAAACCGCACCCTATGGCCTGGCTGCCAAGCAGGTTCTGGATCACATCGGCCAATGGCAACCGCTGCAACCGAAACTGGTCCGCGGTGATTCCATTGCCCAGACGTTCCAGTTTGTTGTCAGTCGCAATGCCCAGGCAGGTTTCGTGGCCGCCTCCCAGGTGAAAGTCTGGGACGAGGACACCGGCACCCTATGGCAAGTGCCTCAGGCCTATTACCAGCCCATCGACCAGCAGGCCATCCTGCTGAACCGGGGCGCCAGCAATGAAGCAGCCCGCGCCTGGATGGATTTCCTGAAATCCGATACTGCCATCGGCATCATCCGGAGCTATGGTTACGACGAAGGACATGACGCGATCAACTGATGATTGAAACCTACTGGGATCCAGTCTGGCTGACCCTGAAACTGGCCACGACAACCACTCTGCTGCTGTTGCTTATAGGCACGCCCATCGCCTGGTGGCTCGCCAGAACCCGGCACTGGCTGCGCCAACCGGTGGCGGCCGTGGTCGCGCTGCCTCTGGTTCTGCCGCCAACGGTCCTAGGCTTTTACCTGCTGTTAGTGATGGGGCCGGAAGGCTGGGTTGGCCAGGTTACCCAGTCGCTCGGCATCGGGCTCTTGCCCTTTACCTTCGAGGGTCTGGTGGTGGCGTCCGTGATCTATTCCCTGCCGTTTACGGTGCAACCGCTGCAAAATGCCTTCGAATCCGTTGGCGACCGTTTCCTGGAGGTCGCTGCCACGCTTCGCGCCGCGCCCTGGGATCGATTCCTGTTTGTTGCCGTGCCCCTTGCCCGCAACGGTTTCCTGACCGCCGCCGTGCTGACCTTCGCACATACCATTGGCGAGTTCGGCGTGATTCTGATGATTGGGGGTAACATTCCCGGGGAAACCAAGGTCCTCTCGGTGGCCATCTATGACCACGTGGAATCCCTGGAATACACCCAGGCCCACTGGCTTTCTGCCGGCATGGTGGTGTTCTCCTTCGTGGTTCTGGTCACCCTGTATGCGCTGAACGGCAAGGCCCGGTCGGGAGCACTGAGATGAGCGGGAATAAAAGCATCTCTGCCCGCTTCCGATGCGCATTCCCCGGGTTTGGTCTGGATGTTGACCTGACCCTGCCCGGCACGGGCATCACCGCCCTGTTCGGACACTCCGGCTGCGGCAAGACCACCGTGCTGCGCTGCATGGCGGGCCTGCACCGTGCGGAGGGAACCATGACCGTTCTCGATGAACACTGGCAAAGCGCCGATGCTTTCCTGTCGGTTCATAAACGCCCCCTGGCCTATGTATTCCAGGAAACCCACCTGTTTCCCCATCTGACCGTGCGCAAAAATCTTGAATTCGGATACCGGCGTATTCCGGCCCCGGACCGGCAGATCGGGTTCGAGGACGCAGTGAACTGGCTGGGACTCAGCGGCCATCTGGACCGTATGCCCGCTGGCCTGTCCGGGGGCGAGCGCCAGCGGGTGGCCATAGCCCGCGCGCTGCTGACCAGCCCCAGGCTGCTACTTATGGACGAGCCGATGTCAGCCCTGGACAAAGCCAGCAAACACGACATCCTGCCCTATCTGGAGCGTCTTCGGGACGCCCTGGCCATCCCGATCGTGTATGTCTCCCACTCCACCGCCGAGGTGGCCAGACTCGCCGACCACCTGGTGGTCATGGAGGACGGCAAGGTGATAGCCAGCGGGCCGACCCGGGAGACACTTGCACGCATGGACAACCCGTTCCGTCTCGAGGACGACGCGGGCGTGCTTGTGGAAGGGACGATAAAAGAGCTGGATCAGCATTGGCACCTGGCGCGCTTTGAGTTCGACGGTGGCTCCTTGTGGCTGCGCCAGGAAAACGGCATGAAAATCGGGGATCGAGCCCGGATTCAGTTGCTGTCCCGGGATATCAGCCTCGCCCTGGAGGAGAACCGTGGCCAGAGCATCCAGAACCTGATTCCGGCAACCATTGACCGGATTGAACCGGACGTTACCCCCGGCGTCAGTATCGTCCGCCTGCTCGCCGGACCCACACCGGTCATGTCCCGACTGACCACCCGGGCTGCTGACCAGCTGGCTCTGGAACCAGGCCGGCAGGTGTGGATGCAGATCAAGTCCGTGGCCCTGGCGGACTGACACCGGCGTCCCCTGCCTACAACCAGAAAGGCCGCTGATATCAGCGGCCTCTGTGCTACATCGATGCTCTCCTGTCCGGGGACTCAACGGGTGCCGTACACCACCATAGTTTTGCCCTTGACCCGAACCAGGCCCTGATCTTCCAAGGTCTTCAGGACCCGTCCAACCATCTCCCGGGAACAACCCACGATACGACCGATTTCCTGGCGGGTAATCTTGATCTGCATGCCATCCGGGTGGGTCATAGCATCCGGTTCCTTGCAGAGGTCCAGCAGGGTGCGGGCGACCCGACCGGTCACATCCAGGAACGCGAGGTCACCCACCTTGCGAGTGGTCTGGCGGAGGCGGGAAGCCATCTGTTCGCCAATGAAATACAGAACCCTGGGATCCTGCTGGGCAATCTCACGGAACTTGGTGTAGCTGATCTCCGCTACTTCGCACTCGGTCTTGGCCTTTACCCAGGCGCTGCGGGAATCCATGTTGTCGAACAGCCCCATTTCACCGAAAAAGTCACCGGCGTTCAGGTAGGCCATGATCATCTCGCGACCGTCGTCGTCTTCAATGATAACCGTCACCGAGCCTTTGACGATGTAAAACAGGGAATCGCTCTTGTCCCCGGCATAGATAATCGTGCTCTTGGCTGGGTAACGGCGGCGATGGCACTGCGAAAGGAAATAGTCGAGATGCTTGGTTTTCTGCTCAACCGGCTTGACGATAGTGGCCATAATGCGAGTCGTGCCTCCTCAGATACTGGCGGGTCCCAATGTTTGTTATGCACCCGGCTTTCCTTGCGGGTTCGTTCTTTTTTACTGCAAAACAGCGCAACTTATAACAAGAAGGTCTGTTGCGGGCAACCGGAAAGAGTATACAACATGTATCCGAGATCGGCCTGCCTGGCGAAGCCGGTTGTGCTAGCATCCGGCCACAGGTCATCTTTATCGGGGCCATCCCAACAGTCGGTCCCGCGTCATCACAATGGAGAGTCGTCCCATGAAAGCAACCATAGACTGGACCGGCAACGCCAGTTTCAAAGCCAGCAGCGGCAGCGGCCACAGCGTCCAGCTTGATGGCCCGCCGGACCACGGTGGCGAGAACCTCGGCCCGCGCCCGATGGAAATGCTGCTAATGGGTCTCGGAGGCTGCTCGGCGTTCGATGTCATGAGCATCCTGAAGAAAAGCCGCCAGGACGTGACTGCCTGCCACGCCGAGCTCGAAGCAGAGCGGGCCGACGCGGTTCCGGCGGTGTTTACACGCATTCACCTGCACTTCGTGGTAACCGGAAACAAACTTAAAGACAATCTGGTCAAGCGGGCCGTGAGCCTGTCGGCGGAAAAGTATTGTTCCGCATCTATCATGCTTGAACAGGCTGGCGTCGAGATCCGTCACAGCTACGAGGTTCACCAGGCGTCATAACCCGTGTGACAAATCTCGCCAGGGCCGCTCATGGACCGAATCCATGGGCCGGATGCAGGGGAGATCACGAATGCTAAAATGTCATTGCGAATACTATTCAACGTCACTTGCGGTGTGCATAATACGCACCCTCTCCGCCGGTCTGCGCAAAAGGTGAACAACCCGGTCAGTAGTCGGTGGCGGCCTCGGCAGAGCTCAGCAATGCAGCTCTGCAGTCATTCATCTCCACGATCCGGAGGGGCTGAGCATGGAATCAAAACTCCAGCTGCATGGTTTCAACAACCTGACCAAATCCCTGAGCTTTAACATCTACGACATCTGTTATGCGCAGACCGAAGAACAACGCACGGCCTATATCGACTACATCGATGAGATGTACAACGCCGAGCGTCTGACCCAGATTCTGACCGACGTCGTCAAGATTATCGGCGCCAACGTCCTGAACATCGCGCGCCAGGATTATGAGCCACACGGCGCCTCGGTCACCATGCTGATCGCCGAGCACGAGCTCACTAACGGCGAAGAGCCCGACAACGAAGAGTCTCCCGGACCGCTGCCGGATACCATTGTAGCGCACCTGGACAAGAGCCACGTGACCGTGCACACCTATCCGGAAAGCCATCCCCACGACGGCGTAAGCACCTTTCGGGCAGACATCGACGTATCCACCTGTGGTCTGATTTCACCCCTGAAAGTGCTGAACTACCTGATTCACAGCTTTGATTCCGATGTGGTCACCGTGGATTACCGGGTTCGCGGCTTTACCCGCGATGTGGACGGCACCAAGCACTACATTGATCACGACATCAACTCGATCCAGAACTATCTGACCGAGGATACCCAGAACGCGTATCAGATGATCGATGTGAACGTGTACCAGGAAAACCTGTTCCACACCAAGATGATGCTGAAGAACTTTGACCTCGATAACTATGTGTTCGGGGTGAACGCCGGTGATCTTGATCCCGCCGAAGCCCAGTCCATTGAGGACCGTCTGCGCCGGGAAATGCTTGAGATTTTCTACTCCCGCAACGTGGAATAACTACTTGCGGTGGCGTCCTGAGCCGGGCGCCACCGGTCCTTCAGTTTTTTTGATGTCACCCCCCAGATTTCTGCGTTTTATTCTCTCCTCCCATCCCGTTTAAATAGAGCCAAGAGCTAACGAGAGGAGGACCCCATGACCCTGCGCTCCCTGAAACAGATTATACCCGCCCTGGAAACGTCCGACGGCGCCGGCGTGCGCATCAAGCGTTCCATTGGTCAGCAACAGAACATTCGCCTGGATCCGTTCCTGATGCTGGACGAGTTTGGTTCTGCGGAGGCCGCCGACTATATCGCCGGCTTTCCCTCGCACCCGCACCGGGGGTTCGAAACCGTGACCTACATGATCGAGGGGCACATGCTGCACGAAGATCATCTCGGAAACCGGGGCGACCTTCGCAACGGCGGTGTGCAATGGATGACCGCCGGTCGCGGCATCATCCACTCGGAGATGCCTCAGCAGGAAGAGGGCGTGATGCGTGGTTTCCAGCTCTGGCTGAACCTGCCAGCGGCGGAAAAAATGACCCAGGCCGGCTATCGGGACATCCAGCCGGAAGAGATTCCGGAGCTTGCCTTCGACGGCGGTAAACTGAAGCTCATTGCCGGCTCAGTGCAGATCGGTGGCCAGACCCATGAAGGGGCGATGCCGAGTCGCACCACTCAGCCGATCTACGCTGACATCCACCTGGCATCAGGCGGGAGTCTGAAACTGCCCCTCCCGGAAGGCCACAACGCCATGCTTTATCTTTACGAGGGTAGCGCGAGCCTGGGAGAAAGCTCGCTGAAGCGAAGCGCCGCTAACGTTCTTTCTGACGACGGCGACCAGATCGAACTCCATGCGGGGGAAGCCGGAGCGCGACTGCTGCTGATTGCCGGCAAACCGATTGGCGAGCCGGTGGTCCAGTACGGTCCGTTTGTGATGAATACCCGCGAGGAGATCGAACAGACACTCCGGGATTACCGGGATGGACGACTGACGGCCTGACGCCTCAGGCGAACGGCTTTCTTGCCATCAGCCGCTGCACCATCGGCCTGACAATCAGGTCCATGGCCAGCGGCATTTTTGTGCCCGGAACCACCAGAGTATCGTGTCGCGACAGGCTGCTGCCCGCAATCACCTGCAGCAGATAGGGAAAGTCCACTTCTGACTGGTCCCGGAACCGGATCACCAGCATGCTTTCGTCCTCAGTGGGGACATCCCGGACGACAAAGGGATTGGAAGTATCGACCAGGGGAATACGCTGGAAATTGATGTGGGTGTGGGAGAACTGGGGCACGATGTCGTGCACGTAGTCATCCATGCGGTTGATGATGGTTTCCACCACCGCCTCCTGGCTGTAGCCCCGCTTGTGCGTGTCCCGGTGGATCTTCTGGATCCATTCAAGATTCACGATCGGAACCACACCGATCAGCAGGTCCACATACTGGGCAATATTGCAGGTTTCGCTGACAACACCACCATGCAGCCCCTCGTAGAACAGCAGATCGGTATCGGCAGGCAACGGCCCCCAGGGCGTAAACGTGCCGGGCTTGTGCCCGGCTTCAACCAGCCTGCGATCCTCATCGTGAACGTATTGACGATAACGGCCGTTGCCGGTGTGGCCGTAGTCGTAGAACAGCGCTTCCAGCTTGTCGATGTGATTGGCGGCCAGCGCAAAGTGGTTGCGCTCACCGAACTGGCCCTTGGCCGCGAGCCTGGCCATTTGTTCACGGTTGTACCGATGAAAACTGTCACCGCTGACCATCGCGGCGTTCAGCCCCTCACTGGCAAACATCCGGCTGAAAATCTGGCCGGTGGTCGTGGTTCCCGCTCCGGACGAACCGGTAACCGCGATGATGGGATGGCGTTTTGACATAGAGGCAGGTTGCCGGAATCAGGTGAGACTGTCGAGCAAACGCGGTTTTTCCACCACGAAGCCCTGAGCGTAGTCGACACCCAGCTGTCGGAGCATGTCCAGAACGTCCCGGGATTCAACCTGGGAGGCAATCACTTCCCGGTTCATGTAGTGGGCCATGTCCACCATTGAGCGCACCATTGCCCGATCGGTCTCGCTGGCCGACAGCTGGCCGGTGAAGGCGCTGTCGATCTTGATCAGGTCCACCGGTAACGAACGCATGAACTCGAACGAACTGGGCCCACTGCCAAAGTTGCCGAGACAGAACCGGCAGCCAAGCTCTTTCATCTCAACGATGAAGTCTGCCACTGACTGGACGTCGTTGATCGCCGAGGCCTCGGTAATCTCGAACCACAGCCGCTCGATAGGCGCATCCTTCTCACTCAGCTTTTCGTAGATGAACTCCAGCAGCGACTGGTCGTTCATGGAGTAGCCGGACAGGTTGATGCAGACGCCGCCGAAATGCCGCGGGTCCGGGGCCTGTTCCCTGAGCCAGTCCAGCATGTGACCAACGACCCAGCGATCCACGGCTTGCATACGGTCATAGCGCTCGGCCATACGCACGAAGTCCCGACCGGTAATGAGGTTGCCCTCGTCATCGTACATGCTGATCAGCACCTCATACTGCGCGGCCATGGAGGCCTTGGCATGCAGGGGGATGATCTTCTGGCAGCGCAGCAGCATGCGCTCTTCATTCAGGTCGCTGAGGCTGGCAACCTTTGCGGCAATCTGCTCCTGACGGGCCTGATCCTCGGCACCCAGGGAATACTCCGAAACCTTGCCGTGGCCCTGCTGGCGGGATGCGGCGAGCGCCTGCTCCGAGGCCCGCAACCAGCGTTCAGCACTGACCAGGGCCGGCAGCGTGGGAACCACACCGGCGCTGGCAGAGAGCCGGTAGTCGCGACCACCAAAACTGAACTCGGCGGCCTCGACTGCCCGGATAAGATCCCTTGCCGCGTCGCTGGCGCTCTCGGAGGGCACCAGCATGGCAAATTCGTTTCCGGCCAGTCTGGCCACGGGCATACCGTCACCGACGTGGCTGCGCAGAATATCTGCGATCCGTTTGAGGGTTTCATCACCGGCCTGGTAGCCAGCGGTATCGTTCAGCAGGCGGAACCGACGCAGATCCAGACGCACCAGGGAGCGCTCATCCTCCCGGCGGGCCAGCTGCTGATCCAGCATTCGCTCGAACTCCCGACGCCCGAGAAGACCGGTCAATTCATCGTGGGTGGAGGCCCAGGACAACTGGTCATAAACCTTGCGGACCATCCTATCGATACTCTCGTCCACCAGGGGCCGCTCATACTGACTGTCGGGCACGATGATGCCTTTTCGCATCTGCCGGGCCAGGGCCTCCAGCTCCAATTCCACTACCCGCATGCCCTGATGATTCACGAAGACAAAACGGCTGAATCCGCGGGCGACCCAGACCAGACGGATGTATTGGGGCTCGTCCGGTTTTTCCTGGTCGCGGAGCCAGTCGCCGGTGCGCAATTTTTGAGCTCGGTTGATCCAGCGTTGAAGACTCCGTTGTTCCCGATCGGACAGTTTCCTGGTGTCCGGTTGCTCCGGCTTTGCCGGCGGCACTTCAACCAGCTCGGGGCTTTTTTGCGGACTGCGAACCAGGAACTGCTTGAGCTCGTCCCGGATTTGCGAAGAAGGCATGTGATTACTGGAAATAGACGCGAGACCATCCTGGATAACCCGGAGCAGTTCCGGCAGGTTAATCGAGCTGTTGGGATCGTCAGCGAAAGACAGCAAGGAATCAATCACCGCCAGGTAATCCTGCCAGAGCTGGCTATCCGGCCCCTGCCGGATCCAGGTCAGCGATAGCAGATCCCGCCAGCCACCATCCAGCAGACTGAGCACGGCTCGGGGCACCTTGCGCCCACCCAGTTTGTTGTCCAGCACCTCGGCCACGGCCTTTTTTGATTCAGCCACCTTCTGGGCGCCTTCCGCAGCGGCTGTCACGCGCTCGACATTCCTGCGATAGACAAGATTCTGGCGATCAATCAGGGTGTCCAGCTCCTGGACCGTTTGCTCGAATACCCCGGTATCCTGCTCGAAATCCGTGGTAATTCGCTCTACCAGCTCATCCACCCGACGCTGAACCACTGGATTGATGCGCCCGCCCTTTACCCCTAACTGGGCCAGACGGTTCATCACCCCGCGAACCGGGCTGTCCTGATCGTCAAAGAACGCTGGGTCCCTCATGACAACTTTCAGAACGGGTACTTCCAGCTGCCGCATACGCTGCTGGGCATATTCACTGAGCTTCGGGCTTTCCACCACCGACTTGAAAAACCGGTCGACCACATCCACCGTTTCCTGCTGCTCTTCATCCAGCCGGTTATCACCGCTTGCCTTTACTCTCTCTACCACCCGCTCTTTCAGGGGCGCCAGCTCCTCGCCAGTATCCACGGGCTGAGATTGCAGCTGCTGGAGTTCTCGCTGGAATTCGCCGGACGACAGAGGCCTGGCATTGGGCTGAAACGGCAAAGGTTCCGGATCGCCTCGGGCCACACGGCTCGCGCTCAGGGTATTTAGCAGGTTGCGCACGGTGGCGAACGCCGTCTGGGCCGCCTGGGCATAGCCCCGAAACTCGCCCCCCAGCACGCCGGCTCTGCGACGAGGCTGGGCCTGTCCGGCGCCCTCGCCACCCGCCTTTGGCTTTGACGTCGACTCTGCAGCAGCACTCTCCTCGGTAACCGGCTCGGCCTCTGCGGGCTCTTTCTGTTCCTCCGCATTTGTCCCGGCCTGCTCGCTCAGGTACTTGCTGAGATCCAGGTCTGGCAGAACACCGTGACGAATCAGAATATCGTTGAGTTCCTTGTACAGAGGCCCGAGCTGCTGTAACACCGTCTGTTCAAAAACCCGCAGACAGACTTTCTCCACCTCCCGGGTCGCCTTGAGCTGGCTGAGGCCGTTATGGAAGGCTTCGCAGACCAGGGAGGGCCCGAGGGGGTTGTGGTGTCCCGTGGCGTTGGCGATTCCGAGTTTGTCCAGGCGAAGCTTGAGCTGCAGCAGATCGCCCCGATATTGGGTATCCGCCTTGGTCACCATCACCCGGATCGTCAGCCAGTCTTCGAATTCACCCTTGTCGACCACGGACAGCTCGGATCCCGGAAACCCCTTGGGGGCGGGCTTCAGTGGCGACTCCAGGCTTCGCGCCATCTGATGCCAGATGACCCGTTGCCGGGCCTGAATCTGGCCCGAGGCATCCATGTATTCATTGGCCTGCTGATCATTTGAGGCTCTTTGAGCCGCCAGCTTGAGACCCTCCACCATCTGCACGAGACAGGCGTCCATCAACGGCTCGATAAACTGGATCACCGCCTTGGCGGACTGGTGCAGGACAAACTGTACGCGGTCACTGGGCGCGCGGAGCGAGGAGCGATCCTGACGGCGGGAGCCCCCGCATTGCTGCAGCATGGCATCCACCGCTACCGGGTTGGGTCTGCTGAAATTGACCCCCATGGCGCCATCGATGCGACGGACAATACTGACATGAAGCTCATGGCGGCGCGCGCCATCCAGGCCCCGAAAACGTATTACCAGTTCGGGCGGTGTGCCAGAAGCAAACGCCCGATCGAGCTTTTTCGAGGTTTCACCCGAATAGCGGACGAACAGACCCTCCGCACAGAAATCGGCGATCTGACACGGCCAGGCCTCACCGGTTCCCAGATCAATCTGGGCGGCAAGCTTGATTGGTTGGCGGGGGCTGCTACGACGTTCTCTCGGATCCATGAACTACCTGATATCTCGCAAAGCCGGAACGATCACCGAACACAACGCCCGGTACCGACTCACGTCCCTGAAACGATGGCGGATGCCACCGGCTGCTACTGTAGAGACCATGATTGTACTATAGCGGCCTGGCCCCCACAGGCAAACCAATCCACTATAACATCATGACCCATGAAACAGCTTAGTCAGATCTATCTACTTTTGCTACTGGTAACAATGCTTAACGGCTGCTCGACCATTGGCTACTATTCGCAAGCTGTCAGTGGGCATCTCTCCCTGATGATGTCGGCGGAACCGGTCGACGACATCCTCTCCGACACCACAACGCCGATGGATCTTCGGGGAAAACTCGCGGTAGCGCAACAGGCCCGGGAATTCGCCGCTCAACGACTGGCCCTGCCGGTGGGAGGAGCCTTCAGGGACTACGTGGATCTCGACAGACCCTGGGTGGTGGTGAACCTGGTGGCCGTGCCGGAGTTCTCCCTGGAGCCGCACCGTTGGTGCTATCCGGTGCTCGGCTGTCAGGCCTACCGGGGATACTACAGCCTTACGGATGCGCGTGCCGAGGAGTCGCAATTTCGCAACAAGGACTTCGACACGTTTATTGGCGGCGTGACGGCCTATTCCACTCTCGGCTGGTTCGATGATCCCCTGCACACCGGCTTTACCCGACTGACGGAGAATCGCATGGTCGCCCTGATGTTCCATGAGCTGGCACACCGGGTGGTCTACATCGCCGATGACACAGCATTTAACGAAAGCTTTGCCACCGCGGTGGAGCTGGAAGGGCTCAGGCTCTGGCTATCGGAACAGGGCAAACCCGGCCAGTTTGAGGAGGCACTGGACCGCCTGGCTCGCCGAAACCAGACGCTCGCCCTGGTCGAGGACTTCAGTGCCCGGCTGGACGTTCTTTACGCCCAGCAGAGCAGCTTGCCAGACCAGCGACTGCGAAATCGCAAGGCGGCCATTTACCAAGAGCTGGCTCTTGCCTATCAGGAACTTTCCGCAGAGTGGCCCGAACCGGGCCCGTTCGGGCCGGTGCCGGTCAGCCTGGATAATGCCAACCTGGCGCTGTTTCGTCAGTACAACCAGCACGTACCGGCGTTCCGTCAAATGCTTCGGAATGCAGACCACGACTTTGCCGTCTTTTACAAGGCCGTCGAGACGCTGTCAGAGCAACCGGAACCCCAGAGGTCTGAACATCTGGCCGCCCTGTCAGAGCGGTTTGAAGAACACCTTTGAGTTCCGCTGGGTGTTATAGGCAGCCAGCTTCGGCCCGGGCAGGGCCTGCACGGTCGAAGGCTGGAAGCCCCGCTCCCGGAACCAGTGCTCCGTCTGGGTGGTGAGCACGAACAGCTTCTGGATACCCTGCCCCCTGGCCAGCTTCTCCACCATTGCCAGAATCTCATCACCCCGCCCGGCCCGGCGATAGGTCGGGTCTACCGCGAAGCAGGACAACTCGCCGGCGCCCTCTTCAGGGTAGCTGTACAGAGCGGCACAGCCCACGATAGTGCCGTCGCGCTCCGCCACAACAAAGCGGTCAATCTCGGTTTCCAACATCTCCCGGGAGCGGCGAACCAGAATGCCCTGCTCCTCCAGCGGCTGGATCAGCTCCAGAATCCCGCCGATGTCCTCGACCCGGGCCTGGCGAAATTGCTCGTAGTGATCGCCACTGACCAACGTGCCGGCGCCATCCCGTGTGAAGAGCTCCTTCAGCAGGGCGCCGTCATCCACATAGCTGATGATGTGGGCGCGACGTACACCCTTCACACAGGCGTCGCAGGCAGCTCGCAGCAAGTCGGCATCGTGACCGGTCACCGCACCGGCCGCCAGACGCTCGGACGCCTGGCGCGCCGACAGCTCCCGGATCAAAGTACCGTCCTCTTCCTGTAACCCGGGATCATCAATAAACACCATCAGCTTCTCGGCCTGAAGGGCCGCTGCCACCTGGCTGCCAACATCCTCGTAGGAGAGGTTAAAGGCGTCTCCCGTCGGCGAATAACCCATAGGCGGCAACAGGACAATGTGACCAAGCTCCAGCAGTTTCTCGATGCCGGCCACATCGACCCGGCGCACCTTGCCGGTATGGCCAAAATCAACGCCGTCCAGCACGCCAACGGGCCTGGCGGCCACATAATTGCCGCCACTCACCCGGATACGGGCATTGTGCATTGGCGAATTCACCAAACCCATAGAAAGGTGGCTCTCCAGGTAGGCTCTCAGGCCACCGACGGCCTCCATCACCATGCTGAGGTGCTCTTGCGGTGTAATCCGAAGACCTTTCGAAAACGACGATTCGATTCCGGCAGCATCCAGCCGCGTCTGGATTTGCGGGCGGGCACCAAAGGCAACGACCAGCCGCACACCGAGGCTACTCAGCAGCGCGATGTCATGGATGATGTTGATGAAGTTCCCATGCTCAATGGCATCCCCCGGAATGGTCAGCACCACCGTACGCCCGCGGTGGGCGTTGATGTAGGGGGATGAATGGCGGAATCCATGCAGCCAGTCGTTTGATTTCAAACCTTTCTCCTGGTCTCTCGTTATCTTCTAAAGGCAGGTACTTTATCTTGAGGAGTTTGCCGAGTCCTGTCGAGGAGGGTGTGCCAAAACACGCCCGTAGATACGTCCCTGTAGGGCTCGGTCGCGCCATCCCTGGCGCTCCACGGTTTTGGCACACCCTCCCCGCCAGGACTCTCCGCAGGCGTCGGAAGTGCCTGCGCCACACTCAGAGACAAAACTGTCGGATCAGCCCTCGCAGTACTTTAACGGTTGGATCAAGCTGGGACAGCTCTATAAATTCATCGGGTTGGTGCGCCTGATCGATTGAGCCGGGCCCCATGACCAGAGTTTCCAGGCCGAGCTTCTGCAGCCAGGGCGCTTCCGTGGCGAAGGCAACGGCATGAGCGGTATGGCCCGTCAGTTTCTCACAGGCTTTGACCAGGGCCGCATCGGCCGGGGTTTCGAAGGGCGGCACGCCGTCGAAGAGCGGCTCGAATTCCAGGGACAGTTCCCGCCGTTCCGCGATTGGCTGCACCTTGCTCAGGATAGTCTGGCGCAGGGTTTCCATATTCATGCCCGGCAACGGGCGCAGATCAAAGTGCAGCTCGCACTGGGCACAGATGCGGTTTGGATTGTCACCGCCGTGGATGCAGCCAAGGTTCAGGGTTGGGAACTGCACTTCAAAGTTCGGGTTACGGTACTTTTCCTGCCAGCCTGACCGGAGTGCCAGCAACTCGGTGAGCGCTTCGTGCATCCCTTCCATGGCGTTGCGACCGAGGGCCGGGTTGGAGGAATGACCGGACTGGCCCTCGAATTTCAGACGCTCCATCATGATGCCCTTGTGCATGCGCACCGGTTTCAGGCTGGTTGGCTCGCCGATGACCGCGTAGCGGGCCTTGGGCTTGCCAGCTTCGGCCAGCGCCCGGGCGCCGTCCATGGAGCTCTCTTCGTCGGCGGTGGCCAGTATGATCAGGGGCTGCTTGAGGTCTTCGTCCACAAAGGCCCTGGCCGCTTCGATGGCCAGCGGGAAAAAGCCTTTCATGTCGCAGGTACCCAGCCCGTACCAGCGGTTGTCCCGCTCGGTCAGGGTAAAGGGGTCGCTCTGCCAGCGTTTGTCATCAAAGGGTACCGTATCGGTATGGCCGGACAACACAAGACCGCCCGGGCCGCTGCCCAGGGTTCCGATCAGGTTGAACTTTCCGGGCATGCCGGGCACTTCCAGGATTTCCACAGAAAATCCGATAGCCTCCAGCCATTCTGCCAGGATTCGCACCACGGGCTCGTTGCTGTGATCCCACTTGGCCGACGCACTGCTGATGGAAGGCAGCGATATCAGGCGAGCAAGCATGTCACGAATGCCCGGCACCGCTGCGGATTTGCTATCGGACTGCGACATAGTTTCCTCTCAGATTCCCACTGGAATCATTGTGCACGGCCACGCCGCCAGACTTCAAAGTTGGTAATGGCCCGGATCAACATCGGGTAGGCGACTTCACCACCAGCGATAACCCGGGCCACTTCCAGCTCGCGTTCGCTGACGCTAACCAGACGCCCTTCCACCACGTTCTCGTTGGAAAGCGTTACCCGAACCTGCCGGTCAACCCATTGTTCAGCGGTTTCAAGACTCGCCGGATACCAGCTTTCGGTCTCAGGATCCTCCCGTGGCACCACGGGCTCGACTGCCACCTCTGGTGTTTCCTGAACAACCGGCTCAGCCTCGGCCAGATATACGTCCGGCACGCCTGCACCGTTGTAACGAACGGGCCAGCTCATGCCCGCACCCTCGTTTTCAGCCGTTCTCACAGGCACCCCGAGCAGTGGCTGGGCCAGCTGCACATTTACCGTGAGCTCACCGCCCTCCAGCAGCCACTGCCGGTACAACGCTTTCAACTGGTCACTGGCGGCCAGGCCCCGGGCCTCAAGCCCGGCAGACAGCGCCTGCACTGCGCGCCCGGCCCATTCTCCGGTTTCGATACCGGCTTCGCGGGCGCAATAGGCGGCGATGCGACGCATCAGGCCACCATCACGCAAGGTCAGCGTCATCGGCTCGGCGCCACTGGCAACGGTCAGCTCGGAATCCTGGATCCGGATTCGAGCGTCGCGCCAGTCCAGCTCCAGACTGCCGGTACTGACGGTATTCAACTCAGCATGGAGATTGCCCGGAGTCTGCCGCACGAAGCCATCCCCGGCGAGTGCTGTGATGCCCATGCGGATCAGGTCACCGCTACCCAGCTGTTGGCGCGGATCTGGCGCGCAGGAAAGCGCAAACAAGGCCGGATCGCCCTCGCTGTTGGCGCCTTCTGCGGTGACCCAGTTACGAAGCATGGTCGGGTCCAGCGTCAGGCCAAGGCCGTCGAGTCGCAAGGTCCATTGGTCCGGCAGGCCAGCCGGATCGAACAGTACAGAGAGCAAACTGACGGGTGAGCCGGCATCCAGCTCCACCCTCGCCATGTCCAGAGGCTGGGTGAGCTCGAAATCCTGCCAGCTGGCGTCATTGAGGACCAACCGGCCCTCGACACCGGAACTGATGCTGCCCCTATGCAGCACACCGTGGGGCTCCAGCGCCTGTCTCGCCTCGGCCATGCGCTGGTCCGCCAGCCACCAGACCCCCGCCTTGAATGCGGCAAAGCCGACCAGAACCAGTATTACCAGCGTCGCAAGCAGGCGCTTCATCCGGAGACTCCTTGTCGGGTGCCGTCAGTTACGGGAAATCAGGGTGCCGACACCCTCATCAGTGAAGATCTCCAACAGACACGCATGAGCGACCCTGCCGTCGATAATATGGGACGTGCGCACGCCGTTCTCGACGGCACTCAGTGCACACCGGATCTTCGGCAGCATGCCACCATGAATGGTGCCGTCCTCGATAAGATCATTGACCTGCTTGGCCGTGAGCCCGGTAAGCACCTTGCCTTCCTTGCTCTTCAGGCCGGAGACGTTGGTCAGCAGCATCAGCTTCTCGGCCTTCATGGCTTCGGCCACCTTGCCCGCTACCAGATCCGCATTGATGTTGTAGGAGGCGCCATCCGGTCCCACGCCAATCGGTGCAATCACGGGAATCAGGTTGCTGCGGGTAAGCATGTCAATCACATCCACATTGACACTGGCGACCTCGCCCACGTGGCCAATGTCGATAATCTCCGGGCGTTCCAGTTCGGGAGAGCGGTCGACCACCTCCAGCTTGCGGGCCCGGATCAGGTTGGCATCTTTCCCCGTGAGCCCAACGGCCATGCCACCGTGGGAATTAATCAGGGACACGATTTCCTTGTTCACCTGACCACCAAGCACCATCTCCACCACGTCCATGGTTTCGGAGTCGGTAACCCGCATACCATTGACGAAACGGGACTGTATGTTGAGGCGTTCCAGCAGTTCGCCAATCTGGGGGCCACCGCCGTGCACGACGATCGGATTGATACCCACCAGCTTCATCAGCACCACATCGCGGGCGAAACTGCTTTTCAGGTCTTCGTTCTCCATGGCGTTACCGCCATATTTGATGACCACTGTCTTGCCGGTAAATCTCTGAATATAAGGCAGACCCCGGCTCAGTACCGAGGCCACCTGCATTGCTGTTTCACGATCCAGCGCCATGTTTTTGCCTTGTTGATCCTGTATTGAAACTTGCCTGCGAAACTCGGTGACTGCGAATCAGAAATCCGCCACCAGATCCGGCGCAGCCTTCTGCAGCTGGTCGCGGAACACAGACTTGATACGCTCCAGTGCCTCGTCGGTCTCCGCTTCAAAGCGTAAGACCAGCATTGGTGTGGTGTTTGATGCCCGGCAAAGCCCCCAGCCGTCGGCGTAGTCCACCCGGATGCCGTCGATGGTGCTGATATTGCCGTCACCGAAATCCCCGGACTCGCCGAGGCGTTTGATAATGTCGAACTTGGAACTTTCCGTCACTTCGACGTTCAGCTCTGGAGTACTGATGTCATCCGGGAAATCCTCGAAGACCTCATCGCTGTGACGATCCTCAATGCCCAGAATTTCCAGCAGGCGGGCCGCGGAATACAGACCGTCATCAAACCCGTACCAGCGCTCGCCAAAGAAGATATGACCGCTCATTTCCCCGGCCAGCAGGGCGCCAGTCTCTTTCATTTTCGCCTTCATCAGGGAATGACCGGTTTTCCACATGATCGGTCGGCCACCGGCTTCTGAAATCACCCCGGCAAGCCTGCGGCTGCATTTCACATCGTAGAGGACATCGGCCCCCGGATTCCGTGAAACCACATCCCGGGCGAACAGCATCATCAACCGGTCCGGCCAGATAATCTTGCCAGAATTGGTTACCACGCCAAGGCGGTCACCATCGCCGTCGAAGGCCAAACCGATGTCGGCCCCTTCCGATTCCACTCGGGCAATCAGATCCGCCAGATTCGCCGGCTTACCTGGGTCGGGATGGTGATTCGGGAAGTCACCGTCCACCTCGCAGTAGAGCGGAATCACTTCGCAGCCCAGTTCCTCGATCAGCATGGGCGCCAGCTCACCGGCAATGCCATTGCCGGCATCAACGACCACCTTGAGCGGTGCCGCTACTGCAATATCGCCAACAATCCGGTACAGGTAAGCACGGCGCACATCCTCGCTGCTCTGGCTGCCCCGACCGCTGGCAAAATCTCCGGTCTGGATGCGCTGATACAGTTTCTGGATGGCCTCACCTGAAAGGGTTTCTCCACTCAACATGATTTTCAGACCGTTGTAGTTGGCCGGGTTGTGACTGCCGGTCACCATAACGCCAGAGCCGGTCTGGAGTTCGTGGGTGGCAAAATAGAGTACCGGTGTGGGCACGGCACCCACGTGAATCACGTTGCACCCGGCTGCCATTACACCGCGTGCCAGGGCATCGGCCAGATCCGGGCTGGAATGGCGGCCGTCATAACCAATGCAAAGGCTGTCGACACCGCGCTCCTGGGCCTCCGAACCGATGGCCCGACCGATGACTTCAACGCCCTCGGCGGTCAGGGTTTCGCCGACAATGCCTCGAATGTCATAGGCCCGGAAAATATCCTGAGAAAGCTCCACCTGAGGCAGGGCCACCTCTTCCACATCAGGAGTGTCACCGGACCCGAACACGGTATCATCGCCGCTGCCGAAGCCGAGAACGTCCTCATCGCCATCAAGCATGTCGATATCGGGCATGTCCTTGTCCTGGAACAGAGGCTCATCGCCGCCCTTGGCGGCACCACCGCCAGACTTTCCGGAACCGGCCGGCCTGGGTTTGCCGGTTTCTCCAGCCTTGGCAACCCGTTTATCAACCACCTGGGACAAGCGGTAGAGCACCTCACCGGTTGAAGCCACCATATCCCAACGGAAGGTCGGCAGTTTTACCCGCTCTCCGCCGAACACCTTGTGGGCCCACTGGATCAGGGCCGTCACGTCCTGACGCAAGCCCTTCTGAGCCCCGCCCAGCAGTACCCAGACGATGATGGCAGCGATCAACGCGGGCACGCCGACCAGAAGGGCGATCATCACCGTATCCACCGGCGCTGCAGACGATTTGGCAGGGGTGTAGGCCACCGTCCAGTCTGGATTGGTAAGCCGCCGGGATTCAGCGCTTCCGGAGCCGTTGCCGTTACTGACCACGGTGCGGGATGAACCGGACACGGTCTGCACCAGCGCGAGCTGGCCACCGAGGCTGGAGTTGACCACTTGTAGCAACGGCTGGACCTGGGCGGAGTCGAAGATAATCAGCAGGCTACCGATGACCGCATTGCTGGTCGGGCTTCGAACCGGGGTTGCCATCTGGATGAACCACCGGTTATCCCGTGGAAACGCGTCGGGAAACAGTCGCTGGCCGGTTTCAGCGCGCCGGGCCAGCTCAAGCCCCGAGAAGCCCAGCAGGCCCTCACTGCTGGAGGTGCGTGGAATGTCACGGTAGGGAAACAGGTGAACCGCCTCGATGCCGGGTAGTGAATCCGCCAGCTGCACCTCGGTTGCCGGAATCTCGTTCCGGCTGTTCAGGGCCTGAATGACATGGGGCTGCGTCGCCAGACCATTGACGCTTTTCTGGACCTGGTCAAAATATTGGTTCAGTCGCAGCGCAGCGGCATCCGCCTCCAGGACTTTCAATGATTCGAAGCGCTCCTTTGCCGACGGCTGAACTACCAGAAAATGAAGCAAGGCAACGGCAATCACCCCCGCAAGGACCACGACCAGCGATTGGTTCACCGCCACGGAATTTAGTCTCTTCAGTTTTGGTCCCGAAGAACTGGTTTTTTCCTTTTTCACCGCCTTCTTCGCCGGCTTTTCATCAACGGACGCGTCGGCATCTTTCTTTTTACCCAGCTTCATAGTCCATCCTGCAGTTGTAATTTTATCGTCCTGGACAAGCAGTTATCCGCAAAGTATAGACGCCGGCACACTGTTCTGCGTGCCCGGCTACCCGGTCACTGCGTGCCGGTGGAACCAAAGCCGCCCTCACCGCGAGCGCTGGCGTCAAATTCTGAAACCACCTCAAAATCGGCCTGGACCACAGGCACCAGCACCAACTGGGCCAGACGCTCGCCTACGTCCACGGTAAAGCTGGTGCGCCCCCGGTTCCAGCAGGACACCATTAACTCGCCCTGATAATCCGAATCGATCAACCCCACCAGATTGCCAAGCACAATGCCGTGCTTGTGGCCAAGCCCGCTTCGGGGCAGGATCATGGCCGCCAGCGACGGATCGGCAATATGGATCGATAACCCTGTCCTGATCAGTTGAGTATCGCCCGGCTCGAGGATCAGCGGCTCGTCCAGGCAGGCCCGAAGGTCAAGGCCTGCAGAGCCTTCGGTGGCATACTCGGGAAAGGGAATCTGGCTGCCAATGCGATCATCCAGAATACGTACCTGAAGATTTTTCCTGCTCATGAGGGGTCCTGTCGATTGTAGTGCAGGTGCGCTGCGCTGAGTCAGCGGGCGGCCTGACCAAGATGTTCACCTATCATCGCCACAAGCTGTCGGGCAATGTTCGTTTTGCTGTCGGGACCGATCGACGTCTGGCCACCGGGCCAGAACACGGTTACCGCATTGTTGTCGCTGTTAAAGCCCAGCCCGGGCGCAGACACATCGTTGGCCACGATCATGTTCAGCTTCTTGCGTTGCATTTTTTCGGTGGCGTAGCTCGATACATCGGTGGTTTCTGCAGCGAAACCTACGGTAAAAGGCGCATCGTCGCGGCCGGCTATGGTAGCCAGGGTGTCGGGATTGCGCACCAGCGATAGCGCCATGGCGTCACTGGACTTCTTGATCTTGTCTCCGGCACAGGTTTCCGGCCGGTAATCCGCGACCGCAGCTGTCGCAATAAACAGGTCACAGCCCTCATCCACTGCGCCCGAGGCTTCCTGCAACATGTCCTCGGCCGTTAACACCGGACGAACCTCGACACCGATAGGCGCGGAAAGCGCTACCGGACCACTAACCAGAATCACCCGGGCACCTGCCCTCTGCGCCTCGCTGGCCAGGGCATACCCCATTTTCCCGGAGCTGTGGTTGCTTATATAGCGCACCGGGTCAATAGGCTCTCGGGTCGGGCCTGCAGTAATCACGACCGTCTTGCCAGCGAGCACGCCTGTGCGACCGTGATCGACGAGCGCAACAATGTCCTCCGGCTCCAACATTCTCCCTGGCCCGGTATCGCCACAGGCCTGCGCTCCCTGAGCCGGTCCCCATAATTCAATCTGGGAATCCTCTTCAAGAAGCCGGATATTTCTCTGGGTACGACCGTTGCTCCACATCGCCTGATTCATCGCAGGCACCACGGCAATGGGCGCCTCGGTTGCACAACAAACGGTGGTTAAAAGATCGTCGGCCATACCCTGGGCAAGGCGGGCGATAAAATCGGCCGACGCCGGCGCAACGACCACCTGATCAGCCCACTTGGCCAGTTCAATATGCCCCATGCCAGCTTCCGCCTCAGGGTCCAGCAAGGACGTCCTCACGGGCTCGCCACTGAGGGCCTGGAAGGTCAGTGGTGCGACGAACGCTTCCGCCCCGCGGGTCATAACAACCCGCACCTCATGGCCCGCTTTCTTCAGCTGGCGAACCAGTTCGGCGCTTTTATAGGCAGCGATACCACCGGTTACTCCCAGGAGGATTCGTCTGGCGGCCATAGGGGCTCCGTTTCCGCATAAAATGAAAGGCTTATAAGATAGCATGCTCAGGCCGCAGCGACAGCCTGCCAGGCCCGGCATACGTTTACCGATTGTTACTTTTTAAAGTAACCTTTGTAATCCTGAGATACCCGTCTCGGTGCAGGAAGCACCAGGGCCGGAAATAACCAATGCAAGGAAGCCAAGATGTCAGACTCCACCTGGCCCACGGACGAACGTCCGCGGGAACGCCTGCTCGCCCATGGGCCGCAAACCCTCTCCGACGCCGAATTGCTCGCCATATTTTTACGGACCGGCACCACCGGCATGCCGGTCATGGCACTGGCCCGCCACCTGATTGAGGAGTTTTCCGGGCTCCGGGGGCTGCTGACAGCTTCCCGCCGCCAGTTCTGCAACGTCAAAGGTCTGGGAACCGCCAAATACGCCCAGGTTCAGGCGGCCATGGAAATGGCCAGGCGGGTCATGGACGAACCGCTTCGCCAGGGAGACCCGCTGCGCTCGCCAGAAGACACCCGCCGCTTTCTTACCAGTCGACTCGGCACTTACCCGCACGAGGTTTTCGCAGGCCTGTTCCTGGACAATCGCCACCGCGTCATCCAGTACCGCGAGCTTTTCCGGGGCACCATCGACGGTGCCGCAGTCTATCCAAGGGAAGTAGTACGGCAGGCCCTGGAGGACAATGCAGCCGCAGTGATTTTTGCCCATAACCACCCCTCGGGAGTCGCAGAACCGAGCCAGGCCGACATTTCCCTCACCCGCCGGCTGAAAGAGGCCCTTGGGCTGGTGGATATCAGGGTTCTTGACCATATGGTTGTTGGCCATGGTGAGGTAATATCGCTCGCTGAACGGGGTCTGCTGTAAAGCCCGATTTATAAGAGTGCACGTCAATGCCGGAAAACTGGCCAAATTCCCAACAATTTTTTGCGTTGGGGGGGCAGTTCTGGTATAAAAGCGTCCCTTTCTGGCGGCGTCTGGCGAGCAGCGTTCAGTTTAGAGGCGCGAATGGGAGCGTAACGGCTCCTTAGCAACCAGAGACGCATTAAAAACGAATTCGTATTTTAGAGACCATTGCTCAGGTCGGAGGCAAGTATGTCCAGAGTTTGTCAGGTTACCGGTAAGCGTCCGGTATCCGGTAACAACGTTTCCCACGCGATGAACCACACTCGTCGTCGTTTTCTGCCGAATCTGCAGAACCATCGTTTCTGGGTTGAGTCCGAGAAGCGTTTCGTGAAGCTGCGCGTATCCACCAAGGGCATGCGCATCATCGATAAAAAAGGCATTGACGCTGTGCTGGCCGATCTTCGTGCCCGCGGCGAGAAATTTTAAGGAGCCGCATCATGCGCGAGAAAATCAAGCTGGTTTCATCAGCAGGCACTGGTCACTTCTACACGACCAAAAAGAACAAGCGTAACACTCCGGAAAAAATCGAGATCAAAAAGTACGATCCGGTTGTCCGCAAGCACGTTGCCTACAAGGAAGCCAAGATCAAGTAATTCCTGATCCGGCATCCACAAAAAAGCCCGGCCAATGCGCCGGGCTTTTTTGTGGCTTTTCTCCCGCTCAAAACTTTTCAAGATACCCTTCGGGCAGTGCCACATCCATAGCGATAGGCAGGTGATCCGACATCGGATAGCTCACCACTTCCGAACGTCGGATTTCAAGTGAAGGGCTTACCAGGATATGGTCCAGGGCCTTCTCCGGCCGCCAACTGGGGAAACTATGGGCGGTATCCGGTAGCGGCACCAGATCGGTTTCCCTGAGGGGCGTCTGGGTCAGGAGCTGTTCGGCATGAGCGTTCATGTCCCCCATCAGAATCACATGCCGGTAGTCGGCGATCAGCTCCCGGATGTAGCCCAACTGGCGTTGCTGAGCCGTCTTGCTGAGGGAAAGGTGCATCAGCACCAGCACCAGGGGATCATGCTCGGTTCCGTATCGGGCGATGATGGCGCCCCTACCCGGAATCAGGCCCGGCAACTTGTGTTCGGTAACGTCCAGGGGCCGGTACCGGCTCAAAAGGCCATTGCTGTGCTGGGCGATCTGACCGAGATTCCGGTTCAGCTGCTGGTACCAGTAGGGAATGCCCGCTGCTTCGGCCAGATACTGCACCTGATTGATATAGCCGCTGCGCAGGCTGCCACCGTCGCACTCCTGCAACGCCACCACGTCGTACCCGCGCAGCAGGGACGCAATCCGGTCGAGATTCTCGATGCGATTACGGTGAGGCAGTATGTGTTGCCAGCTTCGAGTGAGGTAATGGCGGTAGGACGAGGTATTGATACCCACCTGGATATTGAAGGTCAGCAGACGAATATGTCGCTGTGGCTCAAACTCGGGCACATGCTCGGTCCCTGAGCTGGCACCCCTGGGCCCGCCGGCCGGCTTCAGGATGCCATTCAACTGTCTTCGGATACGCTTGTACATATGGCGGTCTCAACCGGCCGGCGGCTTGTCTTACTCGGCTCTGGCGTCTGGGCGCGGTTTTACTCCGCTTCGTCCCGCTCTGTGGCAACAAGGTAGTCCACCACGTCCAGAACGGCCTCATGGCTGCCGGCCATAGATGCACTGACAGTGTACTTGCCATTAACCAGCATAGTCGGAGTTCCGGTGATCCGCGCACCGCGGATTTTAGACTGGGCTTTTTGCATGCGAGCGTTCACACCAAAGCTTTTATAGGTGCTGACAAACTCATCAGGATCAACCCCATAATCCGCGACGAAATCCGCAAGAGCTTCTGGCGTATTCAGCGGACGACGCTCGCCGGCCAGCGCATCAAACAGGGCATCGTGAACCTTGTCCAGCTCCCCCATCGCTTCAAGCGCATAGAAGGCGTAGGCATGGGGCTCCCAGTTTCTCCCCAGTGCAGCGGGAATCTTTACGTAGTTGACGTAGTCGGGCGCGTTGGCCGCCCACTCTTCAACCAGGGGCTTGAACCTGTAGCAGTGGGGGCAGCCGTACCAGAAGACTTCCGCTACCTCGACTCCGGAATCGCTGTCGGTGCGTACCGGGTTATCCAACCGGTTGTAATGAACCCCTTCTTTCCACTCTGCGGCGTTGGCCAGGCCGGTAACAGACATTGCCAAAAGAAGCAGGAAGGCCGTTCTGAAGGATCGAAACATGAAAAATCTCCGGTTATCTCTATGTCGTTTTGGGAGGATTATGACCCAGCGTACCTGAAAAGTTCCACAGGTCGGCAGTTACAGAAACGAAAGGCAACAAAAAACCCCGCATCAGGCGGGGTTTTCGGTACAGACCGGCGGTTTCAGTTCAGGCCGGAAATGTAGCTGGAGACCGCTTCGATCTCGGCATCGGTCAGCTTTGACGCTACATCCATCATGATCGATGCGTTGGCGCCAGAAGCCCGAGTACCATCGCGGTAGGCATTCAACTGCTTGATCAAGTACTCTGCGTTCTGACCGCCGAGCGCCGGGTAACCGGCCGGCTCGTTGCCGACACCTTGCGGATTATGACAGCCGGCGCAAGCTGGGACACCAGTCGCCATGTTGCCGCCACGGTACAATGCCGCACCCTGATCAACGAGATCCGGATCGGCCTGGCCAACAACCATTTCCTGGGCACTGAAGTAAGCTGCCAGGTCCTGCAGATCCTGATCGTTCATGTTGTCGAGAATGCCGGTCATTTCCGCGATATTCCGTTCTTTGTCCTTGATCAAAACCAGCTGGCGATACAAATATTTTTCGCCCAGACCGGACAGCTTGGGATAGGCCCCCATAATGGGCTTGGCACCATTCTGGCCGTGACAACCGGCACATACCGCTGCGTTCTGTTCGCCTGCTTGAGGATCTCCCGCCCCGTGCGCCATCGCTGTGAGGCCAACGCCGAGAACTACTCCTGCGATCAGTTTTTTCATGCTCGCTCCGCTTCTCTCATCTTTTAAGGGTATTCTTCGTTATGCAGCCGGCAGGCGCTGACCAGTCAGGCTCAAAACCGGGGCTGACAGCGGTCGCGCGCAGCGCGCCGCCCGGAATTGGTGTAGCATTATACATTAATCCCTGATAACTGAAATCCAAAGGAAAGCCAACCGCTGTGGACCCTGATCTGACTCAAAAAAGCCTCTCATTTAACAGCGCCCGATTCCTCACTAGCGCTTCCCGTCTCGACGAGTGCCCGCCCGATTTCGGAGCGGAAGTTGCCTTCGCCGGCCGATCCAATGCCGGGAAGTCCAGTGCACTGAACGCGATCACCGCCAACGGCAAGCTGGCGCGAACCAGTAAGACTCCGGGGCGCACCCGGCTGATCAACTTCTTCTCTCTGAACCGCGAGAATTGCCGAATGGTCGACCTGCCCGGGTACGGCTATGCCAAAGTATCCAGGGACATGAAAGACGACTGGCAACAACACCTGGGCCACTACTTGAATGACCGGCGCTGTTTACGCGGCCTGGTTCTGGTGATGGACATTCGCCACCCACTGACAGATTTCGACCAAATGATGGTGGAATGGTGCGAACATAACAACCTGCCGCTGATGATTCTGGCCACCAAGGCAGACAAATTAAAGTTCGGCCAGGCCAAAACCGCCATGCTGGGCATTGCCAAGAACCTCAAGGCTTACTCCTGTGTGGAACACCTGATCATGTTTTCTGCAACATCAAAACGGGGCGTGGACGAATGCCGGGAGGCATTGATCAACTGGCTGGAAGCGGAGTAACAAGGAATTACAGGGTGCCACCGCACTCTATCCGGTAACCGAGGTCAATCACCTGTTCGCCGATGTTCGCGCCGGACAGGCGAGCGATCAGGGCCTCAGCCGCCCTCTGGCCCACCTGCTCACGTGGCGTAATGACACTGGCCAGCGTCGGCACCATGACCTGGCCAACATCGTGGCCGTGAAAGCCTGCTATCGCCATTTGACCCGGCACTTCGATACCCTGCCGCTGGCACTCGAAAAACGCACCTATAGCCACGTCGTCGTTGGTGCAGAAGATCGCGTCAGTGTCAGGCGCTTCGATGAGTATGCGTTGCAGCAATGTGGCGCCGACACTGAATGATGAGCGCTGTTCACTGCGCAGGGTAACGGGAATCAGCCCCTGTTCCTCCATGGCGCGGGTGTAACCTTCCTGTCGCTGCAACGTGCGGGCATCCAGCCGAACCGCCAGGTACACCACATGGCGGCGACCACGACGAATCATCTCCCGCACCATGTCATAGGCCGCACGCACATTGTCAAAACCCACCGCCTGCTCGAAGGGCGTCGTGTGGGTGTCCATGATTTCCACCGTGGGCACGCCCGCCGTCCCCAGCATTCGCAGGGTGCGGTCGGTGTGCTGGCTTTCCGACAGGATCACGCCATCGACGTTGTAGGACAGTAGCGAGGCCAGACTGCGCTCTTCCACCTCGCGGCTGTAACCGTAGTGGGCCAGCATCAGGTGATAGCCCGCCGGTTCGGTGACTGATTCGATCCCCTTGATGACATCGGCGAAGACCTGGTTGGTCAGCGATGGCAGCAGCACACCGATTGCGTGACTGGTGGATTTGGACAGCAGATCCGGCGCCCTGTTCGGGATGTAACCCAGCGCCTCGGCCTCTGCGAAAATCCGCTCACGCATGTGTTCAGACACATTATCGCCGCCCCGCAGGCAACGGCTCACGGTCATTTTCGTGGCACCGACCCTATCGGCAATATCCTGCAGTGTTGGGCGCTTCTTTTTTACCATTCAGCTTTTCCGCCTCCGATCAGGTGTACTCAGCACTGCCAGGCAGCGCTCGACAATCCGGTCGGGCGGTTCGCGGACGTCCACGACGATGGCCCCTTCCCCGGGTTCCGGCTTCTCCAGTGTGCGGAACTGGCTTTCGAGCATGGAACGACCATTGAAGTAGTGGTCTTCCCGACTGGAATGCCGAGACCAGATGGTTTCCATGTCGCCCTTGAGATAGACAAACTGCAGTGACGGATTTCCCGCCCTCAGCCGGTCACGGTAAGCCCGCTTGAGGGCGGAACATGCCAGCACCAGACCGCCGTGCTCAGACTTGACCAGCCCTGCCAGATCATCCAGCCAACCGCTGCGATCGGCATCGGTCAGCGGCACACCGCTGGCCATTTTGGCCACGTTGGCCGGGCTGTGAAAGTCGTCGGCGTCGAAAAACGGCACCTGAAGACGTTTCGCCAGCCGGGTACCAATCAGGCTTTTGCCACACCCGGACACACCCATGACGATAATTTTACGGACGCTCATATCACTGCCACCACAAGGCCAGTTGCGGGAATGCGATCAACAGGGCCAGCGCAACAATCTGCAGGGCAATAAACGGCAACAGGGACCGGAAAATCTCGCCGAGGGTGATATCCTTGGGAGTTACTGTTTTCAGATAGAACGCGGCCGGGCCAAAGGGCGGTGACAGAAAGGATACCTGCATATTCATGCAGAACACCACACCGAACCAGATCGGGCTGTAGCCCAGCTCCGTGACAATGGGCACGAAAATCGGCATGGTCAGCAGGGCCACCCCGACCCAGTCCAGGAACATGCCCAGAATCAGAAGAATAAACATCATGAACAGGATGGTGGTTAGCCCATCGCCGCCACTGACCGCAAAAACCATCTCGCGGACAAACTCGATACCGCCCATCAGGTTGTAGACGCCCACAAGAGCGGTGGCGCCGATGCCGATCCAGATGATCATGCCACACACCCGCAGCGTACTGATTGTGGCTTTGCGCACCATGGCCAGAGACAGTTCACCCCGGATCCAGGTACTGATGGCAATGCCCAGCACACCCAGGGCCGATGCTTCGGTAACCGACGCCACGCCGCCATAGATGCTGCCCAACACGACCACCACCGACAGAATCGGGAACAGCAGGGCCTTGAAGAAGTTCGGCGCTGGGGTGTCCGGCTGGTCCTGGTCGGAGGGGATGGGGGCCATCTCCGGCTTCAGCCAGACCCTGACCAGCACGTAGCCCATGTAGAGCAGCGCCAGGATCAGCGCGGGCAGGAACGCGCCCTTGAAAAGGTCACCAATAGAGACGTTTGCGGTCAGGCCATAAATGATCAGGACAATGCTCGGCGGCAACATGGTGCCCAGCGCACCACCGGCACAAGTGGTACCAATGGCCAACTTACGATCGTAACCCAGGCGCAGCATCTGCGGCAGCGCCAGGATGCCGAGCAACACGGTTTCGCCACCGATCACCCCCGACATGGAAGCAAGGATCACCGCCACCACCAGGGTCTGGAGGGCGACACCACCGCGCAGCTTGCGGCCAAAACGAGCCATCGCATCAAACAGGTCCCGGGCAATCCCGGAATGATCCAGTAGCGACGCCATCAACACGAACATCGGCACCGCCAGGAAAACGTAGTTACCGATAAAGCTGTAAAGACGACTGCTCACAATCGGCAGCGCGTCAGGGCCAAACCAGCCCAGGGCAAAGACCAGGGCCACCAGGCCGGTGGCAAAGGCCAGCTGCATGCCGGTCAGCAACAGTACGATCAGCATCAGCAGCATCAGCAGGCTGCCGTAGCCAATTCCGAGGGAAGCCAGCTCAAACATTGTCTTTCTCCCCGGTCGGTGCCGGACCACGCAGATCACGAATCAGGTGCAGGACAAACTGGAGGGTCATGACAGCAATCGCCACCAGAATGATCACCTTGAGAAAGGCGGGAAACGGCGGATTCCAGGCCGACCCGGAGGTCTCCAGGCGCCAGCCGCCCCAGGGTGCCCAGACAGCGCCCCTGGCCATGAACCAGCTGGCGTAGAGCAGCATCGAACAGAACGCCAGCCCGAACAGATGGTGAACCACCCGCAGCCAACGCTGGACGGTCGGGGACACGGCGTCGTAGATCAGCACAATACGCACGTGGCGATCGGTGGCCAGGGCATAGAGCCCACCCAGCACGAACAGGGTGGCACCGGCGAAGGTCACCGTTTCATGCACCCAGAGCGTCGGCGAACCGAACACGTATCGGCGGACAATCTCGTAGAAAGACACCAGAACAATCAACGCGAACACCAGGCTCAGCTTTTTTCCCAGCCAGACAATGGCGCGGTCAAGGCGGGTAAAGCCGATATCCTCGTCGGTTTCGGGCAGCAGATCACCCTGGGCCGGAGTGCGCTCCGGCCCGGAGGAAAGGTTTGCAGTAGACATAATCAACTCCGCGCACTGGGCAGGCCTTGCCCGCCCAGTTACTGGTTACGGGGCATCGCCTTCAGAGCAGGCCCTGAGATTCCAGATAGCCGGTTACCGACTGATAGACTTTCTCGGCATTGGGGGATTGCTCAGCGTATTTCTTCCACTGATCCCGGGCTATGGTCCGAAACTTCCGGCGCTCTTCCGCCGACCAGTCATGAACGGTGACATCAGGATTGGCGCGGGCTTCCCTGACGGCCTTCTTGTCCGCCATGGCCAGCTGGGTGCTGATATCCTGGGCGAAGTCCCGGGCCGAGACGGTCATGATTGCCTGAATGTCCTCGGGAAGCTTTTCCCAATCTTCCAGGTTCATGGCAATTTCGATCAGCGGCAGGGAGTGGAAGCCCGGGTATACCGGATGCGGGGCAATTTCGTGCAAACCGGCTTCGTGGTTGGTGGAGAACACCGTGTAGTCGGCAGCATCAATAACACCCTTACTCAGTGCGGTGTAGACCTCGGAACCTGGCAGGTTCACTGGCGCCGCCCCGGCGGCGGCAAACACCGACTGCACCAGACCTTCCGGTGCACGCATCTTGAGGCCTTTCAGGTCCTCCACACCGTCCAGCGGTTTCTTCGAAACAAACGACTCCAGGCCAGTGCCACCACCGCCAACAAACTTCACGCCATAGGGCGCGTAGAGCTCGTTCATCAGCTCATAGCCACCGCCATAATTGATGTAATCGATGAGCTGGTCCGGGCTGGACCAGGCGCCCACGGTATTGCCAATTAGCCCGAACGCGGGATCCTTGCCGGAAAAATAACCGGTCACCGACACATGGCCATCCAGGACGCCCATATTCATGGCACCGAGAGTTTCGGTATGGCTTACCACACTGCCCACGGGCAGCAGATCAATGGCAACACGGCCACCGGTCATTTCTTCGACGCGGTCAGCCCATTGCTGCTGAATCTCGAAGTTCTTGACGCCAGAGGGATCGGAGGACTGGAACTTGAAGGTGTAGTCCGCCGCGAAGGCGTTAAAGGCAAGTGCAGCTGACAGTAGGCCAGTCGCGAGTCGGGTCGGGAACATAATCGCGTCTCCTGATTGTTTTTGTGCCGGCATATGTTACCGGTAACATAAGGAGCGTATCGAATTCGGAAACCACTTACAAGGGTGTTTTTTGAGCAGGAAACAGTAGGGAATTAAAAAACCGGCCTGCCAGAAAGCAGACCGGTGAAACGTCAGGGTTTGCGACGTGCTAAAACCTGAGATCGCACTCAGGAGACGCAAGGAATGTCCGAATTCCCAACGTCACTCAATATGACTGTGGTGTTCGACAAAAGTTCCAAAACAGATCGTTTTTTGACCAGATTTTCGGGTTTTACGTACAAACCCCGTTAGCAGACTCGCCCAGGTCATGAAGCGCCGGCCGATATTTTTCTCTCAGTGCCATGACACGCTCGCGATAAACCGGGGTGAGATAGGGAATTTCCAGGGTAAGCACCTGGTAGATGCCCTGCTTCAGCTCCGTAAGCGTCAGGCAGGCGGATGCCTCGGCCGCATGGGCTGTCTTCAGGAAAGCCATCCAGTTGGTTATCACCAGCCACACGTTCAGCGACATGGCCGATCGGAGATCCTCTTCCTGGGGTTCAATAATACCCGCTTCCGCCAGCTTCTCGAAGATACGACTGATAGACGTCAGACAGCGGTTGGTGAAATCCCGATAGTCCTGGCGCAGCCTCTGATCACTATCGAGAAGGTATTCCAGATCCCGGTGGAAGAACCGATAGCTCCAGAGACCGTCGAAGACCGACTCCAGGTAGAAGGTCATGTCGTCCAGGGTCATCGCCCGGTCTTCCGGAATATCCAGGTAGAAATCCACCAGTTTTTCGTATTCCAGGAAGATCTCGTAAATGATGTCCGACTTGTTGCGGAAGTGGTAATACAGATTGCCCGGCGAAATCGCCAGGTGCGCCGCAATATGGTTGGTCGTGACGTTGCGCTCGCCACGTTCGTTAAAAAGCTCCAGGCTGGAGAGCAGAATTTTGTCTCTTGTCTTCATAGACCCGTCGGCGTTTGTTGTTGTATCGCTCACAGATGGCCCGATTCGCCACCCGCCTCCGCTTGACTCACTAGAGTATATACTCTAATAATACCTCCAGACGCAAATTGAGTAATTTTTCGCCAGTCGTTCAATATCTGGAATAACAGGTCGCCGACGAACTCTGATCGGCACCAATGAGGAGAAAGCATCATGGGAGCCACTGTCGTCCAGCTCACCGAGAGCAAGAAACAGATCCAGCATACCCACCGCGTGTTTGAGGATCAGAAAAAGGCGTTCCGCAACAATCCGATGCCCTCCCTGGCCGAGCGGCAGGAGAACCTGAAACGCCTCAAGCGCGTTCTGCTCAACAACCAGGATCGGCTCCTGGATGCCATCGACCGGGATTTCAGCTGCCGCTCGAAGGACGAATCCCTGATTGCCGAGGTCATGCCTTCGATCCAGGGCATCAACTACACCCTGAAAAGCCTCAGCGGCTGGATGAAGCCGTCCAGGCGCCACGTCTCGGTGCTGTTCCAGCCCGCCAGCAACAAGGTCCACTACCAGCCCAAGGGTGTGGTTGGCGTGATCGTGCCCTGGAACTACCCACTGTATCTGGCGGTGGGTCCACTGGTCGCATCCCTGGCAGCGGGCAACCGCACCATGATCAAGATGTCGGAGTACACGCCACACACCTCGGCCCTGTTCAAGGAGCTGATCGAAGCGAGCTTCCCGGAGGACCTGGTCTCGGTTATTAATGGTGAGGCCGACGTGGCGGCGGACTTCTCGTCACGTCCGTTTGATCACCTGCTGTTTACAGGCTCCACATCGGTGGGCAAGCTGGTCATGAAGGCGGCAGCAGAGAACCTGACACCGGTCACCCTGGAGCTGGGAGGCAAATCCCCGGCCGTGGTCTCTCCGGATGTGCCAATGGAGGACGCTGCCCAGAGAATCGCCTTCGGCAAGGCTTTCAACGCCGGCCAGACCTGCGTGGCGCCCGACTACGTGCTGTGCCCCGCTGACCGGGTGCAGTCGTTTGTCGACGAGTTCCGCGCCCGTTTTTCCGAGATGTATCCCAGCCTGCGGGACAATGACGACTTCACCGCCATCATCAATGAGCGGCAGTACGATCGACTGCAAGGTTACCTTGAGGACGCCCGGGAGAAAGGCGCCGAGCTGGTGGAGATCAACCCTGCCCGGGAGAATCTGAAGGACGGCACCCGAAAGCTGCCCCTGACGCTGGTGCTGAACACCACGCCGGATATGAAGGTGATGCAGGATGAGATCTTCGGTCCGATTCTGCCGATCGTCAGTTACGGCAGCCTGGATGAAGCCATTCATTACATCAATGATCGTCCGCGGCCTCTGGCCCTGTATTTCTTCGGATACGACAAGACCCAGCAGCAGCATGTGGTGGATAACACCCACTCTGGAGGCATGTGCATCAACGATTCCCTGATGCACGTAGCCCAGGACGATCTGCCGTTCGGTGGCATCGGCGATTCCGGCATGGGGCACTACCACGGCCGCGAAGGGTTCCTGACCTTCTCCCATCACCGGGCCATTTTCACCAAGCAGAAATTCAACAGCGGCAAGTTTGTCTATGCGCCCCACGGAACGACTGCGCACAAATTGGTTTATAAATTCTTTATCCGCTAGACCCCAAGCCTGGGAGTCTGTCGAAGGCCGGTTCTGCCTTCCGAAACACGCCGTTAATACATCCGTGTAGGCTTGGGCAAAACATCCCTGTTTTGCACAGTTTCGGAAGGCAGAACCGGCCCTCGACGATCAGACAAGTTCAGCTCCTTAAATAAAACAATAACGAGAATACCCCCATGCAAAATCAGACCCCTGATCCGTCAGGACACCCTCAATTTGCCGATCTCAACCGCCGAAGCTTTCTGAAAACCGGGCTGGGCGGCGCTCTGGTTCTGGGTACCGTCAGCATCACCGCCGGGTTGAGCGGTTGCGCCACCCGGCCGGCGGGTCGGCTCAGTGCCGTCGGCACCCGGATGGATGCCAGTTACCAGTTCCGGTTCTTGACCGCGGACGACATTGCATTATTTGAAGCCCTACTGCCCGCCATGGTTGGACCGGGCTTGCCGGAGCAGCCTCAGGCCAGAAACGCAGCGATTGCCGGGACCATCGAACGAATTGATGCCGGCATCCACAAGTTCGGTCCGGCCAACCAGAAGGAACTGCGGCAACTGTTTGATCTGCTGAACTTCGGGCTCACCCGGGTGACCGTTGCACGGGTCTGGTCCAGCTGGCCGAATGTGACAACGGCGGAGGCCGACGCGTTTCTGGAGCGCTGGCGCACCAGCCGCATCGGGCTTTTCAACAATGGCTACATTGCGCTGACCAAGATCAGCAACGTGGCGTTTTATGGCTATCGGGATTTCTGGCACCTGTCCGGCTATCCCGGACCACCGCAGTACGCGGTCGACGCATTGCCACAATTCCAAAACGCCTGATTGCCAGCTGATCTGACGGAGCAGAAACATGTCATTGACCGATCGTATTGCCCGGGGCCTGGATTCAGGCTGGAACGTCACCGATAGCGCCCTCCTGACGCAAAATCTGACCACGGAAGCGGACGTTGTTGTTATCGGAACCGGTGCCGGTGGCGGCACCACCGCCGAGATTCTGGCCCGCAGTGGGCTGTCCGTGATCCTCGTTGAGGAGGGCCGGCTCTACTACCAGAAAGACTTCAAGATGGACGAGCAGACCTCTTATGCCAACCTCTATCAGGAGGGCATGAGCCGGGTAACCCGGGACGGGGCAATCGCCATTTTGCAGGGCCGCTGCGTAGGCGGTTCCACCACCGTGAACTGGACCAGCAGCTTCCGGACCCCGGCGCCCACCCTCAATTACTGGGCCGAGCAGTTCGGCCTGGAAGAGCTGCGGCCGGAAGCCATGGCGCCCTGGTTCGATGGCCGCGAGGAACGCCATTCCATGTCACCCTGGCAGGTCGACCCGAACGTCAACAACGACATCTTGCGCCAGGGCTGCGAGAAACTGGGGTACAGCTGGCAGATCATTCCCCGGAACGTGAAAGGCTGCTGGAACCTGGGCTATTGCGGCGTCGGATGCCCGACCAACGCCAAACAGGGCGCCCTGATGACCACCATTCCGGGGGCGCTCGATAACAACGCCCGGTTATTCCACAGCCTGCGCGCCGACCGCCTGGTCATGAACCAGGACGAAATCGACCATCTAGAAGCCTCTGCTTTTGCCGATGATGGCATCACCCCGACCGGCATCAAGGTCAATCTCAAAGCCAGACACTTCGTGGTCGCCGCCAGCGCCATCGGCAGCCCCGGCCTGCTGCTTCGCTCCAACATCCCGGACCCGCACCAGCGGATCGGCAAGCGTTCGTTCATCCATCCGGTCAACGCCACCGTCGCCCAGATGCCTCAGCGCGTCGATCCATTCTATGGCGCGCCCCAGTCCATCTACTCTGACGAATTCAACTTCCGCAACGGCGTCGACGGCCCGGCTGGCTACAAACTCGAGGTACCACCGCTGCACCCGGGCATGTCCAGCGGCGTCATACCCGGCCACGGCGAAACCCAAATCAACAACATGGCCGGCCTGCCCCAAATGCAGTCCATCATCGCCCTGCTCCGGGACGGCTTCCACCCCGAAAGCCCCGGCGGCACGGTCTCCCTCCGCGACGACGGCAGCCCGGTCCTGGACTACCCGGTCACCGACTACCTCTGGACCGGAATCCGCGAAGCCTTTCACACCATGGCCGAAATCCAGTTCGCCGCCGGCGCCGAAAAAGTCCGCCTGATGCACCTGGATTCCGACTGGTACACCAACTGGACCGACGCCAAAGCCGCCATCAACCAGCTCCCCATGGCACCCCACCGGGTCCGCCTGTTCACTGCCCACCAGATGGGCGGCTGCGCCATGGGCGCGGATCCGGCAACCTCAGTGGTCAACGGCTTTGGCGAACACCACCACGTTAGCAATCTGAGTATCCACGATGCCTCGATCTTCCCAACCAGCATTGGGGCAAACCCGCAACTATCGGTCTATGCGCTGGCGGCAAGAAACAGCACGAGGCTCGCACAAAGCCTTACCGCGACCTGACAAGGATCGGGGCGGCAAGCTCCATTGCTAGCTCGCATGTGGGCCGCCCCTCCTCCCGGGAATGTCGAAGGCCATGGATGGCCTGAGCCAAGCGCACAGGGATGTGCTTGTAGCGTTTCCCGGGAGGAGGGGCGGCCCAGATGCAGTAACCGAGGCCACGCAAGCCTGCATAAAAGTCCCGGACTACAGCACCAACGGTGATCCTGATATCCTGTTTGCCTTAAACAAAAGGAGCTGCGCATGTCCAAAGTCATCTATCCGGGCACCTTCGATCCCATCACCAACGGCCACACCGACCTGATCGAACGGGCCGGCCGAATGTTTGATGAAATCGTTGTTGCCATTGCCTACAACCCCAAGAAACAGCCACTTCTCGACCTCGAAGAACGCTGCGAACTGGTCCGCCAGGCAACCGCGCACCTCCCCAATGTCACCGTCACCGGCTTCAGCAACCTGCTCGCCGACTTTGTCCGTGAACAGGGCGCCACCGTGATCCTTCGCGGCCTCCGGGCGGTGTCCGATTTCGAGTACGAATTCCAGCTGGCCGACATGAACCGCCGGCTCGCGCCGGAAGTCGAGAGCGTGTTCCTGACGCCGGCCAACCACCTGTCCTACATCTCCTCCACGCTGATCCGGGAAATTGCATCCCTGGGTGGCGATGTCTCGGAGTTTGTTGATCCGGCCGTAGAAGCTGCCCTGAAAAAGAAGTTCAGCTGAACCTGAAATAATAAAAAAAGCCCCGACCAGCGGGGCTTTTTTATGGCGCTGAGCCAGCGGCGTCAAAGCAACGGCGGCAAAGGAATTTCCACACCGTTCACGTCCAGCACAAGATCTTTCATACTGGCATCAAGCACCAGTCGGTCGCCTTCCTCTACCAGCAGCCCCTGTTTGATCAGCGGCGCCAACTGCAACCGGAATTCCGGGTATTCCTCCGCGAGCGCGACCGGCAGACTGAGATCCATTTCGCCGGTCAACTGCTGCATCACCATCAACATTTCGGTTTTCTGATCCGCCGTCAGCTCCGGATGGGCGATCCGGGCGCTGCCTTCAATCACACCCTCCGGGGTGGTCACGGTCAGCTCTGAAAAACCAACCGAGAATCCGGCTGCTGCCAAATCCCGAACGGCGGCATTCACCTGCTGCATGGCGGCCATCTGCTGCTCAAACTGTTGGGGACCGCCAGAGGCCTGAGTAACAGCCAGTGCCTGCATGGATGAAAGGCTCTCGGTCAGGTTGCTCCAGGCCGCCACATCCAGCCCCGACAATCCGAACACCAGCCGCTGGGGCCCATACCGCTCATCGGCCGCTGAAACGCTGGCAACCTCGACCGTCATTCGTGAATCCAGGCGTTCGCCATCGTTGACCGGCTCGCTACTGCTACGAACCGAGATCTCCTGAAGCATGAACGGGGCTTCCCCTGCCGGGGTCACCGCAACCGATTCCACCGCAATCTCGCCGGAGCCGGTCCAGACCTCACCGGTCAGATGATTCATGGTTTGTTCGAGGCGGAAGTCGCTGATCTGAATATCCAGGTCCGGACCGGATAGGGTTACCGCTGGCCAGACCATCAAGGCATCGGCCTGAGAACCGGCGTCACTGATCTCAATTCTTGCCAAACCGCCACTCGAGGCCAGGGTCTCCCCGGAATCCGGGTCCGTCAAGGTCATCTGGGGCGCTTCGAGTTCGAGAACAGCAGTGCCCCAGAGACGGGTTTCCAGGGTCAGCCTCGGCTCCTCACCGGAGAACCAGTCCGTCTCGCCGGCGGCCCAGCCATCCTCAGGCTGGAAATCCACCAGGCTGCCGGTCACGCCATGGGTCACATTGGCCCGATAGGCAAGCCTCTGGGATTCACCGGTTTCCGGATTGATCAGGTTCACCGAACCTCTGAAATGGGCTCCGAGAATACCCCTCTCATAGTTATCCGTTTCCATGCGAAGGAAAGGTTGTGCACCGTTCACCTCCGCTGTTGCCTGGTGCCACTGCTGCTCAGTTACGTATCCAACGACCCAGGGCAGGCCGCCCGCTACAGCCAGCACACCAGCGCCGGCAATCATCCATTTGGCGTTCAAACACTTTCTCCAGTTCGGGAATCAGGTCTTTCCGGTCAGCCGTTCCAGCAATACCAGCTGTGAGGCAAGGCGTTCTTCACCTTCTGCAGGCTTGTTCTGAATATAACTGCCGTCCGGTTGCAGTACCCAGGACTGACAATTGTCGGCCAGGTAGGTATCCAGATCTTCTCTGACCCGGGCGGCCAGATCAGGATCATCCAGAGGAAAAGCGGTTTCCACTCGGCTGAGCAGGTTCCGTTCCATACCATCGGCACTGGAACAGTACACATCCGGGCGGCCATTGTTGCCAAAATAGTAAACACGGGTGTGCTCCAGGAAACGGCCAATGATCGACCTCACCCGAATATTCTCGGAGAGGCCCGGCACCTCTGGCCTCAGACAACAGATGCCGCGGATGATTAGATCAATTTTCACGCCGGCCTGTGAAGCCCGGTAAAGCGCCTTGATCAGCTGGATTTCCGTCAATGCATTGAACTTGAAGATAATCCGGCCTTTCTCGCCATAGCCTGCTTCCCGATCAATCAGGCTCAGGAGCCGTGGATGAAGGGTGAAGGGCGAATGGAACAGCTTTTTGATCTTCAGGGCCTTACCCATGCCGGTAAGCTGCTGGAACAGCTTGTTGACGTCGTCGCTGATGGACTCATCGCAGGTCATGAAGCTGTAATCGGTATACAGACGGGCGTTACCGGCATGGTAGTTACCGGTGCCCAGGTGCACGTAGCGGCGCAGCCGTCCCTCTTCACGCCTCACAATCAGAATCATCTTGGCGTGGGTCTTGTAACCAACCACGCCGTAAACCACGATCACGCCCGCTTCCTGCAGCCGACTGGCCAGCTCGAGGTTCTCGGCCTCACTGAACCGCGCACGCAACTCGATAACCGCGGTAACCTCCTTGCCGCGGCGGGCGGCATCCGCCAGCGCCTCGACAATCTCCGAGTCTGCTCCGGTTCGGTAGAGGGTCTGGCGAATCGCCAGAACCTGTGGATCCTTGGCGGCCTGGCGCAGCAGATCAACGACCGGGCTGAAATTTTCGTAGGGGTGCAACAGGAGAATCGGGCGCTTGCGGATGGCATCAAACATCGATTCCTTGCTGCGTATCAGCTTGGGAATCGACGGCGAAAAACCAGAATAGGTGAGGTCCGGCCGGTCCACCAGCCCACCGACAGCCATCAATCGGGTCAGGTTCACGGGACCATGAACCTGGTAAAGATCGCGCTCGGTCAGACCGAACTCCTTCAGGAGGAACTGAACCAGCTCTTCCGGGCAGTTGTCGGCAACCTCAAGGCGCACGCCGTCGCCAAACCGGCGACTGAGCAGCTCCCCACGCAGTGCCGAAGCCAGATCTTCCAGGTCGTCCTCAAGCTCAAGGTCGGCGTTTCGGGTCAGCCGGAACTGATAGCAGCCTTTCACCTCCATGCCGGGAAAGAGTTCATCGGCATGGGCGTGGATCATGGACGACAGGAACACCAGGTTCTCGCCACCGCTGCAGACATCATCAGGCAGCCGGACCAGGCGCGGCAATGAGCGTGGAGCCGGCACAATAGCCATGCCGGTTTCCCGCCCGAAGGCGTCCTTGCCGTCCAGCTCAACAATGAAGTTCAGGCTTTTGTTGACCAGACGCGGGAACGGGTGCGAAGGATCCAGCCCGATGGGGCTGACCACCGGCAGGATCTCCTCTTCGAAGTAATTGCGCACCCACTCCGCCTGCTCCTGCGTCCACTCCCGGCGCCGGACAAAGTGAATGTTCTGCTGTTCCATCTCGGGAATCAGCACATTATTGAGTATGTCGTACTGCTCGCGGATATACTCGTGAGCAACACGGCTGATTTCCGCCAGGGCCTGGTCCGGCATCATGCCATCGGCACCAACGGTCTCACGGCCATATTTCATCTGCTGCCGCAGACCGGCCACACGGATCTCGAAGAACTCGTCCATGTTGCTGCTGAAAATGCAGCAGAAAATCAGACGATTGATCAACGGGTGCGTCGTATCCAGGGCCTGCTTGAGCACGCGGTAATTAAACTGGAGCTGGCTCAGTTCCCGGTTGAAGTAATTTTCATTGGCATCCAGGTTGATCTCCTCACCAACCGGGGGCACATCCACCGGCGCAGGCACACTCCGGTCATCCCCTGCCGTCTGATTCTTCGCCGTTTCCGTTGTCATGGTTCCTCGATCCCAGTGTGTTCGCCACTACCGGCGAATGATTTGCTTGGCTTATCCGTGCCGCTGATCCCGCATCAATCGGGCCGCGCGCACGGCAAAGTAGGTCAGGATTCCGTCGGCCCCGGCTCTGCGCATGGCCATCAGGCTTTCCATCATCACCGCATCGCCGTCCAGCCAGCCGTTCTGGGCTGCGGCCATGTGCATCGCGTATTCGCCGCTGACCTGGTAAACGAATGTCGGTACCCGCAATTCCGCCTTCACCCGGTGCACGATATCGAGATACGGCATACCGGGCTTGATCATCACCATGTCCGCGCCCTCGGCCAGGTCCATAGAGACCTCATGCAATGCCTCGTCGCCGTTGGCCGGATCCATCTGGTAGTTGGCCTTGTTACCCTTGCCCAGATTGGCCGCCGAGCCCACCGCATCACGGAAAGGCCCGTAATAGCTTGATGCATACTTGGCAGAATAGGCCAGGATCCGTGTGTTCACATGGCCGCCGTTTTCCAGGGCTTCGCGAATGGAACCAATCCGGCCATCCATCATGTCAGACGGTGCAACCACATCGGCCCCTGCGTCGGCATGTGAGAGCGCCTGATTGACCAATGCCTCGACGGTTACGTCATTGAGGACATAACCATCGTTATCGATAATGCCGTCCTGGCCATGGGTGGTGAACGGGTCCAGCGCCACGTCCGTAATCACCCCGAGTTCCGGGTGGGCCGCCTTCAGGGCGCGAACCGCTCTCTGCGCCAGGCCATCGGAATCCCAGGCCCCGGAGCCGGAGAGATTTTTCTTCTCGGCCGGAACCACCGGGAACAGGGCAATCGCCGGGATGCCCAATTCCACCAGCTCCACGGCCTGTTCAACCAGAAGATCAATGCTCAGGCGCTCCACTCCCGGCATTGAGGGCACCTGTTCCCGCTGGCCCTCACCCTCCAGCACGAACACCGGATAGATCAGGTTGTCCGGCGTGAGCTGATTTTCCCGCACCAGGCGACGTGAGAAATCGCTGGCCCGGTTACGGCGCAAGCGGGTGGCAGGAAAAGTACGGGGAGTCGGAATCGGCACTGACAACCTCCTGAATGGCTGAACAAAAAGTCTGATGGACCGTCTCGGCATCCGCCGGGCGCCCTATGCGCCATCATACACGGCCAACGCCGCTGGTTGCAGACTCCCTCAGCAGGATAAAGCGATTAAATGACAGGGGGATTACTGGATCGAATCCAGCGCCTGCGCACGAATCCGTTCGGTTTCATTGAAGTGACTGGCTCTGAGTCGCTCAAGCGCCTGCTGACGTTCTGGCTCTGCGAGCCCGGAGGACAACAGCCGGTCCCGCTCCTGTGAATAGACTTGCCAGCGGCGGTCCCAGTCCTTTTGTTCCTCCTCAAGGCGGGCCAGCCTGTCCGCCGCGGCTTCCCCAAACGCCTCCTGACGCCAGGCATCGAGCGCGCTGGGATCATCCGCCAGCTCCTGACGCACCTGTTCATAGTCTGCAAACCGTCGGGTCTCCTTCCTGGCTTTGCGGAGCGGCTCCGGCAGGGAAGACTCGGCCTGTTGAAGAGCCTCGGCTCTCTGCTCATCGGTCAGGCTGTCATCGCTTGCGATCCTGAGCTTTTCAATCTGGAAACGGTCCACTGCCTCATCGTCGGCAAAGAAAGCGTCGGCGGTATCGGCGTCCAGCCAGGTCCGTCGGAGCGCCTGGATCTCTGCCATCCTCCGCTGCATTTCACCGGCGCCAAGCCCGGACACCTCCCCATAGCTTTGCTCCAGCTCAGAAACCGCCAGCTTGTATTCCAGATAGTTTCCCAGGGTTGCCAGCGCCTGGGATCTCGCCGGCTCTTCCAGGACCCACAGAGCCGTTTCTATGCGCGCCACCAACTGTTCCAGCGATTCCTCTCCCAGGGCTGACAGGAAATACTCGAACAGCTGCCGCAGATGCGGGGTCGGGATGAGATTGCCGAGCCTGTCCGTCCGGGCCCAACCATCCGGGACCGCGGTGCCTGCCAGCGAGGCCGGCAACTGCTCGGGAACACGAACCTTGGAAGCATTGTTTACCAGGTCGGACGGCGCAGAAGCATCCTTCTCCTTGTTCAGTGGTTTCAGAGGCTCATCAACGGGCGCCGACACGACCGGCTCACCGATGGCAACCGGATCCGCTGTCATCAGCCAGAAGCTGGCAACAGCTGCTATGATCAGTAGCAAAACAAGGAAAAGAGGGATACGGAGCTTCATTACCACACAGGGGTCCGGATTTTCGGGTGACTGGCGATTTGCCCGGGCTAACGGCGCAAAATGATAAGGAACGAGGATAAACGACGCTGACAGGTCATACCGAGACAGGGATCAAAAACGGAGCCGGGGCGAAGCGCCCCGGACTGCCGTCTGAACGTTCAGAGGGAGCGGTTGTTAAACCCCACTTCCACCTTGCGTGGTGTATCAGAACGGAAGGAGGTATCTACTTCCTGGATCCTTCCGCCCTGACTCAGGAACGCTTCGATGTCTGCCTGCAACTGTGCACGAACGCGGGCACGGCCGGCGATGGAATGGTTGTCGTCACTGTCGCTGGTCCAGCTTCCGGACTGCTCCAGATTGCTTTCGTCGAATTCACTCATGATCTTTTCTCCATCAACGAAAACAGATGGTCGAGTGCTGCGACCCCGCAGGGAACCTCACTCCGTATCGACGAACGACCGCCTGCGGCTTCGTCTTGGCGTCTTTATAATCTGCTTTTCGTGACCACGCTATTTATTGGCAACGCCTTTTTGTAATTTTTTGTAACGAGTAACAAATAATTGAATTACTTGCGAAAATTTTATATTCGTCTGTAGTTCAAAAAATTGACACAAAGAGTGAATAATGATTCACTTCTTATAGGGAGCCCGAATGGCCTATCGAGAAACGGAAAAAATGCGCCAGCGCAAGGCGGAGGCGCGCAAACGGATTGTGGACTGCACCTATCAGTGCGTGGCCGAGGGCGGTTTTCGAAGCGCACGGGTAACCCGGATCGCCGGGCTGGCCGGCGTTGCGACAGGAACTATCTACCGGCATTTCGAGTCCAGAGAGGACCTGTTCGCCGAGATTTTCCGGCTGGCAACCCAGCGGGAAGTCGACAAGGTCGCCGAAGCTCTGGCCTCGGATGGCAACGCCGCCGAGCGGCTTGAGCAGGCACTCCAACAATTTGCCGAGCGAGCACTGAAAGGCCCGCAAATGGCCTGGTCACTGATCGCCGAGCCGGTGGACCCGAAAGTGGAAGAAGAGCGACTGGCATACCGCAAGGCGTACGCCAACCTGTTCGAAAAGGCGATCCGAGAAGGCATTGAGGAAGGATGCATCCCGGATCAGGACGCTCGCCAAAGCAGCACCTGCCTGGTGGGCGCCATAGCGGAAAGCCTGGTTGGTCCATTGTCACCGACACAGTCCAATCAGGCCACCAGAACAGCAGAAGATAACAATGAGCCGCTGGTCAATTCCATCATCTGCTTTTGTATGCAGGGGCTGACCGGCACCAGGAGGTAGCTATGAACGCGCGTCAACCCCGGCCAGAGACGCCATCAAACGACCAGGAAGATCGCTACCTGGCCAGCACCCATGAGGTCTTCAACCAGCCTCCGGCCCTGGAGAACTACAACCTGTTCGAGCAGGACATTGCCCTGCAGGAAGCCGCCCTCCGGGAGGGCGCCGGTAAAGCCGCCGAGGATCTCAAGGCATTCGGAGCCCTGGCCGGGGCCGCGCAGACCATTGACCTGGGGTTTCGCGCCAACGCCAACAAACCGGTCTTCAACACCCATGACCGTTTCGGCCACCGCATAGACGAAGTGGACTTCCATCCGGCCTACCATGAGCTGATGCGGATCGCTTTCGACAATGGCCTTCACTGCAGCCCCTGGAGCCATCCAGGCCAGGGCGCACATGTTGCCCGTGCTGCCAGGTACTACATGCACTCCCAGGTGGAAGCCGCCCACTGCTGCCCTGTCACCATGACCTTTGCCGCCATTCCGTCGATTCGCAAACAGCCGGAACTCGCGGCCGACTGGGAAGCCAGGATCCTGGCCGACAGCTATGATCCGCGCAACCTGCCGGACAGCCAGAAAAGCTCTGTGACCATCGGCATGGCCATGACCGAGAAACAGGGCGGCAGCGATGTACGCGCCAACAGCACCAAGGCCTACCCGGTCGGTGTTCAAGGTCCCGGCCAGGCCTATGAACTGGTGGGGCACAAATGGTTTGTCTCTGCCCCCATGTGCGACGCCTTCCTGGTACTGGCGCAGACACAGACAGGACTGTCATGTTTTCTGATGCCCCGCTGGCGCCCAGACGGTACCAAGAACCCCTGGCAGGTCCAGCGCCTGAAGAACAAAATGGGCAACGTTGCCAACGCCTCCAGCGAAGCCGAACTGCGCGGCGCCCTCGCCTGGATGGTTGGCGAGGAAGGTCGCGGCGTGCCCACCATCATCGAAATGGTGGCCATGACCCGCTTCGACTGCATGATCGGCAGCTCCGCCGGCATGCGCCAGGCCATCGCGCAGGCCAGCCATCACTGCCGCCACCGCAGTGCCTTCGGCGCCCGCCTGATCGATCAGCCCCTGATGCAGAATGTCCTGGCCGATCTGGCCCTGGAAAGCGAAGCAGCCATGGCCTACACCATGCGCATTGCCCGCGCCCTCGACAACCAGGACAAGGAACACGAACGCCTGCTGGCCCGCCTGGCCACACCCGTTGGCAAGTACTGGATCTGCAAACGAACCCCGAACCATGCCTACGAGGCCATGGAATGCATCGGCGGCAGCGGCGTGATGGAAGACTGCATCATGCCCAGGCTGTTCCGGGAATCCCCCGTCAACGCCATCTGGGAAGGCAGCGGCAACGTTCAGTGCCTGGACACCCTGCGCGCCCTGCAAAAAGAGCCTGAAACCCTCGACGCCTTCTTCAAGGAAGCCGCCGAAGCCAAAGGCGCCGATCGCCGCTTCGACCAGTTCCTGGCGCAGCTGCAACACGACTTCGCCGACATCAGCGATTTCCAGTACCGCGCCCGTAACCTGGTCGACAGAATGGCCCTGGCCCTACAGGGCTCCCTGCTCCTGCGACACTCGGATGCCGCCGTCGCCGACGCCTTCTGCGCCTCCCGACTGCAGTCCAGTGGCGGCATGAACTACGGCAACCTGCCCTCGGGCACCGATCCGGCAGCCATTATCAAACGGGCAACGCCTGTAGTAGGGTAAGGGGTTGCTGTTAGCCAGACCTGTCGGATTACGCCTTCGGCTAATCCGACCTACGGTTAACTTATTACTCGGACAAGTCGGTCGGATTAGCCGAAGGCGTAATCCGACATCTTTTCGGCCCATTTAAACCCTGGCGAACCAGACATGTCAGAAGCCCTGAGAAAACTCCTGAGGGAAGGCCAAAAGCCCCAGCAGCTGGTTATCACGCCCAACGTGGGCGTACTGACCCTGCACTTCCAGCTCTACGGCTGCGACGACCTCAAAGCCAAGCGCAAAGTCTTCACCGCCCTGAAGGCCGTCTGGGGCAAAGAACCCGACCTCGCCGTTGCCGAGACCGCCGACCAGGAGGCTCTCGACTGCGCCACCTGGACCATCGCGGCCCTGGGCACCTCCTCCCAGCAAATCACCCAACGCCTGGACCAGATCGAAAAAGCCATCGAAGAACGCGTGGATGCTGCCATACTGGATATACATCGGGAAATACTCTGACCGTATAACCCGGGTCCGGGGCGTGTGGCGTAACCTGTCGCCAGGCCGTATACTACGCCCCCTCAGGGATGCCAGTGCGCCTGCCAGCGGCAGGCGGCCAGAAATTAATGCCGGATATGAATGCCGGCCGTATCCGCAGGGCATCCGGAACCGGCCCTTCGGATGACCACTGATTGTGAGTGGCGCCTATGACCGGAAAGAAAAAATCCGCACAGGCCTCGGTAGAGGCCATGTATCGCGTGTTCACGGTGCCTGAGGCGCCGGAATCGACGCTGAGCCGGATTGACCAGAACATCTCCCGCAATCTTGCAGGCTTTCTGCAGGAGCACATTGTTGCGGTTGAACGGGACCTCTCGGATGTGGAGAAAGACTTCTCCGACTACAGCATCCCCGAGAAGCCTGTCTTTGTGTCTGAACAGGCCCAGTTCCTGCTCGACAAACTGGTGGCCAACTCCGTTCACACCGCCTCGCCGGCCTTTATCGGGCACATGACCTCCGCGCTGCCGTATTTCATGCTGCCGCTGTCGAAAATCATGATTGCCCTGAACCAGAACCTGGTCAAAACCGAAACCTCCAAGGCGTTCACCCCCATGGAGCGCCAGGTGCTGGGCATGATTCACCGGCTGGTATACCAGGAAGACGGCGCCTTCTACCGCAAGTGGATGCACGACCCCCGCTACGCCCTGGGCGCCATGTGCTCTGGTGGCACCGTCGCCAACCTCACCGCCCTGTGGGTCGCCCGCAACCGGGCCTTCCCGGCCGAGGGGAGCTTCCGCGGACTGCACCAGGAAGGCCTGTTCCGGGCGCTGAAATACTACGGCCATGAGGGCGCCGCCATCGTTGTCTCGCGCCGAGGCCATTATTCCTTGCGCAAAGCCGCCGACGTACTCGGCCTCGGCCGGGAATCCCTGATTCCGGTGGATACCGACGACGAAAACCGCATCAACACCGATGCCCTGCGGGACAAGTGCCTGGAACTGCAGCGCCAGAAGATTAAGGTCATGGCCATCTGCGGCGTGGCCGGCACCACCGAAACCGGCAACGTCGACCCCCTGGATGCCATGGCCGACATCGCCCGTGAATTCGGCGCCCATTTCCACGTGGACGCCGCCTGGGGCGGGCCGACCCTGTTCTCCCGCACCTACAAACACCTTCTGCGCGGTATCGAAAAGGCGGACTCGGTCACCTTCGACGCCCACAAACAACTCTACGTCCCCATGGGCGTGGGCCTGGTGGTATTCCGCGACCCGAGCCTCGCCAGCGCCGTGGAACACCACGCCCAGTACATCATCCGTAAAGGCTCCCGGGACCTCGGCAGCACCACCCTGGAAGGCTCGCGGCCGGGCATGTCCATGCTGATTCACTCCGGCCTGAAAATCCTGGCCCGGGAAGGCTATGAGATCCTGATCGACCAGGGCATCGACAAAGCCAAGACCTTCGCGGAAATGATCGAAGCTGAGCCGGACTTCGAACTGGTCACGAGACCGGAACTGAACATCCTGACCTACCGCTACTGCCCGGAAAACGTTCAGGAAGCCCTGGCCTGCGCCGACCCGCTGCAGGCGGAAAAGCTCAACACCTGCCTGAACCGGATTACCAAGTTCATCCAGAAAACCCAACGGGAACGGGGCAAGGCATTCGTGTCACGGACCCGACTGGAGCCGGCCCGTTACTTCAATTTTCCGTGCATCGTGTTCCGGGTGGTACTGGCCAACCCTCTGACCACCAGGGAAATCCTGGCCGACATCCTTTCGGAACAGAGAGAGCTATCACGGGATGAGGGTATAGAGGATGAGATCAGCATCCTGCACCAGATGGCGGATGCGGTATTAAAACAGGCGCAGCCAAACGCCAGACAGGCTTGAAAACGGCGGCAAACACTGGAGCCTGAATAGTCGGCTGGGGGGACGTTTCAAAAACTGTGCGGAGCCAGGGATGGCGGAGCCAAGCGTACAGGGACGTATTCACAGCGTGTTTTTGAAACGTCCCGCCAGCCGGCTCCTCTCCCGAGGTTTAAGGCCAAGAGCCTGGAGTAGATCAGTAAAGCGCCTCTTCATCATCCAGAACATCATGGATGATATCGAGAAACATCTTATCCGCCTCACTCCAGTTCTCCGGAATCCGGATATTGGTGCTGGCACTTATTTCCTGCGCAATCAGCTCCTCGGCATTCGGTTGACCCCGGTGCTTGCGAGCAATCTCCATGGACTTGACGGCAATGGTCGGGTCGCTCAAAACCTTCTTGATGAAGGTCCTCAGCTCATTAATCATCTTGGCCTGACGGCCTTCAACGGATGAACTCATACTCCACTCCACGGACAAATAGGCTTGAGGGGTGAACCACCCCTTTTTACAGATAGTATGACCAAACTCGGTTTATACAACCAGCCCGGTCAGATCAACAAGCCCCGCAGGGTGAAGAACAGAATCGCAGCCATAATGGCCGATGCCGGTACGGTGATGATCCAGGCTGCGGCAATGCGCACCAGATGCGAACGCTTCACCAACTCTTCCCGGTAGATCTTCTTCAGGCGTTTGCGCTCGGACTTGGACAGAGGTACCTGCTTTTTCTTCTTGGCCCGCTTGAGCAGATTCTCCATTTCCTCAACCGACGCGTTGCGGAAATCATCCAGGAAGGGCTTGAGACGCTCCTGCTCGGCAGGATCATGGTGCTCCATGATCTTGTGCAGTTGGGTTGCATAGTTGGACTTCAGGTACTCACGGAGGAAACCCACACCGAACACGCCACCAATGGCGATATGGGTGGAGCTGACCGGCAAGCCCAGTTGAGACGCAAGGATCACCGTGAGCGCCGCCGAAAGGGCGATACAGAACGCCCGGGTTTTATCCAGTTCAGTGATTTCACTGCCAACGGTCTTGATCAGGCGCGGGCCGAACAGCATTAGGCCAACGGCCAGACCCAGGGCGCCCACCATCATCACCCACAGGGGAATATTCGCCGACATGACAACCGAATCAGCAGAGAGGGCGTCGTTGATGGCTGCCAGCGGACCAATGGCGTTGGCGACGTCGTTGGCGCCATGAGCAAAACTCAGTAGCGCGGCGGCAAAGATCAGCGGCCAGGTGAAGAGGGTATTCACCCCGGCGGAGCTGTTTTCCATGGTTGAGGCCATGCGACCCACCAGGGTACGCATGACAAAGAACACCACGGCGGCGGCGGCAAGACCGATCAGGGTCGCTTCCATAAAATCGACTTTGACGATTTTCTTGACGCCCTTGATCATCAGATAGGTGCCGAAAGCCCACGCCATGATCGCTACCAGCCAGGGCACAAAGGTTCGTGCTGCCGGAATGACCTCCTTGCGGTAAAGCACGGTCTTCTTGATCGCGAAAAGGAACAAGGCCGCAAGTGCACCACCGAGCACCGGCGAGATCACCCAGCTGGCGGCAATCTTGGCCATCACCGCCCAGTCAGCGATACCCCAACCACCAGCGGCGATACCGGCGCCAAGAACGCCACCAACAATTGAGTGGGTCGTGGACACCGGTGCACCCATCCAGGTAGCCAGGTTCAGCCACAGCGCGCCCGCCAGCAAGGCGGCCGTCATCAGCCAGACGAAAGCCCGGCCCTCTTCCAGATTAGAGGGATCGATGATGCCGCCCTTGATGGTGGAAACCACGTCACCGCCGGCAATAATCGCCCCGCCGGCTTCAAAAATGGCAGCGATAACGACCGCCGCGCCCAGGGACAAGGCACCAGAACCCACCGCGGGGCCGACATTGTTGGCAACGTCGTTGGCGCCGATATTGATCGCCATGTAACCGCCAATGACCGCAGCGGCCATGAGCAACATACTGTTGGGCATTCCCTGACTGAATGATCCGACAGTCAGCCATACACCAAGTAGGAAAAGCAGGCTGATGCCGACCCTGTATCGTTCCGTGGTAGGGCTGGTGAGAAGGGTATCCAGAAATCCGCTCGAACGGGCCATAACAGCTCAGGTCTCGTTTAGTCTGTGGGGATTGGGGGCGAGCTCTGTCGCGCGGCAACTATAAAATTTTTGACATGAAAATGAAATAAAACGGTCACATTTCACACAAAGTAAACACATCACAGACGGAACTGCAAAAATTCACTAAATTGACCCATAATTCCGGCGAATAGCGTCAAAATTATAAAAATAGCAAACAAGGTCTCCATGCCCCATCCAACTTCCTCCGGGCAGCGCGCTGCCGGCGAACGGGAAGATGCCCAGGTTTCGCGACTTCTGACCTGGCTGTCTGCAACCGCCATTGGTTTCCTGATTGGCATCGGCGCCAAGGCCTGGTTTGCCGGCCACACAACCCATGCCTGGGTGCTCTGGTCTTTTATCGGCCTGATTGCCCTGAACATGCTTTACTTTGCCGGCACCGGCAACCGTGCCCGCCAGAAAGCGGGGATGATCGTAATTGCGGGGCTGCTTTTCACCTACCTGATCGCCTCCGGCGGCGAGAGCAACACCGGACCGCTCTGGTTTTACGTCTTCCCCCCTCTCCTGTTTTATCTGACCGATCTCAAAACCGGCACGGCGGTTCTGCTGTTCTGCTACCTCGTAGCCGTAGTGGTATTCCAGTTTCCCGGCCTCCCGCTGGTATCCGCGGAATACAGCATGGATTTCAAGATCCGTTTTTTCGCGGCCCTGACCTTCGAATCCATTTTCTGTTTCGTGCTTGAAGCCAGCCGCCTGAAGGCACGTAATGAACTTCTCGCCCTTGCCGAAGCCCATGAGCATGCAGCACGAACGGACGAACTCACCGGGCTGGCCAACCGGCGCGACATGCAGAATCGCCTGGCGATGGAGTTTTCCCGGTACCAGCGTTCGGGCCACCACTTCTCCATTGCCCTGATCGATCTGGATCTGTTCAAACAGATCAACGATCAGTTCGGGCACGATGCCGGTGATGACGTCCTCCGCGAATTCGCCGGACTGATGAGAACGGTGATACGGCAGGCGGATGTCGCAGCCCGATGGGGCGGTGAGGAATTTCTGGTCTTGTTGCCGGATACCTCCCTGCTGCAGGCGCTGACCCTGGCAGAGCGGTTGCGCTCTGACGTGTCCAGGCATGCGTTCCGGTTCAGGAATCAGTCGTTGCCGGTAACCATCAGTGCTGGCGTCTGTTCCATTGCCAAGGCTCGCTCACTGGACGATCTGCTCAAACAGGCCGATCTGCATCTCTACAATGCCAAGGAATGCGGGCGCAACCGAATAGCACCCCGGGTCCGAAGCCAGGAAACCGAGCCTTCGCCCTCCCCGTCTCCTTGAGGCGGCAAAGCACTCCCGCTATGATCGTGCGCCACCGAACGACCGTATGGTCAATCTTCAGGCGGCGAATGGGTAATCTATGACATCAATCAGAATCCTGGTGGGCAGCGTCTATGGTGGCGCGCTCCTGACGGCCAGAACTCTCAAGAAAGAGCTTGAGGGGGAGGGCCACCAAGTAACCGTGCTGGAAAACCCGGTACTGGATGACATCACGTCGAACAACGATGCGCTACTGGTATGTACATCGACAACCGGACAGGGTGAGCTGCCGGCCAATCTGCTGCCCTTCTACTTGGACCTGCGGGACCAGTTGCCGCAACAACCGGGCCGGCCGTTTGGCATCATCGTCCTGGGTGACAGCTCCTATGGAGATACTTTCTGTGGCGCCGGCGACCTCATCGAGGAAGCGCTGTATGAAACCGCTGCCTGTAAGGTTGGAGACACGCTTCGGATTGACGCCCTGGAAACCATGGAGCCGGAAGCGGAAGCACTGCCCTGGGTCCGCGGTTGGCTGGAGCAGATCTGAGCCCCGACTACATAAATTTGCCAATCAGGTTCTGCCGGCGGCTTGAGCCGCCAAAGACGACACGCCATACTCCTCTGGACAATGACAATTAAGCGGTACGACGTGGCATCCACTCTCTGGCTTCGTTTGCTGATAACGCTTTTGCTGTTATCTGGCCTGGCCGCCCCCTCGCTCGGGGCTGAGGTTTCTTATGCCCCGCAGATCGAATATCTGCGCGCCGCTCCTGATCAAAACCTCTCGGCCAGTGAGGCACTGACATCCAGCCACTGGCAAACCCTGCAGGAAGAAAGCCCCAATTTCGGCTACATCCGCGATACCGTCTGGCTCCGGTTCCCGGTATCCCACCCGGCGAGCATCAACCTTCTTGAAGTTCGCTACTCACAGCTGGACAAACTTACCTTCCACTTGCTCGAGAACGGGAGAATCGCCCGGCGCGTGGAGACCGGAGATCACGTTCCGTTTGACCAGCGGCCGATACTGCACCGGCATTTCCTGTTCCCCTTTGAGCAGAGCATTGCCAGCGAGTATGAAATCTTGCTGGAGGTGCGCACAGAAGGTGCCATGCAGATTCCGGTTCGTCTCTGGAACGCCCAGGCGTTCTTCGAGCATTCTTCAACGGAAGACCAGATGCATGCGGTCTACTACGGCATCCTGATCACCGTCATCTTCTTTAATCTGTTTATCTTCGCGGCGCTGAGGGAACCGGTTTATTTGCTCTATGTGCTATCAACTTTGGGTTACCTTTTGCTCATCGGCACGCTAAACGGTGCTGCATTCCAGTTCCTGTGGCCACAAAACCCCGGCACCCAGAACCAGATCATGCTGGTGGCCGTGCCTCTGGCGGTTCTGTTTACCCTGCTGTTCTCGCGCTCATTCCTGAAGCTGCGGGAAACCGGCCCAACGCTCAACCGGCTGGTCGTTTTCGCAATATCCGTGAACGCAGCCGTCGCGTTGATGACTTTTTTCGTCGACTACAGCACCGGCAGCCGACTGACCGTGGCCCTGGCAATACCCAGCTGTCTTCTACTCACTGTTCTGGGACCGGTGCAATGGTGGAAAGGGAACCCCCAGGCGGGTTATTACACGGTGGCCTGGGCGGCACTGACCCTGGGCAGCGCAATAACGGCGGCCAACAAGTACGGCCTGCTGCCCAACAATTTCGTGACCACCTACGGCATGCAGATTGGTTCGGCACTGGAGGCCATTCTGCTAACGCTGGCCCTGGCGGCGAGGCTTTATCAGGAACGGCAGGACAAGGTTGACGCGCGGGAAGCAGAACTGAACGCCCTGGCGGCGAGGCGATCGGCGGAGCTGAAATTGATGGATCATGCTCTGCATAATCCCCTTACCGGCCTTCCCAATCGGGGCAGTCTGGAGATGATGCTGAACGACCTGATGCTGCGCAGCCCCGAGCGACGCTATGGCGTTGCCGTTATCCATCTGAACAACCTGCAGTCGGTCACCAAAACGCTGGGGCATCGCAACAGCGACCGGATTCTGGAGCTGGCATCCAAGCACTACAATGCCGTGGCCCGGGAGCTCCCGGGCGCCATGCCGGTGGAGCAGAGTGATCAGCGCAACTTCTACCTGGCATCTCTGGACCCACAGACATTCGCCTTTGTTGTTGACGCCGATGCCACCGGTTCCGTTCCGCGCGCTATCCTCAAGTCACTGGAAGGCATACGCTATCCGATCGACTATCTGGGCATGCAGATTCCCCTGGACCCAAGACTGGGCGTGGCGATCTTCCCGGAGCACGGTACCGATGCCAATACCCTGATACGCCGGGCGGTGATCGCGGAAGGATCGGACTCTGCGCGGGAGCGGGGTATTGCCTATTACAAGTCCAAGAAGGACTCCTACAGCGCCGACCGGCTGACCCTGGTATCGGAACTGCGGCATGCGCTTAACACCAACGAGCTCGCCCTGTTCATGCAGCCCAAGCAGAGCCTGAAAACCGGTCGAATCGTCGGAATTGAGGTTCTGATCCGATGGCCCGGGCGGGCGAAACCGCTCCGTGCCGACGAGATTGTCAGCTTGGCGGAACAGACCGGGCTGATCAAGCCAATGACCCGATGGGTCCTTGAGCAATCACTTGAACTGCGCTCGCGATTGCTGGAGCGCGGCTGGCCCCTGAACATATCTATCAATATTTCGCCCAACAACTTGCGCGAACCGGATTTTCCCATTTTTGTACAGCGTCTGATGAACAGCTACCACAGCCACCAGGGCGCAATCATTTTTGAAGTCACGGAAACGTCCATGATGCAGGACCCGGCCAACTCCCTCCGGGCGCTGAACTCACTCAGTGCCACGGGAATCCCGGTGTCGATCGATGACTTCGGGTCCGGCTATTCTTCGCTGTCCTACATCAAGCAGCTACCGGCGAGCGAGGTCAAAATCGATCGTTCACTGGTCACCGAGCTGCCCACCGAGGCGGAAGACCGGGTGATTGTCCAGACCACCATCGACATGTGCCACAGCCTTGGCTACCAGGTGGTGGCAGAAGGCGTCGAGGATGAGATCACAGCCAAGCTGCTAGGGGACATGGGGTGCGACATGATCCAGGGATACCTGCTGACACCGCCATTGCCTTTCGATGAACTGATGACCTGGCTGGATCAGAATCACCAGCAGCCGGACCAGCGCAAACTGGGCTAACCGGCTAGGACCTTTGACGAATCAGCGCTTCCTGGGTGGTGGATGCCACCAGCACACCGTCCTGATTGAAGAAATTGCCACGATTGAAACCCCGTCCCGCTGAAGCACTGGGGCTGTCCTTGTCGTACAACAGCCATTCGTCCATGCGGAAATCCCGGTGAAACCAGATGGCGTGATCCAGACTGGCCACCTGCAGGTTCTTGCTCATGAAGGTCAGACCGTGCGGGTTCAGGGATGTCCCCAGGAACTGGAAATCCGATGCGTAAGTGAGCAGGCAGCGGTGAAGCACGGGATCGTCCGGCAGATGCCCCTGGGCCCGGAACCAGCTCTGCTTATGGGGCGGTCGCTTCTCCGGTTTCAGGGGATTGACCGGGTTCACCGGCCGGATCTCGATCGGGCGGTCCCGGGTCAGAATCGGGCGCATCTTCTCGGGCACCTGGGGGGCGAGCAGTTCACCCCATTCCTGTTCCGAGCGAAGTGTTTCCGGGTCCGGCGCATCCGGCATGGTCAACTGATGCTCGAACCCTTCCTCGGCTACCTGGAATGACATGGAGCCAGTCAGAATTTCCTTGCCGTCCTGGCGAGCAATCACCCGACGTACCGAGAAACTGCCACCATCACGGACCCGCTGGACCTCGTAGTCGATGGGCATGTCCTGGTTGCCGGGGCGCAGAAAATAGGCATGAAGGGAATGGCAAAGGCGACCTTCGACGGTTCGGCTGGCCGCCATCAGCGCCTGGCCAAGAACCTGTCCACCGAACACGTTGGGAAAGCCCAGATCCTCGCTGTCCCCCTGGAAATGGTCGTCACCGATGGGCGAGAGATCCAGCAACTCCACCAGTTTCTTGGTTACCTCAAGCATGCCTGCTCCTGTGATATCGTTAGCACACGAAGAAGTTTTCTACCGCAAGCGGCGAAATTTCGCAATGAAAAGCCGTTGCCGGCCAAGAGAAAGCAGCCCCGTGGTATCGGGGCTGCGGAATGGAGTCGGGCTAATCAGCCGTGTATCGGGGGTACTTCCTTGGACAGGGCCTGTTTCTCCATGGCATAACTGCCGGTTACCGCAAACCCCAATACATCGCCCCCGGCGCCCTTGAACAGCGCCTTGACGCTGGTGCCATCCTGCTCAACTTCCCAGTTGCCCTCGGCTTCGGACGGTGGTGGACAGACGGCGGTCGGGCAGCAGGGCGTTTTGATCATCACCGGCATGGTGCCATAGCTCACCTCGGTGCGCTCACCAAGCAAGGTTTTTGCAAGCGCCCGGGAACAGGCCATCAGCGGCAGGACATAAAGCAGCACGTGACCGTCGACTTCGGCGCAATCACCGAATGCGTAAACATCCGGCGCGGAAGTCTCGAGCGCGCGATTCACTACAATCCCCCTGGCCGTCTCCAGCTCGGCAGCCCGGGCCAGATCGGTCCTTGGGCGCAGGCCCACAGCGGACAGTACCAGATCAGCTTCCAGAGTGTCGCCATTGGCCAGGGTCAGACTGACCCCATCACCCCTGCGGTCGATCCGATCAACCAAGGTTCCGAGATGAAACCCTACCCCCAGATTCTCCAGCTCCTGTTGGACGGCATGGGCGGCCGCCTCCGGCAGCAGTCCTGGCATCACCTCCTCGGAGGGGGCAATCACGTCAACCTCATAACCGCCATTGCGCAGGTCGTTAGCAAACTCACACCCAATCAGACCAGCCCCCATGATCGCCACCCGTTTGCCCTCGCCCAGGGCGTCCCGGAAGGCACGGTAATCCATCAGGTCATTGATCGAAAACACATGCTCCTGGCCATCACCATCAAGGCCAAGCCGGATCACATCGGCGCCCCAGGCCAGAACTAGCTTGCTGTAGGCAAGTCGTTCGTCACCGAGAATCAGTTCGTGGGCCTCGGTATCAATGCCGGTGACCGTGGCAAATGTGCGAATCCGGACATTCAGCTGCTCCGCCATGGCGTCGGTTCCGCCCTGGGCCAGCCCATCGGCGTCCTTGCCCTTGGTAAAGCCGGTGGACAACATGGGCTTGGAGTAGCTCACGCCATCGTCGGCGGTAACCATCAGAACCGGGGTCTCCTTGTCCTGCTTCCGGATTTCCCGCGCCAGGGAATAACCGGACAACCCGGTACCGACAATAATGATGGGGGCCTGCTCAGTCATAACCGCGTTCCTGTATTTAACTCACCTTGGCGGGTTTCACCTGCCATGCCGGGTAATATCAACCGATCTCGATCATTTCAAAATCTTCCTTGCCGACACCGCAATCCGGGCATACCCAGTCTTCCGGTACGTCTTCCCACTTGGTGCCCGGTTCAATGCCGTCCTCGGGCCAACCTTCGGCTTCATCGTAAATCAGACCGCAAACCACGCACTGCCACTTCTTCATAGGTTTTCTCCCAATATCATCCGGGCGCAATAGTAATTGTCAGACAATCATGCACGCAAGTGTTTTGTTCGCATTACAGATACGAACAACTGTCGAATCAGGCCATCATACCCATCGCCCCGGGATTGACCAATGCCAATGCCGACGGTCCGGCCAGGGGATTTCTGCCAATAGCCACAAATACAGATCTGACAACCCGGGCGGCCCCTCCCTTCTGTAGGCCCTCTCCGGTATAATCGCCCGTTTTACGACAGGACCGACCGATATGACCGATACCGTCGCCGAAATGAACCTGGTTATGGCCGAAGCCGACTGCCTGGTGGATGAACAGCAGGTACAGACTGCAATCGGCAACCTGGCCGACGATATTACCGCCCGCCTGAAAGACAGTAACCCCCTGTTATTCTGCGTGATGAACGGCGGGCTGATCCTGACCGGACAACTGCTACCCCGGCTCCGGTTTCCGGTCCAGGCCGAATACCTGCATGCCACCCGCTACCGTCAGGAAACCACCGGCGGCATTCTCGAGTGGAAACTGCAGCCCGAAGCCGATATGAACGGCCGCACCATCCTGATTGTCGATGACATTCTGGATGAGGGAACAACCCTGTGCGCTATCGCCGACTACTGCCGCGCGCACGGTGCCAGTGAGGTACTGACTGCCGTTCTGGTCGACAAGCAACATGAGCGGAAAGCCCGTCCGGATCTGAAGGCCGATTTCACCGGCCTGGAAGTGGAAGACCGCTTCCTGTTCGGTTACGGCATGGATTACAAGGGCTACTGGCGCAATGCCCCCGGCATCTATGCAGTCAAGGGTCTCTGACATCAACAGTCGCCTGACCATACCCCCGACGGACTGGTACCAATCGCTGACGGCCGCCGGCCTTCGCAACCCGGAGGTTCACGGCCCTGCCCGCTATTGGCTGCAGGTAGAGGGCTCGTTTACGCGGGCCCTCCAGAAACAGTGCAGCCATTCCTTTCACGTTGAGGTCCGCCGGGAGGGCTTTGCAACGCCGACACAGGAAGAGGCCCGGCGTCTGCACATTCCCCACCGCCAATACGCCTGGATACGGGAAGTCAGCCTGTGTGGCGACAACCAGCCCTGGGTATTGGCCAGGACGGTCATTCCCCTGGAGTGCCTGGAGGGCGAGGGTCGCCGGCTGCTTCACCTGGGCAATCGACCTTTGGGCGCCTACCTGTTCACCAGCCCCAACTGGCAACGGGGCCCTCTGGAAACCGGCCTCTGCAAGCCGGTAATCCCGGGTCAGCCGCAACTGGCGCGGCGTTCCCTGTTCAACGGCCACAACAGCTCCCTGCTGGTTGGTGAATACCTGCTACCGGCCCTGTTTCAGCGGAACACGCTTTAACCGGCCTCCTGCGACTGGCTATAATCCCTGCACTTATTCAATTCGAAGAACACCAGACGGACGCACGCCATGCTGCCTGACGCTGTGCCAGAATCTATCCAGCGCCGGTTGGCCGACTACGCCAGCCTGCTCAGAATCGACCGGCCAATCGGAACCCTCCTCTTGCTGTGGCCAACCTACTGGGCCCTTTGGCTGGCGGGCGACGGCAGCCCCGGACTTGCCAATGTGATTATATTCACCCTGGGCGTGTTCTTCATGCGCGCTGCCGGCTGTGCCATTAACGACTTTGCCGACCGCGACTGGGACAAGCACGTCAAACGCACCAAGGACCGGCCGCTGACCGCCGGCCGGGTAAAACCCTGGGAAGCGGTGGCGCTGTTCGCAGGACTGTGCCTGGTTTCCTTCCTGATGGTGGTTCTGTTCACCAACCCGCTGACCCTGTATCTGTCGTTCGGCGGTGCCCTGCTGGCGTTTATTTACCCGTTCATGAAGCGTTACACGCATTTGCCGCAGCTGTTTCTGGGCGCGGCCTTTTCCTGGGCCATTCCCATGGCCTGGGCGGCGGAGGCCGGCGAACTGAGCCAGCTCACCTGGCTGCTGTTCACGGCCAATGTACTCTGGACCGTTGCCTACGACACCCTATATGCCATGGTGGATCGGGATGACGATCTGAAAGTGGGCATCAAGTCCACGGCCATCCTGTTCGGCGAGGCCGACAAGGCGATCATTGGCATCCTGCAGGCCATGGTGGTACTGATCCTGATCATGGTGGGCCACCGTGCCGAGCTGGGCACGTTCTATTACCTGGGCGTCGTGGCCATGGCCTGCCTGTTCGTGTACCACCAGTATCTGGCGCGGGAACGGGAACGGGAAGGCTGCTTCAAGGCGTTTCTCAATAACAACTGGGCCGGTTTCGCGGTTTTTGCAGGCCTGGTGATTGATCTCATCATTGGCTGAACCTGTCATATACTTGTAACACTTGAGCGTTGTAATGAGGCAGCAACAAATCAAGGTCTGACACAGGTTAAAAGCTCATGACTGGAAAAACTGTCCTGATCGTCGATGACGAGGCCCCGATCCGCGAGATGATCGCGGTGGCCCTTGAAATGGCGGATTATGACTATCTGGAGGCAGCGGACGCCCGGGAAGCCCATGCCCTGATTGTCGACAAACACCCGGATCTGGTACTCCTCGACTGGATGCTTCCCGGCACCAGTGGCGTAGAGCTCGCGCGTCGCCTGAAAAAAGAGGAAGCGACCGCCGACATTCCCATCATCATGCTCACCGCCAAGGTTGAGGAAGACAACAAGATCCAGGGCCTGGAAGTTGGTGCCGACGATTACATCACCAAACCGTTCAGCCCCCGGGAACTGGTCGCCCGCCTGAAGGCCGTGCTTCGGCGCGCGACTCCGCCGGGCGTGGACAGCCCGATCGAAGTGGAAGGCCTGACGCTGGATCCGGTCGGGCATCGGGTCACCACCCAGAATGGCGCCCTTACCATGGGTCCAACAGAATACCGACTGCTTCAGTTCTTCATGACGCACCAGGAACGGGTATATACTCGCTCCCAGCTCCTGGACCAGGTCTGGGGTGGCAATGTCTATGTCGAGGAACGGACGGTGGATGTGCATATCCGCAGGCTCCGCAAGGCACTTGGCGACCAGTACGACCACCTGATCCAGACCGTGCGGGGAACCGGTTACCGCTTCTCGACCAGAGCCGCGTAAGTAACTCCGGCCAGCTGAGCATCAGCCCCGGAACGGACACAAGGCAGTTTTTGATGCAACACAACTGGTCACGATACCTGCGCTACATTATCGGTGGCCTGATTGGCTCCACCCTGGTTGGCCTCTATTTCGGTGAGCCCGTTTACGGCCTTACCTTCGGGCTGATCGTCTATCTGTGGTGGACGCTGCTTCAGGCCAGGCGCCTCTACCAGTGGTTGTCCAACCCCAGCGCCACCGACGAAGCCCCCCAAAGCATCGGCCTGTGGGGCGATATTTTCGATAACCTTCACAAACTGCACCAGAACCACCTGAGGACCCAGGACCGGTTGAGGGCCCAGATCAATCGGGTTCAGGAATCCACCAATGCCATGCGCGATGGCGTGATCATGACCGACTCCCGGGGTGCCATGGAATGGTGGAACGGCTCTGCCGAATATCTGCTGGGTTTCCGGCGCAACACCGACCAGGGTCAGTACATCCATAACCTGATCCGCACGCCGGCCTTCAAGACGTACTTCGATTCGAGGGATTACCGCGATCCCCTGGAGATACATTCGCCGGCCAAACCTCATATTCACCTTCAGATCCAGATCAGCCTGTTTGGTGATGACGACCGCCTGATCGTCGCCAAGGACGTAACACGGCTGTATCAGCTCGAACAGATGCGCCGTGACTTCGTCGGCAATGTGTCCCATGAGATGCGCACGCCCCTCACGGTCATCAGTGGCTACCTCGAAACCCTGGTGGACAACGCCGCCGACCTGCCGCCGAAGTGGCGCCGAGCTATTAACACCATGGCCGCCCAGTCATCCCGGATGGAAGCCCTGATTACCGACCTGATCCTGCTGTCACGTATCGAAACCGGGGAACAAACGGTCAACGACACCCTCACGGACGTGGACCAGTTGCTGACCCAGATCTGTCATGACGCCCGGGCGCTCAGTGGCGAAAAACAGCACGAGATTACCGTGCATATCGGCGACCATCGCCTGCTGAAAGGCGATGAAAGCCAGCTGCGCAGCGCTTTCTCGAACCTGATATTCAATGCGGTGAAGTACACCCCTGCAAACGGTCAAATTACCGTCTCCTGGTCCACCAACCGGGAAGGCGCCCACCTGTCGGTGAAGGACACCGGTATCGGTATCGACCCGATCCATATCCCCCGTTTGACAGAACGCTTCTATCGGGCCGATCCCAGCCGTCATAAAGACACCGGCGGCACGGGTCTTGGCCTGGCAATCGTCAAACACGTGCTGCTCAACCACGACGGCAATCTTGAGATCCGCAGCCGGATTGGCGAGGGCAGTGTATTTATCTGTCACTTCCCGCGGGAGCGACTGGTCGAGCGGATCCCCGAGAAGGCAGAGAGCTAGCGCATACCCGCCCGGAAGCGGGCGACAAACCTCGACAGGTCCTCGAGTTTTTTCGGATCTTCATCGACAAAACGGATGGTAACGCTGACAAAGTCAGTGTCCTGGCGTTTGTCCACCGCCTGCAACTGGTGCACGTAGCCGTTCAGCCTCGCCATCTGGCCCTCGGCGATCTCGATGTCCACCACCGCCTGGTCGAGAATCCCCGGGAATACCTGGTCCCGCTTTGCGATCACCCGCACCTCCGTCAGATTAATATCCTTGACCACCGATTTCAGGGTGCTCTCGGCGAAGCGTACCGAGGCCAGGCTCATGGGCGCCCGGGCCGAAGTCTGCCTTGTCGGTGCCGAAGGCTCGGGCCGGGGGGAAGACGGCTGTGACGTGGCGGAACTCTCCGCCGCGGGCTCAGACTTGCGGGTCAGCAGGTTGGCCGATTCTTTGAAGGCGTCGGCGGGGCTGGCCATGGATTTGCCGCTCTGATCCATGGCGTCTTTCAGTTGGCGGCCCATCACCTTGATGATCTTCTTGCTCAACCCCTCCGGGCTGAACGGTTTGCCAAGGTATTCGGAAACGCCGCCCTTGACCGCTTCGATCACGTGATCCTTGTCACCCCGGCTGGTGATCATGATAAAAGGCACGTTTTCGTACTGGGGCTGCTGACGCATCCACTGCAACAACTCCAGCCCGGACATCTCCGGCATCTCCCAGTCGCACAGAATCAGGTCAAACGCGGTCCGCGACATCAATGACTGGGCTCGCCGGCCGTTCTGGGCGTCGGTAGTCTCGATGACCGGAAAACGCTGGCGCACGGTTCGCTTGACCAGATCACGTACAAAACTGGCGTCATCCACCACCAGCGCTTTCAGCATTGCCATAGTTCAGACCTTCCCCTATCCACAACCCGATTCTATGGTGCAACTATAGAACAAAGACCTCCGCCAGAAACCTGCCGGCAACAAAAAGACCACAATCGCTGTTTTCCGGGAACCGGCAGGTTAAAGAATTGTCACTCCACGGGGGCCAGGACAGTGTTTCTCCGGCCGGAAAACGCGCTACCATGGCCTCAGGATACTCCACGATCATCAGCCTGATAGAGGTTTTGTGTGCTGACCAAACCTGCAAGGATTCTTCGCCAGGGCGGCCTTACCCGCGGCTTATTGTTTTCCGGTTTTCTGTCATTTCTGTCACTGCCGGCCATGGCCCAGGACAACGCTGAGGCTGAGCCGGCGGGGTTTGCCGAATGCAAGGCCCGGCTTCAGGAACAGGCCATTGCCGCCGGGGTCAGCAGCAAGACCGCCGATGAGGTAATGTCCGGGGTTCAGCATCTGGCGCGGGTGATTGAACTGGACCGGCGGCAACCGGAATTCACTACTACCTTTGCCGACTACCTGAATCGGCGGGTTAACGAAGCCCGGGTCAGCAAGGGCCGCGAACTGTTGCAGGAACATCGGGATCTGCTGGCCAGAGTCACCCGGCAAACCGGCGTTCCGGCGCCTTATTTGGTGGCCTTCTGGGGCCTGGAAACCAATTTTGGCAGCTATTTCGGCAAGATGCCGGTACCCAGCTCCCTGACAACCCTCGCCTGCGATCCCCGTCGCAGTACCTTTTTTACCGAACAGCTCATAGCGGCCCTGCGCATTATTGATGAGGGCGCCATACCGGCTGACCAGATGGAAGGTTCCTGGGCCGGAGCCATGGGCCACGTTCAGTTCATGCCAACCGTTTTTCTGAAACACGCGGTGGATGCCGATGGAGATGGCCGCAGGGATCTGTGGAACAGCCTGCCGGATGCCATGATGTCTGCGGGCCGGTTTCTCGAATCCATGAACTGGGACGGCGACTACCGTTGGGGCCGCGAGGTCCTTTTACCCGAGGATTTTGACTATTCCCTTGCGGACGGTCGTCGTTTGCCGCTGGCGCAGTGGCGCGAAATGGACATTACGGATGCCTTCGGCAAGCCTCTGGCCCGCGAACCGATTAATGCCGCCCTCGTGGTGCCGGCAGGACACCGCGGGCCGGCGTTTCTTGCCTATCACAACTTCCGAGTGATCATGGGCTGGAACCGTTCCGAGTTCTACGCCATTGCGGTTGGTCATCTGGCTGACCGGATTGCCGGCGCGGGCAAACTGCAAAATCCGCCGCCCGAAGACGCGCCGGCGCTGTCCCGCGCCAACATAATCAACCTCCAGAAAGCCCTGCAGCAACGGGGGTATGAGCCAGGCAACCCCGATGGCATCATGGGTCCAGCAACGCGGTCTGCCATCCGTCAGTTCCAGGCTGCCAACAACCTGGTGGCTGATGGCTACCCCGGTGAATCGGTGCTGGCGGCGCTGGAAATACCTGCAGGACAGTGATCCACCAGGGAACCGGCGGCCTACTACTGCAGGACACCGTTTTGATGCGAGACTGATCTGACATGGATTCACTCACCCAGGCCGCCCTGGGCGCCTCCCTGGCGGGCGCCTTAGCCGGCAAGACTCTTGGCCGCTCGGTCCTTTTCACAGGCGCTGTCCTGGGTACTCTGCCGGATCTTGACGTGGTGATCGATTACGGCACCGCGGTGGCCAACTTCACTCAGCACCGTGGATTCAGCCATTCGTTGTTCGTTCTGGCCCCTCTTGCAGTGGCCCTTGCCTGGCTACTCTGGCGATGGAAACCTCAACTGAGTTTTCAGCGGTGGCTCGCCCTGACGGGGCTGATCCTGATTACCCATCCGTTGCTGGACGCCTTCACAACCTATGGCACCCAGCTGTTCTGGCCCATCGGGCCGCCCGTGGCCATCAGCAGCATTTTTATCATCGACCCGCTGTACACCCTGCCCCTGCTGGCCGGCTGCCTGTTTTTTCTGATCCGGCCGCCCGCCAAAACGGCGTTACTTGCGGGACTGGCACTGTCCACCCTGTACCTGGGCTGGAGTGTTCTGGCCCAGCAAATGATGACACAGCGAGTACAACCCGCGCTTGCGGAAGCCGGCCTGGAAAACCCCGACCTGCTGGTTCAGCCCATGCCATTCAACACCCTGCTATGGCGGGCGACGGCTATGCAGGGTAATCAGCGGGTAGAAATTGTTACCGGCTTTCTGGATGGCGATGCGCCTCTGAATCTTGAATACTTTCCACGCCGCCCGGAGCTGGCGAGCGAAGTCTCGGACCTGCCCGAGGCCCGGCGCCTCGAATGGTTCACCCGTGGCTTCCTGGATTACGACCAGGCCGGCGACCGCATCACGGCCACCGATATCCGGCTGGGCATCCCCGGCGCGCACCCGTTTACCTTTGTTCTGGCGACCCGCAATGGCAGCGGCATCGACCCCACGGCGAGCTTTCGGACCCCACGCCCACCGGTAAGCACCGAAGCCCTGGGGCTGCTCTGGTCCCGAATGATTGGCGAAACGCCGGTGCTTTGCCTGGCCAGTCTGAGCTCCCCGGCACCGGGACAACGCTGCTGAATACCATGCGACTGGACCAGTTTATTGCCAACAGCACCGAGCTCTCCCGAAAAGAGGCCAAGCGGGCCATCGGCCGCGGGGAAGTAACGATCAATGAGCAAATCTGCAAGGGCGCCAACACCCGGTTGGCCGGGGATGAACGGGTGGCCTTGTCAGGCACCCTTCTGATTCTCCCGGGCGAGCGCTACCTGATGATGAACAAGCCAACAGGCGTGGTGAGCGCGACGACCGACAGCGACCATCCGACAGCGCTGGACCTGTTGCCCGCAGACATGACCCGACATCTCCATATTGCCGGGCGCCTGGATGCAGACACAACCGGCCTGCTGTTACTGACCACAGATGGCCAGTGGTCCCACCGGGTCACCTCACCGCGAACCGACTGCCCCAAGACTTACCGGGTAACCCTGAACGAACCACTGAGCGAAGCGGCGGCAAAGCAACTGGAGCATGGTGTAGATCTGAATAATGATCCCAGGCCAACGCGACCAGCCCGGGTAAAGATTGTGGACGCCAGGGTCATTGAGCTGACAATTTCGGAGGGGCGCTATCATCAGGTCAAGCGCATGGTAGCAGCCGTTGGCAACCACGTTGAAGCCCTTCATCGTGTCCGTATCGGGCAGGTCGAACTGGATGATGCGCTAATGCCCGGCGAATACCGGGAACTGACCGCCGAGGAAAGAGACAGCCTGGCGTGACATTCAGGTGCGCTCGAAACGCTGCGCCTTGAGATTCTTGCGCACTGCACCAGCCTCGAACATCTCACCATTCATCGCGATATACACACCCGGCGGCAGCAGCTGCACCGCAGCCCAGGCAAACCCAACATTGAATACCGCATCGGTTCGGCGCATTCGGGCCGGCTGCATGGCGCCGGTCAATACGATGGTCTTGTCCTTCAGGCTGGACAGCACCGCCGCAGTATCGGCCATGGTATCCGTGCCGTGGGTGATAATGATTCGGCCACAATCGCATTCACTGGCCGCCGCCAGTACCTGCTGGCGATCATCATCGGTCATCTCAAGGCTGTCCTTGCGCAGCAGTTCCCGCAGGCGATAGCCCTCGTGGATGTTGGATTCAGACAGCAGCTCCGGCATCAGGCTGTGCCCTACCTCGAACTCGCTGTTGGCATCGAAGTAGACCTTGTCGATGGTGCCACCGGTAGTGAAGATCTGGATCATAACGGGATTCCTTTCAGTGTCAGTTCACACTGACCGTACTGTTACCAGCGGTCGCGTAAGACGCGTTCTTTTCCTGTTCGTAGCGCCGTGCGGCAGCGGCCACCGAGCCCCTGGCTCCGGTATCAAGCCAGCGTTTTATCCGTCCGGCATCGCCCATCGGCGAGCGGGTACCGAGGGAATCCAGCAGCACGGTCACCACCTCTTTGCCGTTCATCTTTGAGATCATCACCAGGCAGCGACCGGCCTCGGAGAGGTAGCCGGTCTTGCTGAGGGCCACCCCCCAGCTATCCCGATGCACCAGGGCATTGGTATTCCCGAACGACAGGCTGTAACGGGGCTGCCGGAACTGCCCACGGAAATAACCGGTGGTGGAGTATTCCTGGATTTCCGGATAGTCAGCCGCAGCGTTTACAAGCTTCACAAGATCCGCGGCGGTTGAGAGATTCTCCGACGACAGCCCGGTCGGATCAACAAACCGGGTGCCGGTCATTCCCAGGGCCGCGGCCTTGGCGTTCATCGCCTCAATAAAGGCATCGAATCCGCCCGGATAGTTGCGGGCAAGGGTGTACGCGGCAAAGTTTTCGGAGGACATCAACGCAATGCGCAGTACATCTTTACGACGCATCTCCGAGTCGATGCGAATCCGACTGTAAGCGTTGGCGGCGGCGGGCGTATGCCGCTCATGAAAAGTCAGCCATTCATCCAGCGGCTCGCCGGATTCCAGCACGACCAGCGCGGTCATGACTTTGGTAACAGAGGCAATGGGTACGGACCGGTCGGCATTCTTGCCGAAAATCAGCTCGTTATCACCAGCCACGGCAACCGCGGCATTCACCGAAGCGAGCCTGGGCCCACTGTCTGTTTCTGCGTCCCGCTTTTGGGATTCGCCCCCCGTTTGATGGGCCATAAGTGATCCAGGCAGCCAGAGCAACATCAAGATCACGAAAGGGGAAAAGCCGGCGAGTCTCATTTGTACAGATCCTGTGATTTATTCATGCATCGCGCTACCGGTCCGGAAACAGGCTTCTACAGATATGATGATCAGGGCTAACTATACCAGCGAATGCCTTGTTTGATCAGGTGAAAAGTTTCTTGCGCCAATTTCACATAGCAAATGCAAGTGAGCTGAAAAACCATTAAAATTCTGCCTGATTCATCGAGTCAGAAAACACTACTTAGTGGGACCGTCGCTTCATATGGATGACAGCACACATCAGACTGAAAAAGCCGTGCTGTCACAACTCAGAGCCCAATCCGGGCTGACACCTTTTCGACGGTGGCTGCCATTCCTGTTTCTTATGGCTGCTATGGCATACGGTCTGCTCGCCAGCCTCCTCCATGTGCCTGAAAATCCGCTTTCCCCGCTGTCGCAAGTCGACTCGCCCGAGTCAACGTCCCAGTCCTCCCGCATTGTGCAGATCGACTACCTGGTTGCCCCTCTGGAACAGATTATAGACGACGAAAACTGGCGGCAGAAAAACTGGCAAGCGGCCCCGTCAGAGAACTCCGGCATTGGCTATTACAACGGACCCGTCACCTTCAAGGTGACGGTGGAAAACCCCGGAACCACAAACACCGAACAGTGGGCGCTTGTATCCGCGCCCTACATCGACCGGCTCAGGCCCGCCATTCTCGATGAAAACGGCGTTTTCCAGCGGCTTCGTGTAATGGGAGACCTTTACCCGTTCGGTAACCGGCTGATTTCGCTACCACCGTGGATCTGGCCAGTTTCATTACCAGCGGGCACGACCACACTATTGTTCGAGGTTCAGAATGCCGGCCCCACGCTGCTGCCCATCAGCATTCTGGAACCGAACAATGTTGTAAGCAGCATCGCAGGTACCATGACCTGGAAGGCGTTCATCACTGGCCTCCTCGTCTTTGCACTGCTGCTGAACCTCAGCTTTATGATGAAATTCAGGCTCCCCGGGCTGGCCTGGCTGGGCGTTCTCACGCTATCCGTTATTCACGTGCAGCTTGTCATGGAGGGCTTCGGGCTCTGGCTGATTTGGCCAGACTTCCCGCAAGTAAACGCATTACTGAACATCAGCCTCTGCCTTTGCCTCATCTCACTTTGCCAAATCACGCCAAACTTTATCCAGGTCTCTAAACTCCCGAGACTGCTACTGAATGCGACGAGTGTGCTCGGCCTTTTACATTTGCTGGCCATGCCATTGCGGCTTCCGTTGGTCGGTCAGGACTCCTTCCTGATACTGGCCCTGACCGGTGGCTCAATGATTCTGGCCCTGACTCTCAAGCAGGCCCGACACGAGGTGTATGCCCGCTACTTTGCGTTATCTCTGCTCTGCATTCTTCTGGGTACAGTTATCTCGGCGGCACGGACTGTCGGCTGGGCCCCGGTGAACAGCTTTACCGATTCCGCATTCTTTATCGGTGCAGCGGCCGCATCTCTGATACTGACCAGCGGCATTGGCCGTCAGATATTGGAAGAGCGCAAAAAAAGGCTGGCTTCCGATATTCGGGCCCGCCAGGAACAAACGCTGCGATCTCACGTTGAACAAAATTACAAACAACTCCTCAAAACCCACAGTGTTACCGGCAAACCCAATCGGGCCATGCTTGAGGAGTCATTGGATCAGCTTGATAGCCAACAACAGCCCTACACCGTCGCCATGATTCAATTGACCCGGTTTAACGAAATCGAGCAGGCCCTCGGCTATCGGACGGCAGAGGATCTGCTCAGAAGTTATCTGTGGGAGCTCGACGGATTCCTGAAACGGATAATGGGTGATCAGTTGATCATGATTGACGGCTATGCACTCGCCAGCATTGACACCAGCAATCATGCCTTCGCCTTTTACCACAGCGATGCTCCGGACACTTACCCGGAAAATCTGAAAGCACTGATGAACTGGTTGGGAGAGAACTTCCGCGAAGGCCGATTCTCGCTATCCTGGAGCCCTTCCGTGGGTATCGCTCATGCTCCGGAGCATGGGGTCGACGCGTCAGAAATCCTTTCATCAGCTGGCTTTGCTGCCCTGGATACGCATCAGCCCCTCACGGTTTACGATCCGGCTATCGCAGACTTGCAGTACCAGCAGCAAATGCTGATGCTGGATATCGAAGAGGCATTGGGTAATGGCTGCATTTGGCTGGAATACCAACCAACCGTGCGAATACAGGACGCACGTATCGCTTCATTGGAAGCCCTGATCCGATGGCAACACCCGGACTTCGGCACGGTTGCTCCGGATCGATGGATCCCGTTAGCCGAACAGGTCGGGATGGTTCACCACGTTACGCTCTGGGTGGTCGACCGGGTCTGTGAAGATATGAGCGCCCTGAAGGCCCGTCACGGGGGCCACATTGCCGTTGCGGTCAATATTTCTGCAAACGATCTCACCTATCCGGACTTTCTTGAAAAGGTGAAGGCTATTGTGCAACACCATGGGGCACAACCTTCCGACCTGATTCTGGAGATTACCGAAACAGCAATGATGGCTGACACAGCCTTGGCACAGGAGGTCATTCGGACCCTGAGCCAAAGTGGCTTCAGAATTGCCGTCGATGATTTTGGAACCGGGCACTCGTCGCTGGGAACCCTTGCCACGTTCGAGCTGGACGAGTTAAAAATCGACCGGAGTTTTCTCAGCGACATACTCACCCAACCCGCCCGACAGCGAATATTCCGAGCGGCGCTTGACCTGGGTGAGGCACTGGACCTGGATGTCGTGGTCGAAGGTGTGGAGGAGGAAGCTATCGCCGCCTGGCTACAGCAGTTCCCCGGCCTGTATGGCCAGGGATACTACTGGGGCAAGCCAGAACAGCTGAAGACCTGAGCTCCAATCAGATCAGGGCAGATCGGTCACTGCCCCTTTCGAGGCAGAACTTACGGTTCGCGAATACTTCGCCAGCGTGCCTCGGGTGAAACGGGGTGGTGGAGCCTGCCAGGCCTGCCGACGACGTTCCAGTTCCTGATCCGAGACATCCAGCTCAATCCGGTTACTGACGGCATCAATGGTAATGGTGTCGCCATCCTCGACCAGCGCAATCGGTCCGCCCTCGGCCGCTTCCGGTGTGATATGGCCAACCACGAAACCGTGGCTGCCCCCTGAAAACCGGCCATCGGTAATCAACGCGACATCGCTGCCCAGGCCCTTACCCATAATCGCGGAGGTGGGGCTCAGCATCTCCCGCATGCCCGGTCCGCCTTTGGGGCCTTCGTAGCGGATGACCAGCACATCGCCGGCCACCACCGTGCCGTCGAGAATCCGCTCCTGGGCTTCTTCTTCCGAATGGAATACCCGGGCACGGCCGGTAAAGTGAGTGCCTTCCTTGCCGGTAATCTTCGCCACCGCTCCCGTTGGTGCGAGATTCCCGAACAGGATCCGTAGATGGCTGTCCGCCTTGATCGGGTTGTCAAAGGCGTGAATGATGTCCTGCCCTTCCGGATAGGGGGCAACATCAGCCAGGTTCTCCGAAAGCGTCTGGCCGGTTACCGTAAGACAGTCACCGTGCAGCAGCCCGCGGTCCAGCAACATTTTCATCAGCGGCTGGATGCCGCCGATGGCCACCAGCTCCGACATCATGTAGTGGCCGCTCGGGCGCAGATCCGCCAGCACCGGCACCCGCTTGCCAATCTCGACGAAGTCTTCCAGCTCCAGATCGACACCGACGGTGCTGGCCATGGCCAGCAAATGCAGTACCGCATTGGTGGAACCGCCCAGGGCGATGACGACCGTAATGGCGTTTTCGAAGGCTTTCCGGGTCATGATGTCGCTGGGTTTGATGTCTTTCTCCAGCAGGTTCAGCACCGCAGCCCCGGCACCACGACAATCCTCCGCCTTGGTCTCCGACACTGCGTTCTGTGCGGAGCTGCCCGGCAGGCTCATGCCCATGGCCTCGATGGCAGACGCCATGGTGTTGGCGGTATACATGCCACCACAGGACCCTGGCCCCGGAATCGCGGTTTCCTCTATCTGCTTCACCTCAATCAGATCCAGATCACCACGGGCGTGGGCACCCACAGCCTCAAACACGGAAATAATATCGGTGTGGTTCTCGCCAGGCATGATGGTCCCGCCATACACGAACACAGACGGTCGGTTCAGACGCGCCAGGCCCATCATGCAACCGGGCATGTTCTTGTCGCAGCCGCCGATCGCCACCAGGCCATCGAATCCTTCACAACCGGCCACCGTCTCGATGGAATCGGCGATCACCTCCCTGGACACCAGGGAATACTTCATGCCCTCGGTACCATTGGCAATGCCGTCCGATATGGTAATGGTATTGAAGATCAGCGACTTGCCGCCAGCCTCATCGGCACCGGCGGCGGATTCTTCGGCCAATTGGTTGATGTGCATGTTGCAGGGCGTGAGGTTACTCCATGTAGACGCAATGCCGATCTGGGGCTTTTTGAAATCCTCATCGGTAAACCCGACGGCCCGAAGCATGGCACGGCTGGCGGATTTGCCAATGCCATCAACAACCGGGGCCGAATATTTCCGGCGCTTGTCCTGATTCTTGTCTTGCGTCATGGGAGTCTCCTTATCAGATGGCTTATTCGAACAGACTCTCAGAAACCATGGCTTTCGGCAACGGGCAGGCGAGCAAGCCTGCACGCGGGCGGGTGGAGCGCTTGGCTTGGAGCAGTCTGCAGAAAGATGCAGTTTCGACTGACCTGCATCAAGGGCAGTTCACAGCGGTGGTTTTAAAATTCCCGGACACACTGACGCCATGGAGGCATCTCATGCCATTACCCATTCAAACAGCAGCGGTTAATCACGCCGCTTCAGACTGCCCGGATTTCCGGCGCTGGTGCGATGGTTATGGCGTCATCCAGCACAGTGAAGCCACGCAACATCAGGTCAGCGTACTGGCAGAGCACCTGGTTGCTGCCGGCCACCAACCCGATGCTGCCACGGTCTATCGTAAACTCGCCGACCTGGACAGGCTGACCAGTGCCGGTCTCTGGCTGGTAGTCCACATGACCTACGCCCGCCGGGTTGATGTTTCCGGCCAGCCCCTGGCGCCTCAGGACTTCAAGACCAATCCGGAAGGCCACACCGGCGGGGCACTGAACATGGTGCCGGCCTACGCCGGCTATCTGGCTCTGAACAATCTGACCGGACGCACACGAAGCTGGCTGATGGGCCAGGGGCACTGCGTGGCAGCCGTGGACGCCCTGAATGTCCTCACCGGAAACCTTCATCCGGAACAGGCGGAGCGTTATCGAGGGCCGGACGGGCTCTCAACTCTGGTTTCCGATTTCTACAGTTACCGCCAGAAGCCGGACGGTACCATGGCCGCGCCCCTTGGCAGCCACGTCAATCCGCATACCGCCGGTGGCATTCTCGAAGGTGGTTACCTCGGGTTTGCCGAGCTGCAATACGCCCACATGCCCCTGCCGGGTGAGTCTCTGGTGGCCTTTCTGTCTGATGGAGCCGCCGAAGAGCAGCGCGGCAGTGACTGGGTTCCCCGCTGGTGGCGGGCTGAGGACTGCGGCGCGGTGATGCCGGTTATGATTGCCAACGGACGGCGCATCGAACAGCGGACCGAGCTGGGCACCCGCGAGGGTCTCGAACGTTTTGAAGCGCATCTTGAACACAGGGGCTTCGTGCCCTTCCGTTTTGATGGCCGCGATCCTGCCGCCTTTGTCTGTGCTCTCTATGAAATGGAGCAGGCGCTCGCCACCAATGGCGAGGCCGCACTTCAAGGCGAAAGCGGCTATCCCGTTCGTGTACCCTATGGCATTGCGGAGACCACCAAGGGCTATGGTTTTTATGGCGCCAGCAGCAATGCAGCCCACAACCTGCCGCTGCCCGGGAACCCGCGGATGGATGCCCGGGCCAGGGAGCTGTTTAACGAGCATGCCGCCAGATTGTGGGTGGCTCCGGATCAGCTTCAAAACGCTATCGCTCACCTGAACCAACACGCCGGGCAATCACGCCCACTTGAGCGTGATCATGCCCTCGCGACCCGCAATCCCCCGGATCCAGTGATCCCCCGACTTCCGGCCAACCCGGAATGCACCTCGCCAATGAAGGCCGTGGATGATTTCTTCCGTGCTCTGGTTGCTCAGAACCCGGGCCTCAGGGCCCGAGTAGGCAATCCGGACGAGCTGGCTAGCAATCGTCTCGGCGGAGTGCTGCATGATCTGAAGCACCGCGTGAACGATCCCGAAAACGATCAGGAGTCGGTGCACGGCAAAATCATCACCGCACTTAACGAAGAAGCCGTGGTATCGGCTTGCCTGGCCAACAAGGCGGGCCTGAATCTGGTCGCCAGCTATGAGGCATTCTGCGTAAAGATGCTTGGTGCCATTCGCCAGGAACTGATCTTTGCCCGGCACCAGAAAGAAGTGGGCCGACCGGCGCGCTGGCTTGGCCTGCCGGTTATTGCAACCTCACATACCTGGGAAAACGGCAAGAACGAGCAATCCCACCAGGACACCACCTTTTGCGAAAGCATGCTCGCAGAAATGAACGACGTGTCCCGGGTGCTGTTTCCGGCGGACTACAACAGCACCCTGGCAACGCTACCATCGGTGTTCAGTGATAGGGGCAAGATTACCTGTATGGTGGTCCCCAAACGGGATCGCCCCTGTGTCTTTGACACCCGGGAAGCAGAACTACTGGCCAGGCATGGAGCCCTTGTGGTGGACGAGGACACCTCTGCCGGCGAGCCGTTGCTGCTCATGGCTAATGGCGCCTATCAGTTATCCGAGTCCATTAGGGCGTGTGAACGCCTGCGGGAAACGGGCACCCCCTTCCGCCTGGTCTATATCCAGGAACCCGGCAGGTTCCGCCAGCCAAGGGACACCATGGAAGCACAGGTATGCCTGTCGGAATTTGAAAGAGAGCGCCTGTTCCCCCACCGCATTCGCAGACGGGTTGCCCTCACACACATGAGGCCGGAGGTCTTCCGGGGCCACCTCTATCCACTGTTTCCGGAACCATCACAGGCCCGAGTTCTGGGCTACATCAACCGCGGCGGCACATTGAACGAGGCAGGCATGCTGTTTGCCAACGGTTGTTCCTGGGGCCATGCCCTGGCCGCCTGTGCCAGTGTTATGGACAAACCCCCGGGCGAATGGCTTTCCAGCGCGGAGCTGGCCGCGGTGGAGGGCCGGGGCGATCCTGCAGTGATTACCCGGGGCCTGCCCTGAGCAAACGCCTTCTGACAACCGTCTCGATTTCGAGAATCACCAGAACCACCACGCCGGACGCCGCTGCAAACCCGAGCATTTCAAAGCTCAGCGCCTGGGTGCCGAAGGTCTCGTTGAACCAGGGCGCATAAGTAAACAGCAGTTGCAATGCAATGACTGCGGCAACGGCCAACAGGACGATCGGCGTACCCAACACCCCTCGCAGGGTAATTGACGCTGAATCCAGGTATCGCACCGCAAACAGGTAAAACATCTCCATTGCCACAAGCGTGTTAACCGCAAGGGTCCGGGCAGTGCTCTCATCACCATGGTGATGCATGGCCCAGTACCAGGCAGCGAAAATGCCAACAAGGAACAGCAGCGAGACGAAGACCACACGCCAGACCACGAATCCCCGAAGCAGGGACTCATTCCGCCCCCTTGGCGGATGCTTCATAACATCGGGTTCCGCGGGTTCAAACGCCAGGGTCATGGCCAGAACCACAGAGCTGACCATATTTACCCAGAGAATCTGGAGTGCCGAAATGGGCAGGGTCAGCCCAAGCAACAGGGCGGTAACGAGGCTGATAGACTCCCCACCGTTAATGGGCAGCACAAAGGCAATGCCTTTTTTAAGATTGGTGTAAACAGTTCGACCCTCGCGCACGGCTGCGGCAATACTGGCAAAATTGTCGTCCAGCAACACCACCGAAGACGCTTCCCTCGCAGCTTCCGAGCCCTTCACCCCCATGGCAATACCCACATCCGCCCGCTTGAGGGCCGGTGCGTCATTGACCCCGTCTCCGGTCATGGCGACAACTCCATGCAGGGCCTGGAGCGCAGTGACCAGTCTCAATTTGTGTTCCGGACTGGTCCGGGCAAAGACATCCACTTCACCAACAAGATCCCGAAGCTGATCATCATCCAACTGGTCCAATTCCTTACCAGTCAGAACACGTTCGGTATTTTTCAGGCCCAGCTTGCGGGCAATAGCGCCTGCCGTGATCCCGTGATCACCGGTAATCATCTTCACCCGGATTCCGGCATCGTGGCACTCGGCAATGGCCCGAATGGCCTCCTGCCGTGGCGGATCCAGCAAACCAACCAGACCAAGCAGTTCTGCACCCTGTTCAAGATCTTCAATGGCCAGTTCGCCAATGCCACGTTCTGCGGGCTTCCGGGCCAGGGCCAGCACTCTGAGACCATCGGATGCCATCTCGGTGATAACCCGCTCCCAGAAATCCCGGCGCAGTTCACTGGTTTCCCCGGATTCGGCAACCTCGCTGTTACACATATCCAGGATCCGCTCCGGCGCGCCTTTCAGGTAAATCACGCTATGACCGTGGTGGTCATGGTTCAGCGTCGCCATGAAGCGATTCTGGGTATCGAAAGGAATCTCATCTTTCCGCGGCCAGTCGGCGGCGCTGCCGTCAACATCAAACCCGGCTTTGCGGGCAAACACGGAAAGCGCGGCCTCCATTGGATCGCCAGTGATCCTGACCTTTCCCGAATCATGGTGGACATGGGCGTCGTTACAAAGAGCCGCGGCCCTGGCAAGTTCGTCCAGCAGGGTGGAGTCTATTGGCTGCCCCTGATCTGCGTTCAACGCACCCGCGAAATCATAGCCCTCGCCGGTCACCTCCAGCCGGCAACCAGACAAGACTGCCCGGGTAACCATCATTTCGTTGCGGGTCAGGGTACCGGTTTTATCCGAACAGATGACCGACACCGCGCCCAGGGTTTCGATAACCGGCATACGACGAACCACGGCCTGCCGGCGTGCCATCTGGCGCACACCGATGGCCAGGGTAATGGTGAGAATTGCTGGTAAGCCCTCGGGTATCGCGGCAACGGTGAGGCCAACCACTGCCATAAACAATTCCCGGAATGGCAGACCGCTGAATGCAGCTCCGCCAACAAAAATCGCAATGCCGGCGGCAATCACGATGATGGAAAGGATTCGGGCGAACCTGTCCATCTGCTCCAATAAGGGGGTTTTCAGAGTCGTGGTCTGGGCGAGGAGTCCGGAAATTCGACCGATCTCAGTGCGCGCGCCGGTTCGAACCACAACGCCACGGCCGGTCCCGGTCGCAACCATGGTGCCGGAGAAGGCCATCCCGGACTGGTCCCCCAACGGAGCATCTGAAGCCACCGACCCTGTTGATTTATCAACAGCCTCGGACTCACCCGTGAGAATGGCCTCATCGATTTTCAGGTTGTGGGATTTTTCCAGACGCAGATCGGCGGGCACCCGGTCTCCAGGCTCCAACAGTACCGTATCGCCCGGAACCAGATTGGCAGCATCTATCTGATGCTGGCCATCGGACCGCACGACCCGTGCTTTGGGCGCAAGCATGTGGCGAATGGCCGACAGGGCCTGCTCGGCCTTGCCCTCCTGAATGAAGCCCACCAGCGTCTGGATAACAACAACGGCGAGAATGACGCCAGCATCCACCCAGTGGCCCAGGCTCGCCGTGATTACGGCGGCCCCTGCCAGTACGTAAATCAGGAAATTCTTGAGTTGCCGTCCCAGTCTCGCCCACGGCCCCTTTGCACGAGCCTCCGGCAAAGCATTTGGGCCATGGCGGGCCAGGCGCTGGCGAATCTCATCCTCAGACAGGGGCTCCCTTGCTTTGAGCTCCTGTCTTGCTTCCGCGGACTGAAGCACATGCCACTCCGGCTCCCGCTGCTCGCACTCGCCGTTTTTCAAGACCACCGATTCCGACATCCCCTGAGAGCTCCCTGCCATTGCAACACCCCATTAAACCCCGGAAAGCACCCGGGGTGGTTTGCGCTGCATCAAAGACAGAATGGTCAGGGGACCGGTCGGACTTCTTATCCTATGCTTGTGTCCTGCACCGTACGATTTCCGGGACCGGGCAATACCCGCCGGGAAGCGGTGCGGCTCGCGTCGATCTGATAATCCTTTGACTTGATGGTGTCCACGAAATACCAGTCTGCCCGGGCTTCTTCCGGCGTAAAGGTCACCAGCATGTAGCCACGCTGATTCACGTTCAGGTAATCCAGGTCATCCACCAGCAGACCAATGGCCTGTTCCGCGCCCTGAATCATGTCATCCGGAATGCCCAGATACTCCTCCAGGCCGGGTGATGTAACCGACGCTGTAGCGAACTCCACGCCAATCTGGTCGCCCTGGATGTCTTTCAGATTGTTGGCCCAGGCGTTATGGGTATCCCCCGCCAGCACAACCAGGTTCTTGTTCAGCGCCTTGGCCGTTCCCAGAACCACTTCCCGTTCATATTGGTAGCCATCCCAGGCGTCGAGATTGTAGGGGGCAACCGTGTTGATGCGTGCCAGTTCCTCTGGAGTCAGGGACGGATCCCCCTGGAGCTCCCGGCCTTTGAGCTGGGCCAGTTCCGCCAGTTTTTCCGGCAGACCGTCAAACTGCTCAGTTGCAATGGCCACCAACAGCTCCGCAGGCAGATTCATTCGGCCCATCAGTACCTGCTGCCCCAACACCTGCCATGTTGCGGTGGAATAGTTCAGGGAAGACTGCAGCCAGAGCAGCTGCTCTGCGCCCAGCAGGGTGCGGTTCTGACTGCCAACATCCTCAGTAAAGCGGACGGCATCAAGCCCTTCTCCCGTGAAGTAGTCCATGTAGTCCAGTTGCTGGTCGCGCCCGATAATGCGGGTATCCAGCATGTGCAGGTCCACCAGATTGCCGAACCGGAGGGTCCGGAAAATGGCCTCGTCGCTGCCCTCGAACACAGGACGGATCGGCATCCATTCAAAATAGGCCTTGAGGGCATTGAGCTTACGCTGGGTGAAATCGCCCTCGCCCTCGTTGTGGTTTTCAGCTCCCTCTTCCCAGGCGTCGTTCGCCACCTCGTGGTCGTCCCACACCACAATGAACGGCACTCTCGCATGCAGGGACTGGAGATCCGGGTCTGCCCGATATGCAGCGTAACGTCTGCGATAGTCCACCAGTTCAATCAGCTCAAGATTGTTGTCCTCAGAAAAGGTCCTCCCCAGAGCCTGGGCATCCTGTGCCGCATAACTGCTGCTGTCGGAGCTGTATTCGTAGATGTAGTCGCCCAGATGCACCACGGCATCCAGGTCATTCTGTTTACTGATTTCCCGGTAGACGTTGAAATAACCGGCCGGATAATTCGCGCAGGAGACCACGGCCAGGCGCACTGATTCGATACCGCCTTCCGGTAAGGTACGGGTTACGCCCACCGGTGACTGCCGATCGGTCGTCTGAAAGCGGTAATAGTAGCTCTGCCCCGGTGCCAGGCCGCGGACATCCACCTTGACGGTGAAGTCATGGGCTTCAGTGGCCTCTGCAGTGCCGGAGTGCACTAGGTTCTCGAAACCCTCATCCGTCGACACCTCCCAGGCGACACCGACAGGTGCCGAACCGGTCGCCGGCGCAGCCCTGGTCCAGAGCATAACACCATCAGCAAGCGGGTCGCCGCTGGCCACTCCATGGGTAAAACTGATTGTTCGCTTGTCGGAGCTGTCCAGTACACAGCCTGCGAGGCCAGTCGAAATCACCACGGCCCCCATACCCATGGCTGATGCCTTCAGAAAATCCCGTCGTGTCAGTCGTTTCATTGTTATGTCTTCCCCTGTGTTCGTCCCTTGTAGTCTCGGCTTTCTCTACCCTTCGCCGTTTCTACTCCAGATGAAGAAGCTAGTCGGGCTTGGTGAAGAACGCATTGCCAATTTGCGACAGGGGGATGGCAAATCACGACAAGTCGTCCGCGAGGACCAGAAACCATAAAAAAAGGGGAGCCAGTGGCTCCCCTTTTGCGGCCCGTTTAAACCCGGTCTATCCGCTGATGAATACCGGCCCGACTCCCATATTCCAGATAATGACTGACCCGACCCGAGTGGATACCAGGATCACCAGAGCCACAGTCAGTAACGCACCGGCGTACATGACGGCCCGCTCCTTCTCGATACCCATGACTATCGGTAACCCGTCATACATCAGATAGGCTCCGTAACAGGCAGCAGCGAGGAACACTGCAGCGTTGAACCAGGGCACCGGGTACAGCAGGGCAAATCCCGCCAGAAACAGGGGCGTGCAGGAATAGGCTGCGAGGGCAATGCCGTTTGAGGGCACGTGTTCTTCCTTGGCGCCGTAGGTTCTTGCCATCCAGTTGATGGCGTAACCCAGCGCGAAGACGCCGACGAGCATCGCCAGATAGGTGAGCACGCTGAGCTGCATTGCACTGATCTCGGTTAACTTGATCAGCCGCTCATTACCGACCGTCCAACCGAAATAGGCCGTCGATATGTAGGCGCAAATCGGAGCTATCGCGGCCAGAATGAGCACATAGGTTACATAAACCCGGCGCGGAGTTTCATGTTCTTTTCGTATGGAAGCCCACTCTTCATCAGGATGGGTAAAGAGACCGAACGCATGTGACAGGAGCATGGATGACCCCCTCTCTCTTCTATTGTTGGTATTTATACGTACGGAACGCGGTAACCGGCAGATCAGACGCTGTTCCTTAACCTTAACTATAGTCAAGAACAGCGATTGCGAAAGCAAAATGACGCAGGATGACGGGACAAGTTTTTTTCAGTTTTTGCTGGAGGAAGCGGCCGGCGATTGCCGGCCGCCCGGAATCAGGAATTGCGGGGATCGGTCTCGGCAACCCACGGGTAATCCCTGTGGCTGTCGCGGAAGGACAACAGGCTCTCCACACCGGAAAAGTCCACCAGATCCCTGAAATCCAGCCAGTCCACCAGGCAGTACAGACAGATGGCCGGATAATTCCATTCCTCGAACTGACCCTCTTCCGCCATTGCCGACAGCGTGCGCAAGGTCGTCATGATGCGTTCACGCTGAAGGTTGTAGAACATCAGGTCATCGCCGGTATCGATTCCGGACTTCTCCGAGAGCAGCATGGTGACCGCCGAGTCATTGGCGCCGTCGATCATGGTCAGCTGGTTTTCCTGGTCCCAGGTCAGCGGATCGCGGCCCTGTTTGGCACTGATGTAACGGGCGATAATCCGGGAATCATAGATCTCCTTGCCACCGTCTTCGAGTACCGGAATTTTCAGGGTCGGATTGTTACGCCGCAGCTCGTCCCGGCCTTCACCATAGATATTGAGATTGACGAACTCATAGGGTTCTTCATCCAGCAGGATACGAATGCGCCGAACGTAAGGTGAAGTAGTGGATCCGATCAGTTTCATGGTTTCTCCGAGGATTTCACACTCAGGATCCCAACAGGGATTCAGGGTTGGTGTATGGGTGCCCGGTCGCTTCTGCCACTTCCCTGTAGGTCACCTTGCCAGCGGCCACGTTCAGCCCGGCCCTGAGGTGTTGATCTTCCTTCATCGCCCGATCCGGACCCTTATTGGCCAGGGCCGCCACAAAAGGCAAGGTGACGTTATTCAGCGCCAGAGTAGACGTACGCGCAACGGCACCCGGCATATTCGCCACGCAGTAATGTACCACACCATCAACAATATACGTGGGGTCGTCGTGCGTCGTGGCCCGGGAAGTTTCGGCACAGCCACCCTGATCAATGGCAACATCCACGATGACGCTTCCCTCCGGCATCCGGCGGATCATGTCGCGGGTAATCAGCTTGGGCGCTGAGGCCCCCGGGATGAGCACACTGCCGATGACAAGATCGGATTCCGTCACCGCCTGATCGAGAGTCTGGGCCGTTGAAAACAGGGTTATTATGCGGTTGCCGTAGAGATGGTCCAGGTGTCTGAGTACGTCCATGTTGCGGTCCAGAACCGTGACCTGAGCACCCAACCCAACCGCCATGGCAATCGCATTCTGGCCGACAACTCCGCCACCAACGACCGCTACCCGCGCCGGACTGACACCGGGTACGCCGCCCAATAGCACGCCGCGACCGCCCATGGCTTTCTCCAGGCAATGGGCACCGGCCTGGATCGACATGCGCCCGGCGACTTCCGACATCGGCGCTAGCAGGGGCAAATGCCCTCCATGGTCGGTCACTGTCTCATAGGCAATGCAGGTAGCGCCGGACTTCACCAGGTCGTCCGTCTGCGCTTTGTCCGGGGCCAGATGCAGATAGGTGAAAAGCGTGTGTTCCGGCTTCAGCATGGCCCGCTCTTCGGCCTGGGGCTCCTTTACCTTGACGATTAACTCTGCCGTATCGAAAACCTTCCTGGCAGTCTCAAGAATTCGCGCCCCGGCCTGCCGATAATCCTCGTCGGAAAAGCCGATGGCGAGGCCAGCTCCGGTCTCCACAAACACGTCATGATTGTGGCCGCACAGCTCGTGAACGGCAGCGGGTGTCATGCCTACCCGGTATTCGCGGTTCTTGATCTCCCTGGGCACACCGATTTTCATACACAACCTCCAGATCATTCGGGATTTGCGAGTGTCTGACTGTAGTGTAGTCAAAAGGTCCTATACTGGATTGATAAGACAATTCGACCCACATGGAGCAGGACAGATCATGACAACCGTGAAAACAGCGGCGACCGCCGCAGCCCTGTCACTCACTCTGGCAAGCACACAGGTACTGGCAGAGATGCAAACCAAGACCGTTGAATACAAGGTCGGTGAAACCACCTTTACCGGCTATATGGCCTGGGATGACGAATTCGAAGAGAAGCGCCCGGGCGTTCTGGTGGTCCATGAGTGGTGGGGCCACAACGAATTCGCCCGGGAGCAGGCAGAGCGGCTTGCCGCTGCCGGCTACACCGCGTTTGCCCTGGATATGTATGGTTCTGGCAAGCAAGCAGACCACCCTGACACCGCCCAGAAGTTCATGCAGGAAGCGACCAAGGACATGCAGCGCGTCAAGGCGCGCTTCATGAAGGCGATGGAGATTCTGCAAAACCATGAAAGCGTTGATGCTTCCCGCATCGCTGCACAAGGCTACTGCTTCGGCGGCGCGGTTGTTCTGAACATGGCACGTATGGGTGTGGATCTGGATGGCGTCGTCAGCTACCACGGTGCGCTTGGCAGCCCCCTAACCGCCGAAGCAGGAACAGTGAAGGCCAGGGTTCAGGTGTATACCGGTGGTGCAGACAAGATGGTTCCCTCAGACCAGGTCGCCGGCCTCGTGAAGGAGATGCAGGACGCAGAAGTTGATCTCACCCTGGTGAGCTTCCCCGGCGTGCTGCACTCATTCACCAATCCTGGCGCTGACAGGGTCGCCGAGGAGTTCGGCATGCCGATAGGTTATGACGCAGAGGCCGCCGCCCGCTCCTGGGAGGGAACCATGCGTTTCTACGAGGCTATTTTCGCCCGGTAACACCGTGAGCTGACCACCGGAACCCGGTCCGACGGCCGGGTTCTTTTGTTTCAGAGGGACGATGCAATGCTGTTGCGAACGTCTGTCATCAGATCATCCAGCGGCAACGCCCCGGACGCCATCGGAGGGTGGATGACGATTTCAATATCACCACGCCCGAACGCCGCAGTGCCCTTCGGCAAACGCTGGTGAGAACCGCAGATAGTTACGGGAAGGATCGGAAGCTCACCGTCTTTGGCGATAACAAAACCACCCTTCTTGAAGGGCAGCAACTTGCCATCCCACGAGCGGGTACCCTCCGGAAAAATCAGTATGCTGGTGCCACTGGGAAGCTGTTGAACACCGCTCTTGATGCTCTCCAGCGCATCGGTGCCCTTGGACCGGTCGATAAACAGGTTCCGGGAGGTCTCCAGTGCCAATCCGAACAGAGGCACCTTGCGCAATTCCTTCTTGATCACCCATCGATATTGCAGACCAAGGGCGAGCACCAGTGCCGGGGGATCAAAATAGGAGGTATGGTTGCTCAGAATCACATAACGCTGACCGGGCTGGATGTTTTCCCTGCCACGCACCTTGAGCCGGATACCGCAAACTTTCAGGATAATCCATGCATAGATCTGGGTGCCGCGGAACGCTGCGTCCCCTCGCTTCCCGAAAAGGGCTGCAATGACAATCGGAAAGAACAGAATCAGGGTGAGCAGTATGGCCCAGAACAGGATCCAGGCGGCCTTGAGCAGTCGGAGCATGTAATGATTCCTGGAGATCTCGACTTCCGGTTAAACGAGCAGCAGGTCGGTAAAGATTACACAATGATGGGAAAATGACAAAAGCGTGCCACCTTGCCAGGCGTTTTTCAGCCATTAAAAAAGGCAGCCGAAGCTGCCTTTTTGGCGGTTATTGCCGAATCCATCAGGGATTACAGGGCAACAACGTTCTCCGCCTGAGGACCTTTCTGGCCCTGGGTAACGGTGAACTCAACCTGCTGGCCTTCTGCCAGAGTTTTGAAACCGCTGCCCTGAATAGCGCTGTAGTGAACAAAAACGTCCGGGCCGCCTTCACGAGTGATAAAGCCAAAGCCTTTTGCTTCGTTGAAGAACTTAACAGTACCGGTAGTAGTAGACATACTTAAACTTCCTGAAATCAATCATATTATCTGCCGCCACACACCTTCGTGGTGCAAGGTCGACGTTTTACGGAAATACAGAACTCGCGGAATCAAAAACAGGACGGTCACTACTAACTGCGGAGTACGTCTTATTCATGAAATGCTTTACTGAATCTTTCCTACAACTTCAACTCTACTCCTGAATCCGAGGCTTGCCAAGGGCATTTTCAAGAAAATATGTAGGTAGTGGTACCCATCAGCCCTTCACCAGGCCAAAGGTGTAAATTCCCAGTGCAGTCATAAGGATGGAGCCGACAACATGGGCAAGAATACCGGTGATGGCCATGGCCCACTTGCCGTCCTGGATTGCAGCAAACATCTCGAGTGAAAATGTCGAAAAGGTGGTCAGGGCACCGCACAATCCGGTTATGGCAAAGAGTCGCCATTCCGGTGCCAGTGTGGTGCCATGACTGAAGTAACCGATCAGCAGCCCGATCAGCCAACCACCACTGAGATTGGCAACCAACGTTCCGTAGGGAACGGCATGGTATGTCGTGTTCAGCCACAACCCCAGAGCCCAACGAAGGTTGGCGCCGATAACGGCGCCAACACTCACGGCAACGAACGACAACCACATGTCAGGGCTGTCTCCTGTCAGGCAGGGTTGTGATCAATCACCGTCTCCTTGTTGCGCGCAAACTCATCAAACGGGAAGTCATCGACCGTCAGCATCTCGAGTACAACGGTCTCATACTGGCGCATGAAATCGGCCTCTTCCTTGGTATAGATACCAGCCTTCAGGGCCGCCTCAAACCGCTCTTCCGGATGCAAGGCGGTCATCGGCAATTCACCCTTGGCGTAGGCCTTGGTCGCTTTCCGGTAAAGCTGCTCTGCCTTGTCATAATCCTTCAGCAGACCGTTGTAGCGAGCTACCGGATTCTCCACGGTGCCCTCGCCATTGGTATGCCAGACACTGGCAATCAGCTTATTGCGGATAGGCGTGTCGGTGGATATTGCACGAGCCAATTTGCGTGCAAGGTCATCCTGCGGGCTGCCCCAACGCCGGCCGAGCGGCATCGTAACGCCGCGCAGAACCAGCGCAACGGCGCGATTCGGCAGGTTCTGGAGGAACTCGTCCAGGGCGTTTTCAGTGCGATGCAGCAGCAAGCCCAGACTGTACTCCATTACTTCCTTCTCACCCTCTACCGGCTGAGTCTCGTGCCAGTTCTTGAGCACCATGGAAGCGAGGTACAGGTTGGACAGCATATCCCCCAGTCGTGCAGAGATAAGCTCCCGCATTTTCAGTTCGCTACCCAGTGTTGTCATCGCCGCATCGGAGCACAGCCCAAAGGCCGCGCTGAAGCGGGCAACAGCCTGCGCGTACTTGCGACTGGAACTGTCAAACGGCACGTCTGCCCGACCAAGACCCAGAGCCTGGGTGAAGGCGCGGGCGGCATTGCCGAAAATCAGGCCGGCGTGGCCGAAGAAAGCATCGTCAAACGCGTTGATATCATCGTTGTCCTTGGCCGCCAGTTCCTTGAGCACATAAGGATGGCAGCGAATGGCGCCCTGACCGAAGATCATCAGGCTGCGGGTCATGATGTTGGCACCCTCAACAGTGATCGAAACAGCAGCACCACTGTAGCCTATGCCCAGGTAGTTGCGCGGGCCGAGTGTCACGGTCTTGCCACCGTGAACGTCCATGGCATCGGTCAATACACCGCGCTGGAACTCGGTAAGGTGGTATTTAAGGATTGCAGACGGCACTGCCGGCTTCTCACCTTTATCAATCATATTGGCAGTGTGGTTTACAGCTGCCTGGGAGATATAGGTCTTGGCGGCGATTCGGGCCAGCGGCTCCTGCACACCTTCCATATCAGCCACCGGCGTATTGAACTGACGGCGGATACGGGTGAAACCACCAGCGGTGCCAACGGCAGACGCAGCGGCCCCGGCCGCACCGGACGGCAAGGTGATGCAGCGACCTACCGAGAGGCACTCAACCAGCATACGCCAGCCCTGACCGGCCATATCCACGCCACCGATGATGTAGTCCAGCGGAATGAAGACGTCCTTACCCTTGATCGGGCCATTCAGGAACGGGCTACCAATCGGGCAATGACGACGGCCGATTTCCATGCCTTTGGTGTTCCTGGGGATCAGTGCGCAGGTAATACCATAGTCTTCTGTTTCGCCCAGGAGCCCGTCCGGGTCAAACATGCGGAAGGCAAGACCAACAACCGTGGCGATGGGCGCCAGGGTGATCCAGCGCTTCTCAAAATTGAGCCGGATACCAACAACTTCCTTGCCATCGACTTTCTGCTTGCAAACGATACCGGTATCCGGAAGCGACGTAGCATCCGAACCAGCCCTTGGTCCAGTCAGACCGAAACATGGAATTTCACGACCGTCAGCAAGCCTTGGCAGGTAATGGTTTTTCTGTTCCTCGGTGCCGTACTTGACGAGCAACTCGCCAGGACCGAGGGAATTGGGCACGCCCACAGACACCATGAGCGACTCATTGGACGCCAGTTTTTGCAGAACTGCAGACTGCGCCTTGGCAGAGAATTCGAGACCGCCGTATTCCTTGGGAATGATCATCCCGAAAAAGCCTTCCTTCTTGAGGAAGTCCCACAGTTCTTTGGGCAGATCAGCCCGCTCAACCGCCACGTCCCAGGTGTTACACATGGAAATCGCCTGGACGCACTGGTTGTCGACAAAGGCCTGCTCTTCCTCGCTCAGGCCCGTATTACGGTTTATCAGCAGGTTGTGCCAGTCAGGCCGACCAGTGAACAGTTCGCCGTCCCAGCCGACGGTCCCTGCTTCGAGTGCCACCTTCTCTGTATCGGAAACCTTCGGTGCGACTTTCTTGAACATCGCAAAAATGCGGGGTGTCAGCCAGCTTTGGCGAAACCCGGGCAGGCCCGCGGCAGCGGTTACAGCGGCACCAACAAACAAAACCAGGGCCAGCCAACCAGAGGCAAAAATCAGCGACAGCAGGCCGGTAATGGCCATCACGCCGATCGCGGAGGTTGCACCGGACTCGCGCCGCATCACAATCAGCAGGCCAGCCAGTGCCACTATAAACAGTATGAAAGTCATCATAGGTTCTCTCTGTCATCCATGGTTCGGGAATGTCGAAGACTATAAACCGTTACGTTTACGGTACCGCATCAGATGAGGGCTGACCAGCAAATGCCGCATAGTCAGCCAGTTACGGGGATCACACCTCGCATTATGCGGTCACGATCACACGAATGCCTTCCAACGCCAGGCTGGCGTGCCCGATGGCGTCTTTTGCCGCCTCGAACTGATCGCGGAAAAAGTCGATTTCTTCCTCACGAATTGCCGGATTCACCTTTTGCAATGCTTCCAGCCGCCGGATTTCCGGTTCGAAACTGGCCTCCAACTGCTCAAGCGCCTGTGACTTCAGGGGCTCCAGATGAGGCTCCGACAACCGCTCCACGTGATCTACCATGGTTTCGACCTGCGGCCGGATCTGCGGAACGATTGCCTGGGCCGTGCGCCGCCGGATATTCGAGCACATCTCGTTAAGCCGGTCGTGGGGCAACGCTCCCGAGAGTTCCTTGCCATTCACGTCCACCAGCAGCCGAAGTGGCGAGACCGGCAGGTAACGGGTTAGCTGGAGAGCTTCCGGTGCCGGGCAGTGCACGGTAAACAGGGCCTCCATCAACAGTGTTCCGGGCGGCAGGGCCTTTACCGAAAGACTGGAAAGGGCAGCCTTGCCAAGGCCGGAACTGGTCACCGAGTCCATCACCCCGGTAACCATCGGGTGCTCCCAGCTCATGAAGGCCAGGTCTTCCCGCTCGAGGGCATTCTGTCGGTCCCAGGTCACGGTGATCCCGTCTTCCGGCAATTCGGCGACATGGCCGGCCTGGTATTGCTCGCCGGGTCGCAGAATGTCGGAGTGATCGGCATGGTCTTCGACATCCACACCGAGGATGTCAAAAGCTTCCATCATGTAATCCCGAACCCGGGCCTCGGATTCTTCGTCTTCGATGGCGGCGATCAGATCCTCTGCCACCTCAGGGCGGCAGGAATTCAGCTCGATCAGGGCATCGCGGCCAGCCTGCAGCAGCGTTTTCAGGCGCTTTGCTTCATCCGCGGAGGCTTTGACCAGCCCATCAGCCACATCAAGGTCGCCATCAATAGCCTGCTGCCACTGGGCCTGCACCGTTTCCTGAACCGCAACGCCCACGGCGCAGCTTTCGGCAAAGGCGTTCAGGCCCTCGTGGAACCAGCGGAACTGCACCTCCTGACTGGTGCCACGCAGATAGGGCACGTGGATATCAATCGCTTCTGTCTGACCGATCCGGTCCAGTCGCCCGATGCGCTGCTCGAGCAAGTCCGGGTTTGCGGGCAGATCGAACAGCACGAGGTGATGGGCAAACTGGAAATTGCGGCCTTCGCTGCCGATTTCAGAGCAGATCAGCGCCTGGGCACCCTGCTCCGTGTCGGCGAAATAGGCGGCGGCACGATCACGCTCGATCAGGCTCAAATGTTCATGGAAAGCAGCACTGCGGATACCGGCCCGCAGCTGGAGGTAATGCTCGAGGGCCATGGCGGTCTGGGCACTGGCACAGATAACCACCACTTTGGCCGGGCGCAGGCCAACCAGCTTTTTCTCAAGCCATTCAACCCGGGGATCGTCCGCCAGCCACTGCTCCTCGGGCACCAGTTGCTCCGGGGTCAACCCCTGAATACCCGAGGCCTGCCCTTCGTACATGGCCGGGCACGGCAATGGCTCAGAAACGGGACGGCGCTCGGGAAATCCCTGGATGGCCGCTCGGGTATTACGGAACAGCACGCGACCGGTACCATGCCGGTCCAGCAGGGCATCGATCACCGATTGTCGCGGATTGTCACCGGCAAGCAACTGGCCCAGCTCTTCACCCAACCATTCCCGCAGCAGTTTCTGATCGCCCTCGCTGATATCGGAATCTTCATCCTGTAGCCGTCGGACGACACTGTTGATGGCTTCGTACTGCTGCTCTTCTTTGCGGAAGGTTTCCAGATCATGGAAACGGGCCGGATCGAGAAGCCGCAGGCGGGCAAAGTGACTGGCGATACCCACCTGCTCGGGCGTTGCTGTCAGCAACAGCAGGCCGCGGCTGACCGCCGACAGTTCCTCAACGATCCGGTATTCCGGGCTGACCTCTTCAGGGCTCCACGCAAGATGATGGGCCTCATCCACAATCATCAGGTCCCAGTCAGCCTTGAGGGCATCGTCCTGCGCCTTCTGGCTTTGCTTCAGAAAGTCGAGACTGCAGAGCACCAACTGCTCGTTCTCGAAGGGGTTAACCGCATCTTCATCGCCAAAAATATGGTTAACCAGCGCATCAACGTCGCTTTCCTGCTCTTTCAGAGCATCGTAACGACCCTGATCCACTATGGAGAATCGCAGATTGAAGCGGCGAAGCATTTCCACCAGCCATTGATGGGTGAGGGAATCCGGCACCACGATCAGGGCACGTTTTGCCCGGCCGGTGTGCAACTGGTAGTGGAGGATCAGCCCCGCCTCGATGGTTTTGCCGAGGCCGACTTCATCGGCCAGGAGCACCCGTGGCGCATGCCGCCGGGCAACTTCATGGGCAATGTAGATCTGGTGCGGCAGGTGTTGGGTGCGAGCGCCGATCAGCCCCTGGGCGGGGGACGCCCGCAGCCGGTTCATGTGCTGAAGCGTGGCAAACCTCAGCCGAAAAGCGCCGTTGCGATCGAACTGGCCCGCGAACAGCCGCTGGTGCGGTGCTGAAAAATTCACGGACCCGGCGAGTTTCACCTCGGAAATTTCGTGCAGATCGGTGCCGTCGTCCCCGTGATACATGAGCACACCGCCCCTGTCCTCAACCGCACGGACGGTGTACCGCTCGCCACCGAAGGTCTCAATCTCTTCCCCCAACTGATAGATGATGCGGGACAGCGGGGCGTTATCAATCGCGTAGGTGCGCTCCTCATCGGCGGCGGGAAACCCGAGGGTCACCCGGCGCCCGGAGATATCCGTGACGATCCCGAGCCCCAGGCCGGTATCACTGTGGCTGACCCAACGCTGACCAATAACAAATTCCGATGTATCCAAGAAACCTCCAGACCAATTAAGTTCTTGTGGCGCCGTTCTCACGCACCCAGTAAGCCGTTGCCCCGCACACCGCCGCCGGCACCACAAACAAGTTCAGCACCGGCACCATGGCAGCCAACGCAACCGGCAGGCCAAACCCGAAGGCAGACAACCGCGTGTCACCCAGCAACCGCCGCAAGGCCGGGAAACTGACCTTATGGTTGTCTGCGGGATAGTCCACATATTGCAGGGCCATCATCCAGCTGTTGAAAAGAAACCAGAGAACGGCGGCAACCAGGTTAACAACCGGTATCAGGCCGATAATAAGCAGACCGATGGCCCGCGGCAGGTAATACAGAATTTTCTGAACCTCGCGCCAGAGTGCGCGGGGAATGTCCTTGATGATGGCAGCCCAGCTGTCGTCGGTGTTCACCTCCTGACCGGTCAGATGCTTTTCCGTCAACTCGGCAAGATAACCGTAGAAAGGGGAACCAATCAGATTGGCTACGATCACAAAGCCGTAGGCGAGCATCAGTACGATGACCGCGCCATACAGAATCCAGAACAGCCAATCCAGTGCCTGAAGCCACGCCCAGTCCGGTAACCACGACATCGCGGCGGCGATCAGGCCTGCGAACAGCTCTCCCATAAAGAAGAAAAGCAATCCGAAGAGCAGAATATTGATAACCAGTGGAATGATGACGAACAGCCGAAGACCGGGCTGACGAATCAGGCGGAAACCCTCACCCAGGTAGCCCAGTCCACGAAAAAAATTACCCTTGAGCATAGCTGGCAGGACCTCCGCTTCAATGACAATGACGGGGCGCAAAGCATATCATGTTGGCAACATTCCCACAGCCCGAGAACGCTCAGTGACTTCCCCGATGGATACATTGAAACAACAACTGACCAGCCTGCTGCAATATCGTCCCCTCTGGCAGGCAGCCTTTGTGGTTTCCGTGTTGGCCATCGGGTTTCTTGCGACAACCGACAGCCCTCACCCCATACCCTCATCGTCGAACGATAAGGTGAATCACCTGATCGCCTTCCTTGAGCTCACCATCCTGACCCGCTTGGCCTGGCCGGAGCTCCGGGCAATCTGGTTTGCACCGGCCTTGCTGGGCTTTGGTCTTGGCATTGAGCTTATCCAGGCAACCCTGCCCTATCGGGAATTTTCCCTGGCCGATCTGGCTGCGGACGGCGCAGGCATTGCCATCGGACTTCTTCCCTGGCCTGGCATCCGAAACGCCGGAAAACCGGATTTGCGAAATTCGCCAGAATCGCTGTGAGATATCTCTCACAAAGGCGTGAGATCTTGCAGTTACGTTGCGTGCGCGGGAGTTCCAGAAACTCTTTAGAGAAAAGCTAACTCACTGATAACTTTATTTTATTGGATACACCCAAACTGACATCTCTTTCGACGCGTGCACAGTTCACACGTTTGTCAGAATCCAGTTGGTATATTGTTGTCGTCAAGGATGACAGGGAAAAGGACGACGCACTGGATGCACCCCGGCACGGACTGCAGGGAGAGGTAAGGACACAAGGACGCCTCGCTTAAGGGATAACTATTCGGATAGCCGGCTCGGATGCCGGCACCACGGAGTGGCTCAAGGATCTCGCAACACGGCTGTTGCCCAATGCGCAAGGATGCGCCGACCTGTTCCGAGAAAGGGTAACCGTATGGTTGCCCTTTATTTTTTATACCCTCTTTTTTCTCACCCCCTCCAGTGCATCACTGGTTATTGTCGGCCAGGTAGATACGAACCTGATTGAACTCCTCGAATTCGTTAAGATCCGGCCAGGTCCGCGCCTCAATCGTTGTCTGGCGGTGATAGGCACTTTCACCCAACACCTTTATCCGCGAATCCGCCAGTAGCACCCGGGGTGCCGCCTCGCGGAAAACGCCGAGCAACGGCCGGTTTTCCGGATCGTAGAGCACATCCGCCGCCGTCACGACATCCAGATCCCTCGGTCGGGCTGCCCAGTCACGGCAAAGGCCAACGGAAACACCATTGAGAGCCGCATTCGCATTGGCCGCGTCCAGCGCTGCCGGATCAATGTCACAGGCGATGGCTTGCCTTGCTCCGGCCATTGCCGCCGCGACAGCGACGATTCCGGATCCGGAGCCAAAATCCAGGACGCGCCTGCCTTCAACCCAATAAGGATTGTCCAGAATCCAGTTGGCCAGCACCTGGCCGCTGGCCCAGCAGAAAGACCAGTAGGCAGGTTCGGCAACCACCGCCTGAGCCTCGTCGTGCGATAACGGCCCTTCGAGCACGGTTGGGTCAAAGAGGTACAAGGCAATGCGCTCACAGCCGGCAGGACGGGAAACGGCCACCCGGCCACGGGAGAGGGTTTTGCGCAGGTGCTGATTCAGACTGTCCACTGACATGGGGTACCCAACCTCGGTTTTCACGAAGGCGTTATTGTACCCGTGACCAGTCCGGGAAACAGGCGGCGACAAGCAGAAAAACCCCATTTCCGCTATACTGCCGCCTCCATCTGACAACTGGTTTACCGCTGAAATGGCAAGCAGACCCGACACCGACGACTACCTTTCCCTATTCCTGAACGATGTGCCGCTGATGGACGTCCGGGCACCGGTGGAGTTCAGCCGTGGCAGCTTTCCGAATACCGAAAACGCGCCCCTGATGACCGATGAGGAGCGCCATCGGGTCGGCATCTGTTACAAGGAAAAAGGCCAGGACAAGGCGATTGAACTGGGGCACCAGCTGGTGTCCGGTGACATCAAGGCCCAGCGCATTGAAGCCTGGAAACGTTTTGTCGCCCGCCACCCGAACGGCTACCTGTTCTGTTTTCGGGGTGGCCTGCGCTCTCGGCTCACCCAGCAGTGGATCCGGGATGCCGGCATTGACTACCCGCTGGTGAAAGGCGGCTACAAGGCATTGCGCCGATTCCTGATCGACAGCCTGGAAGCGCAGATCGAAGCCGGCGAGTTCCATATTCTCAGCGGGCGCACCGGAACCGGCAAAACCCGGGTTCTACAACAGCTGCCGAATCCGGTGGATCTTGAAGGCCTGGCCAACCACCGGGGTTCCAGTTTCGGGCGACAGGTGACACCCCAGCCTTCACAGATCGATTTCGAGAACCGGCTGGCCGTCGCCATGCTCAAAGCCCATCATTTCAAAGGGGGCCCGGTTTACCTGGAAGATGAAAGCCGCCTGGTGGGACGTTGCGCCCTGCCCGAATCCCTAAAGAATCGCATGGCCGAGTCACCGCTGCTGATCCTTGAGCAACCCATGGAGGAGCGCATTGCCATCATCCGCGAGGACTATGTCGAGGGAATGTTTGCGGATTATGTGGATCGGGACGGCGCCGAAGCAGGCTGGCTGAATTTCCGGGACTACCTGTTGAGCGCCATTGACCGCATTCGCAAGCGCCTGGGCGGGGAACGGCACCAGCAGCTGCGCGGCCTGATGGAACAGGCACTCGTGCAGCAGGAAGCCACCGGAGAGACCGCTGCCCACAACGCCTGGATCCAGTCGCTACTCCAGGACTATTACGACCCCATGTATGACTACCAACTGGGCAAGAAAGAAGGCCGGATTCTTGTCCGCGGAGGCCCCGAGACCATTCTCGATTGGGCCAACACGAGCTCGGTTGCGTAAGGCCCTGACTGAATATTGCGCCTGCAGTACACACCACTGACATTTGTCTGCTATATAGAGAAGTAGACGAATCACGTTGTTGCAGGATTTTGTCCGTTAATCCGACACTTATGAAAAATACCAACGAACAAGGAGTCCTTTATGGAAGACCTACTTGGCGCTGAAGGCGGTGCCTCGGAACTCATGAATCAGGCCATGTCCCTGGTCATGACTTACGCACCCAAGGTGGTGCTGGCGATTGTCACATTAATTGTGGGCATGTGGCTGATCAATCGTTTTGTTGGTGTCCTCGACAACAAGCTGGGCAAAAAAGACCCCACACTGAACCGGTTTCTTTGCGGCCTGATCAGCGCAATTCTCAAGATTCTGCTGCTGATCTCCGTGGCCTCAATGGTTGGAATCGCCACCACGTCGTTCATTGCCATTATCGGTGCTGCCGGCCTGGCTGTGGGTCTGGCACTGCAGGGCAGTCTCGCCAATTTCGCCGGCGGCGTACTGATCCTGATTTTCAAGCCGTTCAAGGTTGGAGACGTGATCGACGCCCAGGGCTATCTGGGCTCTGTCCGGGAAATCTCGATTCTTTACACCATTGTCGACACCTTCGACAACCGCCGGATTGTGATCCCGAATGGTCAACTGGCCAACGCCAGCCTGACCAACCTGAGCGCCTATGAAACCCGTCGCTGCGACATGAGCTTCGGCATCGGCTACGGGGATGACATCGACAAGGCCAAGGCCGTCTGCAAGCGCCTCATTGAGGAAGACGAGCGCGCACTGAAAGACCCCGAGCCGCTGATCGTTGTTGGTGCCCTCGGCGAAAGCTCCGTCGATCTGACCGTTCGGGCCTGGACCAAGTCCGGTGACCTCTGGCCCTTCTACTGGGACATGCATGAGAAAGTGAAGAAAGCATTCGACGCCGAGGGCATCAGCATTCCGTTCCCCCAGCGCGATGTGCATATGATTAAAACCGACTGAGATTCGCGACCGGTTTCTCATTGATACATCCGGTTACTCGCAAACTGCGTAACCTCAACTAAGCTGACCATTAATGGCGGGGTTTACCGACCCCGCCAGGCCATCGGGGCCAGGCAATCCAATCAACACAGGCTCCGGAACGCTGTCATTGCTGGTAGGAGGTTGTCACTATGCCGGTACAGCAGTTGAAGGAATTCCTCGATGAGGCAGGTGTGGAGTACATGTGCCTCTCCCACCCTCCTGCATTTACCGCCCAGGAACTCGCCCACCACGTCAAGATTGCCGGCGACCGTGTCGTTAAAACGGTGATCATTGAGCTGGATGGCAAAATGGCGATGCTGGTGATGCCGGCCACCTGGCGAATCCGCTGGGACAGGTTATCCCGCATCCTCGACACCGACTTTCTTGACCTCGCTGACGAGCAGGAATTCCAGGATCGATTCCCGGATTGCGAGGTAGGCGCCATGCCCCCCTTTGGCAACCTGTTCGGAATGACCGTCTATTGCGCCGAAGCACTGACAGAGCAGCCCGAGCTGGCGTTCGCCGCAGGCAGCCACAGCGAATCGGTACATATGAAAACCTCGGATTTCCTGGCCCTGGTACAACCCATGGTCCTGAACCAGGGATTCAACAAACCGGGTGCCCAGAAGCCCGCCTGGCTGATCAAGAACCGTCGCAGGCCTGACGACGCTCTCGAGCCGCGGGTATCAGGCATGGCGGGCTATTGAGGGTTTTCATCCCGGCTTGATCCCGGTCTCTTGTCTGGCTGCCGTCATCGCGTAAACTGAGGGCATCAGACAGGAAACCGATATGACTCAAGTCTTTGATATTGTCGTAGTTGGTGCCGGCATGGTCGGCGCTGCCCTCGCCACTGGCCTCGGCCAGAGTGGCTTCCGCGTTGCCCTCGTCGACCGGGCTCCGCCCCCCATCTTTGATCCGGATAGCGCGCCGGACATCCGGGTTTCTGCCTTGAGCGCCGGCAGTGAGCGCTATCTTCAGAGCCTGGGCGCCTGGGACCACATCCTCGGGATGCGCGCGACGCCCTATAAGCGACTGGCCGTGTGGGATGAAACCCGCTATCCACTGCAGAATCTGGTGCCCCGAAAACTGGCTGAGGTCCAATTCGACGCCACCGAGCTGGGCGCCCACCACCTGGGACACATCGTCGAGAACTCGGTGACTCAGCAGGCGCTCTGGCAAACCGCCGAGGAATGCCTTCAGGTATCCCTGTTCCACGGCCAGGGTGTTGCCTCACTGGAACAAGCTGGCGATGCAGCCACCGTCACCCTGGATGATGGCTTCGAGCTGGTAGCAAACCTGGTGGTCGGCGCCGACGGTGCCCAATCCAGAGTCCGCAACCTGGCCGGCATCGGCACCACCCGAAACCAGTACGACCAGCAGGCGATGGTCATCTCCGTGCGCTATCAGGGGCCGGTTGAGGACATTACCTGGCAGGGCTTCCACCCGTCTGGCCCAAGGGCCTTTCTGCCCCTGCACAGGGCCGGCCCGGAACATCCCGGTGAAAGCTGGGGCTCCCTGGTCTGGTACGATTCGCCCGAGGAGCTCGCTCGCCTGAAAACCCTGGACGACAGCACCCTGATGAGCGAGATCCAGTCGTCGTTTCCCGCGAGTTTGCCCTTGCTGACCCACATCGACAGCAAAGCCTCGTTCCCCATCGCCCGCCAGCACGCCAAACACTATCACTCTGGACGAGTTGTCCTGGCCGGTGATTCAGCCCACACCATCAACCCCCTGGCCGGACAGGGCGTCAACCTGGGCTTCCAGGATGCGCTGGCGTTACAGTCGGCTCTGAAAGAAGCCAAACGCGCTGGAGATGATCTGGCAAATCCGAAGTGGCTGAACCTCTACGAGCAACAGCGCCGGCCGGCAAATCGCAGAATGATGCTGACCATGGATGTGTTCTACCATCTGTTCAGCAACCGGATTCCACCCGTGCACCTGCTGCGCAACCTCGGCCTCGGCGCCGCCCGCGCCCTGCCCTTCGCCCGCAACCGGGTGGCCCGCTACGCCATGGGCATCGATGAGGACCTGCCGGCCGTGGTCAGGCAGATAGCTTCCCGGATTCCGGGCCTTAGTCAGCTTTAAAGCCAAACAACAATCCCAAGGACACGCGAAAAGGAGCCACCATGTCAGAGACGATTTTCACCAAGATCATCAACCGGGAAATTCCCGCGGACATCCTCTACGAAGACGACATCGCCCTCGCCTTCAGCGACATCAACCCCCAGGCGCCGGTTCATTTCCTGGTCATCCCCAAGAAAGCCATCGCCACCATCAACGACATCACCGAAGATGATCGGGAGCTGGTGGGGCATCTGTATCTGGTGGCAGCGAAGATTGCCAAAGAAAAGGGCTTTGCCGACGACGGCTACCGGGTTGTCATGAACTGCGGGGAGAATTCAGGGCAGACGGTTTTCCACATTCACCTGCACGTTCTTGCCGGCAAACCTTTGGGCTGGCCGCCGTATACCGACAAAATGAAGCAGGCCTGATTTTTTAGGCTTGGGTGCCGGCAAGCGGTCCGGTAATGCTGTTTGGGACACGCTCAAGGCATCCATGCGCGCTTAGCTTTCGCCATCCCTGGCGAAAGATAGTCCCAAACAGCATTACCGGCCCACTTGCTCGAACCTGGGTGCAATTGCCCGCCGGGACTCATTGATCAATTGCGGCAAATTAGCAGACCGACTCCTGGCTCTGGCTGGCCGTCGTGTGGTGCGGTTTTCCGGGACTGTCTTTCGCCATGGATGGCGAAAGCCAAGCGACCATGGACGGCTCGAGCGTGTCTCGGAAAGCCGCACCACACGGCGGCCCTCCTCCCAAGCCAAAAAATCAGCGGCCGACCACCTTCTCAGCCTCTTCCACAGGCGTATGACGAACGTCCTCGCCTTTGACCATGAAGATCACGTTCTCGGCGATGTTGCATGCGTGATCACCCACCCGCTCCAGGGCACGAAGCACCCACATCACGGACATGCACCGTGAGATGTTGCGGGTGTCTTCCATCATGAACGTCAGCAGGGTACGGGCCGCGGCCTGATATTCCTCGTCGACGCGCTTGTCTTCCTTCATGATCCGCAATGCCTGCTCCGAATCCAGACGGGCAAAAGCATCCAGCGCATCGTGGAGCATGCTGAGCACGTGGGTGCCGATGTGGCGCACTTCCACGTAGCCGCGCGGGGCCTGGCCCTCTTCCTGCAGCTTGATCGCAAGCTTGGCGATCTTCTTGGCCTCGTCACCAACCCGCTCCAGGTCGGCCACCATCTTGATCACCGAGATCACCAGACGCAGGTCCCGTGCCGTCGGCTGGCGACGGGCAATGATCAGGGTGGCTTCCTCGTCGATTTCCACTTCCATCCGGTCAACTTTCTTGTCGTTGGCACGGATTTCGTCGGCCAGATGACCATCGCCATCCACCAGGGCCTGAATGGCGTTCTCGACCTGGGATTCGACCATGCCACCCATTTTCAGGAACTCGGTCTTGAGCTCCATCAGTTCATTATTGAACTTGTGGGAGATGTGATCCCCGTAAACTTCGTCCTTCTTCGTAGGCATACTGTTCTTCTCCAAAATTCCTCAGGTCCGGAATCAGCCGAAACGGCCGGTGATGTAGGACTCGGTCAGCTCATGTTCCGGCGAGGTGAATACCTTGTTGGTCTCGTTCACTTCCACCAGGTGCCCCAGGTGGAAGTAGGCTGTGCGGTGCGATACCCGAGCCGCCTGCTGCATCGAGTGGGTCACGATAACGATCGTGTAGCTTTCGGACAGTTCTGCAATCAGCTCTTCCACTTTAGCCGTGGCGATAGGATCCAGCGCCGAGCAGGGCTCGTCCATCAGCACCACTTCCGGGCTCACGGCAATGGCGCGAGCGATACACAGACGCTGCTGCTGGCCGCCGGACATGCCGGTTGCGTTGGCATCCAGACGATCCTTTGCCTCGTCCCAGAGGCCGGCCTTGCGCAGGCTGTTTTCAACAATCTCGTCCAGATCCGACTTGCGGTTGGCCAGGCCGTGAATCCGGGGGCCGTAAGCCACGTTGTCGTAGATGGACTTGGGAAAGGGGTTCGGCTTCTGAAACACCATACCGACCCTGGCCCGCAGTTCCACCACATCCCGCTTGGGGTCGTAAATGTCGTGGTCGTCCAGTTGCAGGGAACCCTTCACACGACAGATATCAATGCTGTCGTTCATGCGATTCAGGCAGCGCAGGAAGGTGGATTTGCCGCAACCGGATGGGCCGATGAAGGCAATGACTTCGTTGCGGCCAATATCGAGGCTGATCTTCTTGATCGCGGGGGCATCGCCGTAGAACACTTCGACATCACGAAGCTTGAACTTCGGGTCGTCCGAGAACGGCTTACCGACGGTTTTGCCCTCTTCAATGATGGTTTCAGCGGGCTTTGATTCCTGAACTGACACGGCGACCTCATCCGGTTGGGTAACTTCACTGGCAATGGTTGTATTCACACTATTCATCTTGATTCTCCTTACCACCGGCGCTCGAGACGTTTACGCATCCAGATGGCCAATGCGTTCATACTGATCAGGAAGGCCAACAGCACCATAATGGCTGCCGACGCTCGCTCAATAAAGGCCAGCTCCGGGCTGCCCGCCCACAGGAAGACCTGAACTGGCAGAACCGTGGCCGAATCGAAGAACCCGTCCGGCACATCCACAATGAACGCCACCATACCGATCAGCAGCAGCGGCGCGGTTTCACCCAGGGCCTGGGCCATACCGATGATGGAACCGGTGAGCATGCCCGGCATGGCCAGCGGCAGCACATGATGCAACACCACCTGCATCTTGGAGGCGCCGATACCTTCCGCCGCCTCTCGGATCGAGGGCGGTACGCTTTTGATCGCGGCCCGGCTGGAAATGATGATGGTCGGCAGCGTCATCAACGTCAGAACCAGACCACCAACCACAGGAACCGAACGTGGCATCCCGAACAGGTTGATAAACACCGCGAGGCCAAGCAGACCAAAGATGATGGACGGCACCGCCGCCAGGTTATTGATGTTGACCTCAATGAAGTCGGTGAACTTGTTCTGGGGCGCAAACTCCTCCAGATAGATCGCGGCAGCGACACCGATCGGGAACGACAGGATCAGGGTAACGAACATTGTCAGCAGGGAACCGACAATGGCGCCGAGAATACCTGCCTTGGACGGATCACGGGAATCGCCACCACTGAAAAACACGTCGTTGAAAGATGTCTCGACAACATCCCGCTCCAGCAGATCATCCACCCAAACTTTCTGCTGGTCGTTCAGCTTGATCGAGTAGGCGTCATCCCCTGCGTGCTTGACGTAGACATCCACGTCCGTGTGCGTGAGAAATGTCATGGTCTGAGTCGTGTCCAGCCACTCGGGATTTGCCTTCAGGGCATCCCGGAGCGTCACCGAGGCGTAGGGGTTGATCAGTTCGCGAACCTGTTTCCGGTCATCCTCGGTTGCTCCGGGGATCTCTTTGATCAGCGCCTGAACCAACGGCTCTACAAAATCGGCCATCTTGACCTGGCGCTCGTCCGTGGGATCATCCAGGTACATCATTTCACCATCCAGCTGAACATCCATGGTGATGGTGGTTTTGACGAAGCCGGTATAACCCTTGCCGATGATATCGGTGAACAGGATTAACAGGGCCCCCAGGGCAATGGCGATAGCCAGTATGCCGTAGGCGCGGAAACGGCGTTCCTTACGGTAGCGGCGCTTGAGCGACTGGCGGACAATTTCCGCCTGTGAACGTTGGTCAGTCATACTGTTCCCGATATTTGCGTACGATTTTCAGTGCAATGACGTTGAGCAACAGGGTTGACAGGAAGAGCATGGCGCCCAATGCGAAGGCCGCCAGCGTCTTGGCGCTGTCGAATTCCTGGTCACCGGTGAGCAGGGTCACGATTTGCACCGTGACGGTGGTAACCGTTTCCAGCGGATTGGCGGTCAGGTTGGCCGCCAGCCCTGCGGCCATAACCACGATCATGGTCTCGCCGATAGCCCGGGAAACCGCCAGCAGAATACCGCCCATGATGCCGGGCAGTGCAGCGGGGAAAATCACCTTCTTCATGGTCTCGGACTGGGTGGCTCCGAGCGCCAGAGAGCCATCACGCATGGCCTGTGGCACGGCATTGATCACGTCATCCGACAAGGAGGACACAAACGGAATGATCATGATGCCCATAACGGCACCGGCGGCCAGGGCACTCTGGGATGACGCCTCGATACCCATGGAGGCGGCCACATCGCTGATAAACGGCGCGACAGTCAGGGCGGCGAAGAAGCCGTAAACCACGGTGGGAATACCGGCCAGCATTTCCAGCAATGGCTTGACCACCCCGCGCACTTTTCTACCGGCGTATTCCGACAGGTAAATGGCCGACAGCAAGCCCACCGGCACGGCCACAACCATGGCAATGGCAGAAATCAGCAGGGTACCTGTAAACAGGGGGATCATCCCGAAGGCACCCTGGGAAGCCACCTGATCAGCACGGAGTGCCGTTTGGGGACTCCAATGACTACCAAAGATAAATTCGGTGAAGGGCACCTTGCCAAAGAAACGAAAGGTCTCGAACGCCACCGAGAAAATGATTCCGACGGTAGTCAATATAGCCAGGGCCGCGCAGGCGAAAAATACCCATTTGAGAATGGACTCAACCTGGGCACGGGCATTCAGGCGCGGCCGGATTCTCAACCACCCGAGAAAACCCGCAAGCACAGCAACCGAGATAACCAGACCAGACATGAGGAACCGACTCTGCGTGCGCAGCGATTGCAAACGCTCCGCAGCCTCGGCTATCGGGGCTTCAACAAAGCCTGGAGGCAAGGCTCCACTGGCCACATTGCTGATTTTGCTCAACAGCAGGCTCGCTTCACCATCGCTTGCCGGAATCATGCCGTCCGGCAGACCACCAATAACAATCAGCTGGATGACTTTGCCCTGGAATGCCGCCCATAAACCAAGCACGAGGAGGGCTGGAATGCCGCTCCAGAATGCCGCTCTGGCTCCATAGTAAAAAGGAAGGGATTTGAGATGACGGATCCCACCCAGCGGCATCGCCAACGACCGGGAACGAGCGTAACCGAGCCAATAGGCCACGATCGCCAGCACCAGAGTCAGTAATAAAAGATTAGCCGGTTGCATGAAAATTCCTGTATTCGACTTCGGATTGGCGCACAGTTTACAGATTCAGCTCTGCACTGGCACCGGATCGTCCAAACGTGCAAAAGGTGCGGGTCTCCATCGAGACCCGCACCTCCATTCTTGACCGGACGGCGGTCTTACTTGAGCTCGTCCAGGGTCAGGTTCGGCATGCTTTCTGCCTTGTCCATCAGATCCATCAGCGCGGAACGGGGCGGCACGATCAGGCCAACATCTTTCAGGTAGCCGTTCTGGCCCATGGCAGCGTTGCTGGTGAACTCGCTAACGTATTCCGCGATACCCGGAACCACACCAACGTGGGCCTTCTTCACATAGAAGAACAGGGAGCGGGCCACCGGGTACTCATCCGCAGCAATGGCTTCGGCAGTCGGCACCATGCCGTTCAGGGTTGCAGCTTGCAGACGGTCTGCGTTTTCTTCCAGGAAGCTGTAACCGAATACGCCGTACATGCCGGTGTCGCCAATCAGCTTCTGCACGATCAGGTTGTCGTTCTCACCCGCTTCGATAAAGGCGCCGTCTTCACGAACGCTTTCACAAATAGAGGCATGCTCGTCCTTGCCCAGGTTAGCGGCTTCCGGCAGCTCATCACACCCGGCGGCCAGGGCCAGCTCGTTGAATGAGTCACGGGTGCCAGAAGTCGGGGGCGGACCCATTACGCGGATCGGCTTGTTCGGCAGGCTGGAGTCAACGTCGCTCCAGTTCTTGTTGGGGTTGGCTACCCACTCACCGTTGACGGGTACTTTGGAACCCAGGGCGAGGAACAGCTGCTCAAGCGTGAGCTCAAGGTTTTCAGCGTTCTTGGAGCTGGCGATCACGATGCCGTCAGAACCGATGCGGAACTCGGTAATGTCTGTAACGCCGTTGCTCTGGCACAGTTCGAATTCAGAAGTCTTCATCCGACGCGAGGCGTTGGTGATATCCGGATGCTGGGTACCGATGCCCTGGCAGAACAGCTTGAGACCGCCGCCAGAACCGGTAGATTCCAGCTTGGGCGTGCTGAAGTCGGTCTTGGTGCCGAAGCGCTCGGCAACAACAGTGGCGAACGGATAAACAGTGGAGGAACCCACGATGCTGATGGTGTCACGGGCCATGGCCGGTGCAGACATGGCGGCCACGGAGCCGGCCAGTGCTACAGTCGCGAGTGCTTTGTTCAGTTTCATCACGTCAAGTCTCCATTATTCGGTTTGGACGTTGTGTCGGATGTGTTTTACCGATGTGTGCAGACTAATGGCACTCTGTGACAACTTTGTTACAGCTTCTGAAATATAGTCTGGAATGTTCAAATTTGCTTGCAGCGGCGCTCCAGCCCGCTACCATGCGTGTTAAAACAATTCCAGGCTCGCAAGAAGGCAGTACTATGACAGCGTTAGATGATGACAAACCCACGCCCCGTGGCGAACTCACCCTGCAGATTATCCCGCTCCCCTCAGACACCAATGCCAATGGCGATGTCTTCGCCGGCTGGCTGGTGAAACAGATGGATCTCGCCGCCAATACCATGGCCGGACGGATTTCCCAGGGCCGTAATGCCACCGTGGCCATGGACCGGATGGAGTTTTTGTCACCGTTGCGAGTAGGATCTCAGGTAGGTTGCTACTGCGAACTCGTCGATATCGGCCGTAGTTCCATGAAAATCAGCGTGGAAGTGTGGACCCTTGACCGCACCGCCAAGAATCCACGCAAGGTGACCGAGGGCCTGTTCGTCTACGTCGCCATTGATGAGCACGGTCGAATCCGCGAGGTGCCGGAGCAGGTTCTCTGAACCTTCACCGCTCTATTTCCAACCGTGCAGAAGGCGGGCGTAATTAAGACGCTCCCAGGTTCGGGCATTGGGGGCGTTCGCCATTGACAGAACGCCCCGTGCTTCGGCCAGCGAGCGGTATCCCATTCCGGATAGCCGAGCAGTCATTTCCCGGGTAATCCTCGACAGGGCGCCGGCACCCTCCGACAGCACGGCCGAGACCACCTGCACAGCAGAAGCGCCCGAAAGAATCGCTTTTGCCGCATCGTCACCACTATGAACGCCACCTGAAACCGCCATCTCCAGTGTTGTCTGGCCATAAAGTATGGCGGCTGCGTGTAACCGCAACGGCAGCTCGGCACTGGTCGACAGCACCACCTCACGGCTTAACTCCAGCTCATCCAGATCCATATCCGGCTGATAGAACCGATTGAACAACACCACGCCCCGGGCCCCTGACTCTTCGATACCGGCGACGAACGCAGGCAACGCCGAGTAGAAAGGCGATAGCTTGACGCTGACCGGAATGCTCACCTGCTCAGCCACTGACCTCACAACCGAGAGTTGCCTCTGTTCCAGTGCCTCTGCTGTTTCCTCCGGGTCCGAGGCCAGGTCGTAGAGATTCAGTTCGATGGCATGGGCGCCCGCCGCTTCCAGCTCACGTGCATGCCTGGTCCAGCCACCCGCTGAAATACCGTTGAGCGAGGCAATCACCGGCACACCCAGTGAGTGTCGCAACAGCTCCAGCCGCTGCAGGTAACTGTCCGATCCCATCTCGAACAGTTCGGATTCGGGAAAAAACGATCGGGCCTCGGCGTCCATGTTGATCCGCGAATCAATAAACCGATGGGCCGCCATCTGCTCCTCCACCAACTGCTCCTCGAACAGCGAATGCATCACCACGGCACCGGCGCCAGCGTCGACACAGGCTTTCAGCGCGTCCAGGTCATCAGTCAGCGGACTGGCTCCGACCACGAGGGGCGAGCGAAGTTCCAGCCCCAGCCAACGGGTTGCCAATTCAGTCATGACGTTCACCCTTTTCGTTGTCAGCGTCAGAAGTTTCGTGGGGCTCAAAGTGGATCCCCGCCAACTGTTTGTAGAGTTCACGCTGCTCAGTCGCCGCCTCAGAAGCTGCGGCCACCAGCTGCTCGTAGCGTTGGGGGTCCCGCAGCTCCAGCATCCGGAACCGGGCCTCTTCCTGCATATAGGCTTTCATGGTCACCTTCTGGCGCAGGGAATCCAGCTGCAGGGGTGGCAAACCTTCATGGATACGGCGGGGGTCGAACCGATACAGCGGCCAGGCCCAACTGTCCACGGCTCGCTTCTGCTGTGCCGGCGAGTGCACCAGGTCATAACCGTGAGCGATGCACGGGCTGTGGGCAATGATCAGTGCCGGGCCATCGAAGCTCTCCGCTTCCTGCAGGGCCTTGGTGGTGTGGTTGCTGTGGGACTGCATGGCAATCTGAGCAACGTAGACATGGCCGTAGCTCATGGCGAGCAGGCCCAGATCCTTCTTGCGTGTGGCCTTGCCGGCAGCGGCGAACTTGGCAATCGCCCCCATGGGCGTGGCCTTGGATTGCTGGCCGCCGGTGTTGGAATAGACTTCGGTGTCGAGTACCAGCAGTTTCAGGTTCTGCCCCGAGGCCAGGGCGTGGTCGAGACCGCCATAACCAATATCGTAGGCCCAGCCATCGCCCCCTATTACCCAGACACTCTTCGGGCAGAGTTCATCGGCCAGGCTGTCCAGCTCCCGGGCCTCTGGCGTCTGCTTGTCCGCCAGCCAGTTCCGGAGCTGCTCAATCGCTGTGCGCCTTAATGCCATTGCCGATTCATCAACGGTGGTGCAGGCGCTGGTCAGCTCCGAGTAGAGCGCGTCAGGCAGTTCTTCCCGGAACCCGTCCAGTAACTGCCCGGCCCGACCGACAAGCTTGTCCAGCCCCAGACGCATGCCCAGACCCAGTTCCGCCGCGTCTTCAAACAGCGAGTTATTCCAGGTAGGCCCACGGCCGTCTGCATTCACTGTGTAAGGCGTGGTGGGTAGATTGCCGCCATAAATCGAGGAACAGCCGGTGGCGTTAGCGATCAGCAGCCGGTCACCCACCAGCTGGGTCAGCAGCCGGATATAGGGTGTTTCACCGCAGCCGGCACAGGCGCCGGAATATTCGAACAGGGGAATCAGCAGCGGCAGGGATTTGAAGTCACGGGGGATACGATCCCGGGGCACATCCGGCAACTGCCGGAAAAATGCCAGGTTCTCTGCTTCTACCTCACGGTGCTCTTCGATCGGCTGCATATTGATGGCTTTGCGTTTGGGCTGGGTGCGGTCCTTTGCCGGGCAGACCTCGACACACAAGCCACAGCCGGTGCAGTCATCCGGCGCCACCTGAATCCGGTAATCCAGACCTTCCAGTTCAGAGGTCTGGGTTTCCGGCACCACCTCGAACGCCTCCGGCGCCCCTTTGACCGACTCGGGTTCAAACACCTTGCTGGTGATCGCGGTGTGCGGACAGATCATCGCGCAGAAGTTACACTGCACGCAGAGGTCGGACTCCCAGATGGGTATTTCCAGTGCGATGGTTCGCTTCTCGTACTGGCTGGTTCCCATTGGCCAGGTACCATCCGGCGGGAACGCGCTGACCGGCAGTTTCTCTCCCTGCCCTTCCAATAACAGGCGAGTGACTTTCTGCACAAAGTCCGGCGCATTCTCGGGCACCCTCGGCGGTCGGGTGCGGGTGGCCGTTACCTTGTCCGGGACCGGCACCTCGTGCAGGTTGTCCAGGGCCGAGTCCACCGCTTCCACGTTGCGGCGCACCACTTCCGGCCCGCGGCGGCCCCAGGTTTTGCGAATGGATTCCTTGATATGGGCAATGGCCTCTTCCCGGGGCAGGATATCCGCCAGGGCAAAGAAGCAGACCTGCATCACGGTGTTGATCCGCCGTTCCAGACCAGCCTTTTCCGCCACCTCGGCGGCATCAATCACGAACAGCCGGGCCTTGCGCTCGACCAATACCCGCTGGACCTCGACCGACAGCCGATCCCAGACTTCTTCCTTTGACCAGGGCACATTGAGGAGCACCGTGGCACCCTCGGCAGCGTGTTCAAGCACATCAAACCGCTCCAGGAACTGGGGCGCGTGAATGGCCACAAACTGGGCCCTGTTGATCTGGTAACTGGACCGGATGGGCAGCGGCCCGAACCTCAGATGGGAGACGGTGGTAGCGCCGGATTTCTTGGAGTCATAGACAAAATGGCCCTGGGCGAAAAGCTCCGTGCCCTCCCCCAGAATCTTGATGCTCGCCTTGTTGCTGCTGACGGTGCCATCGGCGCCGAGACCGAAGAACAGCGCCCGGCGGGTTTTCGGGGATTCAATATCCAGTTCGTTGTCCACGTCCAGCGAGAGATGGCTGACATCGTCGCGCACGCCAACGGTGAAGCGGGTTTTCGGTGCTGCCACTTTCAGTTCGTCAAAAATGGCGCAGACCATGGCCGGCGTAAACTCCCGCGAGGACAGTCCATATCTGCCGCCGATCACCCGGGGCAGCACCTTCCGATCCCCTCGGCTATAGGCTTCCATCAGGGCACCGCTGACTTCCAGCAACAAGGGCTCACCCTGGGCGCCGGGTTCCTTGGTGCGGTCCAACACCGCGAGATGTTCGACGGTATCGGGCAAAGCGTCGAGAAAACGCGCCGTGGCAAAGGGCCGGAACAGGCGGACCTTGAGGACCCCAACCTTCTCGCCCTGCGCCAGCAGCCACTCCACCGTTTCATGGGCGCATTCGGCCCCGGAACCCATCAGGATGACCACCCGGTCGGCCTCAGGGTGCCCAACGTAATCGAACAGACGGTATTGCCGGCCGGTAATACCGGCGAAACGGTCCATCACGGCTTCCAGCTTCTCCGGAAATGCCTGATAGAAGGGGTTGATGGCCTCCCGGGCCTGGAAGAAGGCGTCGGGGTTCTGGGAGGTGCCTCGAACTACTGGCCGATCCGGTGTCATCCGGCGACTCCGGTGCGCCTCCAATCCTTCGTGAGGCACCAGGGCCCTCAGGTCGTCATCGCTCAAGGCAGCGATTTTGGAGATCTCATGGGAAGTCCGGAAGCCGTCGAAAAAGTGCATCACCGGCACCCGGCTTTCCAGGGTGACAGCGTGGCCGATGGCCGCGAGGTCCTGAGCCTCCTGCACTGATCCCGAGGCCAGCAGGGCAAATCCGGTACCGCGGGCACTCATTACATCGGAATGGTCGCAGAAGATGGACAGGGCGTGGGTGGCGATGCTGCGCGCAGCAATATGCATGCAGAAGGGCGAAAGCTCACCGGCAATCTTATACAGATTGGGCAGCATCAGCAGCAGCCCCTGGGACGCGGTAAAGGTGGTCACCAGTGAACCGGCCTGCAGTGCACCGTGCATGGCACCGGCGGCACCCGCTTCGGACTGCATTTCGACCACACTGGGCACCTGCCCCCAGAGGTTGGTTTTGCCCAGAACCGCCCAGTCATCCGCGTGCTCGCCCATGACCGAGGCAGGGGTAATCGGATAGATGGCGATGGTCTCGCTCAGGCGATAAGCCACCGAAGACACCGCTTCATTGCCATCGAGGGTATGAAACTCCATGGCCACGACTCCTTGTGGTGAGGCCGAAAGACAGTTCTGAGTCTAGTATCGGCCGGGCTAACCGCAAAGGAACGGGATTGATCTGAGACAGGTTTGGAGAAGAAACAGGCTCAGGAACTGCCTGATCCTGTAGTGATCAGGTGTTGCAACAGCGACCGATAGTCACCGGCCAGGCTGGATGCCCGCCAACCCTCCGGCGGGCAGGCCCGAGGTTGTTCTTCCAACAGTTGTTCAAGCGTGTCAGCAGCCGCTTCAGCCTCCAGCGCCGCATCCTCTTCGTGACTCTCATAGCGACACCGGTCCGGCACGTACTCCCGATAGGCCAAGCGATCCGGAGCCAGGGGCACACAACCTGAAGCCATGGCTTCGAGCATCGAGAGCCCCTGAAAATCGTGCATTGCCGTGGAGACTACAATATCCGCCCGACGCAGCAGCTGATCATAGTCTTCCCGGCTGTCCAGGAAGCCCCAGTGCTCGATGCGACCACCAAACTCTTCCCGGATGCGGTCGAACGCCTTCGGATAGCTGCGAAACCGCTCGCCCACCACGCTCAACCTGAACGGTACCGACCGCTGCTCAAGCACCCGTAAGAAATTCGAAAGACGATCCGGCCCTTTGTCGTATTCCCAGCGATGGTTCCAGAGCAGGTGCGGACAGGTTCGGCCCAAAAGTGGCGGGCGATCCGCAAACAACCGGTCTTCAATCGGCACCGGTATCACCCGGGATTTGTCACGCAGGGTCTCGATTAGCCCCTCAGGCACTCTGTCAGGCAGTTTTCGGACGAAAGAACTGACGCCTACCAGAAAACTGTCCCGGTTCCAGCCGCTGTTGAACACCACACAGTCGGCAGAAAGGGCACTGTAGAGGTTCACCATCTGTGGATCGGCGCTGGCGTTCTGGCCGCTGGATACCGGAAAGGCGAACTGATTTTCATGCATGTACAGCAGGCAGGGTGTACGGGCCAGGCGCGGGTGCAAACCCCGCAGGGTTGCCAGATCCACCATGGATGTCGCAATAATCAGATCCCAGTGTTCCTGCAGGAGCGGCTCATGCAGCCAACTAAGCGGGTTGCCTCGGATACGCCAGCGGAAGAACCTGGCTGGCAATAACAGACTCTCCCATTCAAATCCCGGAAACATGGCGGACAACTGCTCGCGCCAACGCCTGTGACTGGCAGCATCGTAACCGGAGAGCACAAGAATCCTCAGTGCTTCGCCACGGGAGTTATGTGATGCAGATCCAGTCATTATAGGATTGGTCTAGAGGAGAGTGGAAAGCCTATCAGAGGCCTACAACCGGATCAAAAGCCACGAGATCCATACTGGGAGAACACGACCCATGACGCCAGAAGAACGAGATACGTTTCGTCAGCTCTTGCTGAAACTCCATGAAGACCTGCTGTCAACCAGTGAAGTGCGGGATGAAGCCAGTGACACCGTACACCTCGACCAACAGAGCGTTGGCCGACTCTCCCGGATGGACGCACTGCAAGGGCAGGCCCTGGCCAAAGCGGGCAAGGAACGGGCAGAGCGACAACTGAAAATGATCGAAGCCGCCTTGATGCGGATCGACAACGATGAGTATGGCGAGTGCATGGAGTGTGGCGAGCCGATCAACCCGAAGCGTCTGGAGATTGATCCGACTACTCTCTATTGCATTGAGTGCGCGCCATAACAGCTATTACAGGGGGCCTCAGACCTCGCGGTTGGCGGTATGGCAGCAAACCCGGCCTGAAGAATCCAGGACAACGTTACAGCGAACTGCCAACTGATCCCGCAGTCTTTGTCTGGCGCGACGAATGCGTGCTTTGGCGGCCGGCAATGAAATTGCCTCCCTGCGGGCAAATTCATCCTGGGAAAGCGGGCCCAGATCGCAGGCTTCCAGAATCTCCCGATCTTCATCTGAGAGCTCGGGCAAAGCCCCCCGAATACAAACATCCAGCTCTGCCACCGGATCTGCCTCATCACCGGGACGATCGGGTAAATACTCAGGCACCGGCACCCAGTTCTTTTGCAAGCGATAATTGTCTGTTAACGCATTTCTGGCCACCCGGAATAACCAGCTCCGGGGATTGTCCAGCTCGCAAAAGGAACGCCCCTCGCGCATGGCCTTGAGAAACACCTCCTGAAGCATATCGTCGCTCTGTGCGGGTTCTCGCAACTGGCCGAGCAGAAAATGGCGGAGTTCTGCCTGATGCTCTTGCCAGGCTCGCAAAACGCACTCAAATGACATTTCCAGCACCTCTCGCTTGCAGCTTTCCAATCCCGCTGGATTCCATAACAGCCGTCCATTGATAGCGGAGATTTTTCAGAAAAGTCATTAGTGGACACATCAAGAGTATCCTTTCAGCGGGTTATTCGTCTTCAGGTTACCAGGTTTCATTTACAGAGGCGCAAAACGGCAATGCTTGATTACTTTTCTGATTTTGCCACCTGGCTGGCCTACGAGATTCTTGGTCTGGATCCAGCCACAAAGATAGGCACGTCAGTCCATTTTTTCATTGAAGACACCACCAAAATTCTGTTCCTGCTGGTGGTGATGATTTACATCATTGCACTCGCCCGCGCCGCACTGGACCTCGAGCGGGTACGCGCCTACATACAGAGCAAGAACCGCCTTGCCGGCTACGTTTTTGGTTCCGGCTTCGGGGCGATCACACCGTTCTGCTCCTGCTCCAGCATCCCGCTGTTCCTGGGCTTTACCAGCGCAGGAATACCTCTCGGCATCACCATGGCGTTCCTGTTCACATCACCGATCATCAATGAAGTTGCCGTGATCATGCTCTGGAGCCTGCTGGGCTGGAAGTTCACCCTGGCCTATGTGGTGATCGGCATGACCGTCGGCATTGTCGGGGGCATGATACTCGATAGCCTGAGAGGCGAGCGCTGGCTGAAGGACTTCGCTGCCAAAGCCTATCAGAAGGCCGCAAAGGCAGCTCATGAACAGCCGGATAACACCGAGGCTCCCGAATCCCGAAAGATGACCTTTGCCGAGCGCCATCGGTTCGCAAAAGACGAACTCCGGGAAATCGTCGGGCGAATCTGGAAGTGGGTACTGATCGGCGTCGGCCTTGGCGCGGCCCTGCACGGCTTCGTACCCGAAGGCTGGTTTGCCGACAACCTGGGCTCCGGCCAATGGTGGAGCGTGCCAGCGGCGGTTTTCGCGGGTCTCCCGCTCTATTCCAATGCCACTGGCGTCATTCCTGTGATGGAGAGCCTGATCGTCAAGGGACTACCAGTGGGCACCACGCTCGCCTTCTGCATGAGCACCGTGGCGGCCAGTTTCCCGGAGTTCATCATGCTCAAACAGGTGATGACCTTCCGCCTCCTTGCATTGATTTTTGCCATCCTGCTGGCCAACTTCATGGTAGTCGGCTGGGTCATCAATGCCATAGAGCCCTGGCTATTTGCCGGGTTCTGAAGGCAAATTCACTATTAACGAATATCAGGAGAAAACCGATGAAGACCTTTGAAGTGCTGGGGACCGGCTGCAAAAAGTGCGTAAAGACAGCCGAAAGCATCGAACGGTTGGCCAAGGAACTGGGGCAGACCGTGAACGTAGAAAAAGTCACCGATCCGGCCAGAATTATGGAGTACCAGGTCATGGCCACGCCCGCGGTAGCCGTTGACGGCAAGGTGGTGCACAGCGGTTCCATACCGGGCCGAGACGAGATTACCCGTTGGCTGGAGTCATGATCTGACCGGTTCAGAACGCGCTTTTCCCAGCGACCACAAGCCAAGTACGGGCCCGGGAACCAACAAAAGCACCACCCAGACTCCCAGCTGTCCCCAGAGACCGCTGGTGAGCCAGATGGCTGGTAGTGTCAGGCCAAACCCGACCGCGTTCATCACCGCCAGAGAGGAACCAACCGTCTCACGAGGCGCGGTCTCTGCGGCCAACGCTGAAAACTGGGGTGAATCTGCGATCACCGCGATCCCCCAGACAACCAGCAACGCGATGAGCAAAACCGGGGGTACCCCATTCAACCACGGGTATAAGAGACAGAAAGCCCCGGAGGCCATCAGCGCCCACCGCGCTACCGACTCGCTGCCCAGGGTGCGACTGAACCGGCCACCACCAACGCAGCCGACGGCGCCAATGCCAATCACGGCAAACGACAGCCAGGGAATCAGTACCTCACTCTGCCCGAGACGCTGCAGTTCCCGGCCAATCAATAAGGGTGTCAGCGTCCAGAAGGCGTAGAGCTCCCACATATGCCCGAAATAGCCGCCGGCTACGGCGCGAAATCTGGGTATACGCAGCGCGGCGAGTCCCTGACTCAGCGGCAGCCGGCCATTGCCTTTTGGCAGGTGCGGCCCGTCGCCGAGCAGCCACACCATCAGACCTCCGGCCAGGGCAAGGCAGGATGACGCCACCAGCGGCCACTCCCACGGCATCCCCAGGGTCGCCCCACGCATCAGATGTGGCAGGGCCGTGCCAAGGGTGAGCATGCCCACCAGCCAGGCGAGCGCGGCGCCGGCGTATTTTGGCGTCCAGGCAATGACCATTTTCATGCCCAGGGGATAGATGCCGGCCAGACAAAGGCCGGTGGCGAATCGCAGCAGGAAATCAAGCGGCGGCAGCCCCGCGGCGAAGATAAACCCGCCATTTACCAGAGCACCGAGAAGACTGGATATAGCAAAAATCCGACTGGCGCCATAGCGGTCTGCAAGGCCAGTTACGGCGATCGTCAGCGTACCCGCGATGAAGCCGGCCTGAACCGCTAGCGTCAACCGGCCCAGATCAGGTTCCGTTAACCCAAGTTCTGAAGCGAGCGACAGCCAGACGCCATTGATACTGAACCAGAGTGACGTGCCGAAGAGCTGAGCCAGCACAATAACAGGCAGTGGATAACGTCTCAGGTAATCAATCATTGTTGCTGTCTTTTCTCCAACCAATGCGCAAAGCCTAGCCTCATGGGAGGCAGCTGGCCCATGCTACTTTGGTGTCTGGTTGGTATTGGGCTGCTGTTTCAGTGTTTCACCAGTCGGTCCAGTCGCAGACGCTCACGGTCGTCAAACAGTCTGCGACCGCCCCAGGAAACCGCCATGAGAGCACCGAAACCGGTGCCGACGGTGATGATCAGCATCACCAGGATCTGGTATTTCACCGCCACTGCCGGCGGACTGCCCGCGAGAATCTGGCCAGTCATCATGCCGGGCAGGCTGACGATACCGGCGGCGGCCATGGCGTTAATGGACGGCATCATACCACTGCGCATGGCGTCTCTCCGGATATCCTCCAGCGCCTGCTGCCAGGTTTGGCCCAGCATCAGGCGGTTCTCGATGACGGCCCGCTGCCGCCAGACCGATTCATTCAAACGGTCCAGCGCCAGGCTGACGCCTGTCATGGTGTTGCCGAGCATCATGCCCAACAGGGGAATGGCGTACTGCGGGGTGTACCAGGGATCTGGGCCGATCACTACCGTGAGCGCCAGTACCGTCACCGAAAAGGAGGACACGAACATCGATCCTGTGCCGATACCGAACGCCCACCAGCCCTGAAGCCGTCGGCCCTGACGCGCAACAACCTCTCGGCCGGCAACCAGAAGCATCACCAAGGCCATTAAGGCGACCCAGTAAAACCCGGACGACGCAAACAATGCCTCCAGCACCAACCCGATCAGCGCCAGCTGAATGACCGTGCGAAGTGCAGCGATCAGCAGGTTTCGGGTAATGCCCAGACGGGCCAGATAGCCCGTCGCAGCCAGGGCAAGCACCAGCAGCGCTGCAAGCCCCAACTTCCACCAGGCCAGATCAATCACTTCCATCTGCGCGCTCCAGACTCGTGCCAAGGATCCGGTAGTGGGCATCGGCCACTCGATGAATCTGGCCAACGTCATGGGCGACCCAGAGCACTGCGATCTGCCGTCTACGGATTTCCTCAAGCAGCCAGGTTTCAATGGCTTCTGTGCTCTCGTTGTCGAGGTTGGCGGTGGGTTCGTCCAGTAAGAGAACCTCAGGTTCAAGCACCAGGGCCCGCCAGAGCGCGAGCCGCTGTCGCTCACCGGAAGACAACCGACTCACCGACCACTCCATGACCCCGGGCGGAAAACCCAGCGCTGACGGCAACCCTGCCTTTACATCATCCGGGAAGTGACCTCCCACCTCATCAAACCACCACTGGCTGTCTGCCGGCACCATCACCACCCGGCTTCGCCACTGGTGGGCTGGCATATCCTGCTGGCAAGTATCACCCACAGACACGGTGCCGCCATGAGGCTCCAGGTCTGCCACAGCCCTCAGCAGGCGACTCTTGCCGCTGCCCGAAGGACCGGACAGACAGGCAACCTGTCCACCTGGTACCGTCAAAGACACATTACTGAGAGTGCCAACGCAGAGATTTTCCAGCACCAAATCTGTCAAGATAGCATCACCAGGGCTCGCCAACGTTCATAATGGATATACCATTGCACAGTGTCCTGCCAACAACCAACCACACAGGCCAGGGATGTATGAAGCTTCGATCTCTTATTACGTTCACACTGGCATCTGCACTGACTGCCCCGCCGTTGGCAGCAGAGGTCAGCCTGGCACCGTTTGCAGGGTATCGCATGAGCAGTTCGGTGGATATCGAGACCGCCGGCGCCAGCACCTCAGACCAGATCGACTTCCGGGATTCCGCCAGCCAGGGGCTGGTGTTCAATTTTGATCTGCCGGACCCTGGCAAACAGGGAGAACTCTATTTCGGGCGGCAGAGCACTTCGGCCAGACTGGACAGTGGCCTGTTCGCACCGGGCGTGGATTCCATCGATCTTACGATCTACCAACTCCAGTTCGGCGGGCTTTATTTCCCGAGCGGGCAGAATCACGGCGGTTTTGTCTCTGGTGTGTTCGGGGTTACCCGGCTGGAACCGGACGATTCGAGATACGAAACCCACCACCGGGCCGCCCTGTCTCTGGGTGGTGGCTATCAGTTTTTTCTGACGGAACAACTGCGCCTGCGGCTGGATCTGCGCGGTGTGTACACCGCCCTGAATTCGGGAGGTTCCGCGTTCTGCTCAGGTGGCTGCGAACTCAGATTCGACAGCAGCGGCTACCTGCAGGTGGAAGCCGCCGCAGGGCTGGCCATTCGGTTCTGAGGGCCGCTCAGGCTGTCACTGGCCGCCGCTCGGGCAACATCAGGGACAGCAGCGCGGCCATGGCCACCAGACCGGAAGATATCCACAGGCAGGCCTCCAATCCGTAGGCCTGATACACCCACCCGGACAGAATTGTTCCCAGTAGCCTGCCAGCCGCATTGGACATGTAATAGAACCCCACATCCAGCGACACGCCATCACCGCGGGCATAGCTAACGATGAGATAGCTGTGCAGCGACGAGTTGACGGCAAACAGCACGCCAAACAACAGCAAGCCACCAACAATCACAAACTGGGGCGACCAACCCGCCGTCAGGCCGATGGCAATCGCTGCCGGAATCAGCGCCAGCGCTGCTGCCCAGAGAACAGCAGGCTGTTTGCCTTCCATGTTGCCGGTGATGCGCGGCGCGATGGTCTGGATAAAGCCATAGCCGATAATCCAGGTGGCCATAAAGCCACCCACTTTCCAGAAATCCCAGCCAAACACCGTGTGCAGGTAGACGGGCAAGGCCACCACGAACCAGACATCCCGGGCACCGAACAGGAACATGCGGGCCGCAGACAACACATTGATAGCCCGGCTTTTGGACAGGATCTCGCTGAACTTCGGCTTGGCCTTGCTCTTGCCCAGGTCCTGTCCCAGCAGAAAGAGGCTCATCAGCCAGACCAGTCCCAGCGAAACCGCCATAATAATGACCGCACCCGTAAAGCCTGCAGCCATTAACAGCACACCACCGAGGAAAAAGCCGACGCCCTTGAGGGTGTTCTTGGAACCGGTGAGAATCGCCACCCATTTGTACAGCGTGCCCTGCTGCTCATCCGGGACCAGCAACTTGATACCACTCTTGGCGGACATCTTGTTCAGATCCTTGGCAATCCCCGACAGAGCCTGCGCCGCCATTACCCAGGGTACCGTGAGCATCGCCGCCGGAACCGCCAGCATGCCCAGCGCCACAATCTGCAGGAACAGCCCGATGTTCATGGTGCGGTTCAGCCCCATGCGGGCGCCCAGGTACCCGCCCACCAGGTTGGTCACCACCCCGAAGAATTCGTAAAAGATGAACAGCAGAGCGATCGCCAGGGGCGAGTAACCCAGCTGGTGAAAATGCAGCACCACCAGCATCCGCAGGGCACCATCGGTGAGGGTAAAGGCCCAGTAGTTACCGGTGATCACCAGGTACTGTCGGATGGCAGCCGTCATATCAGGCAGCACCCACCCTGCGCGCGAGCTCCGCGGTGCGGTTGGCGTAGCCCCATTCGTTGTCGTACCAGGCGTAGATTTTCACCTGGGTGCCGTTGACCACCAGGGTGGACAGAGCGTCAACGATAGAAGAACGCGGGTCGGTCTTGTAATCGATCGATACCAGCGGTCGCTCTTCATAACCCAGGATGCCTTTGAGCTCACCTTCAGCGGCTTCTTTCAGCAACTGATTCACCGCCGCACGATCGGTCGGTGTCTCCACTTCAAACACGCAATCGGTCAGCGACGCATTGGTTAGCGGCACGCGCACGGCGTGGCCATCCAGACGCCCTTTCAGTTCCGGGAATATTTCGATAATCGCCGTTGCTGAACCGGTGCTGGTGGGGATCAGTGAACTGCCGCAGGCCCTTGCCCGGCGCAGATCCTTGTGAGGCGCATCAATGATGGTCTGGGTGTTGGTCAGGCTGTGAATGGTGGTGATGGAGCCGTGTTTGATGCCCAGCTTTTCGTGAATCACCTTAACCACCGGCGCCAGGCAGTTGGTGGTGCAGGAGGCGGCGGTGACAATGCGGTCATTGGCCGGGTCGAAAATATCGTCGTTCACACCCAACACAATGTTCTTGGCGCCTGCCTCCTTCACCGGTGCGGTGACCACGACCCGTTTCACGCCCTGGTCCAGGTACGCCTGCAAGGCACTCACCTTTTTGTTCATGCCACTGGCCTCGATCACGAGATCGCAGCCGGACCAGTCGGTTTCACCGATGGTTCGATTGTGAGTCACGCGAATGCGCTGGCCGTCGATGACGACATCGGTTCCGTCCGCAGTGGCTTCCTGGCTCCAGCGACCATGGATGCTGTCAAAGTTGAGCAGATGGGCCAGTGTCCCGGCATCGGCACCCGGGTCGTTGATCGCCACAAATTCCATGTCCGGCCACTGCCAGGCAGCCCGCAACGCCAGCCGACCGATTCGGCCAAATCCGTTAATTCCGATCTTGATCTTGCTCATGATGCGCTCCTGATGGATCTGTTCTGAAAATTAAACCACGGCAGCATTACAGGCATTGGACAGACGGGCGGTCTGCCATGGCCTGTAACCGCGTAAGCGGGTTCTCTATCAAACGGTCGTTATGGCTCGCGGTTTCATCCAGTATCCGGACCAGCCATGGGGGAATTCCCGGATTCAACGAATAGTAGATCCACTGGCCCCGACGCTCTGTTGCCAGCAGGCCCGCGTCGCGCAATGTGGCCAGATGCCGGCTGACCTTTGGCTGGGGCGCTTCAAAGGCTGCCGTAAGCTCGCAGACGCAGAGTTGTCCCTGGCTACGGATCAGCAACATAGCCGCAAGGCGGAATTCGTCCGCCAGTGCCTTAAAAACCGCGACCGGGTCATAGCTGGCTGGCTTCGGGCCGATTTCTTTCTGGTGTACAAGGGCGAACAGCGCAATGCGCTCCCTGATTTCCTTGAGCGTAAGGGCAAAGGTCGCATGACGGTTTGCCGGTACCGGATCGGCAAAATCCCAGGCAATCTGCTGGGCCGGCTGACAAGCCGTGCCGCACTCGTTCGCGGCTTTCTCGCACAGGGTAATCACGTAATCCCAATATTGTCCCTGCACATCGGCCAGCTGCTTGCTATGCAATCCTTCGGTGGATATGCCGACTTCCTCAAGCACCTGCAGTGCCATCGGGTGGGGCCTGGTTGGCTCGGTACCGGCGCTGGCCACTTCAAACCGGTCTCCGGCCATATCTCGCAGTAACGCTTCTGCCATCAGGGAACGGGCACTGTTGGCGGTACAGACAAATAAAACCCGGCGCTTCATATCTCAATTTCCATATATTCGTTTTTATGAATATCTGTTTTGATGCATAATAGATTCAGCCTCTCCATGAGTAAAGGAATCTGCCAACAAAATGAGCACTCAGGACCTCCCCAACGTCGACAAAGAGCTTTTCAACGCTCCCACAACGGATCAGTTATTCAAGGCAAAGCCTTCGTCACATCCGCCACGGATTCTGTTGCTGTATGGCTCGTTGCGGGAACGCTCGTTCAGTCGACTGGCTGTTGAAGAGGCTGCCCGATTGCTCGAAGCCATGGGCGCGGAAACCCGGGTATTTAATCCCCGGGGGCTGCCTCTGGCCGACGCAGAAGAGGCCTCTCATCCGAAGGTGCAGGAATTGCGGGATCTTGCCCAATGGTCCGAGGGTATGGTCTGGTGTTCGCCAGAACGTCATGGCGCGATGACCGGCATCATGAAAACCCAAATCGACTGGATACCGCTGTCTATTGGCGGCATGCGCCCCACCCAGGGTAAAACCCTCGCGGTGATGCAGGTCTGTGGCGGCTCCCAGTCCTTCAATGCTGTCAATCAGTTGAGGGTGCTTGGCCGATGGATGCGTATGGTCACCATCCCTAACCAGTCCTCGGTGCCCAAGGCGTTTATGGAGTTCGACGATAACGACCGCATGAAACCTTCGCCCTTCTACAATCGCATCGTCGATGTGATGGAGGAATTGGTGAAATTTACCCTGCTGATCCGGGACCGGAGCGACTACCTGACCGACCGGTATTCGGAGCGGGTAGAGAGTGCCGAGGAAGTGTCCAAACGCGTCAACCAGCGGTCCATGTGAGGGTCAGGCAATGAGCAGCAATACCGAAACCACTGAGGCGCACGACACCGGCGAAGGCATGGATCTGTTCGGCAGGTACCTGTCGGTCTGGGTAGCTTTGGCCATCATCGCAGGCGTCGCCCTCGGACAGTTTGCGCCGGTAGTGCCGGAAACCCTGTCCCGTTTCGAGTACGCGCAGGTCTCTATCCCCATCGCCATTCTGATCTGGGCGATGATTTTCCCGATGATGGCGCAGATTGATTTCAGTGCCGTGGTCGGCGTGCGAAAAGAGCCAAAGGGGCTGGCCATCACCACCATAGTGAACTGGCTAATCAAGCCCTTCACCATGTTTGCCATTGCCTGGTTCTTTCTGATGGTGGTGTTCGAGCCATGGATTGCGCCGGGGCTGGCCAGCGAGTACCTGGCCGGCGCCATTTTGTTGGGTGCTGCGCCCTGCACCGCCATGGTGTTCGTCTGGAGTTACCTGACCAAAGGCGATGCCGCCTACACCCTGGTTCAGGTATCCCTGAACGACCTCATCATGCTGTTTGCCTTCGCACCAATTGTTGTTTTCCTGCTGGGCATTTCCGACATCCAGGTGCCCTGGGATACCGTGCTGCTGTCCGTCGTCCTGTACATCGTCATTCCCTTAACGGCCGGCTACCTGACCCGCCGCGCCCTCATTTCCCGGCACGATCAGCAATGGTACGACGACGTTTTCATGAAGCGCCTCAGCCCGGTCACTCCGGCGGCGCTGATCGTCACCCTGGTGCTGCTCTTCGCCTTCCAGGGTGAAGTGATTCTGAACAACCCCCTGCACATCGTGCTGATCGCCGTGCCATTGATTGTTCAGACCTTCCTGATTTTCTTTTTGGCCTACGGCTGGGCGAGGCTCTGGAAAGTACGCCACTGCATTGCCGCGCCGGGCGCCATGATCGGTGCCAGCAACTTCTTCGAACTGGCCGTGGCCGCCGCCATCGCACTGTTCGGCCTACAATCCGGCGCAGCGCTGGCCACCGTGGTTGGTGTGTTAGTCGAGGTTCCTCTGATGCTGGTGCTTGTTCGCATCGCCAACAAGACCCGGGATCGGTTTCCGGCGTAATATAGCGGCGGCCAGCGCCAGGCTTTTGGTCACGGCGCTGGCCTCACTCGCATTACCTGTTCAGCCCACTCACACCCTGCTAATATCGCGGCCACATTTCTGACGCACCGAATCTGACGGAATACACGCAATGGACGTTTTCCAGGCCCTTTTCCTTGGCCTTCTCCAGGGACTGACCGAATTCCTGCCCATCTCCAGCTCCGCCCACCTGATCCTGACCCCGGCATTGTTCGGCTGGACCGATCAGGGCGTGGGCTTCGATTTGTCCGTGCATGTCGGGACCTTATTGGCGGTTGTGCTCTATTTTCGGCAGGACGTCTTCGGTATTGCCCGGGACGGACTGATTTCCATCAGCCGCCGCAAAATCGTTGGCCAGGGCGCCCTGGCCTGGTACCTCGTGATCGGCACCATCCCTGCTGGCCTGGCTGGCCTGGCGTTGCTGGACATGATCGACAACGAACTGCGGGCGGTGGAAGTGATCTTCTTCACCACCCTGTTCTTCGGCCTACTCCTCGGCCTTGCAGACTGGCTGCCCAAACGTCAGCGCACCCTCGACAAACTGAACTGGAAAGACGCCGTCCTGGTAGGCATTGCCCAGGCCATGGCCCTGGTACCCGGCACCTCCCGTTCCGGCGTCACCATCACCGCCGGCCTGTTCCTGGGCATGACCCGGGAAACCGCCTCCAGGTTCTCATTCCTGTTGGCAATCCCCATCATCGTGCTGGCATCGGCAGTAAAACTGCTGGAAGTGGCGACCTCAGATGTGATCGTCGACTGGAGTGGCTTCCTGATCGGCGGGGTGACCTCGTTCCTGATGGCCATTACTGCGATTCACTTCTTCCTGAAGTGGCTGAACAAGGTGGGGATGTGGCCGTATGTGATCTACAGGATTGTTCTGGCAGGTGTAATCTACGCAGTTCTTATGTAAAAGCGGCGTCGAACACGGAGTCTGCAGCGCAGGGTTGGGGTTGCCTTTCCAAAACTGTGCGAAGCCATGGATGGCGGAGCCCAAGCGTCACATGGATGTGCCGCAAGGAGCGTGTTTTGGAAAGGCAACCCCAACCCTGTGCACGCACTCAAACTAGCAGGCTTCTAACGGCGCATAAGCCAAAACAAGCCACTTGGCGCCCTCATCAAAGTTCACCTGCACCCGAGTATGGTGCCCGGTGCCCTCGGAATTCATCACGATGCCCTCGCCAAACTTGGGATGGCGTACGCGCTGCCCCAGGCTGAACCCCGATTGCTGCGCCGAATCTTGGCTGAACATGCTTTCATTCGGGCGCTCGACCATGGCCGGCCGGGTCACGGTGTTCCGCAGCCGCACTTCCTGAAGGCAATCGCCGGGGATTTCACGCACAAACCGGGACAACGCGTTGAACTTTTCCTGGCCATACAAGCGGCGGGATTCAGCGTAAGTAAGCACCAGCTTTTTCATGGCCCGGGTTATGCCGACATAAGCCAGGCGACGCTCCTCTTCCATGCGGCCCGGCTCTTCCAAAGACATGCCGTGAGGGAACAGCCCCTCTTCCACGCCGGCCAGGAACACCAGCGGAAACTCCAGACCCTTGGCAGAATGCAGAGTCATCAGCTGAACGCTGTCTTCATGGTCCTCGGCCTGGGATTCACCAGCATCCAGAGCCGCCTGGGCGATGAATTCCGACAGCGCGTCCACGCCGTCCTCCACCTCATAGTCAGACAGCGCATTCACCAGTTCCTCAAGGTTCTCCACCCGGGCCTGGCCTTTCTCACCTTTCTCGCTGGCGTGATAGTCCTTCAGGCCGCTATTTTCGATGGTCTGCTTCATCAGGCCGTGCAACGAGGCATCGCCCACCATTTCGGAGAGGCCCTCAATAATGGCAATGAAAGACTGCAGGCCGGTTTTGGCCCTGCCTTTCACCTGCCCGGCTTCCAACAGACGCTCAGCAGATTCCCACAATGAGATACTTTGCTCAGTCGCATATTCCCGAAGCTCCGCGAGGCTCTTGGCGCCAATGCCACGAGGCGGCACATTGACCACCCGCTCAAATGCCGCATCGTCGCGGCGATACTGCACCAGCCTCAGGTACGCCAGGGCGTTGCGGATTTCCTGACGATCATAGAATCGCAGGCCGCCGTATACCCGGTAGGGAATACCCTGGCGCATTAGCGACTCTTCCAGCACCCGGGACTGGGCATTGGAGCGATAGAGAATGGCGGATTCACTGCGCAGGTTACCGTCCTGCACCCAGGCAGAAATGCTGTCGGCGATGTAGTTGGCTTCGTCCTGTTCATTGAACGCCGCATACAGGCTGATCGGTTCGCCTTCCGGACCGTCGGTCCAGAGCTCTTTGCCCAGCCGGCCCTGGTTGTTGGCGATCACCGCGTTGGCCGCCTTCAGGATCATCTGGGTGGAGCGGTAGTTCTGCTCCAGACGCACCAACCGGGCATTGGGGAAATCCCGCTGGTACTGCTGGATGTTTTCGACCTTGGCACCCCGCCAGCCGTAGATAGACTGATCGTCGTCCCCCACCACCGTCATTGGCACGCGATTGCTGGCCAGCACCTGCAGCCAGGCGTATTGGATGGTGTTGGTGTCCTGGAACTCGTCCACCAGGATATGCTGGAACCGGCTCTGGTAATGGGCCAGCAGCTCCGGGCGATGCAGCCACAGTTCATGGGATCGCAGCAACAGCTCGCCAAAATCCACCAGACCGCCCTGCTGGCAGAGCTTCTCGTACTGGCGATAGATCTTCAGCATGATCGACAGGAAATGGTCGCCCGGATTCTCCTGGATGTGATCCGCTCGCAGCCCTTCGTCCTTCTGACTACTGATAAACCACTGGGCCTGCTTCGGCGGCCACTTGCTCTCATCAATCTGGTTTTCCCGCATCACCCGCTTGATCAGCCGCAGCTGGTCGTCGCTGTCCAGCACCTGAAAGTTTTCAGGCAGCCCGGCGTCTTTCCAGTGCGAGCGCAGCAGACGGTGCGCGATGCCATGAAAGGTGCCAAACCAGAGGCCGCGAGCCGGAATGTCCATCATCTGCTCAATGCGGTAACGCATCTCCTTGGCGGCCTTGTTGGTAAACGTAACCGCCAGGATGCCAGTGGGCGGCACCCGATCCACGGTCATCAACCAGGCGATCCGGTGCACCAGAACACGGGTTTTACCACTTCCTGCACCTGCCAGAACCAAAAGGTGATCGTTCTGAGCGGTAACAGCTTCACGCTGGGCATCGTTCAACGGATCGATGATGTGGGAGACGTCCATAAAGAATCGGTTCGCTACTGGTTAAATAAACAGGTTGTTGAGTATAACAGGAGAAAAGAGGGATTTCCGGGTGGGGATGTTTTGTCGTTGTTTGTCGGATTACGCTTCGCTAATCCGACCTACTCATGTCAGGCGAGAAGATTTGATAAGCAATCATCTAATGCCAGAAAGAGCGCGGGGGAGGTTCCCCTTCAGGACTGTCTGTGGCCAAGGATGGCCACAGCCAAGCGCACATGGGTGAGGCTGAGCGCTTATGAAGCAAAGCTTCATGCGACAGCCGAACGCCTGCAATCTGAGATTGCAGGCTGGACCCGCGTGCGGGTGCTCGTAGCGTGTCCTGAAGGGGAACCTCCCCCGTGCGACACCCTCAAAGTTGAGGGCTTATACCTTAAAAGCCACGTGGTACGGTCTGAGCTTCCACAAACTCGAACAGACCTTCCAGGCCGCCTTCCCGGCCAATACCAGACGCCTTCATGCCACCAAACGGCGCTTCCGGGGTCGGACCGGTGCCGGTGTTCCAGCCACAGTGGCCGAAGCGGAGGCCGGCAGCCACGCGCTGGGCGCGTTCGGCATCGTTGGTGAACACGTACGAGGCGAGACCGAACTCGGTGTCGTTACCGGCTTCGATGACCTCCTCTTCCGTGCGGAACAAAGCCATGGGTACCAACGGACCGAAGGTCTCTTCCTGATAACAGCACATATCCCGGTTTACGCCGTGCACCACGGTGGGCGGGAAGAACAGGTCGTTGCCCAGATCTTCTGGTTTCTTGCCGGCAACCAGGGTCGCGCCTTTTTCAAGGGCATCCTGTACGTGACGTTTAACCTTGTCATAGCCGGCCTGGTTGATCAGCGGGCCAAGATCCACGTCGCCGTTGATGCCGTCGCCGACGGTCATCTTGTTGACCCGCTCGGCCAGCTTCTCACCGAAGGCATCGGCCACTTTCTCATGCACGAAGATCCGGTTGGCGCAGACGCAGGTCTGGCCGCCACCGCGGAATTTGTTGGCGATGAGGTTGTCGGCTGCGGCATCCAGATCGGCATCGTCGAAGACGATGAACGGCGCATTGCCGCCCAGCTCCAGGGCCAGTTTCTTGACCTGATCTGCTGTGTCAACGAGCAGCTTGCGGCCCACTTCGGTGGAGCCGGTAAAGCTGAGCATTGGCACATCTGGGCTCTCGCAGAGAACCTTGCCGATCACGCTGGCTTTACCCATCACCAGGTTAACCATGCCGTCGGGTATATCGGTGTGCTTGTCCATCAGGCTGAACAGGGCAATCATGGTCAGCGGGGTTTCGCTGGCCGGTTTGATCACAGACGGGCAGCCTGCCGCCAGCGCAGCCGAAAGCTTCTTCGCGATCATGCCAATGGGGAAGTTCCAGGGCGTGATCAGGCCGGTGACACCGATGGGCCGGTAGTGGACAGTCCAGGTGCAGTCTTTCGGTTTTTCCGGAATGGTGTGAGCGTCCAGAGCCTGAATATGCTTGGAGCAGTAATCGAAGAACCCGGCGGCGTAATCCACTTCGCCCTGGGCCTCCTGCAGCGGCTTGCCGTGCTCCATACAGAGGATACGACCGACCTCTTCCTTGTTGGACTTGAGCGCATCCCGGATGTCTTCCAGCCACTTACGGCGGGTCTCGATGCTGTAGGGACTGGTCAGTCGCAGTGCCGACTTGCCGGAGGCAACGGCGGCGTTCACTTCGTCTTCCGACATGGATGCGACCTGGGCGATCACCTTGCCCGTTGCCGGGTTATAAACATCGAAGGTGTTGCCATGTTCATTGTCAGTCCAGCGACCACCGATATAGCCGGTCAGCTTTTCCAGCAGGGGTGACTCGATCATCTCGGCTCCTCTTGTGTGATTGGCTCCGCCCCGGTGGGGCGCAGTCTGGTTAATCTGGTTGCGTCAGTGTTTTATGTCTTTCATAGTGGATGTTGTATCCCACCCTGTAAAGTCAAGGGCGAGCTTTTGATCATCGCCTGAGTGTGCCTATACTCGGGGGATCAGACACCCAGGAGAGCGGACAATGAAGGCATTTTTCCATCCCGCACAGGATGAGCATATTCCACAGACGTACTTTACCCGGGGACAGATGCGCCAGCCCCAGGAGATCCCTGCTCGAACCGGTGAAATGCTGGGCGGACTGAAAGAAATGGGTATCTCCGTGCTACAGCCCGCCGACCAGGGCGCGGGGCCGATCTCAAAAGTCCATGATCTGGGCTACCTGCGTTTTCTGGAATCCGCTCATCGGCGCTGGAAAGCGATGGATGACTGGGGCGATGAGGTAATCTCGAATATCTTCGTCCGCTCCCCGAATCACCTGACTGGCATCCTGGCCGAGGCGGCCCGTTATCAGGCCGATGGCAGCTGTCCGATCGGCGAACATACCTGGCATGCCGCCTACTGGTCTGCCCAGAGCGCGCTGGGTGCCGCCGACGCGCTGATCGCTGGCGATCGCACCTCCTATGCGGTGTGTCGCCCTCCGGGGCACCATGCCCGCCGGGATGCCGCTGGTGGTTTCTGCTACCTGAACAACGCCGCGATTGCCGCCGAGCATATGAAGGCCCGGTTCCCGAAAATCGTAATCCTGGATACCGACATGCATCATGGCCAGGGTATCCAGGAGATTTTCTACGATCGCAGCGATGTGCTGTACATCTCTATCCATGGCGACACGACCAACTTCTACCCGGTAGTCAGCGGCTTTGAGAACGAACGTGGCGAAGGGGAAGGTTTTGGCTACAACATCAATATGCCGATGCCCCATGGTTCCACAGAAGATGATTTCTTCGCGAAACTGGACGACGCCCTGGCGGCGATCAAGCTGTTCCAGCCGGATGCCCTGATCCTCGCCCTGGGTTTCGACATCTACAAGAACGACCCTCAGGCCAAGGTGTCAGTTTCCTCCGAAGGGTTCTGCAGGCTCAGCACCCATGTGCGTCAGCTGGGGCTGCCAACGCTGGTAGTGCAGGAAGGCGGGTATGACCTGGAGGCTCTGAGCGAGAACGTCCAACAGTTCTTCAAGGGGCTGGCAGGCTGAGGGTTCAGGCCGCGGGCACGTAAACCTTCACGTTTTCGTGCCCTTCGGCCTTCAGATGCCCGGCGTGCATGCGGCTCATCGTGCCGCGATCGCAATACAGCAGGTATTGCCGGTTTGCCGGCAGCTCCGGTAGCTGCTGATTCAGCTCGTAGAACGGGATCTGCAGAATTTCGTTGTTGGTCAGTGTCAGAGGAGACTGCTCACCCTCCGAGGGGTGGCGTACGTCGATGATCACGTCGTCCATGGAAGGCGTCTGCACCAGCTCAACCTCTTCAGGCGTCACAGTCGTTTCCAGCAACCGATTCACGGGCGTTTCTTCTCGGGCATCAATCGCGTTCGCAAGCACGGAAGCGTCCATCCGTGACTCGTCTTCCTCCACCCGATGCAACTTGGCACGGGTGGCCGGCTTCTGAGAGATCACACCACAGTATTCCGGCATGTTGCGGGCGTAGACTTCGGTACCAATCTCCCGGGCGATGCGGATAATGGATTCCTTGTCCATGGACACCAATGGGCGCAGGACTACCTCGTCACTGGCCCGATCCACCACATTCAGGTTGCTCAGGGTCTGGCTGGACACCTGGGCCACCGCATCTCCTGTCACCACCCCCGAGGCGTTGTTCTTGCGGGCAATCTCTGCCGCTGCCATCAGCATCTGACGCTTGAGCACCACGCCCCAGTGACGGTGACTCACCGAACGCATGATTTCAGCGACAACACCCTCGAAGGGCACCGAGATAAACTTGGCACTGTGGGAGGCACCGTAGCGATCCCACAGGTAGTGCGTCACCTGGCGCACACCAACCTCGTGAGCCGTGCCCCCGAGGTTGAAAAACAGGAAGTGATTGCGCAAACCCCTTCGCATCATCAGGTAAGCGGCCACCGACGAATCATAACCCCCGGAAATCAGGGTCAGCACATTTTCGACACTGCCCAGCGGATAGCCGCCCAACCCCCGGTGCTTGCGATGGGCAATATGGAACTGGTCGTCCTGGACTTCAATCCGCACCTCAACCTGCGGGGATTTGAGATCAACCCCACTGGCACCCGATGCCTGCATAAGCGCGGCACCCACTGTGCGCTCCAGATCGATCGAGCGGAAACTGTGTTCACCGTGCCGTCGGGCCCTGACGGCAAAGGTTTTGCCAGTCAACCGCTCAGCAAAGGCCTCAACAGCCTTCTCGGCAACGTCTTCCAGACTGACAAACGGAAACGCTCCGATTTCCTGAATCGTGGAAATGCCCGATATGCGCAAGAGCACTTCAAGGGCCGGCCCGGACAACCCGCGACCGTCTGGCACCTCCACATCTACCCTGTCCCAACTGCCTTCAACCCGAATCTCCGGATCCAGACGCGCCAGCAGCTTTCGGATGTTCTGGCGCAGATGACGCATCTGCTGACGACGGACGGGTTTACTCTTGATAGCAACTTCCGGAGCGGGACGAATAAGCAGTTTCATAAATCGGAATTTTGTCGGGTGGCGTATTGTACTGAAAGGCCTTAGTCTACCCTTTTGAAGGCGTGCCTCAAAATCGGGCATTTCCGCAACATCCAGGAGTTTCACCGTTAATGCAGGAAACCACCATCAACGCCCTCGTTTCACCAGAGGGCAGCCTTGAAATTCTCTCCAATCATGAGGTCAACCGCCTTAAGGACCGAAGCGAAGGCGGTCTGTACCGGCTGTTTCGCCAGTGTGCCCTGGCGGTTCTTAATACCGGTGTAGAGACTGACGACTGCCAGGCATTGATGGAATCCCATGCCGACTTTGATGTCCGCCTGGTACCCCAGCCACGGGGTCTCAAACTCGAACTGATCAACGCGCCCGCACATGCCTTCGTTGATGGACAGATGCTCCGGGCGATCCGAGAGCACCTGTTCTCGGTCCTGAGGGACATTATCTACTCCCATTCAATTCCCCAGTCAGCCGCTGGTTTCCGGCGGGACGATCCGGAAGACCTGACCAACTATGTTTTCCACATTCTCCGCAATGCCCGAGTGCTTCAGGCCGGGCGCCAACCGGATCTGGTGGTGTGCTGGGGCGGCCACTCAATCGGACACGATGAGTACCAGTACAGCAAGGACGTGGGTCATCAACTGGGGCTCAGGGCACTGAGCATCTGTACCGGATGCGGTCCGGGGGCAATGAAGGGGCCCATGAAAGGCGCCACCATTGGCCACGCCAAGCAGCGGGTCAAGAACGGTCGCTACATCGGTATTACGGAACCCGGCATCATTGGCGCCGAGGCCCCAAACCCCATCGTCAATGAACTGGTGATCATGCCGGACATTGAAAAGCGCCTGGAAGCCTTCGTTCGATGTGGTCACGGCGTGATTGTATTCCCGGGTGGTGTCGGCACCGCCGAGGAAATTCTTTACCTGCTCGGCATCCTGCTGCATCCGGACAATGCGGATCTGCCCTTCCCGGTGGTGTTTACCGGCCGGCAGGAGAACGCGGAATACTTCGAGATGATCGACAAGTTCATCCGGAACGCCCTCGGGGATGAGGCTGCGAGCAAGTACGAGATCATCATCGACGATCCGGTGCGCGTGGCCCAGACCATGAAAACAGGAATGAAGGAGGTCGAGACGTTCCGGCGCGCCATGCAGGATGCGTACTATTTCAACTGGATGCTGAAGATCGACCCAGTGTTCCAGCTACCGTTCGAGCCCAATCACGACAACATGCGGGCGCTGGAGCTGCATCGGGACCAGCCTGTGCACCTGATCGCTGCAAATTTGCGCAAAGCCTTCAGCGGTATTGTTGCCGGTAACGTCAAGGAGGGTGGTATACGTCAGGTTCAGGAGAAGGGGCCCTTCGAAATCGCAGGCGACCCGACTCTGATAAAACCGCTTGAAGCTATGCTGCAGCAGTTTGTAGCCCAGAACCGGATGAAACTACCGGGTTCTTCGGCTTACAGACCGAGTTATCGCATCGTCAGCGGAGCGGCCTGAGCCGCCTCGCTGACAGAGTAATACTTACTTGCCGCCGTCCGCCGGCAGGCTGGCGTAGTAGGCCGCCAGATTGGCAATGTCGGTATCACTCAAGGCAGCGGCCTGCCCCTGCATGATCGCGGCCTGGCCGCCAGAACGCTGCTTGTTTTTGTACGCCTTCAGGGCCGATACCAAGTACTGCTCGTTCTGGCCAGCCAGGTTCGGGTATGTCGGGATCTGCGCGAGACCATTCTGGCCATGGCAGGCAGCACAGACAGCTGCCTTGGCCTTGCCGGCTTCGGCATCTGCCGCAGAAACTACTGCAGGCACAGCAGCGCCAAGCGCAAAAATTCCCGCAACAGCGTAGTGTTTCAGATTCATTGTCATTACCCTCTCATCGTCATTTTCCAGATTTTAGGGCCGGTTCTGTGGCCGGACACTAAACTGACTTGCACTTATAGCACAGAGCCGGGGAACCTCAAATGCGATAGGTCAAGGACTTCTTTTCGACGTTAGTCCTCTTTCCTGCTTTGGCTATTAGGGTGAAAGTACGTTCGATTCCGTATCCAAGATTGATTTAATTCTCCGGAGAAAACGTCAATGTCTGTAGAGGCCGAGGAACTTGCATGCCGCGAAGGGCACATGGGTGTTCTGACACTGAACTCCCCGGGCACTCTCAACGCGCTTTCCGAGCAAATGATCGAGCAGATCCAGGAAATCCTGGACCGCTGGGCCAATGATGACCGAATCTGCATCGTGGTAATTCAGGGCGCTGGCGAGAGAGCCTTCTGCGCCGGCGGTGATATCCGCGAACTCTATGATGCGATTCTTGATGGGCAAGAGCCGGACAAACCGGTACGGTTTTTCAGCCGGGAATACCGGATGGATTACAACATCCATCGCTTTCCAAAGCCCGTGCTGGGCATAGCCCACGGCGTGGTGATGGGCGGTGGACTTGGCGTGTTTTCCGGTTGCCGGTATCGACTGGTAACGCCGGATGTCACCCTGGCGATGCCCGAGATCACGATCGGCCTGTTTCCGGATGTGGGTGCCAGCTGGTTTCTGAAACGGCTGCCCGGACGGCTGGGGTTGTTCATGGGGTTGACCGGCGCCCGTTTGAACGTCAGCGATACGCTGCGGGTTGGTCTGGCCGACATGGCCATCCTGCCCGAGGACAGGGATCGCCTGCTCGACCGACTGGCTTCGGAGCGCTGGACCGGGCAAACCGCCGCCGATGACAACCGACTGTTCAGGTTACTCAACCAGATCCAGACACCGAATTACCGGACACTGCCGCCCAGTCACCTCGCCCGACACGAACAGCGGATTGCCAGGCTGAGCGCTGGCGATGAACTTCCAGACATCGTTGATCAGCTGCTGGCAGCGGAGGTCGACTGCGACTGGTGGCATGCCTGCATGAACACGCTCAGAACCGGATGCCCGGTCTCTGCATGGCTGGTCTGGACCCAGTTACAGAAGGCGCAGCAGATGTCCCTGAAAGACGCCTTCCGCATGGAACTGGCGATGGTTTCCGAATGCATCCGCCGTCCTGATCTAGCGGAGGGAATCCGGGCTCTGGCTATCGACAAGGACCGCCAGCCAAAATGGAGTTACCCGAACGTGGCCGATGTACCGGAAGACGTGGTTGCGGCCCACTTCATCCCGGAGTGGGATGACGAGACGGATCCGATGGGCCTGGAGTAAGCCAGCCGGCGCTAGAATTCGGCGCCCGCTTGCACCAGCAGCATTTCCAGATCCCGATTGTTGGTGGCACGGGCGACGTCCAGTGCCGTTTGGCCGTCGTTCGCCTCGTAATTGACGTCGGCCCCGGCCGCCACCAGCCTCTCCGCAGTCAACAAGTCCCCGTTGGCCACGATTTTCATCAGCAGGGATTCGCCCCCCTGACTCACGTTGACGTTGGCACCGGCTGCCACCAATACCTTCACCACCGACAGATGGCCGTTTTCCGCCGCCCGCATCACGGGGGTATATCCGAACGGGTCACTGGTGTTCACATCGGCGCCGGCAGATAACAACAGCTGCACGCGCCGCTTTTCACCATTCCCGGCGGCTGAAACCAGCAGTGCATCCGCCTCGGCCAGGGCCTCGGGGCTCAGAGCAACCTGTTGGTTCGGGGAAGCGCAGGCAGACAGGAAAACAACAAACGGAAGCAATATCAGCAAAAAACGGAAGGCGCCGGTTCCCTTGGCCATAACAAACAGTCTCTGTGGATCTCGTTGAAAGGATACGAGGGCCCATTCTGGGCAGACACCGGCGGAAATTAAATCGAGCGAGTCACAAACCCGGGCCATCCTTCAAAAGATCACGAACCACCTGCCGCAGACGATCCTCGCCTTCTCTCTGGCCCAGGCAAAGTCTGTCCGCCTGCAGCGCAGACCAGGGCCGCCCCTGAAGAACACTCTGGCACCAGACCGCAAGCGCCTCATGGCTTTTCAGCCACGCCATGATCCCCGGTGCCTGACTCAGCTTCCGCAATACCGGGACGGTAACCTGAAACCCACGATGCCCATTGGCGAAATTGCGGAGATCCCGCAGATCATCCGTGTCCAGCGTCGGCCCGGGGGGCAGATCGGCGGTTATCCCGGCCAGCAATGTCGGTTCCAGCCCCTGCCAGTTTCCGGGCAAGAGAGTAAGCCAATGGTCGGCCAGGCGGTTACGGATGCGCCCTTCCAGATCGCGACCAGCCTGCGAAAAGCCGGCCACCATCTGCAGTGGATATTCGCCACTGGATGCTTCCTGCTGCAAGCCAACCCTGACCACATGCAGACCGCAGGTCTGCCAAAACCCAAGCAGGTCAGCGCTGCCACCGAAACTGGTTCCGAGGTAATCAACACCCTGCTCAGCGGCATACGCCCTGGCAGCCTGCACCAGGCTTCGGCCAATGCCCGCACGCCTGGCCTCGTCTGACACTGCAATGCGGACAACCCTCAGGCCCCGCAGGACTGCGGCCTGGGGATAGCCGCTGTGGCTGGCCAACGATTGCGGCAGCAGGTGACCCCGTATTCGCCGAGTGCCCAGGCTGACCTGTTCTGCCAGCTCAGCCGCAAGCCCACCCTCGAGCGCGCACCAGAGCACACCAACCGTCCGATCGCCGATTCGCGCGCGCCAGCTGCGGGCGGCCGGGTCATCCAGCCATTGCCTCAGATCAGCGGGGCTGGTCCGGTAATGGGCATCCACCAGCAACCCAAAGGCACGGGACAGGGCTCCGTCACTTGCCGCTGCCGGATCCCAGGGTTCGATGACCAGCTCCCCGAGGCTGTATTCAGTTTTCCCGGGCAAGCGACCACCGTCGGCAGCCAGCAGAAAGAGTCGGGTGATCAGGGCTTCCAGCGGATCGTTCAGGGCCCAGCGTACCGGCTCGCTCAACGTTACCGACTGCCACTGGGGCGTTGATTGATCAAGGACCTGTCGAAAACGAATGGCAAAGCCCCGGCCGGCCCCTTCGTAACCATGGACCGTGGTGGCGAACGCCACTCTCGGCCAGCCGAGCAGAACCGATTTCAACAGCGGCGCCGGAATCGCTGCTGCCTCATCCATCAGGACCACTTCGGCTTCCGGCCGCACAGCCTGCAATTCACGGACCGGAATAAACCTCAGGCGGCCACCGGCTCGGGAGGTCAGCATCCCTGGGCTGGCTTCGGCCAATTGCCCCCCGAGAGCCTCACGGGCGTGGCGAAAGAGGGTATCCACATTCTGCTCCGAGGGCGCGGTAACCACGATTTCCTGCCTGCCTTTCTCCAGCAACTCCGCTGCTGCCATTCCCAAAGCGGCGGACTTGCCCCTGCCCCGGTCTGCCGTAACAACCAAAGGCCGGCGTCTTCGGCCCAGGCCAAACCGTACCAGGCGCTGAACCAGCTTTTCCTGGTCGCGGGTTGTTGCAATTTTAAAGCTTTGTTCCGGCGCATGGGGAATGGCCGGCAAGGTCGATGTCGCAAAGCAGGGGGAAATGCGGATCACCGCCTCATGGTCGGCAAGAATGTCGGCCATCCGGGCAGCGAAAGGATGCTCCCCGCCATGGTCCAGGCCGGTTCTCGGGTAATCCGGGTCAGCAAACCGCGGCCACTCATCCAGCGGCGGCATCAGCCAGAACAGCAGACCGCCTGCGGTCAATGCCCCTGAGAGCGCAGCGAAGGCATCCGGTGGATTTCCCTGCCAGCCGTCCCAGATAATCATGGAGACTTCACGGCCGAGCCATTGTCGGGCCTCGGTGGTTAAAATCCGGGTCAGACGAGGATCAGGGCTCTGGCCTGCCGGACCGGTCCAGAGGCCGGTTTCAAGTTCAAGCTCAGGTAGCAGGCCAGATAGCCACCTGAGGTTATTTTCCCGATTGCCCTCCAGCAGAACCAGACGGCGTTCGCCTCTGGCAGCAAGGCTGGCCTGCAGGGCACGCCACTCGGCCGTGCCCGGTGCAGCTTCGGGTTCTGAGTGGCTCATCAGCTAAGGTCGGCACCGTGGGCTTTGAGGTCGTCGAGGGCACACTTTTCCAGGGCCGCCTGGTGGGTGGCACGCAGGCGCACTCGTGGCGCGCTGCCGGCTTCAAACGCTTCCTGCCAGCGAGCGGCGCACAGGCACCAGCTGTCGCCCGGCTTCAGTCCCTCAAATCCAAATTCGGGCCTGGGCGTGCTGAGGTCGTTGCCCTGGGCTTTGGAGAATTCGAGGAAATCAGCGGTGACCACGGCGCAGACAGCGTGCAGGCCAAAGTCATCGGGGCCGACGTTGCAGCAGCCATCGCGGTAGAAGCCGGTAATCGGGTCTTTGCCGCAGGTTTCCAGTTTTTCGCCCAGTACGTTTACCGATTCGGACATTTCCATTTTTATGACCTTTTGACTTTCATGTTTTGATCGCAATTATGCGGGAGCGGTATCCGCTCTACCAGCAGGCCGTTACAATACCGGCCATGCCGACCGAACCCCAAACTTCTGATAAGACCAACCTGCCGGATTACCTCACCGATGAACAGCGGGCGATTATTACCGCCGGCTATGAACATTCGGTGATCACCGCCGTGGCCGGCAGTGGCAAGACGTCGACGCTGGCTTGGCGTATCCGGTATCTGCTGGAACAGGGGCATGATCCGGACCGGATGCTGGTGTTGATGTTCAACCGCAGCGCCCGGGTGGATTTCGAGCGCAAGCTGCAGGAGGTTTGCGCTCAGAGCGGTCTGGCGCTGCCGGAGATCCGGACGTATCACGCCATGGGCTTGCGGCTGTACAAGCGGTTTGTTCGGGAGGGTTACCTGCCGGGGTTTTCGGAGAAGATTCTGACAGAGCAGGAGATCAGTTTTCAGGCCTGGCAGTTGACACGGCGGCTGGCACCGGAGGATCTGGCGGATGAGATCCGGCGCAACAAGAAGGATTTTGTCGAGACGGCTACAGGGTTTATTGATCTGGTGAAAACAACGCTGTCGCCGGCGGAGATCGTGTTTGAGGAGCTCGGGTATTACGACAAGCACAAGTATCTGGTCGATCTCTTCCACAGTTTTGAGCAGTGGCGGAAAAGCCAGGGGCGGATCAGCTACGCCGACATGCTGTACGAGCCGGTGATGGCGATTCACCAGAACCCGCCGTTGCAGCGGCTGGTGGGCAACAAGATGGATCTCATTCTGGTGGATGAGTACCAGGACACCAATGAAATTCAACACCTGCTGCTGCGCTACGTGGCCGGAGACCGGGCCCGGGTGACGGTTGTTGGCGACCCGGACCAGACGATCTACGAGTTCCGGGGCGCAAAGCCCGAGTTTATCCTCAAGCGGTTCAGCGATGAGTTCGAAAGCCCGCTGGAGCAGTCCCTCAGTTACACCTTCCGCTACGGCCACCGGGTGGCGTTGCTGGCAAACCATCTGATCTGCCACAACACCGGGCGCAAGGATGTGCTCTGCCACTCCCACCCTTCCACTCCCGGCACAGAGATCACCCTGCATCGGGCAGAGAGCGATGCCGATACGGTGCTTCAGATTCTTCAGTGCCACTCGGAACCGTCTCTAGCCGGAACGGCGATCCTGTTCCGGGTTTGGAGCCAGAGTGTCCCCATCGAGCTGAAATTGCTGGCAAGGCAGATTCCCTACCGGATTGATGCCGGCAAGGGCGCCCTGTTCAGCCGGGAGGTGCAGGCGATTACCGCGTTGCTGATGGTGGTGACCGGCAAGCTTGAAAACCTGCCGGACGAGGATCGGCTGGAACTGGCACGGCAGTTGTTGCGTTTCCCCCACGTTGGTTTGAAAGAGCCCGAGCTTGAGCAACTGGCGCGGTTCCTGGCCGGGTTTTCCAGCGGCTGGCATGAGCGGTTGCTGGCCATGGATTTTGACGCCCTGGCACCCATGGCGGCACGTAAGCTGCGGAAACTGGGCGAGGTGCTTGCCCAACTGCGCAGCTATGGGGGCCCGGTGGCTGGGTTGATCAGTGTCTATGCCGAACATACAGACCTCTACGAAGGCATCCGGAGCCTGGCTCTGACCCATGAGAACGCCGAGGAGCGGATTGATACCGTGCAGGGGTTTCGGCAGTACCTGAAAAGCCTGGATGTTAACGCCGAAGGCGCCCTGGAGCATCTGAAAGCCCTGAAGCAACAGGCGGGCGAGAAGCAGCAGGGGGGCGTTTTGCTCTCGACCATTCATCGCACCAAAGGCCTGGAATGGCCGACCGTGATTATTCCCGGCCTGCAGGAAAAATACCTGCCCTATAGCCCGCGGCCCCAGGACGATGCCAGAGGATTTCTGGAGAGTGAACGGCGGCTACTCTATGTGGCTATGACGCGAACCCGCCAGCAACTGCACCTGATTACCCGACCCGCCAGCAAGCAACCGCACCTGGACGGCGACCAGGGCCCAAGCAGGTTTGTGGAAGAATTCTGCTTCTCCCTGGCCGAGGAGTTCGGGCGCTGGCTGGATGAACGAATCCCGGCCGAGACTTCAACCATCCGCTTGACCGCACCCCTCACGCCGGTCAGCCAGCGCTATGCCGAGCGGGAGAGCGTCACTCTGGAAGGCCAGGCGGCAACATCTGTAGATTCGATGGAACCGCTCTGGCATCAGAAGCGTCTTGGCCACGCGATTTTTGGCCCCGGCTCGGTGGTTTCCGAGGATGAAAGCTCGTTCGAAGTACACTTCGACAACGGCGAAATCCTCAATTTCAGTAAAAAGAGCGCGCACCTGTATTTTTCCGCTCTGGCCTGAAACGACTTCCGGCACGTAAAGGTCAACTGGGTACAATTGCGGACGTAACAATCCGTATCATTTTTTTGTCTTTTTTGGCCTACTAGCCTAAATTCCGGGTATACAAGCACTTTTCATGAAGAAGTGCGGTACCACAACGACAATGAACAGGAGGTTCTGCATGAACGTCATGCGTCCGATTTCCGCGGCGGTCCTCGCCGCCACTCTGGCAACCCCGGCCATGGCCGACCGTCAGGAAACCGTCTATATCAACCCGTTTGCCGCCTTCCAGCTGTTTGACGACAAGCGCGACCTGAGCGAGACCGGCACCTTCGGTGTTGGTGTTGAGTACCGCTTCCGCCCTCACTGGTCGGTTGAGGCGCTCTACTCACGTGCCGATGCTGATCGCAAATACGTGGCAGGTGAATCCGAATTTGAGGAAGTCAGGGTCGATGGCACCTATTACTTTGCGGGTCCGGACGAGGCCTGGAACCCGTATGTGTCTCTGGGCGCCGGCAATGCCGATTTTGGTTCTGACAATAGTGGTGTCCGGACCGCTGGTAGCAACCATGACGAAACCCGGGTGAACGTGGGTACCGGCTTCCGCTACAACATCAGCGACGCCGTATCACTGCGTGGCGATCTGCGTGAGTTCCACGGTATTGACGAGAGCACCTTCGATACACAGGTTTCTTTGGGTATCAGCTTCGCCTTCACCAGGACCATTGCCCAAGCCGCGCCTCAACCTGCGGACTCCGACGCGGACGGTGTTCCCGATTCCCGGGACCAGTGCCCCGGCACTCCGGCAGGGACAGTCGTTGACAGCACCGGTTGCGAACCGGATGCCGATCGCGATGGCGTTGTGGATAGCCGCGACGACTGCCCGAACACTCCCCGCGGGGCCGAGGTGGATAACCGTGGATGCGAACTGGACAGCGATAACGATGGTGTCGTGAACAGCCAAGATCTGTGCCCGAATACTACCGCCGGCGCTGAAGTTGACGAAACCGGCTGTGAGGGGGTTGTCGAAACCATCGAGACGTTTACCATTGAAGTGCAGTTCCCAACCAACAGCTCTGTCATCGGCAATTCCTTCGATTCAGAGATTCGCCGGGTGGCTGATTTCCTGAATGAGAATCCTGAAACCATCGTGGAAATCGCCGGCCACTCCGACAGCCGTGGTGCTGCCGACTACAACCGTGCACTGTCACAGCGTCGGGCCGAAGCCGTTGCCGAACGCCTGACCGGCCCTCTGGGAGTTGATCCGTCGAGGGTTAACGCCGTAGGTTACGGTGAGGAAGCGCCTATTGCCTCGAACAACACCGCGGAAGGCCGCGCTGACAACCGCCGGGTTGAAGCGCGCATTCAGATTCGTCGTTAAGCAACGAACGCTGTCTGAGTAGTTTGAAAAGGCGCCTGCGGGCGCCTTTTCTGTTTCTGGAAACACGCGAGGAGCCGATGCTCAGAGCCATTGCCTTGATCTTTACCCTCTCAGTTCTGGCGGTGCCGACACAGGCCCAGGTTTTTCGCTGTGAAAAAGATGGCAATACGGTGTTCTCCGACCAGCCCTGCGGAGAGGATGCTGAATCGGTTGAGCTACGGGATAACCGCATTGGCGGCAGTTTCAATCAGAACCTCCCGGCGCAGGAGCCCCCTGATCCAGAAGAACAGGCCGAAGAGTCAGAACAAGAAGAAGAGGCCGGCACCTGCCGGTTTATCAATTCCACCGATTTGCGGCGTTATCTGATTCGGGAGCAGGTGGTGCGGGGCATGACCCGGGACAACGTGCGCCGTGCTTTCGGCAATCCTCCTGAAACCTACACCAGTCCCCAGGAAGTCTGGATCTACCAGACCCGCTATTACGGCGCGCTCTATGAGTTGACCTATGTGTATTTCAGGGATGGCTGTGTTGAACGGGTTGAGTACCGGAAACCCTGACCGCATCGAGCAGCAGGTTGCGGGGTGTCAGTGACCGGTCGCAGAACTGCCCCAGCCTCACCCCATACCCCTGCTCTTCCAGGAAGAGCGCATAATCCAACACCATCCAGAGTTCCAGAGGCCGCCGGAACAGATGCCTGACCAGCTCATGGCGGCGAACTTCAGCAAGCCGTTGCTGGCCAAACGCTTGCCAGTAATCAAAATCCAACGTATCGGGTAATCGGAGCTTTTTTTTCGCCGCCGCCCAACAGCAAAAGGCGGGAAAGCCTTCGTTTAGAAGGCGGGGCGGATTGGAAGGGACCGGCAGATACTCATCGCGCCCACGAAGTTGCCGCTGCAAACCATCAAATCCCAGGCGCCACTGACTGGCAAGGCGGGTCTGTTCCCTCACCCGGGCGGGTGCCGTCACGGTTTCCTGAACCGCAAGCCGAAGATCGTTCCGGTTCGGCTGCAGCACTTTTTGATAATCCGCCGCTCTTTGGGAAAGCGGCCTGTAGCGTTCCATCTCGGTGAGGTGGTAGCAGCAGGGTGAGATGCTCAGTCTCGGCAACCCGGCGTCACTGCCTCGCTTCAGCAACTGCCGGTGCAGATCGCCGCAAGCATGGAGTGCAACACCGTGGTGACGGCTGGGAAGCGACAAATCCTCTGCCATGACATCCTGGCAGAGGATCGACACGGGATCTCCGAACTGTTGAGCCAGTCGGTTGCCATCGCGCACCAGCTCCGGATTCCACTCAAAACCCTGTATCTCACCGGGGCAAAACGGCGCCAGCGTCCGGGACAGATGGCCCTTACCACAACACCAGTCCAGGGCGGGGTGTTCCAGCGGCGTCAGTGCCGCCGTAAAGGCGCCCGACTGCAGGCGTTTCCGACCGGGCATATCCGTGGCCCGGATTTCCGGGAGAGTCGCCTCTGAGGCCTTTTCGGGTACCGATAACAGCTCCGGCAGTTGAACCATGTCGGCGTAACGGTCGAGGGACGGCAACCATGAGGCTATCCGAGCCGCCAACTCAACCGGGCTGCCATCCAGTTGCTGGCATTCCCCATCGGTAAGTTCCGCCAGCATGGCGGCCAGTTCCGGATAACGACGCGCCCAGGCAGGCTCCGGCGTCATGAACGGCGCCGGTTGCCAGAACTCGGAATGCTGTACCAGCCAGTCGTTCAGCTGCTGCCACTGCTGGTAAAAAGATTCCGCGCCGTGGTGTAAACTCGCCGCCGGAGGTAACGTCATGCAACTGGCCTTTGTACTTGTTGAACCCAAGGTTCCGGAAAACGTCGGTGCAGCCGCCCGCGCCCTGTGCACCATGGGCTTCGGCGAGCTGTGGTTGGTCAATTCCGATCTGCACACCCGCCCCGAAGCCCATTGGCTGGCCCATGGCAGCGACCATATCCTGGACAATGCGCGCATTTTCCACGATCTGGCTGCGGTAAGAAACTCCGTAGACCTGCTGATGGGCACCTCCGCCAAGACCCGGCACCGGCGCCAGGATTGGCACGGCCCCTCAGATCTGCGGAAGGTTCTGGCCACGAAGGGTGCGTCCGTGGCAACCGCAGCACTGGTCTTTGGCCGGGAAGATCGCGGGCTGTCCAATGAAGAGCTGGCGCTCTGCGATCTGTTAACCGGCATCCCCATGAAGGTCACCTACCCCTCCCTGAACCTTGCCCAGTCGGTGATGCTCTATGCCTGGGAAATGTCCGGGCTTTCGGAAACCAAGGATAGCCAGAGCGAGTCTGCCGATGAAAACCGTCTTGGCGCACTCCGCGGCCGACTCGAAACCTTGCTACCGGAGCTGGATACGCCGCCCACAGGGAAGTTATCCCAGTGGGTTTTCGAGCGGTTACCCTTGTTGTCTGATCGGGATATCGGGTTTGTTCATACGCTGTGTTCGAACATCGAACGTGCCCTCGACTGTCAGGCGCGCTGTGTCTCGGGGAAGAGCCGAACGGATAAGCCTTCCCGGGATACGCTGTGAATACGTCCCTGTACGCTCGACGAAAACATCCATGTTTTCGACGATCCCGGGAAGGCTTATCCGTCCGGCTCCCGGGCCTTTTGCGCGCACCGAATTGTTGAAACTACTCCTGGAATCTTCCTGGGCGGAAGGCGTCCAGGCAAAGGATGGGATCCTCGCCATCTATTACCTGGGCAATGAGGTCTGCACTACCTGCGGAAAGGGTCCAGCCGAAGGTGCCGTGGCCGGTGTTTAAATAAAGGTTATCTCGGGGACCTCGTCCGATGATCGCCGGGCCATCCGGGGTCATCGGGCGAAAGCCCGTCCAGGTTTCGGCGGCATCAAGGTCGGCGCAGCCGGGGAACCGGGATTCGACCGATTTCTTGATAGTTGCCAGTCGGACTTCGGGAATATCCCGGTTGAAATCCGCCAGCTCGACAAAACCCGTAGCCCGTAGCCGGTTCCCCAGACGGGTGGAAACCACTTTGTAGTTGTCATCGTGAATGGTGGAAGCGGGGCCTCGTTCCGGGTCCTTCATGGGGACCGTCAGGCTGTAACCTTTTACCGGATAGATGGGCAGTTCGAGGCCGAGGGGCTGAACCAGGTGGTTGGACCAACAGCCGGCGCTGATCACCACGGCATCTGCTTCCAGCGTTTCCATCACGCCATCGCTGTTTCTGACTGAAATTGCGCTAACCCTCTGGTCATCGGCAATCAGTTTTTCCGCTTCCACGTTGTAACGAACCACTATCCCTTTCGCCTCGCAGGCTTTAGCGAGTTCCCGGGAAAATTTGTGGCAATCGCCGGTTCCGTCGGTGTCATAGCTCAGGGCGCCATAAAGCGGACCATTGCCGACCATGCCGGGCTCGGCGTCGCGCACCTGTTCGGGTGTGAGCAAACGGGAAGGGATGCCCAGTTCGTTCAGAAGTTCATGGGTCGTTCGGTAGCCTTCCAATGCCTCCGGTGTGCTGGCCAGATGCAGCAGGCCCTGGTGGCCGCCATCGAAGGACAGATCAAGCTCCTTTTCCAGAGCCAAAAACCGTTCCCGGCTGTGAATGCCGAGGCGTAACATGGCCCGGCGATTCAGTCCAAAAAGGCCCGGCGACCAGGCGTAACGGAGGGTGGCGAACATGAACTTCAGCGTTTCCACAGATGGGGGGAAACGGAGTTTCAATGGGCCGTCCTGCTTGAGGATCCAGGGTATGGCCTTGAACACGATCGCGGGATCGGCCCAGGGATACACCACGCCATAGGATCGCTGGGCCGCGTTGGCCTTGCTGGTCTCGTTGCCGGCCATTGAATGACGTTCCAGCACAGTCACCTGGTGGCCCCGGCGATTCAGTTCGTAGGCGGTGGTCATTCCCACCACGCCGCCACCAACGACAACAACGTGCATGCATTCCTCCCCTGTGTTTATTTCACGCCACTTTTCGCCAGCAGGCGACGGTACTCTTTCAAAACATTCTCGTCTTCTTTCGGGTAATCCGGCGCCAGTTTCTGCAACTGCTCAGCCAAAATGGCCGCGACAATCGCACGCGCCTGGGGCTTCCGATCACCCGGCACGATAAACCAGGGCGCCTGTTCTGTGTGGGTCGCGGCCATGGCTTCCTCGGCAAACGCTTCGTACTCTCGGCGTTTTTCCCAGCCGTCAATATCCGACTTATCAAACTTCCAGCGCTTGCGCGGTTTGTCGAGGCGTTTCAGAAGACGCTGACGATGCTCGTCCTCAGACAGGTTGAGCCAGACCTTGATCACCGTGGTGCCTTCTTCCACCAGGTGATTTTCGAAGTTCCGGATGGACCGGTAACGGTTTTGCCAGTGGTAGCTTTCAGGCGCGTGGACCGGCCATACCCGCTCGGCGATCACCGCTTCATGATGGCTGCGGTTGAAAGCGACCATCTGGCCAAAGCCGGGCAGAAACGGCGTGACCCGCCAGAGAAAATCGTGCCGGATTTCGGGGCCCCTGGGCCGGCTGAACGACCAGGCGTGAAAACCGGCGGGGTCGGCGTAGGTTGCCAGAGTGCGGATCAGGCTGTCTTTTCCGCTGGTGTCCGGGCCGTGGGTGACCAATAGAACCGCCCTGGCCTGGTTGGCCCAAAGCCGGCGCTGGTATTCACCGATCTGATCCAGACTGGCTTCCAACCCTGGCAGCGTGGTGTCATCGCCATCCAGAAAAGTCGGGTAATCCCGGAATCTGGGTTTTCCAGGGTCGTATAGAAAAGAACTGGCGAACGCCGACAGCTTCATCAAGGTGCTCCGTGCAAGTCCCTATGAATGTAATACAGGTCAACAATCGTACAAACTGGTAAACTTGTGAGATTCAATTCACAGAATAGCAGCCCGGACGCAGGTTGCGATGGAGTGTAGTACCTGGCAATGAGTAAAAAACGTCGCGAGATTCCCGTATTCGATCACCCGATCATCGAAACCCACTGTCACCTGGATTACCTCAAGGACCGCCCGCTTGAGGAAACCCTGGAGCAGGCACGAGGGGTCAATATCGAGAAAGTGATCACCATTGCGGTCTCCCCGGACAACCTCGCCAGGGTGCGAGAGCTCAGCCAGTTCGCGCCCTGGGTCTATGGCACTCAGGGTATCCATCCCCACGATGCTGAAAGCTATTCCGATGACGTAGAAGCCGAAATCCGCGCCCACGCCCGGGACGAGAAGATCGTTGCCGTGGGCGAAATCGGGCTGGACTACTTTTACGATAACGCCGACCGCGATGTTCAGCGCGAGGTGTTCCGGCGTCAACTGCAAATCGCCTGCGACACGGATCGGCCCGTGGTTATCCATAGCCGGGAAGCCGACGAGGATACCATCGAGATCCTTGCCGAATTTGAGGACACACTGAAACGCCGCGGTGTCATTCACAGCTTTACGTCCGGTCCCGGACTTGCTCGATATGCCCTGGATCAGGGCTGGTGCCTGGGCTTTAACGGCATCACGACGTTCAACAAGGCCGAGAACGTACGCGACATCGTGCGTATGGCACCGATTGACCAGATCCTGCTGGAAACCGACTCGCCCTTTCTGACCCCGGTTCCCTACCGCGGCAAGGAAAACGCACCGTTTTATCTGCCGTTTGTGGCCGAGAAAATCGCCGAGGTGAAAGAACTGCCTCTGGACGAGGTGATTGGCAAGACTTACCAGAACAGCCTGAGGACGTTTTTCTCCAGCGAATGATCAAGCGCGTCCCTATCTCCGCACTCAAGGTCGGCATGTACATCACCGACCTGAACAACGACTGGATTCCCCATAACACCCAGCGCAAGCGCGGTGTGATCAAAAAAGAGGAAACCGTCGAGAAAATCCGTCGGATGGGGGTGGAATTCGTCTACATCGACGCCTCGAAAGGGCTGGACACCCAGGATTCTGAAACCGCCGCCGAAGTGGACCGCCGGAACGAGTCAGCCCTTCAGAACACGGGCGAACTGGCGCCGGGCTTGCGTTCGCACGTTCCGCTTGCGGAAGAGATCGTGATTGCCCAGCAAATTCACAGCCAGGCTCAGGGACTGGTTGGCGACTTCATGAACCACGCCAAGATCGGCGGTGCTATCGACGTTGCGCCCATCCACCAGTTGGCGGACGAGCTCCAGCACTCCGTTCTCAGGAATGCCAATGCCCTGAGCTGCCTGGGTCGTATCCGGGAAAAAGACAATTATCTTCTGGAACACTCGGTTAATCTGAGTGTGTTGATGTCCCTGTTCGGAAACCATCGGGGTCTGTCTTCCGATGTCCTGCACCAGACCATTGTGGGCGCCCTTCTCCACGACCTGGGTAAAATCCTTACACCCGACGAGATACTGCACAAACCCGGTCGCCTGAGCCCGGAAGAGTTCGAAGTGATGAAGCTCCACGCCCGTCACTCACGGGACATTCTGGCCACCACCGAAGGCATTGGTGAACTCACCGTCATCACGGCAGCCCAGCACCACGAACGCCTCGACGGCACAGGCTATCCGGAGGGCCTGAAGGGCGATGAGATCTCGGAATACGGTCGCATGGTGGCGATCAGCGATGTATACGATGCCATCACGGCAGACCGTGTCTATCACAAGGGCATGACGCCAACACAGGGTCTGAAGAAGCTCCTGGAGTGGAGCGGCACTCATCTGGATCCCAGTCTGGTCAAACAGTTTATCCGGTGCCTGGGCCTTTACCCCGTGGGCTCGCTGGTGCTCCTGGAAAGTGGTCGTCTTGGCGTGGTGGTTGAGGCCAACGAGAATGATCAGAGACTGCCGACAGTACGTGTCATGTACCACACCAAATTCCGCATGCCGATCACGGTAGATACCCTCGATCTCGCGAAACCGGGTACCCAGGACCGGATTCTTCGTGCCGTGGATCCGGAAACCTACAAGATTGATGTCCGGAAATTCCTTGCCTGAGAAGGCTGATAGCCGCGGACAGCTAGGTATGGAGCGGTTCAACGGCCGCTATCAGGAGGAAGGATCGGCGAACCGGACATAGCGATTTCGGCCCCGGTGCTTGGCCTGATACATGGCCTGGTCGGCTTGGCGCAGGAGCTGGTCGCCGTCCAGGTCTTCTGCCTGCGGAAACAGCGTGTAGCCGACACTTGCTGAGACTTCCACACTGTGGTCCGCTACCCAGACCGGTTCAGCCACCCGGGCCAGCAAACGCATCAACAGGCTCTCCAGGGCCGGATCGTCCTGAACATTCATGACAATGGCCGCGAACTCATCACCACCGAGCCGCGCCAGGGTGTCCTCTTCCCGGAGTTCCGAACGCATTCGATGTGCAATCTCGACCAGCAACTGGTCGCCCGCCTCATGGCCGAAGGCATCGTTTACCGGCTTGAACTCGTCCAGATCAATGTAAACCACCGCCAGTTTGCCGCTCTGTCGCCGGGTCAGGGCCATGGCCTGCTGCAATCGATCGGCAAACAGGACCCGATTGGGCATCCCGGTCAGGGCATCGTAGTGGGCCATGATCCTCAGCTTTCGTTCCTGCTCCTTGAGCCGACTAATGTCACTGAAAATACCGACAAAATGCGAGACTTCGCCATGATCGCCACGGACACTGCTGAGCGTTACCGACAAGGTAATCGGCTCGCCATCATTGCGTCTGCTGGCAAACTCTCCGGACCAGAAGCCCTGAGACCGGGCACTGGCGAAAATACCGCTCCCTTCCTCCACCGGTAAGGGTGGCAGTCTTCCTATTGCACGATTGCGGGGCCGACCGGTTATCGCCAGATACGCATCGTTGGCATCAATCACGATGCCGTGATTGTCAGTAATGAAAATAGCCTCGCGGGCGTATTCGAAGACGCTCGCCGCCAGCCGTTGCCGCTGTTCCGCACGTTTCCGGAGAGTAATTTCATACAGGGAACAAAGAATAAGCGCTTCCGGTTCGTCCTCAGTGTGGACGGGTGCCATGGTAATCTCCACCCAGATCTCTGTGCCGTCAGAGCGATTCAGAACCCATTCGCACTGTTCCACCTGACCCGCCGAAACCCGAGCCAGCATAGGCGCCATTTTCTGCCGGGAAATCTGCCCGTCTGGCTGGAATTCGGGCGAAAAGACCGCCACATCCTTGCCGATCAGTGAGTCACTGGAGGCGTACCTGAGCAGGTCGACAGAAGCCCGGTTGGTGTCGATGAAAAGTCCACTCCGGATCAGCAAGGCAGCTTGTGGCCAACCCCGGATAAGCTGGCGCAGACGCCGCTGTTCCGCTGCCAGCTGCCGCTTGCTCTTGCCAAGCCAGAGCGACGATGCCACCAGCAGCATGACCAATACCAGAATGGTAAAAACCCAGAGGCGGTACTGGTGCAACGCATCAACCCAGGTAAGTTGCGGTACCTGGTCGTAGGGCGGCACGCGCAGAGTGCGCGCCAGGTACTCAACCGACTGGTAGTCCGCGGGCGGCGAAAAACCCGAAATGCCGACTGCCAGCGCGACCTCGTCTTCCGGCTCAATGGCAAATAGCGCCGACGCGATCCTCCGGACGGCCCGCTCGTCCACATGGGGCAGCGCCACCAGGGGCCACTCCGGGTATAGACGGGTTGAGACAACGTAGGGGAAACCCGCCAGCCGCTGCCGGTTCAGAACCTTCACCCGGGTAAGCAGATCGGGGTCTTCCTGTGCCAACTGTTCCAGAATGCTGGTTCGGATAAAGCCAACATCCGCATCTCCGGAGAGGACAGAACGGACCACTCGGTCGTGGGTGCCCATAAACCGAATCAGATTCACTCTCCGGATATCAATACCAGCATCCATCAGCTCGAGAACCTGGGTCTGGTAGCCCCCCAGGAAATGAACACCGGGTGAGGCAATGGTTTTATCACGGATATCGGCGAGCTGTTTTATGTCGTCGCGCTCGGCCCTGGTAAAGATCACGCCGCCAAGACTCCCGGTCGCAGACTGCCCGGAGCGCCTGACCAGCGTCGCCAGAACACCGGTCAGACTGCGCTCGCTGCGGATCAGCAGAAAATGGCTGGGATTGGTAAGAAAAAAGTCCAGCCGGTTGGCGGCGATCGCCCGGCTCATATTCTCCTGGTTGAGAATCTCGAGCTCTATCTGGATGCCGGTTTCCCGGGAGAGGTAGTCGGTCAGAGGCTGGTAGCGTTCCCGGAGCAAGTCATCCGGGCGATAGGCAAATACGCCCATAGTCAGTGTTTCATCGGCATTGGCTGATTCAATCGCCACAAGCTCCGTGGCAAACAGAAAACAAAGACAGACAGCAAACCGGCGAATGTTCAAGAGACCCTCGCTGGCAAAAACGAAGGATCTGACAAGCGCTGGATGCCAGGATTCTGACCAATCATCCCCTCTGCCAGCATAAGGCGAGACAGGGATCCGGCTAGGGTTTCGATGGGTCCGGCTGCTCTGAGATAACGCTGGTTTGCGGCCAGATCCGGCAGCATAACGCTTGACAGTGCCGTGCGGACCTCGTCCGGGCTGATCCCCTGACGGGTGGCAATCCGATACATTGAGTCGTGCATGCTCCGCACCAGATGTTGCAGGCCGGTAAAATGTCCGGTCAACAGGTCGCGAACCTCACTGGAATTGCTCTCTGCCGCTTTCCGGGTCACCACCAGCAAGTCGAAGATGGTTTCCGGAATGTCGCTACTATCGAAAAGCCTGATGCCTCCGGCGTTCTCTATGAGTGACGCTGTTGGCTCATAACACACGGAAGCATCCACTTCACCGCGGGACCAGGCTTGTGCATGCTGGCTTACCGGCAAATCCACTTTTATCACGTCGCTGGGAGCGAGCCCCGCTACCTCAAGGATTTTAAACAGCATAACGCCCGAGACACCGTCCAGCTCCACCGCAATTCGCTGCCCCTTGAGGGCTGTCAATTCCGTGATCGATGGCTTGACCATCAGTACATCGGCGCCGGCGGACACATCAGCGACAGCAACCACAACCAGTTCCAGTCCTCTCGACCAGACGCGTATGGTTTCATCCAGAGTCAGCGCCGCCCCATCAAGTGCCCCTGACAGCAGCCCTTCCATGGAGTCTTTGGCAGACGTGCCCGGCACCAGCGCAACCGTATCCGGCAGCCAGTTGAAGTCACGGGCAAGGTACAGTGGCTCGTAGCCAATCCAGGGGTGGATACCGAATCTCAGCGGGCCGAAATCGCTGCAGCCCGGCAATCCCGCCGCGGACAGTCCGGCTGCTATCGATAAACCAAGGAATTCACGGCGTTGCATCAGGCTCCGGACCGGGTAAAGACATTAACATTTGTCAATAAACGATAGTTTACTGTTTCACATACTACCCGTAAAACCGCAACTTGCATTGCACCGCGTCAATTTATCCCAAAGACAGGAAAACCCCCATCAACACCGGCGACAGAAAAGACAGCAAAAATCCGGAGGCGATCGCCACCGGAACACAGGTCAGCCCACCACTGCTACGGATAACCGGCAGGGTGAAGTCCATGGCAGTAGCCCCACCATAACCAATGGCCATAGCCGGCCTGTTGGCAATCAGCAGGGGGATGATTGCCAGCGCAACAATCTCCCTGAGCACGTCGTTGAGGAAGGCCACGCCGCCCCAGGCAGGCCCGAGGGCTTCGCCTATGACAATACCGGACAGCGAGTACCAGCCAAACCCGGACGCAACAGCCAGGGCGTCGTGCCAGGGCAGCCCAAGCCAGGGTATCAACAGGGCACCGGCCAGCAGGGAACTGAGCGTCAGAGCCAGTGCAATGCCGAGACCCTGCCGATTCATCAGCAGTTTGCGCAGCGACAGCCCGGCATTGCGCAACTGCAGACCGATAAGAAACAACAGGAACATCAGGGACCAGGTCGCCAGCTGCTCCGCCATCGGCATGTCAGGCAACAGGTAATAGCCGGCCAGCAACCCGGCGATAACCGCCAACAGGGGTTTCAGGCCTGCCAGAAAAAGTCTGCGGTAACCGGTACTGGCACTGCCCTCGACCCGCTCGATGGACATTGGCTGCCAACGGTGGAACACCCAGAGCCCAAGCATGTTGGCAACGAAAAGTACCACCACCAGTGCCAGAACCTGAGCCGCCATGCCGCCAAGCTGCGCCGCCAAACCCTCCATCTGGCCAAGCCCCAGGCCCAGCAGCAACAGGATAAAATAGACCAGGCCCTCCACCGTGTAATGGATCACGGTCATGGCACTGCGGTTTTCCAGGGCGATGGCAAAACCCAGAAACAGGGGAGCAAGAATGAGCAGGGCTCCAGTCAGCATGGCGTCCTCGAAAAGAAAAGGGGGTTATCAGGTCAGGGGTTTGAACTGGTCGGGGTCGGCATCCGGGGTGGCCTGTTCACCCTGGGGAGCTCCGATAGTGCGGGCAAGACGTTGGGCGATAACGGACCAGACCACATAGTCACCGGGCTTCGGCTCGTAGCCTTTTCCCATCATGGTGCCGGCAACGCTCCTGAGAACCGATTCAGCCCGAGCCTGGGTTGGCCAGGGCCCGCGGCAGAACTGCCCATCCGGGCGTCCCTGGTCAGGGCCAGCCAGAGCTACCAGGCCCCAATGGCCACCGCCTGCTGGCCGGATGTGTAGCTCGATGCGTTGGCCGTCTTTCACCATGACAAGATCCCGAAGCGGGCTGCGGCCGTGGAAATAGTGAAGCTTCATGGCGCCGTGCGATCAGTGCAGGACATGCCCTGACCTGTCCTGAACGAGAACCCAGGGTGCGATGACGACCGCCCAGAGTTCCGCATTGCGGTCATACCAATTCTGGGCAGTGTCCGGTAAAACCTCACCAACGCGTCCTTCCTCCATCCACTGGGCAAACCGCTGTTTATTATCGGCCGCAAGCTCTGCTGCCACATCCAGCAGATCGAGATCCGGCGACACACGAACCACTTGGCCACGGGCAAAGTAGGTCTGCAATTCATGCCAGTGGATACGGGAGGTTTCCAGATTGAGCTTCGCTTTCAGCTCATCCGGGGAAGGAGAAGACGACATTAAGGGGCCTCAAATACAAACTAGAACTGCTACAGGTTAACCGAATCGGGCGCAGCAAAACCACCGGCCTCCTCAAATCCGCAAGGCCAGACAAGTGTTTCAGTCGAGATTGTCCCAGATGTCCCGAATCCGATCCGAGAGTGTCATCGGATCGAAGGGCTTGGGGATTACGTCCACGGCGCCCAGAGCCAGGTATCCTTTGACCTCGTCCGGCTGAACCTTGGCTGTCATGAAAACGGCGGGGGTATTCGCAAATCCGGGCTTTTCACGGATGGCTCGCAGTGTGCTGGGGCCATCCATTGATGGCATCATGACATCGAGCAGGATCAATTGCGGCCTGAAAACATCAAGATTCTCAAGTGCGTTGGCACCGGAGTGACAGGTTTTCAGGGTGAAACCGCCAACCGCTTCCAGAGCCAACTCGGCCACCGCTCTGATGTCTTCCTCATCCTCGACCAACATGATCTTTTCCAAAGGCGCCACAGACTCCCCCATCTACACACTCCCCGTATCCGATGTTTGTCTCCGGGATTCCATCCAGTCCTCCAGGCCGAGATGCCTGAGTAGCCTGGAGCACTCCGGATTATCTGTCTGCCCGCTCGCAATCAGACCAGCGACCCGCATAACGAGGAGGTTCTGCCTGACATCCTCACGTGCGAGATAGTGCACCGCACCGGTCATTTGCCGGATAGCCAGCGGCAGGCGCCACTGGACCTTCAAGGTGTTTCCATATTGCTGCGCCCAGTTACGAAGCCCGCTTTCAATATCCGCATCGGTCAGCTCGCCACCTTGCTGAACAAACTGATCCATAACATGCAGCACAGCGAGTTCTCCCATTCGGCTCAACAGCCCTGCTGTCTGAAATTCTAGAGCCTTCTTCCCAAGCACAAGCGCAATTTTCTGTGCTTCGGCACCCACAGTCTCAGCCTCGGTCTGATGGTGTCTGGCACTTTCCGCCAGGGCAGGAGACCGGAAGGCAGAACCTGTATCCAGTGCCAGCGCCAGCGCCTGGCTCAAGGCCATGGGCACACCCATCACCGAGATTGCATCACGCACGGTCGCAACCGGCTCACCGGTACGCCGGAACGACGACCGGTTGGCGACTTCCAGGAGCCTGGCACACAACGACGCCTCTTTCTGCCAACGCTCGGCCAACTGGGCGCCGGAAAGATCGTGGGCACGCTTCATAAGGGAGAGAACACCTGAAACATCCATTCGGGTGGGTATCTGCAAGCCAGAATCCAGCCTCCTGGACAGCATTTCAGAGAGGGTTTCGGAGCCGTTATCCTCTGGAATCACCCCTTTGAGCATGCTCGCAAGGCGCTCATGGAGCATTTCCACACTGAATGGCTTGCTGATGTAGCCACTGATTCCATAATGGGCAGCTTTTAAAATCGAATCTCGATCAGCCCGGCCGGTTACCATGACAACCGGCATATTCTTGTCCTTGCCACGTATTTCTCGCAACACATCCAGCCCGGATCCATCCGGCAGCGACCAGTCGACAATGAACAGGCCTTGATCTCTGCCCCGCCAGAGATCCAATGCCTCTCTCTTGGTGAACGCCTTGAAGACTTTCAAAGCCGGATGAAGCCCGGCAACTACTGTCTCGAGGAGGTCTGCCATCAACTCGTCGTCTTCGACAATAATGACATTCATGCCGGCTAAGCCCCCTGCTTAATGCTGTCCAGGTCATTGACGATGGTAACGCCGTTGCGACCAGCCGATTTACGGGCATAAAGCGCCCTGTCTGCGGCTTCTATCGCGTCCTCCGGCTTTTCATAAGCATCAAGAGGCGCGATACCAATACTCAATGTCACTGAAAAGGTGCCGCCCGCCCCACTGAAAGCAATCTTCGACATCTGATCGCATACCGCCTGCATCGATTGTCGCGCGTCTTCAATCGAGCAGTTCGGCAATGCCACTATGAACTCTTCGCCGCCGTAGCGACCAATCACGTCGGTTTTTCTCAGTCGGTGCCGAAGGAGGTTTGCCAGGCCTTTAATAACCAGGTCGCCGACCCTATGCCCGTGCCGATCATTCACCTGCTTGAAATGGTCAAGGTCCAGCATCGCTACAACAGACTGATGATTCAGCCTCTGGCAACGCGCATGCTCTTTTGCTACTTCCGAGTTGGCCAACGAATGTTTCAGCAGACCTGTCAGGCTGTCCCGTGACGCCAGCTTGTCCAGTTGCTTGGCCCGATAACATCGGACTTTGGCCGCCTGTACCAGAATCCTGTCAGAGACAGGCTTGGTCAGAAAATCATCGCCACCCTGGGACAGGGCATCAAACTGGAACCCCCTGTCCTCTTCAGAGGACAGGAAAATGATGTGCAATCCCACCCACTCGGGATCAAATCTCAGCATCCTTGCCAGAGTCGGGCCATTGAAGGGCCCCATCTGAACATCCATCAGAATGATATCTGGCCGAAACTCCGACAATGCGCCCAGGATGGCGGAGGGAGACCCAACGCGGCGAACTTCCAGCCCCCCACCTTCAAGAATGAGGCTGTAGCGCTCAAGCAACTCCGGATCATCATCGATAACCATTACACGACCGGAGCCAGACTCCATTTTTTCGTTGGCGAGCCTTTCCATGTAGTCCGCCAACAAAGGTACATCGACGGGCTCGCTGACAAAACCGTCAACGCCAAGGGCGGCAAGCCGATACCTTTCATCAAACGTGTCGCTGGAACCAATGCATATAAAAGGAGGACGCTCGGCCGCGACCCAGGGGATTTGCTCTTGCGAAATCAGAACGTTGTCCCTTATCAGGACCACGGATACCCGGGACAGGTCTTCGGAAACGAGGTCTTTCGGGGTGGCGCAATGGATAGTAAAGCCATGAGGTTTCAGTGCGCCCGAAAGATACTCAGCTGCTTTTCGATCCGGCTCGATGATCAGCACAATGGGCTGGCCTGACCCATCGGTGCTCCGACCCTTGGACATTTCAGCGGTATCCGGTCCGCCGTCCTCGATGGTCAGGAGGCTTTTCAACCCTAAAACCCGATCAATGAAATGCTCGCGTAGAAGATCTTCCGGAATCTCGGCATCGTGTCCTGGAACCCCTGACTCTACTTCCGCGTAGGGCTTGAGTATGAGTTCGAGTGCACGGGCTTCATCTCCCAAAACACGGAACCCAAAGGTACCAGCAGATCCTGCAAGTCGATGCAGTACCTGGTAGGCGCGTCGCAGCTCGTCGGAACTTCCCTTACCAGCTGCTGCATCCTGGGCCATCAACGCGACCAGATTGATATCGCCTGCCGCTTTCTCGCTGAAGCGTGTTTTCAGGACATCAAGTTTGCGTAAAACGTCAGCCGTTTTCTCGTCAGACATACACCACTCAATCAGATCCGCAATAAAGCTGTTTTATGCCATACTTCGGCTAAAATACTTGCATCATTTTTTTCAGAGTACCACCGGGGAAATCGTTTTGCCGTCACTTTCACTCGGGACCCGCCTTGCCGTCATTGTTATCCTTGGTTCCATCTTGACCGTCGGGGCAGTTCTGGCTGTTGCGTACAACGCCCTGGTGGACGATTTCGAGGCAATACTGACCGAGCAACAGCTCGTGGAAACACGGAGAATCGCCTCCGAGGTAGAGCAGCGCCTTGATCTGAAGCTGGACGTGCTCAGTGAATCTGCCGCCATGATGACCGATGGCAACGCCCTTCACTCAATCACCGAAATTAATTACCAGCTCAACCGACAAAACCTTCTGCGTTCACTCTTTCCGGATGGTCTTGTGGTCTTTGATGCGGAAGCAACCGCCATTGCAGAGGACTTTCACGTTCCGGGCCGTATCGGCACGAATTACTCCGACCGAAACCATTTCCGGCGCGCTATCCGGACCAGGTCCCCCATAATCAGCCGACCCATCATTGGCCGCACAACTGGCGTGCCCTTGCTGTCCTTTCTTGCCCCCATTCAATCAGATGAGGGAGATCTGCTGGGATTCTTGGGTGGCACCGTAAATATTGGTCAGACCAGCCTGATACCAAAAGAGATGCTCAGGCGTCTGAGGGAAGAAGAAGATCTGTTCAAGGTTATTGATATTGAAAACTTTCTTTATATCGAAGGCGGTCCGTCACCGGGCAAACGTATCCAACCTCTTCCAAAACCAGGCGCCGACCCCCTGGTTGACGCGGCCTTATCAGGGATCACGTTTGGAACCGTAAGGGATAACAGTGGCAAGGAACTGATTTATGCGGCCAGTCATCTGGAAGATCTCGGCTGGATGTTCGTTCGCTCTGTTCCTTACGAACGTGCTACCGCTCCGGCAAACGATTCATTCGTGCAGTTCTTTATCATCAGCGCGGCTATTGGTTTAATCATTGCACTGCTGGGTTTTGTTGCAAGTCGAACGGCCATAAAGCCTCTGGACAGAATGACCGAAAAAATCGAAGAGATGGCCAAAAGTCCCTCCACTGGTCAACGACTGACTGCCAACGGCGCCAAGGAGACCCGGAAACTGGCAACCGCGTTCAATCAGCTCATGTCCGAGCGCGATGCGATCAGCGCCATGAAGGAAAACTTCGTATCGAATGTCAGCCACGAGTTACGAACGCCCCTGACCTCGCTTAATGGCGCACTGCGTTTACTGGCTTCCGGAGCTGCTGGTCAACTGCCCGGGAAAGCTGAGGAAATGGCGAGTCTGGCTCTGCGTAACGGCGATCGCCTGCATCTTCTGATCTCCGACCTGCTGGACTTCAGCAAACTGACCGCCGGCCAAATGAACGTCACTCTGTCTGCTCAGCCCCTGGCGCCAGTCATCAATGCTGCAATCGCCGGCAATATCGCACTGGCCGAGGAACACGATTTATCGTTGGCCACCGAAGGCCTTGAGGATCAGATGGTTGTGGCTGACGAGCACCGCCTGCGACAGGTTCTCGATAACTTTATCAGCAACGCCATCAAGTTCTCGCCGCCTGATGAGTCCATCACTGTCAGAGTTGAACAGACCGCCCGGGGCTTTACCCGCATCACAGTCAGCGATTGCGGCGATGGCGTACCAAAGCAGTTCGAGAACGAACTCTTCGAGCGTTTCTCCCAGGCGGAGGTCGGTACATCAAAGTCCATCAAGGGCACAGGCCTCGGCCTCGCGATCTGCCGCGAATTGGCAAAGCTCATGAGTGGAGAAGTTGGCTATTTCTACGATCGCGGCGCCAACTTCTGGATTGAACTTCCCAATAATATGACCAGGAAGAATCACATCAATGGAAGCGCCGGAAATACCTCCCGAGGAGTTTGAGCGCCAGGCGGCGCTCGAACGTACAGGCCTGCTCGATACAGCGCCTGAAGAACGTTTTGATCGCTACACCCGCATGGCATGCAAAACATTTCGGGTGCCGATTGCTCTGGTTAGCCTCGTGGACGAAAACCGGCAGTGGTTCAAGTCCTGCCAGGGATTGTCAGCGTCGGAAACACCCCGGGGTATATCCTTCTGCGGTCACGCTATTCTTAACTCGAGTCTTCTGGTCATTGAGGATACGTTGCAGGACTCAAGGTTTGCGGACAACCCGCTCGTTTCCGACGAACCACACATACGCTTTTACGCAGGCGCCCCTCTCCACGATCGAGAGGGTTTCAGATTAGGCACCCTCTGCCTGATTGATCGGGTACCGCGCACGTTTGATGAGGAAGACCAATCCCTGTTACGCGAAATCGCCGATTGTGTGGAGAGGGAGATTAACCTGCAGGCGGCTAGCGAATTCTACCGGGACCTTAAACACAGCGAGCGCAGGGCCCGCGCAATTATCGAAGGCACCAGAATTGGCACCTGGGAGTGGAATGTACAAACCGGTGAGACCGTTTTTAATGAGCGCTGGGCCAATATCTGCGGCTACACGCTGGATGAACTGGAACCGATCAGTATTGAGACCTGGTTGAGCCTGGCGCATCCGGAGGATCTGCCTGAATCAGAACGTTTGCTCAAAGCTCATTTTGCCGGCGAATTGTCCGAGTACGACTACCGATGCCGCATGAAGCACAAGAATGGTCACTGGGTCTGGGTGCACGATCGCGGCCAGGTCTTCCAATGGACCCAGAACAACGAACCACTGATGATGTACGGCACCCACGCCGATATCACAGAGGAAATGAGCAACCTGAACAAGATCCAGCATCAGAACGAAGCGCTGGCGATCCTCAATGATCTGGCCCTCGACACCGAAACAAATGACGACATCCGCATCGAAAGAGCCCTCCGGCTAGGGTCTGACTACCTGAAGCTTCCGCTCGGAATAGTTAGCGAGATCCACAGTAACGTTTATTCCATCCGATGGTTCGTGGCTCCCGAAGACGCCGGGCTAGAAAAAAATATCAGCTTTCCACTGAGAGACACCTACTGTTCGATGCTTCTCGGTTCCCGTGAAAGCCTGGCCATTGCGCACATGGCCAAGTCGAGCTATCACGGTCACCGGTGCTACGACAAGTTTGGGCTTGAGAGCTACCTGGCCGCGCCCATTTTCATCAAAGACCGTTTGTACGGAACTCTCAATTTTTCTTCGCCGGAACCGCGGGACCGAGACTTCTCGGATACTGAAATCAAGTTTGTGACTCTCCTGGCACGCTGGGTTGGAGCCCTCATTGAAAGGCAGCTCAGTGTGCAGATGCTCACCAAACTGGTAGAACAGACGCCGGGCATGCTCTATCAATATCAACAGTGGCCGGATGGCCGTGTTTCGTTTCCCTACGCCAGCCCCGGCATCACGGACATATATGGTGTTACAGCGGAGGAGGCACATGAAGATGCCTCAATCTGCTTCACCAAGATCCATCCCGACGATTTGCCCAAGGTAGCAGCCAGTATTGAGAGATCTGCGGAGTCCTTGACGCTCTGGCACAGCCACTACCGGGTAACAGATGGCAAATCCGGCTGGCGCTGGGTAGAGGGCAAGTCGTCACCGGAACGGATGCCTGACAGCAGCACCATGTGGCACGGTTACATTGCAGACATTGATGAGGCAAAACAAACCGAACTGGCCCTTCAGGAAAGCGAAGTTCAGCTCCGGAGGCTCTACGAACTGTCGCCCATTGGCATAGCGCTGAATGATTATGTATCGGGAGCGTTTCTTGACGTGAACGAGGCTCTGCTAGAGCCTACCCGATACAATCGCGACCAATTGATGGCGATGGACTACTCGCAACTCCTGCCTCCGGACTTCGAAAACCATCGACAGCAAATCATCGCCGAACTTCAGAGCGAAAGACGTTTCGGACCTTATGAAGTCGAGATGGTGCGCGCGGATGGCTCAACCTTCCCTGCCATCGTCCGCGGTATGAGAATCAGCAACCCCTCTGGCCAACCGCTGATCTGGACCCTTATAGAAGATATTTCCGAGCGCAAAAAAGTAGACCGGATGAAGAGCGAGTTCATCTCAACGGTAAGCCATGAACTCCGTACGCCGCTGACCTCCATCTCGGGCTCTCTTAGCCTGGTCGAAAGCGGAACTTTGGGCGCGCTTCCCTCACAGGCTGAGCGTATGGTGTCTATCGCCCATCGTAATGCCGAGCAGTTGAAACAACTGGTGGACGACCTGTTAGACATGGAGAAACTTGTTTCCGGCAAGATGACCATGAACCTGCGTGTACAGGAACTTGGCCCCGTCATCGAGGAGTCGGCAGAACGTCTAAAAACCTACGCTCTGGAGAGCGGCGTTTCTGTGCAGATCGAAGAGAGCAGCGCAAACTGCATGGCGAAAATCGATCGATCGCGTCTGGGCCAGGCATTTATCAATTTGCTGTCCAATGCCATCAAGTTCTCGCCCCCTGAAGGTGAGGTTTTGGTATGCACCAGGGTCGAACATGGTCTTGTCCGTATCCTCGTTACTGATCAGGGACCGGGCATTCCTGATAATTTCCGAGGCAGAATTTTCCAAAAATTCGCTCAGGCAGACAGTTCCGATACCCGTGGCAAACGGGGAACCGGCCTTGGTCTGGCCATCACCAAAGAAATCATGACCCAGATGGGGGGGGATGTCGGATTCGAGTCACGGGAAGGAAGGGGCTCAACTTTCTGGCTGGAACTGCCGTTGGAGCAAGTGAAAGCATAGACGATGATCAAAACTCAAGACCGGGCCTTCTTTTACCTTGTCTGGCTAGCCAGAGCCGCAGTTCTAGTGCTTTTGCTCTCGGTAGCCTTTGTACTCGATAACGCAGCTACCCAGACTCATCGGAACGACGTCCGTCAGGAATGGCAAGCCCGACTCAACGATATGAACCTCAAGCTGCAAGGTGCCATCTTGCAGAACGTTCAGACGGTTTGGGGTCTGGCTGCCAATGTCTCTGTTCAGCCAGACATCACGGAGGCCGAGTTTCAACAGCTTGCCTCCGTTATTTTCTCATTGGCACCACAGCTGCGGAACATCGGTTTGGCCCCGGACCTGACCATTCGTAATATCTACCCGCTGGAAGGAAACGAGGCGGCTCTTGGTCTTGATCTAACCAGCCAAAGCCTCTCCCTAGAGCAGATAAAGACACTAACGGAGTCCCCGAAAGCGCTGTTCAACGGCCCGATCAATCTTGTTCAGGGTGGCCAAGGCATGGCTGCCAGGATTCCGATTTTCGAGAACGAGTCAGGTCAGTTCTGGGGTGTCATTTCCGTGATTCTCGATCTCAATCGTCTCTATAACGCGGTGGACATGGCGTCGTTTTCAGAAAACGGTTATCTGGCGCTTTTCAGAACGTCGGTCCCTGGCCTCGAAGAAGACCCATTTTTCGGCGCTGCCACAACTCAATGGCAAGATCCGATAACCACCGAACTCAATCTGCCGGGCATTACATGGACGCTGTTCGCACAACCCACCCAGGGGTGGCCAAGCCATCCGGAATCACCTGTGCTCGTGCGATCTATTTTAGGCCTGATGGTTTTATTGCTTTTCGCAGGTGCCTTCTGGTTAACCAGCCTTCTGCTTCGCGACCACCAGATGCAGCGGCGCTTCTCGGGCCTGTTTGAACTGGCGCCTTTCGGGATCGGGCTTTACGACGCCCAGGATGGAAAGCTCTTGCGCGCCAACAACAGCTTCGAAAAGCTGTTTGGAAACCAGGCAAAGTCCCTGAATTTTTTCCGTTACGTTTATGACCACAGGAGCAGGATTCTCCCCGAAGAACTGGACATTTCCGGCCTGTTGAAGAGAGAACTCCGTTTCAGCGGCCTGGAAGGCTATTTTCCTGACGCGAAAAACGAACTGAACCCTGTGCTGCTCCATGGCCTCACATTGGACACACTGAACGGCGACCCGGCTGTTTGGCTGATCGCCGAAGATATTTCAGAGCAAAAGAAGGCTGACCGGGCAAAAAGCGAATTCATTTCCATTGTCAGCCACGAATTACGCACACCTTTGACATCGATCGCTGGATCTCTGGGGCTTCTCTCGAATAATGCTGCCGGCCAGCTGCCACCAAAAGCGTCTAGACTGGCCGGGATTGCCTATAGAAATACCCAACAACTGACACTTCTGATCAACGACCTGCTCGATATTGAAAAGCTGGTTGCGGGGAAAATGGCCTTTGCCCTGGAAAACTGCCTGGTGGCAGGGGTCGTGCGTGAATGCCTGGAAGGCATCGAAAGTTTTGCAGTGGACAAACAGTTAACGCTGAAAGCGGGACACATTCAAGATGTGAATGTCCAAGCAGACCGCAGCAGACTTTGCCAGGCACTCAACAACCTTCTCTCCAATGCCATCAAATTTTCACCCGATCATTCCGAGGTGATTGTGCATACTGAGCGAACGGACAACAGCATCCGTATTCTTGTGTCCGATCAAGGCCAGGGCATTCCTGCGGATTTCAGGGACAGAATCTTCCAAAAGTTTTCCCAGGCAGACTCTTCAGACCGCAGGGCAAAGGGCGGCACCGGCTTGGGGCTTGCTATTACGCGAGAACTGATGCACGCCATGGGCGGAGATGTGGGGTTTGACTCAGAGGAAGGGCATGGCGCCTGTTTCTGGTTGAGTTTGCCAGTCGCCCAAACCGGCGGTAAAAGCGCTACCTGAGAGGCAGCGCGGTTAACCGTTCGGAGTCGGGCAGGATCAGCCGTCCAGGCCCTCAAGCAGACCGGCCATATCGTCGGCGTGCTCTTCTTCCTGGGCCAGGATTTCCTCGATAATCCGCCGGGAGGTAGGATCCTGATCGCCCAGATAGCGGGCAATTTCGCGGTAGCTGTCGATCGCAATCCGCTCGGCAACCAGGTCTTCAACCACCATGTCCCGAAGGGTATCGCCCTCAACAAATTCCGCATGGGACCGGGTCAGAAGGCCTTCCGGCGAGAAGTTGGGCTTGCCTCCTAACTGCACGATTCGCTCGGCCAGCCAATCGGCGTGCTGCTGTTCCTGGTCCGCGTGCTCCAGGAATTCCTGGGCAGCAACATTGGCATTGATGCCATCTGCACGGAAATAGTGGCTCTTGTAACGCAAGGTGCAGACGATCTCGGTCGCCAGTGCCTCGTTCAGAATCTTCACGACATTGTCGCGGTTGGCGCCATAGCCCTCGGTCAGGGCCCCTTCTTCAATATGTCTGCGGGCCCTTTCGCGAAGGGTTTTGACGTCCGTCAGAAACGGTTGATCGGTCATAATGTCTCTCTCGTTTCTCTCTGAAATTTCCTGAAATTGTGTCTGACTTTGGCGTTGCGAATGGGTTCGGCATAGCGGCAGCCCGCTATGCCTCATCAGCCAATTCCATCAGGCGTTTCGCAGCATTTCTCTCACAACATAATGGAGGATACCGCCATGCTTGAAGTAAACGGCCTCGTTGGCGGTATCGATCCGTGACTTCAGCTCGCAGGTCTCCGTGGAACCATCCTTGTATTTCACCGTCATCGTCAGGGTCTGGCCCGGTTTGATCTCGCCAGACAGGCCTTCGATGCTGATGGTTTCCTCACCGGTGAGCTTGAGGCTCTTGCGATCCGTGCCTTCCGGGAACTGCAGTGGCATCACGCCCATACCAATCAGGTTGGAGCGGTGGATGCGCTCGTAAGATTCGGCCACCACGGCTCTTACACCCAACAGACGGGTACCCTTTGCTGCCCAGTCGCGGCTTGAGCCGGTACCGTATTCCTTGCCGGCAATGACCACCAACGGCGTACCTTCCTCCTGATACTTCATGGCGGCATCGTAAATCGCCATCTGGTCGCCGGTGGGCACGAATTTGGTGTAACCGCCTTCAACGCCTTCGAGCATTTCGTTCTTGATACGCACGTTGGCAAAAGTGCCGCGCATCATGACTTCGTGGTTACCCCGGCGGGAGCCGTAGGAGTTGAAGTCTTTTGGCTCAACACCGTGTTCCTGCAGGTATTTACCGGCAGGGGTGTCCGGCTTGAAGGAGCCGGCCGGCGAAATATGGTCGGTGGTCACCGAATCGCCCAGCAATGCCAGTATGTTGGCATCCTTGATATCCTCGATCGCGTCCGGTTCTTCCTTGAGCCCCTCAAAGAACGGAGGATGCTGGATGTAGGTGGATTTATCAGACCACTCATACACCTTGCTTTCCGGCACCTTGATGGACTTCCAGGTGGCGTCGCCATCGAAGACTTCCGCATATTCCTTGCGGAACATATCGGTTCTGACTTTCTCCACGGCCTCGGCGATCTCCTGCTGGCTGGGCCAGAGGTCCTTCAGGTACACCGGATTACCATCCTTGTCGTTGCCCAACGAATCTTTCGAGAGATCCAGGCGAACGTTACCCGCCAGCGCATAGGCCACCACCAGGGGTGGCGAGGCCAGCCAGTTGGTTTTCACCAGTGGGTGCACCCGGCCTTCGAAATTCCGGTTACCTGAGAGCACGGAAGCCACGGTGAGATCGCCGTCACTGATAGCTTTCTCAACCGCGTCCGGCAGTGGTCCGGAGTTACCAATACAGGTTGTGCAGCCATAGCCGACGAGATTGAAGCCGAGCTTGTCCAGATCGTCCTGGAAGCCACCCACTTTCAGATAGTCGGTGACGACTTTGGAGCCCGGCGCCAGCGATGTCTTGACCCAGGGCTTGGTATTCAACCCTTTCTCAACGGCCTTTTGAGCAATCAGACCTGCTGCCATCATCACGCTGGGGTTTGATGTGTTCGTGCAGGACGTGATCGCCGCAATGACTACCGCACCCGGATCCAGCCGGCTTTTTTCGCCGTTCATTTCAAGCGGTTGACTGGCATGATGTTTGTAGCTGTCATCGACGCCTACGGCAGTCTGGCCACCCTCGGATTCGAGGTTGGCCTCGCGGGTTTCGGCGGGCCCCTCGGCAGTCTCCATCAACAGCTCAAAGGACGACTTCATGTTTTTCAGGGCAACCCGGTCCTGCGGACGTTTGGGGCCGGCAAGGCTGGCCTCCACTTCGCCCATGTCGAGTTCCAGATTGTCGGTGTACACCGGCTCATGGCCAGGCTCCCGCCAGAGGCCCTGGGCCTTGGCGTAGGCTTCCACGAGTTCGAGTTGCTCTTCCTCGCGACCGGTCAGGCGCATGTATTTGATGGTCTGCTCATCTACCGGGAAGAACCCGCAGGTGGCACCGTATTCCGGCGCCATATTGGCGATGGTGGCCCGGTCTGCCACCGGCATGTCCTTCAGGCCGTCGCCATAGAATTCCACGAACTTGCCCACCACGCCTTTCTTGCGCAGCATTTCGGTGACGGTCAGCACCAGGTCGGTAGCTGTAATTCCCTCTCTGAGTTTGCCGGATACCTTGAATCCCACCACTTCCGGAATCAGCATGGAAACGGGCTGGCCCAGCATGGCGGCCTCCGCTTCGATACCGCCAACACCCCAGCCGAGGATACCAAGGCCATTGATCATGGTGGTGTGGGAATCTGTGCCCACCAGGGTATCCGGATAGGCGATGGTCTTGCCGTCCTGGTCTTTCTGCCAGACGGTCTTGCCGAGATATTCCAGGTTCACCTGGTGACAGATACCAGTGCCCGGCGGCACCACACGAAAATTGTCGAACGCCTGCTGGCCCCAGCGCAGAAATTCATAGCGCTCCTGGTTGCGTTCCATTTCGATGGCTACGTTGTCCTTGAACGAGGACGCGTCGCCGAATTTGTCGACCATCACCGAATGGTCGATCACCAGGTCCACCGGCGACAGCGGGTTGATCATAGCGGGATCCTTACCGGCTGCCTTGACCGCCTCGCGCATGGCGGCCAGGTCAACGACGCCGGGCACGCCGGTGAAATCCTGCATCAACACACGGGCAGGCCGAAACTGGATTTCAGTGTCGGAATGGCGATCTTTCATCCACTGAACCATGGCATCAATATGGCTTCTGTCCACGGTGGTGCCATCCTCGTTGCGCAGCAGGTTTTCCATCAGCACTTTGAGCGAGAACGGCAGGCGATTCAGGTCGCCGAGGGTATCCGCAGCCTTGGGCAGGCTGTAGTAATGGAAGGTTTTACCGCCAGCATCCAGGCTGGAAAGGGTATTCAGACTGTCTTTACTGAGACTGTCGTTCGACATGTGGTGCCTCCTTTTTCGTCGTTATCCGCGTATTCCGGAAGGCTCTTTCGAAGCCCTTTCAGCAACGCATCGACCGGGAAAGCAATCCCATACCGGGCAATAGCCTGATGAAAGGACTCCACAGCGTGAAGTCACCTTTAACTATTGCAGCAATTAACGAGAGTTCAACCGCGGGCCGATGAATGTTCGGCATCAGTGCGGTGAATATCAGACCAACGTCGGAGAGCCGGGTGCCTCTCCGACGTCAGGTTCTGGAGGGGTTAGATGCGATAGAGTTTCACGAGTTCATTCAGTTTTTCGGTAACCGCTTCAAGGTCTGAAGCCATGGTTCTCACCCGCTCCGCCTCGGATACCACATCGTTGTTCCGGTTGGCGATGGAATGAATATTCTCATTGATCTGAAGCGACGTGGCTGCCTGCTCTTCCGAGGCCGATGCGATCTGGTAATTCATTCGCGAAACCTCACCGATGGCTGCTTCAACTTCGCGGATTGCCTCGCCGGTTTCTCGCATGGCCCGTGTTGACTCGGCAGAACGGGTCCGGCCCATCTCCATCGAAGCCTTGGTCGCCTCTGATATCTCGCTCAGTTCGCCGACGGTAGCCCGAATCTGGTCAGTAAATTCTTGGGTTCTCAGGGAAAGCGCCCTGACCTCATCCGCCACCACGGAGAATCCACGGCCATGCTCTCCGGCTCTTGCCGCCTCGATGGCGGCGTTCAGGGCCAGCAGGTTGGTTTGCTCGGAAATGGCGTTGATGGAACCGACAACAGAAGCGATGGATTCAATCTTTTCGCTCAGTTCATCAACCCGACTGGCGCTGCTCTCAAGCGCCTGGTCAGTGGCCTCGGTCAGCTTTGAGGCATTGGTCATAGCCTCGCCACCCCGGCTGGCAGCAGCCGATGCGTTACCAGCCGCATCAGAAGCCAACTGGGCGTTGCTGGCCACCTCCTGGATGCTGGCTGACATCTCGTTGGTGGCTGTTGCCGCCTGATCGGTCTGGACCTGCTGCTCACTGGTGATCTGCATCGTGGTATCGCTAACGCTGGTCATTTCATTAGCGTTTGAGCGCAGTTGCTCTGACAGTTCCCTGAGCCTGGCAATCAACTCAACGAAACGCTCAAGCATGTTATTGAACGAACTGGCCGTGACACTCTTGTCTGCTTCATGAAGACGGGCCGTCAGATCGTTGTTGCTGTCGAAGCCCCGAATAATCTCGACAATTCTGATCGACTGCTTTTGCTCCGCGCCCATTCGAATCGCGAAGAACACCAGAATCGCCGCCTCGAAAACCACGAACGCCGCGTGCAGAAATGCGATCGACCAGCTGCAGTCATAGTTGAAGATCATCAATGCCATGTTGCCAAAGGACGCACCGCTCAGCTGCAGGCCCGTCAGCGCCAAATGATGAACAGCGATGGTACCTGCCGCGACCACTACCGGCAGCCAGTCCCGATAAATGATCACCAGAGCCAGGGCGGCAAAGATGTGGAAATGCATTTCGATACGACCCAACTGCGCCTGAATCATGATGGCCGAGAACAGCATCAGGCAGACCGCGAACAGTGACGACAAGGCCCTCGTTCCGCGCATCGTATAGAAGCCAGCAGTTGCAAGCCCTCCCACTAACAAAGATGCAATCAGAGCGAACGTGGTGGTGCCATAACCCATCGGCACCAGCAAGCCGACCACCGGAATATGGGCTAGAAGAATAACCAACATCTGCTGATCGTTGCGCTGCCGGATTTCAACTTCATAAGACTGACTGTTTACCGCTGTCGTCATGTGGAACTCTCGCTATTTTTGTCTTTTAGTAAGCGGCGAAGATCCTGTTCAACCAGCTCGAGATTCAGATCTGGTGTTGTGTAAACCAGCCTTCTGCGGAATTCTCCCGTCACCACATGCAGATTTGCACTGTGAGCAATGGGATCATCCGGGGACCTACCCTGTTTAACGGCAAAATCGTTGTAAGCTGAAGCCAATTTTTGTGCGGCTCGATGATTTTCCGGCCGGTAGTATCTGAACGCCTTCCCAAGACTTTCCATGATCTGGTTGAGGACTTCCGGCGTGTCGTTTTCCGGATCCAGAGTGACAAACAGAAACTCGACCTCAGACCCATCCAAACGCTGGCTCAGCTCCATCAGATTGACCAATTGAACCGGGCAAACGGTTCCGCACTGGCGATAACCAAAGAAAATAATGGCGAGTCCGTCCGACGGCGGTTCGTAACCACTTACAGGCTCGCCGGGCTCGTCGATCGCCATCCCGTAAAACCCGCTGTTGTTGAGCAACGAGGGCATCACTGGGAGCGCAAGTGCCAGAAGGAAAGCTGAGGCAAAAAGCAGAATGCTTGTCGTTTTCCTGTTCACTTTTCCTGTCCGTGAAAGATCCGCGCAAGTTTGCAGAGAAGTTTGAGACCGGGCTATAGGTGCATTACGCAACATTTAGCCCTAAGAACTTGCATTTGCAATCTTTTACGGACGCAAAAAGCGACAGATCAGTTTTTGTTGTAATGAGAAGTAAACTTTATGGACCGGATTACATCTGGCGCTCGCCATAAAGCTGGGCGTAGAGACCTTCTCTGGCAATCAGTTCATCGTGATGCCCCTCTTCGATTATCCGACCGTCTTCGAAAACACAGGCACGATCTGCCTGTTTAACGGCGCTGAGGCGATGGGCAATGATCAGGGTGGTGCGCTGTTTGAGGAAGGCTTCAAGGTCCCGATGGAGTTGGAACTCGGTTTCCGCATCCAGCGCCGAGGTGGCCTCATCCAGGATCACCACCGAAGGCTCTGACAGGATCATCCGGGCAATGGCCAGCCGTTGACGCTGTCCGCCAGACAGTCGCACGCCCTGACGGCCGATCACCGTATCGAGCTGGTCATGCATGGCTGCAACCGTGGTATCCAGCTGGGCAATTCGCAGGGCGTCCCAGAGTGCCGCGTCGGGTTTGTCCCGCCCAAGAGTCAGATTCTGGCGAACGGTATCGTTGAACAGCGCCGGGTGCTGGAGCACCGTCGCCACATGCTCCCGAAGGCAGGGCAGGCCGATACGCTGAACCGGCACGCCATCAATCAGCACCTCACCCTGCTGGGGCGTATACATGCCCAGGATGACCTGAATCAGGGTGGATTTACCGCCGCCGCTGGCGCCCACCAGCGCCACTTTTTCGCCCGGCGCCAACTCCAGGTTGATGCCTCGAAGGACCTCCTCCTCGCCGTAGGCAAAGTGGATATTCCGTAGGGTGAGCCCCACGGTATGCAGGTCGCGGAACGGATTCTCGAGCGCCGGATAGCGGGGCTCTTCTTTCAGATCCAGTAATCGGTTAATACGTCCAAGCGCCGCATTGGCAGCGAACCAGGCGTATTGCATGTTGAGCATTTCTTGAACCGGCGTCAGCATGAACCAGAGGTAGCCGAAAATGGCGAACATCATGCCGATGCTCAGGTCGCTGAACAGCACGGTCACCATCGCGGCCGCCCGGAACGCGTCGACGCCGAACTGGAACAGGGCAAAGCTGGCCCGGCTGGCTGCGTCGCTGCGCCATTCAAACTGAATCGCGTGGTCCCGCACGTTGCGGGCGCGGTCAATCAGCTGGCGCAGGTAATGCTTTTCCCGATTGGCTGCCCGCAGCTGGTGAATCGCATCCAGGGTTTCGGTCAGGTCGCCCTGGAAGTCTTCGTAAGCGCTGTTCTCCCGGCGCTTCAACTCCTTGACCCGCTTGCCGATCAGAATCGTGGCGAAGATGACCAGCGGATTGAACAGCAGAATGAGCAGGCCCAGCTCCCAGTGCACCCAGAGCAGGACCCCAGCGGTACCCAGCACTGTCAGGCTCGCCACCAGAAAACGGCTGATGGTGGTACCCAGAAACTGGTCTACGGTATCCAGATCGGTAATAAAGTGACTGCTGATTCCGCCAGAGCCGCGGGTCTCATACTCGGACATAGCAACCCGTTGCAAACGCCCCAGCAGCCGGGAACGGATACGGAACACCACATCCTTGGAGACTTTGGAAAACTCCCGGGACTGCAAGACGTTGAACGACAGTGCCGCCACACGAAGCAGAAAAGCCGCCACCACCATCAGGCCGATGTAGACCACCGGCGTTTCCCAGCTCCCCGGCAGGAAGGAATCCATTACCGGTAACACCGGGCCCGGCTCGTCCAGCAGCACTTCGTCCACCAGAACCGGCAGCAGCAGCGGAACTGGCACACTCATGATGGTAGCCATGATAGCCAGCAGATTGGCACGCACCAGTCTCGGCTTGTGCTTGAGCGCAAGGCCAAAGATATCCCGCCAGGTGTACTGCTGCCGGATTTCGCGAGTGTCGATACCGGTTACGCTGTTTTGAGGGTGTTCCAAGCAACCTCCGGATAATCAGATGTGCCCGGTTGGATACGCCCGGGAACTGACAATAGTCTACCTGTTAACTGGTTTGCTGCGATCAAAACCGACATCTGTCATCATGAGCCAACGATTTTCTGATGGACCAGGACACAAGCACCTGTGAAACACGATTGCCACTATCACCCCGGCGACCCTGCCAAATGGCACTGTGGGGAGTGCCAGATTCACTACTGCAGCCGCTGCATGCCGGATGCCGATACCCGACAGCGTCGAGCCCTGTGTCCGCACTGCAGCAAGGCCATGCGATACCTGGGCGCCGCCACCGAAGTGGTCCCGTTCTGGCAGCGACTCGGCGCGTTCTTCCGCTACCCGTTCCATACCGATCCGCTGATCGTTATCGCCATCTGTACTCTGGTGCCGGTGGTAGCCCCCGCCAACCTGATCGGCATTCTGATCTGGCTGGTGCTGGCGCTTGCCCTCTTCAAATACACCTATGCGGTGATCAACCACACCGCTGAAGGTCACCTGAAACCGCCGGCCGTATCCGTTGCCTTTACCGGCAGCGGCTTTGATATTGTCATCCTGCAGTTCCTGGTATTCGTGCTGATGGGTGGGCTGGTTGGCGCTGCCGCCATGCTCGGGGGGCCGATCCTGATGCTACTGGCGCTGGCGTTCGTGATTCTCGCGCTACCGGCAAGCATCATGGTTCTGGCCATGGAGCGATCGGTGGGCGCGGCGGTGAATCCGATGAACCTGGCGGTGCTGATCTCACGAATCGGCACCCCCTATTTCCTGCTCTACGGTTACCTGATTTTGCTGACCCTCGCCTCGGGCGCCGCCCAGGACTTCGCCGTCAATCACTTTCCGTTCTGGGTCGCCCAGCCCCTGGCCGGTTTCCTGAACAGTACCTTCACCCTGATCCTGTTCCACATGCTTGGCTACCTGCTGTTCCAGTACCAGGAAGAGCTGGGTTTTGCCTCGGATATCCAGGATGAAACCGCCGGGCAGGACACCCATCAGCGCGACCGTAGCGCCCGCTTCGATGCCGATATCGACATGAACCTGAAAGACGGCAACTACGATCGGGTGCAGAGTATGTTGAAGGAAGCTTTGAAGCGAGACCGTGATAACGCCCTGAGAATCGGCCAGCTGTACCAGCTACTGACGGCCCGCCAGGACACCGACGAACTCTACCGCTACCATCCACGCATCATGGGCTGGCTGGCCGATCGCAACGACGGCGAAGGCATCGCCGATGTGCTGAATACGATCCAGAAAGCAGAACCCGGCTTCAAACTGGAGGATCCGGACCTGTCTGTGCGCTGCGCCCGGGCCCTTTATCACCGGGGCCAGTTCAAACCGGCCTTGCGAGTGCTTCAGGATTTCCACAAACGCTTCCCGGACAGCGAACAGCTGGCCCCAGCCTATCTGCTGGTCGCCCAGACCCTGGCCAACGGCTTGTCCCAGTGGGAAAAAGCGACGGCCTTCCTGACGTTTATCCAGAAAAAATGCGTGAATCATCCGCTGCATGAGCAGATTACGGTTTATCTGGAGCAGGCTCAGAATCAAGAGCCGTTGAAGGGACCCAAGGCGTCTTTTTCGGTTCAAGAGTAAGGCAGGGTATGGGGCGGCTTCCCAAAACACGCTGTAAATACATCCGTGTACGCTTGGCTCCGCCATCCCTGGCTCCGCACAGTTTTGGGAAGCCGCCCCATACCCTGCCCCGAACTGTGTCAGTTGGCCTGCAATAATTGGCGATAATGACGAGCCTTGGGCGCCATCTGGCGCTTTTCAAACTCTTCCACCAGCAACCGACAGGCCTCGGCTGTCAGCATGTCATCGCCCGTGCTTCTGAGCCGCTCGAAGGCTTTCTCTGCAGCCTTGAGGTCATGTTGCTTCAGGCTGGTGAACAGGACTCGGTTATGGTCTTCTGCCGCTAGTGGCTGATAGCTCTCCCCTTTGCCCAGGTATTCCTGCCAGATGGCAATCATCTGCTCTGGCTGCCGGCGGCTCAGGGCATCGTTCATCAATTCTTTGGCCCGGTCGCGGTACTCGGGCAGATCTGGCCGGAGTTTGGCCAGTTGGTAGAGATGTTCCAGCAGAATATGGCGTTCGGGGTAATGCTCGCGCAGGGCTTCGAACTGCCGCTTCGCCAGATCGAACTCCATTCGGCCGAGGCTGGCCATGGCCTGGGCGTAACCGGTGGTAAACCGGGCATCCTGCTCTTCCTCTTCCGGCTCGAAAAATTCCTCTCGCACCTGCAGCCAGCTTTTGCCAAGCAGCCAGACCAGACCGGCACCTGCGATCAGACCGCCAGCGTGGGCCATGTAGGCAATACCGGTGGCACCGGCATACCAGTAATCGTAGATTTCCTTGCCCACCCACACCGGTAGCAGAGCAATAGCCGGAGCACGGAAATAGTTGAAGTAGACGCCGAGAAAGTAGAAGAAACGGATCTTCTGTAGCCCATATATGGCTACGTACATGCCCATCAGGCCGGAGATCGAGCCCGAGGCACCCACCAGGGGCACATAGCTTCCCGCCGAAACCGCGGTAAACATCAGCCCAGAGAGGGCGCCGCACACCAGGTAGGCAATCAGGTACCGCCCCGGCCCCAGGGCTTTCTCAACGGTGAATCCCAGCAGGAACAGGAAGATCAGGTTGCCGATGATGTGGCCCCAGCCGCCGTGTAAAAACTGGTAGGTAATCAGGGTATACAGCGACAGATCGGCAGGGACCAGTCCGAGCTGGTTGGCACTCAGTTTCTGGAGGTACTGCTGCTCGATGGCACTGCGCTGTTCCTGCCAATGCGCCCTTTGTGCTGGCGCCCAGATGACGTCCTGATTCTGTCGGAGGTATTGGTAAAACTCCCGATCCATCATCAGGTTGATGGCGAGCCAAAAGTTTTCGTTCTCTTCCCGGAGTTGTTGGAACTGCTGAAGCTCGTAGACCCGGCTTTCTTCCCCCTGAAACTGGATTTGCCGCTGCAGGTAATCCTCGTAGGCCGGCGCCTCCAGCTGATGGAGATCGGCGTCCAGGTATTGTTCAACGGCCTGCTCAAGCTTGCGGCTGTCGTCTCCCTGATAGAACAGAAAAACCAGCAGGCAGGCCATGATCAGGCCAAGGGTGGCCCAGGGCGGGCGTTTCCAGTTGATCGCGTTCTCGGCGGGGATAATCAGCATGGGCGGTCACAATTCATCATAATCTGTCCCTGAAAGTCTGCTTTTTACCACAGCCACGCCTTCTTTTCGCGCTCAAATGGAATCCAGCGCAAAGGTCGCTATGGGTCAATCCCGGAAATGTGGCACACCCCACAGAGTCGGAAAAGCCCAGACTACCGGTGAAACTGTCATTGGCGCGTCACACAAATGACATTAAATCATTTCCAACGACGGACTGTGCCGGGACATGTATCGACCTTTCGCCAATTGCCGTTATTCCTGCTCCGGCCAATAGTGAACAGGAATAACAAGAAAAACCGGATACCGAACCAAGGATTTTCAGATGACCGTACTTGTATTGGATAACCCGGGCCTGATCGCCAATGCTGCGGTGGCCTCAGGCTTCACCGCTGCCACTTACGAAGCCGGGACCAAGCGCCCGCACCGCATGAAGTTCCACTACGGCTTCAACAAGCACTCACTGGACAATGATGACATTGCCTTCCTGCAACAGCACGCGGCCTACATGAAGGAGCATCCTTCCGTGAGTGTCCGGATTCATGGTCATTCCGACAACTTCGGTTCGGAGGATTACAACCAGTTCCTGTCACGATTGCGGGCCAACGCAGTGGCTCGAAGCCTCATTCAGGAAGGTGTGGAGGAATCCCGGATTCTGATGAGGCACTGGGGCTCAGCCCGCCCTCTGGCAACGCCAGAAGACAGGGCAGCCAACCGCCGAGTAGAACTGGAATACATGGACATGGATGTCGCCCAGGCACTCTGAGCGGCAATCCGGGATAACGGTTTCCACAAAAAAAGGGGGCCTGGCCCCCTTTTTCTCCGTACCCCAGGTTTCACCAACCCTGTTCAGCCATAAACCTGCCAGACGTTCCACAACAGCAATAAGGCTGTCACCAGAATCGCCAGCCAGGTCAGCAGAATGCCGATCATACGGGCCCAATGGGTGCCACCGCGACCGTTGATCATGCCGAAGGCATGAAGAATGCGGCCAACCACCAGCGCCATACCGGTCCAGTAAATCAGAGTACTGGAAACGCCGTTGAGCTCAGCGATAGCCAGCATGAGCAGACCGAGTGGCGCATACTCCACCAGGTTGGCGTGGGCCCGGACCGCGGCCTCGAAATCCCGATCATCGGTGACGCCCAGGCCCTTTTTGTACTTCAGACGAAATTTGACGACCTGCGCCGACAACACCAGCAAAAGAATGCCGATAACTGCGGCAAACACTCCGGTTACGGGTACGATCATGCTCAGGCCTTCTTGATTGCACTAACAATAGCGAGAAGCAACACAGCGCCTACCGTTGCGGTGACCAGCTCACCAACAGCACCCTGGGCCGCCAGACCCAGAAGGCGGAACACAAAACCGCCGAGAAACGAACCGACAATACCAATACCGATGTTGGCCAGAATACCAAAACCACGGCCCTTCATGATCAAACCAGCCAGCCAACCGGCCACACCGCCTATAATCAAAAACAGAATCAGATTCATCTCTTGCCTCTCCCTGAGGGTCGTTGAACGAAACGATCAGTCCCGCAAGACTGCCCTGTTTACCGAAGTGCTTCAAGCACTTCCAGACGAGGCGATTACAATGTGGCAATCGTCTCCGACATTTTTTTGTGGCAACGCTCGATCAGCTCCGGAATATCATCAGCCGTGAGACCCTCGGTTTCGATGGGCGGTAAAACCCGAATGGCCACTGACTCACGCCGGCCTGTCCAGCCGACGGCCTCATCGGCGTACTCCTGCACGCACACCATAGTGATGGGAGCCCCGGATGCCACTGCTGCGTGAAACGCGCCTTTTTTGAATTTCTGCAGGCCGCGGCCCTTGCTGCGGGTGCCCTCGGGGAAAACCCAGAGGCTTTTCTGATCCCTGGCAATGGCTTGGCTCGTGGCCTTCATAACCGCAATGGCCTTATGGGAACGTCCGCGATCGAGGATAACGTTGCCGCCGAGCCAGAACACCTGGCCAAAGAAAGGCACCCACACCAGTGATGACTTGCCGACTGTCACGGTGCGAGGCGGCAACAGGTCGCCCACAACAAACAGATCGTCATTGTGCTGATGATTGGCAATGACGACGGTCGGCCGGTCCTGCGGCATGTTTTCCCAGCCTTCCAACGGTCGCTCCATACCCAGGACTGCCCGCCCGAAACGGGCCACAGCACGCGCCAGGATACGATTGTTATCCGGATTGAACGGCCTTGCCGCGTAGAACACCAGCGCGAACAGGCAGATGACCGGCACGCTCAGCCACGCCAGCAGTTTTCTGATAATACCCATGCAACCAAACTCTGCAGCCAAATTTTGGCGCACAAGTGTACGCCAACTTTATATTCCGGCAACAGTGTCAATTTGTTCCCTTTGTTTGCCCTTTGCCGAGGCTCTGACGACGTATCGCAGTGGCCCACCGGCGTCGACACTGTCGAACGGGTAACAGGTCACCAGCAGAAGCGTCCCCTCTGGCAAACGCTGGGTATCGATCAGCTCTGAACGGCTGTCCACCACCCTGGCACCCTCCACCAGGTAACTCTGCCAGCGGCCATCCCGGGCCTGCAGACGCACCTCATTGCCGGTTTCCAGCGCTTTCAGGCTCCGGAAATGCGTATCCCGGTGCCCGGCAATGATCACGGCTCCCTCGGTGCCTTCGCCTCCGGTCAATCGGCCCGGCCCGAAGGCCAGGCTCTCGCCATGGGTATCGGCCAGAACAATCATCGAGTCGTTCAGTTCCGGAATAGCCAGCCGAGCTACCGGCCAGGTGTCCGCCCACGGCCAGGGGCGCGATTCCGCCTGCCGGGCCTGGCTTTCCGCCCAGGCGATCTCCAGTAATTCCTGGGCGATAACCGCCTTGAGCGGAATCCATAATCCGAATACCAACAAGGTAGCAGAGCTGGTCAATAACAGAAGCAGAAGCCGGGTCATGAGAAAGCCCTCCTCTGCAGTAGCACAATCGCCAGTGAGAACATCAACCCCACCAAACCGAGCGCGATCAGCAAGGGTGCCGTGGTTGCCGTCTGCGGGTATCGCAGCATGCCCGCCTGGCTCCCTGCCGGCAGCAGTGTGGGCAGGTTCTCCGATGTCATTGGCGTATCGGTACTACGGGCGGGCGTGGAATCCACGGCCACAAAACTGGTGTAGGCAGACATCAGGCCGTGCTGAACCGCCAGCTCTGTCAGGCTGGCTTTATCAGGCTCCTGGCCAGCGACCCTCGCCTCATCCTCCAAACTGTCGATTTTCTCCCTGGCCCAATGCCGATGCAGCCCCGTTGCGGAAGCGGCCTGCTGCAGGTCCAGCGTTCTGGTCCAGTCCCTGCCACCCGGCAGGCGCCCCGACACCTCTAGCTGCCCCATGGCCGGGACGCCCCGGACCACATGAATCAGCGGTTCGCCCTCGAACAGATCGCCCGGGCGTCCCGGAAACGACTCCTGACCGGCTTCCTGGCCGGGCCAGTTGACCCGGATATCGGTCAAAACCGGTGACTCCATGGCCGAAAACAGGGCCTGCAGAGGTCCATCCACATCGGAAGGCGAGTGAATCGCCGTGTAGGTGCCCCGCCCCCAGCGGGCGGCCTCACGCATGAAATGCCGGTTCGGCGCAGAGCCAATACCCACCGTAAACAGCCTCTGGTTTCCAAGCTGCTGGCGGATCTGCCGGAACAGCGTAGCTTCATTACCGACCGCGCCATCGGTAATGAAGATGACTTGGCGCACCCGGGCGCCGCCTTCAGTCTCGCCTGCACCTTCCAGGGCTCGGGACAGGGCCGGTGCCATTTCGGTGCCACCGTCGGCACGAAGGCGATCCACATACTGACGTGCCCGGGCAAGGTTGTTCCCGGTGGCCGCTTCGGGCTGCATGAACAGGGAATGGGTCTGACTGTTAAACTGGATGACATTGAAACGGTCTCTCGGTGTCAGCGTGTCCAGACCGGCCTGAAGGGCACCTCGGGCCTGGCGGATCGATTCGCCCGCCATGGAACCGGAGGTGTCGATCACGAACACCAGATCCCTTGGCAACACCATGATGCCGCTTTCTCCAGGCACCAGCATGGCCATGAGATAGTCCTCCCCTTCCCAGGACTGATGGAACACCGCTGCCGAGGGCTCCAGTCCGGCAACCGGGCGCCAGCGCACCACAAAGTCCCGGTCCATAAGGATCTCGCCGCCATCGGGACGAACTCTGAACGTCTGGCCGTCCTGACTGGTCGCAAGTCGGTGCGATGGGCTGGAGACGCTCTCAAGGGGCAGCCCGGAATCAATCACCAGATTGATCACCGCCCGATGGCTATCGTCCGCCACATCACCCGGATTGACCGTAAAGGGACTGATGGCACCGGCGTCCGGCACGTCGGTCGTCGGCACTGCCCAACCACCCTGCCACTGATCTGGCGCTGCACTGAGCGGCTTTCCCGGCATGTAACGGGGCGTCAGCGTGGTTGGCACAGTGAGTTCGAACACGCCGGCCTGATACTGCACCGGTTGCTGATACTTCAGCTCCACCGATACCGTCTCCCCCGGGGGAATATTGGCAACCCGTGCGGTAAACAGATTCGGCCGCTGCTGCTCGACATTCGCCGCGTGCTGCCCGGCCTGTTTTGCTTTCTCATAGGTCCGGCGCGCCGTCTCCTTCGGCTGCACCTTGCCCTCGATAGTCCGCTCCCCCACTTTCATGGTCAGTCCATACACGCTGGCCTTTTCGGGCAACGGGAACATGAACACGCCTTCCCGCCACTGGTCGCTGGTGTTTCGGAAACTCCTCAGCAGCCGGGAGTCGGCAATCAAACCGCTGATGCGCACGTCGAAATCGCTCTCCAGCACCAGGGCCGGCTCCTGCCACTGACCCTGGCCGTCAACGAATTGGAACTGGCCAGCCTTGTCGGTCTCATTCGCCTCGGCATAGAGTGGGTGGACAAACAGCATCAACATAACGGCGAGCCAAAGACTGATCCCCTCCAGACAGCGCTTTAACCGGATTCGCTGGCCGCGGGTAACGGAGGGACGTGAATAAAGCCTTAGAGGGGAACTGGAAATAATCATGAGGGAATCCTTGTGACTGCATGACTGTGCGAGACAACGCCATTTCAGCAATCCGGAAAGGAACTCCCATGGCAGATTGCGACAAACCGCCCTCGAAAAATGATGAATTGTGGCAACAACGCCCTTCGAACTTGTCATCAACACCTGCCGTGGTTAAATAGGCACACACCGGCAAGGGGAAGCAGCCGCCACCATGAAGAAACACGTTGTACTGATCGAAGACGAACCCGCCATCCGCGACAACTACCGAGCCGCGTTCGAGCGCCGTGGCTATCGTGTGAGCGCCCATGGCGACCGGGCTTCCGCCTGGCAGGTGCTGCGTCAGTCGTTGCCCGACCTGGCCATTATCGACGTCGGCCTCGGCGATGAACCGGAAGGCGGCTTTGCCCTGTGTCAGGACCTGAGATCACTGTCCCAGACCTTGCCGATTATCTTCCTGACCGCCCGCGACAGCGACATCGATTCCGTCCACGGCCTGCGACTTGGCGCCGACGATTACGTCACCAAGGACATGAGCCTGGACCACTTGTTGGCGCGGGTTACCGCCCTGCTCAGGCGCGCCGACGCCTGGGCCGAAGCCCTCCAGAAACCGGACGAGGTGCTCGAACGAGGCAAACTTTCCCTAAATGTGGATCGCATGACAGTGGCCTGGGGAGAAACGCCCATCGACCTGACCGTCACCGAATTCTGGATGCTGCACTCGCTGGTTCAACACCCCGGCCATGTCCGCAGCCGGGAACAATTGATGGAAGCCGCCAGCACGGTGCTGGATGACAATACCGTCACCTCACACATCAAACGTATCCGCCGCAAGTTCCAGCAGATTGACGCAACCTTTGACGGCATACAGACCGCCTACGGCATGGGCTACCGGTGGAATGCCCGTGAGGTCTGAGCCTTGAATCTCAAGCGCCAGCTGTTCGTTGCCAGCCTTCTGATGCTGCTGATCCCCTGGGCAGGCCTTCAGTTTGTTCTGGAGCTGGACGATGCCCTCCGTCACCAGGCCCGGCAGCAACTCCAGGCCCAGGCAGAAAGACTGGCCGCGACCGCTGGCGATCAGATCATCGGCACGCCGGTGATCCGGCCAGGTGAACCCGCCATCTACGTGGAACCTCTTGCCGGCAACCTGAACCTGGATGGTTACGCTGACGATTGGCCAGGATATGACGAAGCAAACCAGACCAGAAACTGGCAAAGACTCACCAGCGGAAAGACCGGGGAAACCTCTCTGCAATGGCAGGCCGCTACCGATAGACGGAACCTGTATCTGCTGATTCGCGTGAGTCATCGGCAACCCGTGTTCTTTAATCCCGGCAGCCCGGAACAGGCCCACGACCGGCTGAGGCTCTGGCTGGAGCCCTCTCCCGGCAACCTGGCTCCGGAATCCGGTCGGCAATCCTGGTTATTGCGCACACCGGCTCCCGGCCAGCTCTACGGCCTTGAAGAGAAAAGCAGCCAGCCCGACTATCGCCTCTCCGGATTTTTGCAGGGTGCCGGCGATGGCTGGCAACTGGAACTGAAACTGCCCATGCCTGCCGACCGTAGCCGCCTGGGTTTTGCGGCCTTATGGGGCAGTGATCAGGTAACCGGCGTCTCCACGTCGGTTGACCCACTGCCGGTGCTGGTCAGTCGAAATCTGGCCCTGGAGCGACAGCTGGAACCACAACTTAATCCGGGCCAGAAGGCCCGACTGGTTGAACCGGCCGGATGGGTGATCGCACGACAGCAGTCGGGCTCGGCCACGACCGCGCCCGAGTTCGACAGCCTCAGCCCGCTGCAGGTGATCGAGCAGATCAGTCTCAATGCACTCCGGGGACTGGTTCGCCTTTACCAGCCAGAACCCATCGCCATTGAAACTGGTACCAACCGCGTCGCGATCAACTCACTCCCGGAAGCAGGCCTGGTACGTCATGAGGATGACAGCGTCTGGCTGCTGACAACCCGGGAGGTTTTCGGTGGCCGCACGCTGATCCTTGAGCAGTCACTGGACCAGCTTCTGACACTGTCCGGTTCTGCCCTGGGTTCGGTCATTGCCCGCAGCACGCTTATCATTGTCGCACTCACGCTGGTTTTGCTCGGCTATGCCAGCTGGCTATCCTGGCGGATTACCCGACTGCAGCGTGCTGTCAGCGCCAGTATTGACGAAGACGGCCGGATCACCGGCAGAGTGCCGGATGCCCGAAGCAAGGACGAACTGGGCCAGTTGCAGCGGCATTTCAGCCTGATGGTGGATCGCCTCCACGGGTACAACCGCTACCTGGAAAGCTTCTCCCGGCGACTCTCCCACGAGCTTAAAACACCCGTCGCCGTGGTCCGTTCCTCGCTGGAAAACCTCAATCACAGCGACTCGGAGGAAGAGCGCAGGCAATACATTGAAAGGGCCACTTCCGCCACCGAACGCCTCCGGCAGATTCTCCATGGCATGAGCGAAGCGGCACGCCTGGAACAGAGCCTGGACCATGCGGATAAAGAAACCTTTGATCTGGCGGAGGTGGCCGCAGAAGCAACCGCTGCGTATCAGGCCCTCGACAGCAGCCATCAGATCCGCTACTCGGGACCGCAGGGAGGCTGCAAGATTACCGGCTCTCCGGAGCTGATAGTGCAAATGCTCGACAAGCTGGTCGATAACGCCCGGGATTTCACGCCGCAGGATGGCCTGATTGAGGTAGGCCTGGAAACTACCTCAGAAGGGCTGTGCCTCTCGGTCTTTAACCAGGGTTCAACACTGCCCGAGGACACAACGACCGACATCTTCAGCCCGTTTGTTTCAATGCGGGATGGCCAGGAACAGGGCCACCTGGGGCAGGGGCTGCTCATTGTCAGCCTGATTGCCGACTACCATGGTGCCCATGTGGAAGCCCGGAACCGCGCCCAAGGTGGCATTGACGGTGTGTGCTTCCGGGTTATGATCCCAGCTATCCACTCTTGACCACAGGACCACCCCGCCGTGAGCGCACGCCTGGACTCCCTCGATATTCACCCGCTTCGGAACGAGCTCTACAACGAGCTGCATTCACGGCCGTTCCAGGTGCTACCAACACCGGCACGGGTCACCCAGATGGCGGTGCTGACAACACCTGAGCAACGGCAGGAGCAATTCCGTCACCTTCAGGAACTCCACCGGCTGATGGGGCATCCGGTACCGGAAAACGAGGTGGGTTGTTTTGAACATACCTTTGGCTCACTGCGTGTGCGGCGCGAGATGCACATGGAATTCGCGTCCTACACCTTTATCAATCTGGCTGCGGGGGACGAAACACCCTTTACCGAAACCGGCATTACTCCGTTGCCCGAGGGGTGGTTGGAACAGCTGACCGGCACAGTGATCGCCGCGTTCCACCTGGAAGTACGGCCCGCCGCTGACGGAACCGAAGGCGACCTGGATTATGTACGCAAGCACTTCGAAGGCATGCGACTGGTCGGGAGTAGTCCCCAGGAGGGTGCCGCCAGGGTGTGGGGCACCTTCCGGCTACACAGTGACGGCTTTGGCCGATTCATGGTGATGAACCACCACATGTCGGACAGCCAGCTGGGCCGACTGACCCAGCGGTTGATGGAGATTGAAACCTACCGTCTGATGTCACTGCTGGCGCTCCCCGTTGCCCGGGAAATCACGCCGTCGCTGAACGATATGGATGAAAAACTGGCCGTGATCACCCGGTCACTGGCTGAAAACGAAGATGTCGACGAAGAAAAACTGCTGGCCCAGCTGACCAACATTGCGGCCCGGATCGAGGCCTTCCGGGCCCATTCCACCTTCCGCTTTTCCGCCACCCGCGCCTATCACCGGCTGGTACTGACCCGCCTGGAAGAATTGCGGGAAGACGAACTCTCCGGCCACCTGACCCTGACCGAATTCATGACCCGCCGGCTGACTCCGGCAGTGAAAACCTGCGAAGCGGTGAGCGAACGGCTGGAAGACCTTTCCCGCCGGGTCGACCGTGCCTCGGATATGATGCGCACCCGGGTGGAGCTGGCAATCCAGAGCCAGAACCAGCAACTGCTCAGCTCCATGGACCGGCGTTCCAAAATTCAATTGATGATGCAGCATACGGTGGAAGGCTTCTCGGTAGTGGCCATCACCTATTACCTGATCGGCCTGCTCAAATTCGGGCTGGATTCGGTTTACGAAGCCGGTGTTGCCTTCAACAAGACCCTGGTTCTGGGCATCGCCATTCCGGTGGTGATGGCCCTGGTCTTCCTGGGGGTTCGGGTGGTTCACCACCACTTCATCAAGATGGCAAAACGGCAGTAGCTACTTCAGCCTGCCAAGATCCCGGTCGCCGGCAAACTGCCGGTAAAACTGCTGGGCCGTGCGACCATTGCGTACGCCCTTGGCAGTGGCGAAGCGAATCGCCTCCCGATGGAGGCCTTCCCGGTCATCAAAGTCGGGGAACAGCGCGTCCACCGCCTGCAGGTACACGGCCTGCGAAAACGCATAAAACGAAAGCTGAAGACCGAACCGGTCCGCCAGGGACACCTGCTCTTCGATGGCTTCGGCCGGGTGCAGCTCACCGTCCCGCATCTCGCTCTTGAGGTTATCGGACATGAATTCCGGCATCAGGTGTCGGCGGTTGGAGGTGGCATAAACCCGCACGTTCTCTGGCGGCAGTTCCAGGGAACCCTCCAGTACACTTTTCAGGGCCTTGTAGCTGGATTCACCAACATCAAACGACAGGTCGTCGCAGAAGATCACAAACCGGAACGGCAGCTCGCAGATCTCATCGACAATTTCTGGCAGGTTGACCAGATCATCCTTGTCCACCTCGATCATCCGCAGTCCGCGCTCCTGATAGCGGTTCAACAGCGCCTTGATCAGCGACGACTTGCCCGTACCCCGGGAGCCCCAGAGCAATGCGTTGTTGGAAGGCTCACCGACCAGAAAGCGCTCGGTATTTCGGGCCAGCGCCTGCTGCTGCCGGTCGATTCCCTTCAGATCCTGCCATTGCACCGGATCGAGCCGACGGATGGCGCGCAGCCCCGAGCGATGACGGCGCCAGACAGCCGCCGGTGTGGATTGCCAGTCAAAAGATGCAGTCGCGGACATAAACCTCTTTCCTATTCCGAACCGGGCCAGCCTGTGAAACACTGACCCTGTAAAAACCGTGATAACAGGAGACTTTACCCCAAATGGCCGTAAAATCCGTCGCTCTGGTGGCACACGACAACAAGAAAAAGGAACTGGTGGACTGGGTTGCCGAAAACCGCACCCGATTCGCCCCACTGAAACTCTACGCCACCGGCACCACCGGCCGGCTACTCCGGGACAACCTGGAGCGGGACGATATCCAGTGCCTGCTCAGCGGTCCGCTGGGCGGCGACCAGCAAATCGGCGCCAAGATCGCCGAGGGCGAAATCGACCTGCTGGTGTTCTTCTGGGACCCTCTGGAACCTCAACCCCATGACCCGGATATCAAGGCACTGCTGCGCATTGCCGCACTCTGGAACATACCCGTGGCCTGTAACCGCGCAACCGCGGAATTCATCCTGACCTCGGCCTACATGACCGACGACCAGCATCATCCGAAAAAGCCCGACTTCTCCGATTACACGGGCCGCTCAGTCACCGCCTGAATAATGTGAAATCGCGTCGGTTAAGGCTACACTAAAGTCGAAGCTGTAAAGGATCGCCGGCCCGCCGATGAAGACTCGCGCTACTCACAAAGAAACCCGATACCGGAGCGTGGCCGCGACAGTCCTCTGGGCCCTTTGCCTTATGCTCGCATCCCCACTGGCGATGTCCGAACAGGCGGAAGACACCGTGACTGTCGGCATCGTCGGTGACAATAAACCCTACTCGTTCGACGATGGTCCCGGTGCCTCCGGTTTTTCTGTGGATGTGCTTCGTGAGGTCGCCCGAAAGGCCGATCTGACCTTTCGTTTTCGCGCTGGTAGCTGGCCAGAGATCTATGATGCGTTTTTGCGGGGCGAGCTGGATGTTATTGACGGCATCTCGTTCAGTGCCGAGCGCGCAGAAAACATCCTGTTTACCGAGCCCTACCACCTCCGACAGACCTATCTGATGCACAACACCCAGAGACCACTGGGGGACATCAGCACCGTTTCGGATCTAAAGGGACTTCGGGTAGGGATTGTGCGCGACGTGTACTACCGCGACTCCCTGCAGGCAGAAGATATCTCCCTCACAAGCTATGATTCCGTTCACAGCCTCATTCGGGCCCTCGCCTTCGGCTGGGTTGATGTCGTTGTCGGCCCCAGGCTTACGCTTCAATACTATGCCAACCAGGCCGGATTCGGTTTTCTCGAAATTGCCGGCGCAGCGCCGCTCGGGGATCTGGCTACCGAGGATTTTCGCATTGGCGTGCTCAAGACCAACAAAGACCTGTACCAGAAGATCGCCTCTGGCCTGGAAAAAATCCCCGAAAATCGTATCAGCGAACTGCTTCAGCGTTGGCAGGATCTTGGCGGGGACAGCCTCGGGAACCGCACCCGTTTTGCCCTTTCGCCAGAACAGCGCCAATTTATTGCTGAAACCGGCCCTGTTCGCGTTGGCCTGATGAGGGATTACGCACCCTACAGTTTCGAAAGCGGGACGCGAATTCACGGTTTGAGCGTCGATGTCCTCAATCGGATATCGGACCTGACGGGATTACAGGTGATACCGGTTGAGGGTCAGTGGATAGAACTGTTGCCATTATTCAGGGACGGCGAAATCGATGTCCTGGCCAACATGTCTTTCAGACCAGAGCGGCAGGCTTTCACTCGTTTCACCAAGCCCTATCACACCATCCCGAACGTTGCTTTTACCCGGGACCCAACGCTACGAACCGAAACCCTGGCCGATCTCAAGGATCAGCGCGTTGCCCTGGGTTCAGGCATTTACTATGAAGAACCTGTCAGGGAGGTTCTGGGCGACAATGCACGAATATTCACCACCCAGGACGCCATGTTCCAGGCACTGTCCAGGGACGAGGTGGATGTTGTTCTGGCTGCCCTGCCCAATGGCAACTTCTGGATTCGAGAGTTGGGCATCCCGGGTGTCAGGATCGCCGGAGAGCTCGTGCTGGAGGAACAGGCTGGAGAAGATCTGCGGTTCGGTGTGAGACCGGGGCTTTCGCCACTGGTAGGCATACTCGACGATGCGTTGGCAGCAATTACAACAGAAGAAATGCACACCATCGAGATCCGCTGGCTTGGTGCCAGTGTTGATATGGACATCCCGGAAACCGGCGAGGTGACTCTGAATGCGGCTGAACTCGCCTGGCTGGAAGCCCGCGACAACCAACTTAACTACTGTATTGACCCGGACTGGTTCCCATTGGAAGGCCTGGATGAAGAAGGCAGGCATGCCGGATTATCGGCGGAGGTTGCCCTACTATTCTCCAAACGATCGCCCGTGAACTTCGAACTGGTTGCCACGGACAGCTGGACACAATCCATTGCCTCAATCAAACAGGGCAAATGCGAGATTTTCACCATGGCGATGAAAACGCCGGAGCGGTCGGAATACCTGAACTTTACTGAGCCCTACCTCGAAGTGCCCACGGTGGTTCTGGGCCGGATTGAAGCTCCCTTCATAGAGCGCGTGGGCGATCTTCGTGGCCAGAAAATCGGCGTTGTCGAGGACTATGCGTTCGCAGAGCTGCTTCAAAGCCGCTATCCCTCCCTAGACCTGGTCGAAGTTCCGAATGAGCAATCTGGCCTGAGGCAACTGCAGAACAACGAACTGGATGGCTACATCACCACTCTGGCAACCGCCAGTTACTATATGCAGGAACTCGGCCTCGCCGATTTGAAGGTCATCGGGCGGATCCCGGCAGACTGGTCGCTTTCTATTGCAGTCAGTAAAGACGAGCCTGTTGTTCTGGGTATCATGCAGAAACTGGTATCCAGCCTTACCACCCAGGAACGCAAAGACCTCGAAAGGCAGTGGCGCAACATACGACTGAAGCAATCCGTGGATTACACGCTGATCTGGGAACTGGCGATTGCGGCCATATTGATCACCGCGCTTCTGGTCTACTGGAACCGGAAACTCAATCGTCTTAACCGCGATCTGACCGACGCCAACGAAACCCTGGCTAAGCTGAGCGTGACAGACGATCTCACCAAGCTGGGCAACCGGAGCTACTTCGATCAGGAGTTCCGCAAGAGTTTCCAGTGGTGCCAGCGCCACCATTCTGGCTTCGCAGTGGCCATGGTGGACGCCGATCACTTCAAAAGGATCAATGACAGCTACGGCCATGAAGCGGGCGACATCTGTCTGCAAACACTGGCAGAGCTTATGCGCAAACATTTCCGGCGGGAAACCGACCGACTCTCGCGCTTCGGTGGCGAAGAGTTCGTCATTTCCGCCAGCTATGAGGACAACAGCGAAATTCGTAACCGCCTGGAATCCTTCCGCAAACACGTCGAAAAAAGCTGCTCGGTATGCGGAGAACACGACGTTCACCTCACTATCAGCATTGGCCTCGCTACAGGCATACCAGGCCCCGACGACTCACCAGCAGAATTTCTCAGACAGGCAGACCAGGCGCTCTACCAGGCCAAGCAGAATGGTCGCAACCGGCTGGAAGCGCGTTCAGTGGGTTCCTGAGTGGTGCTAGACTGAATAAAAACAACGTAACAAGGAGAACGCCATGGCTCGCATCTACGAGGACAATTCCCTGTCCATCGGCAACACCCCGCTGGTCAGACTGAACCGCGTGAACGACGGCGCCACGATCTGGGCCAAGATTGAGGGCCGAAACCCGGCCTATTCCGTTAAATGCCGGATCGGCTCTGCCATGATCTGGGACGCCGAGAAGCGCGGCACCCTGAAGGCGGGCATGACCATTGTGGAACCCACCAGCGGCAATACCGGGATCGCCCTGGCCTACGTGGCAGCCGCCCGGGGCTACAAACTGATTCTGACCATGCCCGCCTCCATGAGTCTTGAGCGTCGCAAGGTATTGAAGGCACTGGGAGCCGAACTGGTGCTGACCGAACCTGCCAAAGGCATGCCGGGTGCAATCGCCAAGGCCGAAGAGATCTTCTCGTCAGACCCGGATAACTATTTCCTGCCACAACAGTTCCAGAACCCGGCCAACCCACGAATCCACGAGGACACCACCGGCCCGGAAATCTGGGACGACACCGACGGTGAAATCGACATCTTCGTGGCGGGCGTGGGCACCGGTGGCACACTGACCGGCGTTTCGCGCTACATCAAAGGCACCAAGGGCAAACAGATCGCCACCATTGCCGTCGAACCCACCGACTCCCCGGTGATCACACAGATGATGAACGGCGAAGACATCAAGCCGGCGCCACACAAGATCCAGGGCATCGGTGCAGGCTTCGTGCCCAAGAATCTGGATCTGGAAATGGTCGATCAGGTGGAGACGGTCACCAACGAAGAGGCCATGGACATGGCCCATCGGTTGATGCAGGAAGAGGGCATTCTCTGCGGTATTTCCTGCGGTGCAGCCGTGGTGGCTGCGGTACGCATCAGCAAGCAGCCGGAATACCAGGGCAAGAACATTGTGGTGGTGCTACCGGATACCGCTGAGCGTTATCTTTCCACCGCGTTATTCGCCGGCCAGTTTGGCGAGCAGGAAAACGTTCAGTAAAAGAGAAAGGCGCAGCCTCGCGCTGCGCCTTTTTCACCTCAGCGCTTAGCCAGCCCCATGCAATTGGCATAAAACGTTGTGGTTGCCGGCCAGTCCGAGAAGATACCGATTACCCCTACTTCACGGGCCAGAACATCGATCACGGCAAGCACGTCGCCGTCGTTGTTAATGGCATCGGTCACCGTCTGGTAGTACCAGCCTCCGCCATTTTCCAGCGGGCCGCTGCGCTCGACTGTCCATGCAATCAGGTCCAGACCAGCTTCGCGCGCATTCTCCGCGTACCGGGACGGAACGATCTGCCCCTGGCTGTCCAGAGTCAGCAGCTTCCAGAGCGCCGGCGCCAGAATGTTCACACCCCTGCGTTTAAGGTAAGCCATATAGGTTGCGGACGCGTTCACAAGGGTAGACTCAGACTGGTCGAGGAAGACTGCTTGCCGACCAAATTCCGGCATCTCGTCTACCCAGAAAAGAACGTCCTTCAAATTGAAGGACTGGGGCCAGACGTCTTCCGGCTGCACACCGGCATCGATGTAATCCTGGATCATCTGGCGGGCATAGTCTTGCTGGCTGTAATCCCCCTCAAAGGGCATAGCAACCACCGGCGACTTCAGTTCGGGAGTGAACTTCACGCCCAGAGCCTTGAACAACTCGATGCTCTCCCGGTGGGTCATCAAGGTGCCCCGACTGGCGTAGAGATCGGTGCGCCAGTCTGCGGTGCCAGCCAGATACTCCTCCGGTGTGGTTGCCATGGGGTTGTGGGCATCCATCTTGCCTTCCAATGATTTGAACTCGGCCAGGGTAATATCACTGGTGCGACACTCGGCCTGTGCCGGCGTGCCCGTGGCAGGATCGGCGGGCACAAAAGGCTGGGTACACTTGGCGTTCAATGCAGGGACGGCAACGATATTGGTGGTGGTATGAAGGTCGTCCTGGGCATGTCGGCAAACCAGTTCCCGATCCCTGGTAAAGGCGACATCACATTCCAGAATACCCGCACCCATGCGCGCTGCCGCAATGTAGGATTCACGGGTATGTTCGGGAAACTGCAGGGGCGCGCCACGATGGCCGATGGAGAAATCCGTTTTCTCGACAGTGTCGGTATTGCAGGCTTGCAGACGCTCTTTGAGCGGACTGTCGTCCATTTCACCAACCAGCCAGAAAGGCCGTGGTCCCAGGTGGACCGAGGGCTCCGGCTGTTCAGGCGTCGAAGCCATTGATTGCAGGGAGTACTCTTCAACGGTGGCCGCTTGCGCCAGGGAAAGCACCGAGCACAGCACCAGCCCCGAACTGATCCGTAACGCCATAATCTCCTCCTTGTGAGACCAATGATACCTTATCAACAGTCTCCCCAAGGAGGATTACGGCCAATTGACGGCCGCTGCAGGGTTATCTGGCAGGCTGCTTTCAGCTCGCCGCCGATGCCTCATACTCGCGAATCATCGCAAACAGCTGGTCTTTCAGGTTGAGCCGTTTCTTCTTGAGGGTTTCGAGGTACTCATCGGAGGTGTTTTCAGCGCCGGTTTCAATCCGATGAACTTCATGGTCCGCTTCATGGTATTCATCAAACAGCTTGGCGAAGTGATTGCTGTTGGTTTTCAAAAGATGAATGGCTTCTTTGGATTCCGGCAGTTCGTGAATCAGATCGTGTTTTTCTAGGGACATTCGCGCAGTCTCCATGACTGTGGGGGATGAGATGTATTTGAATCATTCCAGTGTATGGCTAGCTGCGCTTGTCAGTCTTGACCCCCGTCAAGCGCCAGTGAGCCTATGCGCTCAATTACCGCGCAGGTTCATCGTTCCGGATACGGAGAAAGCTGGCAAAGCGAGGCAGACCCGTGGCTGTGCGGCCATAGTACTTGAATGTGATCGTGGTCCCGGGTTTGGGAGGTGACGCTCGCTCGGAATCGCTGAACCCCGAACCAATCCGGAATCGCCTGCCATCGTCCAACTCCACCAGCAGTGACCCCATCAGCCCCTCGTATTTGCCCTTTCCCGGTAGATGATGAACAACCACCGCTTCGGCATCCTGATACTGTTTTACTTTCAGTAGATCATCGGAGCGCCCACTTCGGTAATGACTGGACCCCAGCTTCAACATCAAACCCTCTGCGCCGCCGTCGACCATCTTATCCAGACGCTGCATCAGTTTCTCATGGGTGCTCGCCCGTTGCTGATCGACAAGCGCCATGTAGGGTGATTCAACCTCTTGGATTAATACACGTAGCCGGGCCAACCGTTGATCGAAGATTGCCTCTTTATCGGGAAAATCAAACACCATGAACCGAATCCGCCGCCAATCGTCGTCATCGGGCACCACCTGACGAACCGCCCCTGACAATTCCGCAAAACGGCCCCGCCCCATCCAGAGCTCACCGTCCAGGGGAAGTGCCGGAAACCCTCTGGTGAACCAACCGGGTGCCCGATACTCATGACCGCCACGGGAAAGAAATCGCTCGCCGGTCCAGTATGCTCGCACCCCGTCGAGCTTTTCACTGACCCAGTAGCCGTCCAACGGCATGCCCTTTTGATACACGTTGGCGAGTGTCAGCTCGGGCGGTTTCGCTGCCGCCACGGGGGAAAACAGGAGGGAAATCAGCACCGGCAGCACGGCGCTGAACAATCGAAAAGACATGGCAATTCCTTTGCTCTCAGTTGCTTTTTCCTGCAGAGGCCAGACTTTCCTTTCCGCCCCTGGTCATCAATAGCGTATTAGTCGTTTCCGCAGGTGTTCCTCACCTTTTCCCGGAAATCCTCACGAATACGGGTATTTTCGGCCTCATTCACATAGACCCGCTCGCCCTGATCGTTGATGTTGTAGAAGGTCGAAACGCTGGCAAGAAACTTGAGGCGCGCCCGAAGCTTTCTGCACAGCTCGGCTTGCTTCTCCGCCTTCTCCTCGGCTTTGGCATTGGCAGCCTGCCGCGTCTCACGCTCTTCCTGCTGCTGCTCCAGAAACTCGGTCATCTTCTGATGTCGCTCCCGGGCTCCCGCATCCACGCTGGCCGGGGCGGCCTTCACCGTAACTTCACTTGATGCCGCCTGGGCCGGTGGACGGTCTCCGAAATGGGTCTGACCGTTGGCATCGACCCATTTGTAGACGCCGGCGTTTGCGGAGAGGGGGATAAGACAGAGAGAGATCAGAACCAGAAATGCTTTCACAAAGAACTCCTTTTCACTTCGTTAACTCCTTGGCTCACCTGCGAGGATATGCCTTCTACGTCGTTGGAAAGGCTAGCACCTCAGGGAGGAGCAGGTAAGCCCACCTGCTGGTTCAACTGAAGATTGGGGGAGCTCTGATCCAACTGTCCTGTCCGAAAGGAAGGCCGCCGCCCAGCGCAACCTGCACCTTTGCCTATCAGCCAGATCATTGAGGCCTACGCCATCGCCGCCTTGTTCAGATTCGGCACGCTGTATTGCATCTGGTCTTCCAGCGTGTGCCATGGGAAATTCCGGATTTTTTCCATGTGGGCGGGATAGCCCTCTTTCTCCCACCACTCCAGATCCAGTGTGGCCCAGTAATCGGCAGGGCGTTGGCGTTTGCCCGCCGCGTCATACTCGGCAGTGGTGGGATCTAGGTGGCGGTAGGGTTCCAGGGCCGGGATGTCCGGCAGGGGCTGGCTGACGTCCATATAGCGCTGGAGTTCGTCCCAGTGGGCGTAGAGTTCCACTTTCTGCGTGCTGTGTACCTCGGCAACCGCCGTCTGCCAGCCACTGTAGCGGTGGCGAAGCTGTAACTTATAACTGACCGGGCCTTTGGGTTGGACGTGGTAGGAAATGTAGGGGTCGAACTCAATAAACGGCGCCTCAAAGGTTTCCTCCCGCCAAGTGCGGAATTTGACCATGCCAGTGGGACGCAAGAAGCCGCAGCCCAGGTCTTTGACGATGAAGTCGGGGTTGCGTTCAAGGAACCAGGTGAAGGGGTAGCGGAAGAAGAGGTGGAGGCCAATCATCCAGGCAGCTATTTCAAAAAATGGCGTGAATGCAGTCCAACCATCTAAAACCCCAACAATTAGTGCTGCAAGAAAATTACATACGAAAAAAAAGACGAAAATTGAATAATCTGCAAAGGCTCCGGCGAGCATCAGCAATAATTGCCAGCGAGTTTTAATAAACTCCGTAGGCTTTTGCCGATGAGTCCACGCAGGCCCCGCTAACTCTCTTTTATCGCGTCCAGAGGCGCGGTTCTGGTAAGTCTCAACAGAATTCGGTCTGAAATGAATGTCCAAACCCGCGTAATTCGCCCAAACCAAACGTTCGATCAGGTCCCCGCCTTCCAGAGCCTTTGCAAATCCACCCGGATTTTCCAGAGATCTTTGCTTTGGAATGGAGTCAGATCGAAAAGCTGTTTCACGATACTCAGTCGTCGATCCTGATTGATTATCCCTGCCACTCAACGTCCAGATCCTCCATCCTGTGAGTCACTGCCTGACTCTGATATTCCTGCGCATCTCGCTGCCACACGTCAACCGAAAAGGAAAGCGAAAGGCTTTTCACCCGGTAATGGGTTTCCACACGCTCGTATTCTGATTGCGGCACAAAGGCTGATAACTGCGATTTGCCGATCATGAAGTTGATTGACTGACGCTGTTCGTCGAAGTCGTTCTGAATGCCCTGACGGATGGTGCCCGATTTTCTGGCAATAGTTCCAGTGCGCCAGCCTCCAGCCGGGTTCGGACCAAGTATGCGGTAGTGTTCCTGCTCGTACGATAGCTCCAGTTCGATGTCGGCGGGCTTGCCGGTAATAGCCAGGGCCGGACTGGCGAATGACAGAACGGCCTCTGCTTCGTTCTGCCAGGCCGTCAAGTTTCGTGCCTGCAGCCATTCTATAACATCGCTCTCAGGAATCCGCTTGAGCGATACCGGCGTCATCGCTTTTACCAGAGCAATGTAAGTATCGGATTCCGAGGCCATCCCATTGATCTGCTGGGCAGAAATGCCAGAAAATGGCCCCGCACGCAGCCATTCGCTGACGGCATCGTCCCTCATCCGGTAGTAGGCAATCTCACCCACAACATATATCGCGAAGCCAAGCGCCGTAACATAACCCGATGCGACGGTTCCCGCCCATCGCGCAACTGAAGGCATCAGGCGTCCGATGGCCGCCTGCGCAGCTTGAACCGATGTGCGCTCGACCGCTCGGCGACCCGCTGGAGTCAGCAGACGGGCAGCAATAATATCTGCATTGACCATGGTTGCGACACCGCCTGCTTTGATTAGTTGGGCAGAGCCAGCTCCCCATCTTCCGTTTGAAAAATGGGCTATAGAATCGCCAACCATCAGGGCCGTCGTGAACATACCTGTAACCCAACCAGCGGCTTGCAATTGGTTTCTAACAACAGTTCGAGCAAATTGGTCTTGCGAGTTAAAACCCTGCGCAAGTCGGGCGAACCATTTAGCTTCTCGCTTCCAAAAAGTAATTGAAGAAGCTAGCCATGGCGGCTGTGTGGTTAGCAGCGCAGCAAGCTGCGCTGAACTTATGGCCAGATCTGCTAACGCGCTGCCAATCTTTAACATGCCATTGACTGATTCTCTGCGGCGCTCCACAGAAACAACCAAATTCCAAAGATCAAAAACCACCAACACACCCGGCAACCCACCCGGATGCGCCGTCACCTGATGCATAAACCGCTTAACCGGCTGGTGCTTTACTAAGCCGTCAAACGCATCGACATCACTCACTTTTAATGCCGCACCCACAGCAGCCCCGGAGGTCAGCGTATTGCCCTGTTCGTCCAGAACCTCCAGAACAATGTAGGCACGCCCTTCGTCCGCACCTTCCAGGTGCAAGGTGGTTCTGCCGGGGATGGCAGCTTCGGCAAATCCTTCAAAGGCACTCTTGATTCGATTGATGTCAGCCGTGAATGCTGCCCCCCGCAGTGTCAGTTCAGCTTGAACTTGAGTGAGCCACCACTGGGAAATTTCACCGGCAACACTGGAGAAAGCCGAAGCCCCTCGACCAACGAATCCCGCTATCGCCTCGCCATCTGGCCCCCTGGTTTGCTGCTGGTGATCTGCCATGCTGCGTAAGACATTAGGCTCCAGCACTCGCATTTCCTGGTTGGGGTCCTCCAGTGCTTCGACCAGCGATTTCAGATTGAGCAGGGTAGCGTCTCCAACCTGGCATTCGCCCGAACGGCTTTGGAACGGCAATAGCATGACACCCAGAGGATGCTCGCCAGTGGCAATCTTCAATGCCGTTGCGGCAGCTTCGTCATTACCGTTTGCGCCAGAGTCCTGCGGAAGTGCCAGTGGGTCGGCGCGGTGCGCTGGCAATGAGAGCACCTGCAGCAACGGCCCGGTCTGGACATAACCTGCAGCCGCATTGCCCGATTCCAGCGCAAACAGATCCCGCAACGTGGCTGTCAGGTTTTGTGGACGCTCGTCGTTAAGCAAGCGCACGAGTGCCGCTTGAGCTTCTGTGAGAAAGCCCCGTAGAGCCGCTCTTTCCACGTCATAGAGTGTGCGCTGGAGTCGACCGTCTTCACTGTCGTCGATTCGGTTATCAAACCAGCCCCCATCGATGTAGAGAGGATTGGCTGAACCATCGGGGAGGGTTTCTCGGCGGAAGTTGTTATGAAACAACTCCGCAGTGACACCAAACGGGCGTTTCTTTACGTTATCCACCAGCGCCAGCATGAGCGCCAATGCAGCGTTCATTTGCTGGGCCAGATGGCGGGCAGCCTGCAGCGAATCTCTCAGGTGCAATGTAACCAGATGCCGGCCCCGAAGCGTGCCGAAAACATCGGTACCAGCTTGAATTAGCGGCAATGGCTCGTCTTGCAAATGAAGTTGGCGCCAGCGCGGGTAGAGCGACGGCGTTTCAACGAAGTAGTCAGCATCAACGACATGCTCATCCGCTTCGATGGCATCACGCTGCGCAATAAGCGCGTCTTGCGCCTGCTGCGACTTTGCGCCATCGACGTTGTGTAGCCATTGCCCCGGGAAGGTGACATCGCTTTCTATCACGCTGTCCCGGGCTCGCATGGCCGGCATTTCGTCAAGGCGTTTCCAGTCACCATCCAGGCTCGGCTGCTCCTCAAGGAAGGCTCGGATCGCTCTGGCGGATCGGCAGCGCGTTGTTATGAGGCCGCTATCCTGCTCAAGCGCGCTGATGTATTCCCACGACCACTGCGTTTCGCTGAACGCGAGATAAACATCGCTATAGACATCCGTACCATTCAGGCGAGCAGGGACGTGGATAGCGTTTAACTCGGGGCCAATTGCTTTGCGATCATTGGCCGCTTCGAAAGAGGCTGTGCGGGCTTGTGCAACAGGGGTATCTCGCAGAACAGGTGCCGCATCCTCACTTGTCAAAACTGACAGTTCCCGCCAGAGGCGTCCCCTGAAAAATACGTAGATCCAGCCGGTTCGCAGCGGTGCGCCGATGGCCTCCTCATAGCCGCTCATGGGTCGCGGATGCGTCAATTCTCCCGCATCGCAGAAAAGGGTCGGATGAACCGACACCATGAGATTATCCTGGTACTGGCGCTGGGGGGCTTTTAGGACGCATTGTCCGATGAACTCTTCGCGGATAACGGGGACGTTTATTGTTTCGTCCCCTTTTAGCTGCAGAACCAGCGAGCGTTTTTTCGGTTGTTCAACATGTCCCGAGAGAATAGGCCCCTTGCGGCCGGTGTGTTTCTCGCAGACCTCAATGGGTGAAACAACCTCATTGCCGTCGTCTGCGATTTCGCTCAGAACGTATTCATGACCGGCCAGTGATTGCTGGCCCGTCAGTTCCAGCCAGAATGTCTTTGAAGGGGCACAGGAAGGTGCTTTAACCGCTGACATGCTTTGAAATCCTTTTCATGATGATTCGCGAAACGCTATCCATTGCGTCTCAAGCTCTACTGATTGATCGTCCCAGGCCAACCCCGAATGCCACTGATTGACGATGAAACGAGTAAGCGTCGAGGCATCTGCATGCCGGTCCCTGGCTACATAAGGCAAACAGGCAGGCCAGCCAGCGACCCACGTCAGCAAGCGCTCAAAGTCACGACCTTTGTGGGCTTTAATCTGTTCGGCCGCGCCCGTTGACTGAAACCCTGACCACTGCACGTGGTCCAAGAGATCGACAGACCAGATCCATAGACTATCGACCGGGGCTAATTCTGCCATCAGATCGGGTTGACAGGCGGATAACACCTGAAGAAATCGAGTGTCATAAGTTCTGAGCAAACATGGGCCCGCCGTTTCCAGGTCAACCGACAGCATGCCGCGCAAACCAGCAACGGCTTTATCAACGTCACTTTCGGTAAACAAAAACAACAATCCCTTCTCAGCCCATTGTGTCAGAGCATGCTGACAGAAAGGACTGTCAGCCACCGTCTCAATGATGATTGGCCCTGCATCTGCGAAGGTTTCTAGTGGACTGTTCTCAAACAACCAGCACCAGCTCGGTTCGTTGCATTTAGCATACAACGCATCGGCGATTTCATTTTCGTCAAACTGGGCCGCATCAATAATTAAAAGGCAACGCTGGCTCGACTGAAGCTGCCATTCACGAATTGCTTCCTGAAATGTCTCCAGACATTCACGGCTAGGCAACGCAGGGGCAATTGTCGACATCGCAGCTTCCATCCTGTTTTTTCTGGCATGTTTTTATTGCTGGTGCGCGCTCAGCAGCCGCAGTCAGGAGCGTATTTCTATCCACTGTTTCGGCAATTGGCCGCTGCCCCACCTCCGCCACTTCAGCCGGCGCTACAACCCCACCAGCCGCCGTCACCAACTCCGGTCTCTTTGGCACCTGAACCTTCTGCCCACTCCCCTTACCCGGAGCCCCTCCAGCATTCAGCTTGATCGCCGCGCCACCCATGGCCACACCGCTGGGGTCGATCTTCACAAAGCTGCCACCAGCCTTGAGGGTGATTTCCGCACCGGCTTCAATAACGGCTTTCTGGCCGGCCTTGATGTGCAGTTCGGTGCCGCAGTCGGTTAGCCAGGCCGTGCCGGCTTTCAGGTGCAACGTACCAGTGACGTTGAAACTACGGTCTTTGCCGGTTTTCTCCCGTTTTTCACCGTTCACCGTGGCGTGGTCATTGCCTTTGATGTGGGCCTTGCGGTCGTTGCCCACGGTCAGGTGGCGATCGTTCCTGATGACTTCAGTGCGGTTGTTCTCCGTGATCAGAGCCAGGTCTTTCTGGGCGTGAACGTAGATCTGTTCTTCGCCAGCTTCGTCTTCAAACCGAAGCTCGTTACTGCCCTCGCCCTTGTGGGTTTTGGTTTTCAGGGTGGTGCGGGTTTTGTGTTCCGGCAGCGAGTAAGGCGGTGTGTTGGTGGCGTGCCAGGTACGGCCGGTGATGATGGGCTGATCAGGGTCGCCGTCCAGGAAGGAAACGATCACTTCATGACCAATCCGCGGCAGCGCGGTGAAACCATACTCGCCGCCGGCCCAACCCTGGCTGACCCGGAGCCAGGCACTGCTGTGTTCGTCATTGGCCGCATAGCGATCCCAGGGAAATCGTACTTTCACCCGGCCGTATTGGTCGCAATGGATTTCTTCGCCTTCTGGGCCGGTAACCACTGCCATCTGGGGACCATCCATCAGCGGTTTGTGTTCACACAGCGGCCGCCAGCTCCGGTCTGCAGGGATGGCGTTAAAGTGGTTGCCGTAACGCGTCGGTTCGCTGCCACCCTCTTCTTCCAGGGCCTGGGGTTGTGAGCCAGTATGGGTGATCGCTGTGAGAAGCCAGTCGCGGTTCACGGCTTCGTTGTCGTGGTTGGTCAGGGGCACCCTGGCCCCAGGTGCAAAATCCGGGCGATTGCTTTCGCCAAAGGCTGTGCTGGCGTCGCTGCGCAGGGCCTCCAGTCTGGCTTCAGTGAACGGCCGGCCACTGGCGTCCTGTTTGAATCGGCCGGGGTAATCGTAGTGCTGGTAGTCCGCCCGGTGGAGGATCTGGTCGCCAGCTTGTTCATGCATCAGGGCGTAAGCCGGGTTTTTGAAGGTGTAATCCTTTATGGCGACCGATGCGGGGCGTACTCGCTCCCGGTACGCAAACCGGAACACACAGGGCGTTCGGGCACTCCCTCCTGCTTTTCCGTTGTATGGGGCAGCCTTAAGCCTGGGCGAATCGCGATGATGATCGGCAAAAATCAGGGCAGGTGGCTCCTGGCCATCCAGGCCGCCATGCTGGTAGCGATAGTGCCAGCCTTCCTCGGCAGCCAGACGTTCAACAAAGGTCAGATCACTTTCCCGGTGCTGGACGCAGTATTCCCGCTCCTCGGGGCCGCGCTTTAGGTCAAAGACGGTATCGACGACCCCCCGCTCCTCCAGCAGGGTACGTACAATCTCATCCGTGCCCCGGTTCTGGAAAATACGGCTGTTGTGCATCAGCGCCAGGCGCCAGAGCGGTGGCCGGAAAACCAGTTCGTAGCGGGTACGCCGATGGCCGGAATCGCCGCGAGCGAATTCGCTGACCACGCCGGTAAAGCGACGCAGTGGCGCCCCGTCCCGCCAGACCACCAGATCAACCGGTTGCTCCAGCACGTTAGAGGCGCCAACAGACGGATCGGTACTGGCCAGGTCAAGACGTCCCTGGAACAGCTCAGACAGCCGTTCTGTCAGCGCAAAGCCAACAACGGAAAAGTGATCAGAGGAATATTCGCCAATGGTGGCGGTGAATTGCAGTCCGCTTGCCTGGGGCATGTCTTCGGTCCCTGAAGAAAAAAGAAAGTCCGGGCTTTCGCACCATCCTGTGCGAAGGCTCAGCCCTGATGAAAACGTCCTGCTCTCATCAGGGCGGGCCTAGTTTAATACAAGCTCCGGGGTATGCGGTACCCCGCCAGTAGTTGCTGTGTGAACGGGTTGGTATTGCTGGCCGCGTGGAGGCGATAACGCATCTCCCCGTCGTCAACCCTAAACCGGACATCCACCGCGCTGCTGCTCACGCCGGTAATGTCGGCTTTATCGAGCAGTCGGAACAGAGCCCAGGGGCCGCTTTCCGAGAGGCTTCGGGGTGAACGGTTCACCTGGACCGGCACCAGGGTAATACGGCTCTCAACAGAGTCCCGCAGGGTATTGGGCCAGACCAGCGGAATACTCTGGCGCGGCCCGTGGCTGAACTCAACCAACTGGCCATCCATATTCACCACGCTGCGACGTTTGTTGGCTGAGAGATTGAGCGGTTCCAGCGCGAACTCCACATCCAGGGAGCCACCCCGGGTAAAGTAGGCCCTGCGGATTCGGTCGGCATTTTCCAGGGAAGTCAGTACCGCACCGCGCACCAGGCCGGCACGTCGGGCATCGCCCACCTGTTCCGGGTGATCCTCGAGGAACAGTTTCAGGTTGTCCTGATAGAAGGCATCTAATACGCCGTCCGGGGCAAAGAACCGTTCAAAGTCCTGCAATGCAACATCCCGCCCAGAGTCCGGATTAAACGGATAATGGCGGGCCAGATTCTGCTGGAAGGGCTGATACACCTCGCGGTACCACTCACGCTCCAGCTGCGCCACCGCCTGGTCCAGAACCACTCGCCAGGTTTCCGTGGCCAACCGGTTCAGAAGCCGGCTCAGGGGCTCCGGCTGGTTGTCGGCCATGCGCTGCAGGGTGAAGATCGGGTCAGCTCCCTGCAGGCCCATGCGGGCCCGGGCAGCGGCCAGCGCAGCCTTGCCCTTGTCTGGCGCTTCCTGGATGTTTCGCATGTACTCGTGAAGTTCCCCGACCACCAGCATGATCTGTTCGAGCCCGGTAGGCTGGTCACCATTTTTTCGGGTCAATTGGTTGAGCTCCGCAAACTGCCGTTCAATATCCTGCAGCATGCGGAAATGGGGCGACTGCTCCAGAAGCTCCCGGGCTGCGGCACTCTCCCCTTCTGCCGCAGGCACAAGGCGCGTGTTACGGCGAACCTGCCCGAGCAGGCTTGCCAGGGGCTCATGGCCGCTGGTCAGGCTCTCCAGAATACGTACGCCGTGCTTCAGGTCCTCAAACCGCTGAATATCGATTCGGCTCAAGGCAGTACGCCAGGCCTCGGCATAGTGCTCGGCATAGAGGGTCTGCAAACTGGCCAGCAGTCTGGCTTCATCCGCCTTGCTGAAATCAACGTTGTCCCGGCGGCCCAGCACCCAGGCGTCCACCAGGGCCAGCTCCGTTACCGAGCCGGACTTGCGCAGGAACCACTTTTCCAGCCCCTCCCGGGTCAGCAACGCGGGGATGGTCAATGGGTCTTCCTCCACCGCTGCCCCCGAGTCGGACGGCTCGCCATAACCATCCACCCGGGTGAACACCGTGCTGAATGCCGGCCCGGATGCCCTGGCCAGTTCCAGTGGTGCCCGGAATTCCTGTTCTGCTTCAATTTCCAGATCCCGATAGACCCGGTCTGGCGTGGCAATCCGGCCAAGCTCGTGTTGTGCCCACTCGACACTGCTACGAAACGGCGCCAGGGTCATATCGGCAACCGCATCGCCCTCGCGAGTGAGCTGTGCCAGATCGGTATGCGCCATGGCATAGTCCAGATGACCCAGTAGCCGCTGCTGCAGTTCACTCTGTCCGGGGAATGCCTGCTGCCAGTGGTTCTGCATGTAGCGGGTCACAATATCGTCCCGACGACCACTGGCGTCATACAGCATGCGCAACACCCGCAGATGCTCCAGGCGCTCAGTGCTATTGTCCGGCGCCTGGCCCATCTCGGCCATCACACCGAACATCAGGGCTGGTAGATACTGGTATGCCAGCATGTCCAGGTAGGATTCCTCCACTTCCGGGCCCACCTCATGGCCACGGTAAAGGCCCATATCACTGAGCAACGGCAAGTTCCGGCGGTGGTCGCCAAAGGCCAGGGTCGCCTCACGAAGTTCATCCAGCGGGCCGAGCAGGTTCCGGCCGGTATTGTCCGGCTCAAAACCCACCGGCTGCCAGTTATCGATGAATCCCTGAACACGGGTTTCCACGGCGGTCGCGGCCTCTGCATTCTTGATAAAGAAATGCTGCCAGCCGGCGGTGATGCCCGCACCGGCACACACAGCCACCACGGCGGCCACGGCCAGCCGGCGTTGCCGGGACTGAATCACCCGTCGGTTATCACCGGCCAGGCCGGCCTCGGGATAGATGATCTCGGGGAACAGTGCCCGGGTAAACAGCGTGGCGGACTGCCCTGCCCGTTGAGCAGGCTGAATGGGCCCGGCAATCTGGTAATTGGCGGCAGCCGCTGAGACAAAGGCATCTTCCGGCACGCCCTCCTGCAACACCGAGGTGAAGTAGGTGCCGCGAACCATCGCCGGTGTCGAGAACACATCCGCAGACAGCAGGTCGGTCAGGAAATGCTCCAGAACAGGCTTCAAGCCGGCAAGCTGGCGGGTAAAGGAGTAGGCCGCCGCCCGTTCCTCGACATCCCGGGTGTTGGCCAGAACGTCCGGCAAGCGATCGGAAAGCCGCTCAACCATGGCGGTGTATCGGTCGGCGAACTGGTTCAGCCAATCGTCGTTATCCACTTGGCCTTCGAGGCTGAAGGTAAAGCCCAGGGCCCGCTCCTTGTCCTGCTTACTCAGGGTCCGCACCAGCGGGCCAAAACCGTAAAGCAGGTCCATCTTGGTGAAGGTGACATAAACGGGCAGGCGGGAGCCGATCTGCTCCATCAGTTCCCGCAGGCGCGTTAGCAACAGGATGGCCCGATCCCGCCTCTGGCCGGGGTCTGCCACGCTGAGACTGGCCAGATCAATGGCCAGCACAACACCATTAAGGGGGCGCTGCGGGCGATTTCGCTCAAGCCAGGCAATGAAATGATGCCAAAGACGCTGCTGGATCTCCGCGCCGGCGCCTTCGCCATGACTCTGGCTCAGCAGCTCACCATCCGGATCGATCAGCACGCCTTCATCGCCGATCCACCAGTCAAAACCGAAGGCATTGCGATCCACCCGATTGTTACGGGTTACGTTGGTGAGCGTGTAGGTCTGCCCGGAGCGTTGAATCAGGCTGGTCTTGCCAGCATCCTCAAGGCCCATCGCCAGATACCAGGGCAGCCGGTAAATGCCTTTGCGGCCGGGGAGGTTGCTTTTCAGGGCCGCCAGCTGGCGATCCAGCAGGCGCTGTTGCTTGCGCTCCATGGGCAGAATAGGATCTTCCTGTTCCTTCTGCACTTCGGCCTGTTTGACATTCACCTTGCGCAGGCGGCGCGCCAGCACCATGCCCCACACCATCGCGACCACAAGGACAACGCCCAGGGTTACGAGGGCCCGCATCTGCCAGGCCGCCAATGGAAACTCACCATTCAGCTCCCAGCGTGGCCCCAGCCACCAGGTGGCCACCAGCAAGGCAATAACGCCCAGTGTCAGGGTGACCGGGGCTGCGTTCTTGAGGTATGGCAGAAGCCAGCGACCGATGAGTAAAGCTTTTCTCCACATGGTATCCATTCCTGCTGTGATTCCTTGGTGTGTTCCGGGGATCAGCCCAGTTTTTCAAGCTGTCTTATCAGGGCTGGCTCCCAGTCCGTGAGAGCCAGCCCGCGAACCTGCGTTTGCAGATCCTGAATCTGCTGCGTGGCCAGTGATTTCAGGCCCGCGTCTTTCATTAATCGGGCGCTGGCAAGACGCCAGTAAAAACGGTCTCTTGGCTCCCTCGCTTCCGCCAGCCCATCCTCCAGAAGTTGCATCCCGGCAGCCAGTCCCTTTTGCCCGGCCAGTTCCCGGGCCTTGTCATAAGCCTGCTCCCAGGCGTTGGCGCTACCGGCGGAACCACCGGTCGCCGGCGCGGACCAGAGCCACTCTTCCGCCTCCCGGGAGAGGAACGGGGTGCCATCGTTGAAGGTGAACTCCGGCAACTGGGCAAGCCGCTCAACAAACTCCTTTGCAGACACACGAATGGCTTCAGCACAGGCATGATGGCCCAGGGCCGCCGCTACCCTGGCACTTAACCAATGGCCGTCCAGCCAGAACGGACTGACCGACAGGCTCTGCTCGATTTTCTGCCACAACGCCAGGTCTGCGGATTTTTCCAGGGCTTCCCGATAGTCAGCCACACGATCGGCGCTGACTGCTGCAAGATCGGTGCGTTTTCCGTCCCGCGTCGGCGGTACGGTGGTGATGTTTTGCCAGATGGCGTAACGGCGAACCTGGTATCCCAGAGGCTGGTCCGGCCCGGTTTCGGTGAGCATGTCCGCGACTTTCAGAAGACTCTGCCGGGTTGCCCGCTCGTCGCCCGGGTCCAGAGTGAGTGCCCCAAGGGAAGGCTTCGACGGTGCGGGGTTCTGCTCTGGCGTTTCAGTTCCCGAATCCTGGCTACCCCTAGCTGCCACCGGTCGGGGCTCAGGGGCTGCCGTGGCGTCGTTAACCCTGGGCAGCTTTTCAACGGCCCGTTTAAGATCCTGCAGTGACTCCTCCGGCAATTCCCGGCCAGCGGCCTGGTCCATCAATCTGGCCAGAAGTTCAAGGCAGAACGCCCGACCGTCGCCAACACTGCCATCGAACGCCAGGGCGTCTACGCCTTTGCCGGCGCGCTGGAGCATCTGGGTGAACATCATCTTGCGGGCCCGCTTGCCTTTGTCCCCGGGGTACGGCCAAGCCTGCTCCCACCATTCGTCCAGGATCCGGTGCAGCAGGTACAGAGACAGGGCGAACCGTTCACCGTCGCCGCCACGTTGCAGGGCGATTAACAAGAAACCGAGCACTTTCAGATCCTTGCTGCGGTCCGAGAGTAGCGTCAGTGCATCGCTTTCAACCTTGCTCCAATCAATCTCGGTATGGGCGAGAGAGCCCACCTTCATGATCTCGTTTTCCAGAAACTCGAGCGTTGCATCGTCTCCGAGTGCCTGGCCCACACCCGAATCGCCGGGCAATGGTGAGACAACCTGTTCAACGTAGGGATGTTGCTCAATGATCTGCATGTTGCTGTCCTGAATCGCTGTGTTCAGCCGGCATTTACCAGCCACAGGTCTCGCGAAGCGGTTCGATTGCCCGGCGGTATCCCGAGAGATCAAACAGCAGGCCATCAATACGGCTGTTGGGCGAGTCAATGCGGGCCTCTGTGCCGTCAATCATGGCTTTCACGGTACGAATGGCTGGCAGTCCCCGGCCGCCGCTGAGCACGAAACCGTTGTCCCGCACCCGCCAGGCGTTCTGTCGACGGCCAAACCCCAGTTGAACCCGCTCCTCTTCCATTGCCTCAGGCAGCATCAGTGTGAGTTCAGTGATGTTGTTGTGGCACTGAAGCGCCAGCAGAGGTCTGGGAGGTTGAACCCCCAGAGCCGGAACCGTAACCAGTTGGCCAGCTGCTCGTCCGGTGTTCCGGTAAAGCACGCCGGCACCGGCATTTTCTGAATCAAGGCTGGCGTAGGCCTGTCGCCATCGCTCGGATCGCCGGGCATCCGGGGCCGTGAGTTCCTCGCCGGATGCCGCCAGTGGCGTGCCAAAAACCTCGTCAAAGCAGGCCAGCCGTTCAAGTCGCTGGGGCTCACTGGTACAGAGGCGTGCATCCTCAAGCTGGCCAGCGCAGGCATTAGCGACCAGAAGAACCTGCACCACAGCTGACGCTACGCGACGTATTAGTCGCACTTTTCGGGGAATCATGAGTCAGTCACCTGGTACTTGAGGCACTTATGGGCCAGGGTTCGCTTTGGCAGGCCGAGGCTTTCCGCCGCCTGGGCCCGGTTGCCAGCGTACTGGCGCAGACGCTCGCGAATAATCGCCGCTTCAAAGGCCTGTGCGGCGGCCTTAAGATCCCGTATCTCTTCCACAGCGGGTAGATCAACGGGATTTCTGTCTCTGGCATCCCAGGGTGCGCTGGTCCAGCCATCGGACTCTTCAAACAGGTCATTGATCCTCAGAACTTCCGGCTGGATATCATCCCCGCCCGGGGTCTGCAGGCAGGCCAGTTCAATGATGTTGCGCAGCTCACGGACATTGCCCGGGAAGTCGTATCCGGCCAGCAGGTGAAGGGCGTGGCTGGAAATGCCCATGGGCCCGCTCCCTTCACGCTCGGTATACAGGCGGATAAAGTGACGGCTCAGGGCTTCGAGGTCCTCGGGGCGCTCCCGCAAGGGCGTCACCCGCAGCGGAAACTGGCTCAGGCGGTAAAACAGGTCCCGCCGGAAGCTGCCGTCTTCGATACCGGCCTGCAGCGGCTGGTGGGTGGCCGCTACCAGGCGAAAATCCGAATGCTGTTCCTCGCGGGCCCCCAGCGGGCGAAACTGTCGACTCTCCAGCACCCGGAGCAGTTTCGACTGCAGGGCCATGGGCATGTCGCCGATTTCATCCAGGAACAGGGTGCCGCCGTTGGCCTGTGCCAAAAGCCCCTGCTTGTCCTGGTCGGCGCCTGAGAACGCTCCCCTGGTATGCCCGAAAAGTTCGCTTTCCAGGAGGGTATCGGGAATCGCGGCGCAGTTGACCACCACCATCGGGCCTTCAGCCCGGTCGGACAGTTCATGGATACCGCGGGCGACCACATCCTTGCCACAGCCGGTTTCACCCTGCACCAAAACGGACAGCTGGCTGCCGGCGGCCCGGACGATCTGGGCCCGGAGGCTGGTCATGGCCTGGGAGTTGCCAACCAGGGTTCGGGCCAGTTGTTCGCACCGGGTGCGAACGGTTTCGGCGTCGTGCAGATGATCCAGTGACCGCTTGAGCAGGCGGCGTTGCCAGACCTGGTCGCGGCTCTGAAGCTGGGTAATCCATTGATGAACCAGCAGTTGCCGCAGGCCACAATACAGAGGCTGGCCGGTAATGCCGTCCCAGTCGGGTTCGTCCCGACACAGGACGAGCATCCCCAGGGTTCGGCCATCATTACCAGTGAGGGGCTCGAGCCACAGGGAACGCGGCCGGTCGCTGGCCTCAAACAGGGCCTGGAAGCCGACGTGGTCCAGGCGGTAGCTGGCGGCACGGGTAAGTTCCCGGGCTTTGCCGGTTTGCAGCACGTGGGCAAAGGGGTGGCTGAAGTCGCCGCAGTCGAATTCGCCCTGTTCGGCGAGGTCACTGCAGTGCAGGGTCCGGCCACTGAGGTCGAGTTCGAGTGCCCAGCAGCGGGTCAGGCCGAAGGCTTTTTCCAGCTGTCTTGTGGCGGTTTTCAGCAGATCCGGTAGGTTGTCCTGCTGGATCAGGGCCGCCGCCAGGTCGATGCCGGTGTGCAGTTCCATCTGCATCCGTCCCATGGTTCTCTTCCCTAAGATTTTTATGCTTTTGTGTTCGCCAACCGCACACCGTGCGGTTCTTTGGAGTGGCCCTAAACCACCATTCCCGTGAATCTGGCGTCTTCAACACCCAAGGTGACCTTTGTAACCGACTCCCTCGCTGCTAGTTTTTCCAGTAACGCTAATGAAACCGGCGGCAACAACTCACCCTCTATGATCGACTCAAGCATCCTTGCGCCGTTTTCGCTTCTTGTCGCACGGCTGCGGATGGCATCGATCAGGCCGTCCTGAAGTTCCACTTCGGTGTGGTAACGAGCCTTGATCTGGTCCGCCAAGCGCTGGAGTTTGTCGTCAACGATGCGGTTGAGGGTTTCCTCCCCCAGAGGCAGGTAGGGCACCACTTCCATTCTTGCCAGCAAGGCCGGTTTGAAGAAGCTGGCCAGTTCCGGGTAGAGGGCTTCGTCCAGGCTGGCCGGGGACTCGGCGTGGTTGACGATGGTCTGGTAGCCGAGGTTGGAGGTGAGGAAGAAGACGACGTTTTTGCAGTCGATCAATCGGCCTTCACCGTCAGCCAGTTCGCCTTTGTCGAACGCCTGGTAGAACAGGTTGAGGACTTCCGGATGGGCTTTTTCGACTTCGTCGAGCAAGACCACGGAGTAGGGTTTCTGGCGGATGGCTTCGGTGAGGATGCCGCCTTCGCCGAAGCCAACGTACCCGGGCGGTGAACCGATCAGGCGCGAGACGGTGTGTTTTTCCTGGTATTCGGACATATTGATGGTGGTGAGGAACTGGCGGCCGCCGTAGAGCAGTTCGGCCAGCTGTACCACGGTTTCGGTTTTGCCGACGCCGCTGGGACCTACCAGCAGGAACGCGCCCATGGGGCGGCCGGGCCGGCGCAGGTCGGCGCGGGCGGTGAGCAGGTGCTGGTGCAGGCAGTCGATGGCGGTGTCCTGGCCTTTGATGTGCTCCTGCAGATACGCCGGCAAGTGGGTGATTTTTTCCAGTTCGTCGGTGGTCATTCGATTGACCGGAATGCCGGTCCAGTCGGCGATGACTTCGGCCACCTGTCTGGCATCAACTCGGGCGTGTACCAGCGGCTCGTCGGCCTGGAGTTCAGTCAGTTCCTGCTCGATGGCGGCGGCTTCGCTTTTCAGGTCCGGTCGTTCTTCTGTATCCCCATCGGTCAATTCAGAGGTATCCGCTTCGGCCTGCGATTCGCCGGTGAGCAACTGTTCACGAATCTCCACCAGTCGTGCAACTAGCTCGCGCTGGTCGTTCCAGCGTTGCTCCAGGGCTGCGGATTCAGCAGTGATCCCGGCAATGCGCTGTTCCAGTTCCAGTTCCCGCTCGGCATCCACGGTCTGCCCCAGGGTGTGTTCCCGCCTCAGCAGGTTCTGTTCCATGGCCAGCTGATGAAGCTCGCTGCGGACGTGGCTCAGGCGTCTGGGCGGCATGCTCAGATTCAGGCTGGCCCGGGCGCAGGCGGTGTCCAGTACGTCGATGGCTTTGTCCGGGAGCTGACGGCCAGCAAGATAACGGGCGGACATGTCGGCGGCGGCTTTCAGGGCGCTGTCGGCGATCAGGACCTGATGGGCTTTTTCATAGACAGTGCGCAGGCCACGGAGGATGTGGACGGCTTCGCCGGGTGTGGGCTCATCCAGTGCCACCGGCTGGAAACGCCGGCTCAGGGCCGGGTCTTTTTCGAAGTATTTCTTGTACTCGCGCCAGGTGGTCGCGGCGATGGTGCGCAGCTCGCCCCGGGCCAGGGCCGGTTTCAGCAGATTGGCGGCGTCGGAACCACCCTCGCTGTTACCGGCGCCAATCAGGGTATGGGCTTCGTCAATAAACAGGATGATCGGAGTAGCGGAGCCTTTGACCGCTTCAATCACGCCTTTGAGGCGTTTCTCAAACTCGCCCTTAACAGATGCTCCCGCCTGCAGGGCACCCATGTCCAGGGTCCAGAGCTCGACGTTCTTGAGGCGGTCCGGGACGTCACCGTTGACGATGCGCAGAGCCAGGCCCTCCACCACGGCGCTTTTGCCCACACCAGCATCGCCCACCACAATAGGATTGTTCTTGCGGCGGCGGCAGAGGATGTCGATCATCTGGTCGATTTCGGCGTCACGGCAAACTACCGGGTCCAGCTTGTCTTCCCGAGCCAGCCCGGTGAAATCGGTAGCGTAGCGCTTGAGAGGGTGCAGATCCGCGCTTGCCAACGGTTGCCCGGGTTCGTGCTCGCTCGGTTCCAGCCGCTCTGCGGATCCGGCTGTGAACCGGTCAAATTGCTTGCGCAGCTGCTCACGGTTGATGTCCCCCAGTGCCTGTGCCACCCGGGGCATCAGGTAGCGGTCGGCATTCATCAGCAGGGCCAGGAATACGGCGCCGGAGCGCAGTTCGGCGTGGCCCAGTTCGGCGGAAGCCAGCAGCCAGGCATCCTGCATCAGTTCCACCAGCAGCGGCGAGAATGATGGATAGGGCTCGGCGCTTTGCGCCTCGCCGTTCAGGCTGTCGCCAACAAGCGGTTGCAGTTGCTGATAATCAATGCCGGTGTGCTCCAGAATCTGGCGCACGTCGGAGAACGGCGTTTCCAGCAGTTTGAACAGCAAATGGGCCGGAGTGATTTCCGCGCCCTGGCGGCTGATGCACAGGGCGGCGGAGGCTTCCAGCGCCTGGCGTGACATGTCGTTGAGGCGCCCAATCAGCGCCGGCAGTTCTACCCGAATCACGTTAATGTCCTTATTTCGGTAGTTGGTCGAGTACGCGCAATACGTCCGTGATGCGCTCGTTCAGTGCCATGTTATACAGGGAGTAGATGCCGGCCATGGCCGCCACAAACAGACCTGCAATGCCCCAGACGGGCATGCCGCTGCGCAACCGGTTCCGGGTTGGCGTTACGTTCGCCCCCGCATCCGCAAGAGGCGCCGGGTCCTGTTCCTCCTGCAACGCTTTCAGTTGCTCGTGCAGGCCACGGACAATCTGGTCGTATTCATCCCGGCCGTTTTCCATCACCTTGTACCGCCCTTCGAAACCCAGACAGAGACACAGATAGATAAACGACAGCATGTCGCGATAACGGGCCGGTTCCTGCTCCATCCGGGCAAGAATGGCAAAAACCTTTTCCCCACCCCAGGTCTCGTTGTGGAAGCGGGACAGCAGAGAGTGCTGAGACCATACACTATGGGCGCCCCAGTCGGTCCCCAGCACGGCCTCGTCGATGAAGGCGCAGAGGACATACCGATAGGCCACAACAACCGGCCGGTCGTAACCCCGCTCCACCAGTTCCCGGTCGATGGCAGCTATCTCATCCACCACCTGCTGGTAGAGGGTTTCCACCGCGCGATAATCTGCCAGCCTGCGTATCCTGATCACCAGACCTATCAAGGGTGTGGCGGCGTCAATCAGGCGGTTATGTTCCACCCCCCTGAGCTGGAACTGCTCGTCGACCTGGCCTTCCCTGTTACCCTCAGCTGCTCCCTGGCTGTCGGCAAAAATCAGATCACTGAACGCACTGCTGCCGGAATTCCTGCTGCCATTGGGTAAGTCCATTACCTGTGCATCTACCATGAGTTAGCTCCTGATTGCCCAGAACTGCATTTCCATGCCCGGGAAACTGCCGGCCACGTGGAAAGCGAAGCCGCTGGCGTTGTCGAGCATTTGCCAGGCCTGGCTCTGGTCGTCCAGGCGGAAGTACACGAAGCCGGCGTGGTACGGCAACTGCCGGGGTGCAACCGGTAACGGGGCGAGCGGAATCCCCGGCAGCTGAAGGCTGATGAGATCCCGGATTTTTTCCACCGAGGCCACCTTGCACTGCTGGGTGAACTGCTTGCGCAGATCGTCCAGCGGCATGTCGGCTTTGACCGCAAGAATGAATTCCGCATCCCGGACCAACTGGGCATCCTGGACCGGGGCCACGGTCAGGCCGTACTGGCGCTGCTGGAGCTGGATAGCCAGGGCCCTCGGTTCCAGCACCGTGCTCAAGGACTGCCGCAGAACCTGCATGAGCGGGGTAAAACAATCCTCTGGCAGATCGTGGTCGTAGGCCGGGTACTCCCTCGGCAAGCGTCCTTCATCGGTGAAGGTCACCAGCTCACCACACAGTTCGAGCAGGGCTTCGAACAGCCGTTCAGGATGCAACTGTCGCAGGCGGGCTAGATGCATGAACCTGGGATGGGCCCGATTCAGCATCTGCAGCAACATGAAATCTGCCACGTCGGCAACGCCGCCCTGCCCCGGTGCACCAACACGCTCGGCGATATTGCTTGCCCGTTCCCGCATCAGCCCCGCCATTTCACCGACAAATCTCTGCACCCTGGGTGCGGCTCGCACGCTCAGCATGGTGGGGATGAAGTTCGGATCCATTACCAGGCTACCATCCGGGCGCTTTTCGAGAATCCGGCCGATAGCCAGGGCCGCATAGGCGCTGCGATCTTCCCGCTCCAGCATCAGGCGGGGAGCCACGCGACCTACATCGATGGTATGGGCATCGCCGTCGATCGAATGCAGATCCCGGATTTCCCGGGAGTCGGCACGGAACCGGCCGGCCACGGGAGCGTCTGGCCATTCCACTTCCGCCAGGCTTTCACTGCCCAGCGGCAACGCCAGGTAAACGACCTGACTGGCCACTGTGGCATCCGTGATTTCCATCGGTTCAGGCATCACGTCGTCCTGGGGCAGGCTGAAGCGGGTGCCATCCGGGAACAGCCCGGATGCCCGAACCAGGCCAACCCGGCCGAAACTCAGGTACTCTGCATTCACTTCCAGGTCGCTGAAGCCATACAGATAATCGGAGATCGCGAGCGCCCTTTCATTGATCTGGTGTTCCAGATATCGCTGCTGTTGCTGGAAGTGTTGGGGCTTGATGAACAGGCCATCACTCCAGACGACTCGATTGGTTACCGCCATCAGGTGTCATCCGAATGCTTGAGTTGAACTTCCCGCTCCCGCAGGTTCACCAGCAGGTTGTAGCGGCCGCCGATTGGATCCACCTTCACCACCTTCTTCCACTGGGACAGGTTGGGGTAAGCGTAAAAGGCGATCACGCCGATAAATCGGGTGTCCTCTCCAATCTCGAAGGGTTCGATGAACTTGAACTGGCCCGGCACCAGCGAGTAATCGCTGTGGTCCACATAGTTCTGGCCCAGTGACGGCTCGAGGTCACTCAGCAGCTGGTCGAAATCCCCGGCCATCAATAGTGAGCTGTCGCGCATCTCGATGATCTGAAACGCAATGGGCGTGGGTGCCAGGGATTCATTCGGGTTTACATCCGGTTCGGCCACCATGGTCAGACCTACCCGGCTGGGCAGATCCTCCGGGTATCCCACCGGGATATCCGGGTCCCAGAGCACTTTTGCGGTTTTGGTGACCGCGTTATAGGGTGTGCTGCATCCGGCAAGCACGAATACGATGGCCAGCAAACTCCATTTGCAGGTCTTCACAACGGGTTCTCCCTCTGTAGTTGGCGCAGGTTCTGGTCGTAAGCCTGTTCGAACACTTCCTGGAACAGACGCTCGAATCCCTGCTGACGACTGGATTTCAACTCTCGGTAATAGTGCTGGTACATATCCCAGGCCCAGCTTCCCTCGTCCTCGTTCTGGCGCAGTCCCCGTCGGTAACCATGGAAACGACGCAGCAAGGCCTCGGGCGAAAAGGCATGCAGGATGGCCTCCAGCGCCTTGCTGATGGCCTCACGGGTTGCCTGCTGGTGATGATCCAGGCTCTGCAGACTCTCCCGCACCGCCGCCGGCGCCGACAGGTGAACCGGGCTACGATGGCTGGCGAACAGGGTCTGCACCGTATCTTCATAACCCTCACCCAACCGCAGAGGATTATCCTCAATGGGTTGCAGGCGGGTTCGCAGCGCCTGATGCCTGCTGTCTTCTCCCTGGTGCAGCGCCAACAACCCTTCCACGGTCGCCTTCAGAGTCTGCCCCGCTTCCTCCAGGAACAGACGCATCTCATCGCTGTCAGCAAAGTCCAGCCCGGCTTCCATACCCCGCAACAGGGGGGCACCACTGATGTGTTTGCTGCTCTGATCTGAAGCCTCCCGGCGAGCAGCGCTCTCTGCAATCTCAGACATCCTGTCTTTCCCTCCTTTGCGAGCGGGTAGGCCCATCGCTACGTCGCGGTTATCACGGTACTCATCCGAAACATGCCTTTCAGCGGCGCGCCAGCAGGTCTCACTGGCCATTAGCGCGTCAACATCCGACTTCTGTTCGTCCGGCTGCCCGTGCCAGGGCGCCAATGGGTCATCACTGGCTGCCTCCCCGGCTACCGGGGCAAGATTCTGCAACGGCTCCGGGTTCTCGGTCTGGCTGGTTAAGTCCTCGGCCCGCACCAGCGGCCCTTCATCGACATCAATCAGTTGCCCGGCCTGCTCTGCCTCACCGCTCTCAAGCAACGGTTCGCCAACCGCCTCCGCCAACTCCGCACGAAGTTGATAGCGGCCAATACTGACGGTATCGCCATGGTTCAGTCGTGCCCGACGCCCCCGGCCCACAGGCTGACTTGCGCTATTGATGTAGGTCCGGCCACTGCGATCAATCAGGCAGAAGCCGCCGTCCAGAAAACGGATCTCCGCGTGGCCGGGAACCGCACCCGTGCGCTGGGAGGATAACCGCCAGGTATCACTGGCTGCTGTACCGATAGAGCCGCCGCGAATGCTGAAACAGTGCTCGATGGTTGCACCACCGCCGGCAACGGTCGGATTGGTGACTGTCAGCTTGAGGCCCGCAGCCTGTTGTTCATCCATGAATGCCTTCCCTGCCGGGTTTACCGGCGAATCTGAATCCGGACCGCCGGTCGGCGCCGAGCCTTTTCCGGGGTCACGAAGGAATTCCAGCCCAGCCGCACATCTTCCCCCAGCTCCATGGGGCGGATGTCTTTCGGACGCATTTGAAGCTCCAGGTCGTAGGCCAGTTGCTCCCGTGTAGCGAACTCCACGAGTTTGACCAGGCGCTGATGGTCCTGGCCATTGGGCAGGAAATCCGCAAAGCGCTGTCGGCTGAGATTCCGCAACCGGAGCACGAATTTGCCACTGCGATCCCGAATGGCCGATCCCACCAATGTGTCGCTGCCCAGAGAGGCGTTGGCCTGGCCCAGTCGGGTCTGTTGATCATCGGCGATGGCCACCTTGCGCAGGACCCACTGCTCAATACTGACATCGTCCAGATCGAAGCAATGGGCAACGATGCCGCTCACCACCTCCGGCGACCGGCTGCGTCCGGCCATCAGGCCGGAATAGGCCAGCATCTTGGACCAGTTAACCGGTGTTGCCTCCCGCAACCGGCTGTCGCCGAGTCCGATCAGGGCAAAGATCAGTTCTGAAAAGCCGTCCGAGGCACCGGGTTGAAACCGAACGTAGTAGCGATACTTGCGCCACGCCCGGTGGAACAGCGTGACCAGGCGATGATTGAAAAAATCAAGAAAATGCCGCCGGATGCCCAGATTCTGCCCCGCTTCCCAGGCCAGATCCTCCAGGTAATAGCCCGGCAATGGCGACTGGGAGCCGTGCAACCCCAGAAAGCTGACTTCCATCTGATACGGGGCATGCTCGTGCTCCGGCGACAGCGCCGAAACCACATCGCTGCCGGGAAACCCAAGCCCCGCGGAGGCGGAAAAACGGATCCGTTCCTGGCGTGGTTGGTCGTCGCTGTTTCGCTCGAGATCATCCCCGTGGTGCCGGTGAATCAGGTCCACCAGCTGGAAAAAACTGTATCGCCGCGCATTGCCCAGAACGGGTTGCAGCTCGGCTACATCAGCGGCTGCTGACCTTGCTGTAACGTCCATGTGTACCGTTCCTGATTATCGGTGTTCACCACTTCCAGTTGGTGAAATGCGTTGATACTGGCGTAAAGAGCAAAGAACTGGCTGAGAACCGTGCCGAACAGGTAAAGATCACCCTCCGATGCAAAGGCCTGCTGGTCCAGTTTCAGTACCGAGCGGATCCCCCGCACCGGCAGGCCCTTGACCATCCGGTCAACCGGGGCCGTCTCGATACCGGTAATACCGGCCAGACGCTTCTGGGACACCCGCTCCGCCTGACGGTCCACCAGAGCCCGGAAATCATAGACCCGCAGCACCGTGCGCAGGGCATCCACGTCCAGCATGGACAGGTAATTGAGTGACAGATTCGAGATCAGCGTCCACAACAGGCTGCCGTCGAGAGTCGGCCGCAGGGTCGCGGTGGGCCGGGTAATGTTACTGAAGGTGGCAAACGCCGGCGTGCTCTCGGTCGCCATGCAGATTTCACCTACCGCCAGCTGGCTGGGCAACTGGCGGTTGGTGCAGGTCAGGGTCAGGGAAACCGCTTCCTGCCGGCTCAGGCACTCGGACTCGTCGCCCCGGACAAACGACATGTAATGATCAAAGCCGTCCCCGCGCACGCTGTCCCGGGCCCGGACCCGATAGTACAGGGCGGTACGCCCTCGGTCCCGTTCCACCTCATGCTGGAAACTCTCAAAGGCCGTGTAGATGCGGGGCTCACCGCGCCCGGACCGCCCCTCCAGCCAGCCTTCCACCTGCTCGATGCTGAACACCTCGTAGTGATCCGGGGAGCGGCTGGAAGGCGAAATCCGGTATTCGGTCTGGCGGCCGTTCAGGTCCACCGGCTCGCCCTCGTGGGTAAACAGGTTCACCGCAGGGGTGCAGTAGAGTTGGAAATTGTCCTCCCGCACTTTCGCATCCGGCGGCAATATCCGGTTGAAATGAAAACGCAGGCTGATTTCGTCCGCCTGCACCGCCGGCAGCCGACGGGCCAGGCCGTGGATGTCCACGAAACGGAAGGCCTCAGGGAAGCTGAGGTATTCCTGCAGGATGCGGTAGCCGGGGTAGGCGTTCTTGGGGTACGGCAGCAGAGCCTCATCGTTGCCAAAACCCACAGGCTGTAACAGCGAGGCAGGCAGGCGGTAAACGGCGTCGCCCACCACCAGATCGATGCGCTCCAGATAGTGGTTCAGCCAGAGAAACAGGGTGTCGGCGATATGGCTCTCGCCGCCCAGGTAAAAGCGCAGGCTGTCCATACCCAGTGACGACAGTGGCTGATCGGTGTGCAGCGCCAAGCCCACGGTCACTGAGGACACTTCCCGTGAGTGCTCAGCATGAGCCGCGGCAACGCTTACGGGAAATACGTCCACCGCCCGGCAGGTGCGGAACCGGCACTGGGTCTGGCGGGTTGCATCGCCCAGGGGCCGGCTCTTGATCTCGGTATGACGCTCTACCCGCTGGCGTTCACTGATGGCATGCAACTGCGGATCAAAGCGCATAATCGTGCAACTTGGGACCGGACGCAGGTAGTTCGGCCACAACATGTTCAGAAGCGAGTGGGTAATCTCCGGGAACTCGTCCTCGACCTTTTCCCGCAGCTTGCCGGTCAGGAAGGCAAAGCCCTCCAGCAGCCGTTCAACATCCGGATCGGTGCTCTGCTCGGACAGAAACCGGGTCAGCTGCGGATGGGCGTCCGCGAATTCCCGGCCCTGCAGCCTGAGAAAACTCAACTCGTCCCTGTAGAACCGATTTAACTTCATACAACTACCGCATCCTTGGGAGTATGAGACGGTCGGTATACTTTTCTTCCGGGAAAAAACAACTCGCTGCGCTCAGACATTTTTTTCCCTGCAGAAAAGCATCCCCACCGTCTCTCGCCATCCTTGGTGTTTGCTGATCCGTTTCGTTACACCACCTGGTAGTAACGTTTGTCATCCAATACTAAATCTATGGTTGTTTTGTCGTCATTTGCGCCGACATTCAGGTATACGGTCACCTGAAACCGCAATTGCAGCGGATCCGGGCCCTGGGGCAGATTGACGACGTCCACCCGCTTCACCCTCGGCTCAAACTTCTCAATGCACTGTCGGATCGCCCCGCGGATCTGAACGCTCAGATCGTGGGTACCGAGTGTGGCGTCGTTGAAGTCCAGTAGGCCCAGGTCCGGTACGCTGGCACTGTTGCCCGGGTGGGCGTTCAGCAACCGAACCAGGTGGCGCTTGATGGATTCAACAACGTGGGTGACCTCCCCCATGCTCTGGCCGGCCGGCTCGGCAGCCTGCTCCAGTCTCTCGAACAGGCTGCCGCTGCCGGCCTGCGATCCGTCGCTGGCCGGGTGCTGGTACACGGATTAATCCTTGTCCAGCCGGCCAACCAGTGACAGTTCGAAGTTGGCACCCATGTACTTGAAGTGGGGCCGAACCGCCAGGGACACCTGGTACCAGCCCGGATCGCCTTCCACGTCAGAGACGGTGACCTGTGCGGCGCGCAGGGGGCGACGACTGCGGACTTCAGCCGGCGGGTTTTCCTGGTCGGCCACGTACTGGCGTATCCAGGTGTTCAGCTCCCGCTCCAGGTCCTGGCGCTCCTTCCATGAGCCGATCTGTTCCCGCTGCAGGACCTTGATGTAGTGGGCCAGGCGGTTGACGATCATCATGTAAGGCAGCTGGGTACCCAGCTTGTAGTTGGTTTCCGCTTCCTTGCCTTCCTTGGTGTTGGGGAACTGCTTGGGTTTCTGCACCGAGTTGGCGGAGAAGAAGGCCGCATTATCGCTTCCCTTGCGCATGGTCAGGGCAATGAAGCCTTCGTCAGCCATTTCGTATTCGCGACGATCGGTGATCAGCACTTCGGTCGGGATCTTGGCTTCCAGCTGGCCGAAGGATTCGAACAGATGCACCGGCAGGTCGTCCACCGCACCGCCGCTTTGCGGGCCGATGATATTCGGGCACCAGCGGTACTTGGCGAAGCTTTCGGTCAGGCGGGTGGCCAGCAGGTAGGCCGTGTTGCCCCACAGGTAATGTTCGTGGTCCGCCGACACGTCTTCTTTGTAGTTGAAGCTGCGCACCGGGTTTTCGGTGGGATCGTAAGGTACCCGCAGGAGAAAGCGCGGTGAGGTGAGGCCCAGGTAGCGGGCGTCTTCAGACTCACGCAGGGAGCGCCATTTGGCGTACTTCGGACCTTCGAAAACCGCTTTCAGTTCCTTGATAGCGGGCAGTTCCTGGTAGCTGTCGACGCCGAAGAACGAGGGCGCAACGGAGGACAGGAACGGTGCGTGGGCCATGGCGCCCACGGAAGATACATACTGCAGCAGCTTCATGTCCGGTGTGGACGGGGTAAACGCGTAGTTACCGACAACCGCGCCAACCGGCTCTCCGCCAAACTGGCCATATTCTGTCGAGTAAATGTGCTGGTAGAAGCCCGTCTGGGTTACGTCGGGGGCGAACTCGAAGTCTTCCAGCAACTCGGTCTTGGTGGCGTGAAGGATATCCACCTTGATGTTTTCACGAAAGTCCGTGCGGTCCACCATCAGCTTCAGGCCACGCCAGGAAGATTCCAGTTCCTGCAGTTTTGGCGCATGCAGGATCTCATCCATCTGCGCGCTGATTTTGCGATCCAGCTCAACCACCATCTGGTCAACGAGAGCCTTATTGACCGGCTGGCCTTTTTCATCGCTTTTCAGCAGATTGGCGATAAACGTTGCCACGCCCTTGCGGGCCACATCGTAACCCTCATCCGCCGGCGCCATGCGACTGTTGGCCATGACCTGGTCCAGCAGAGAGCCTTGTGCAACGGACTCGGAGGCAGCAGATTGCTGCACAGTAGTATCAGACATACCACATCCTTTTAGTACGTGTTGAAAAGTTGAAAGTCGTTAACGAGCGTTCGCTTACTCGTCGCTGTCGGTGGCCAGTTCCAGTTCGGCCAGCAGCTTGTCCCGGGCGTCGTCGTTGTCCAGCAGTTCCTGGAGCTTGGAGCGGAACGACGGTACGTTACCCAATGGGCCTTTCAGGGCCACCAGGGCTTCCCGCAGTTCAATCAGCTTGTTCAGCTCCGGAACCTGACGGGCAACGCTGTCGGGGGAGAAATCATCAAGGGTCTGGAATTCCAGGTTTACCGGCAGTTCGTCGGCTTCCTCATCCAGCTTGTTGGTTACGGTGGTAGAAAGGGTCAGGCCGGCTTCCTTCATGACTGAACGGAAGTTGTTCTTGTCGACGGAAATGGCCTTGCGATCTTCGATGGGGGTTTCTTCGGCGTGTCCCTTGAAATCGCCAACAACGAACATCTTCAGCGGCAACTCGGTTTCTGCCTGCTGATCTCCGGTGGCGGGGACATACTTGATATTGATGCGCTCTTTAGGCGCGACGGAACCGTCTTTTGAAGACATGCGCTTGCTCCCTGTGCAAATCATTTGCAATTGTTCAATCCCTTGTACGCGCCCTCCTGGCACGCAACGGGCAAAACTCTACACAGATCATATGCCTTTCTCAAGCAAAAACTGGCCAGCATTTTTCCGGAATGTGCGCCCGGGCAAGCTTTTGCCAGAATGCCCGGGATTTGCTTTCCGCCGCTGGCCTACGAAGATTCAGTCAATGACGGAGCCGGTGGCTGTGGCTATACTCGCCCAACAAACAGGACCAAAGTAAAACCATACGGAGTTCAACATGAGTGACCTGAAAACCCGCTTCGAAGAAGCTGTCAACTACATTCAGACTGCCGAGGGCGACTTCAAACCGTCCAACGAAATGAAACTGGAGTTCTATGCCCTCTACAAGCAGGCCACCGAGGGCGATGTCTCCGGCAAGCGCCCGGGCATGATGGATTTTGTCGGCCGCGCCAAGTTTGATGCCTGGGAAAAGGCCAAGGGCATGTCGAGCGATGAGGCCATGCAGAAGTACATCGACAAGCTTGAAGCCCTGAAATAGACGGTTTTCCCGCCCAGACTCTGGTCGAAAAATGACCAGAGTCAATCTTCCTGAATTTTGCTTTGCGCTCGTAAATGGCTTGTCATAAGATGCGCGCAAAATAACAACACCAATTCATCAGGAAGAGTTATTTATGGACATCAGCGAGGCGCTGGAACAATCCCAGCCAGGCCTTGTGGACCGGGTCAAGGACGCTATCCACAAGCACAAGCTCAATCAACGCTCAGAGCAAACCTACCTTCACTGGATCACCCGATTCGTGCTGTTTAGCGAACTGAAAGATCCGGATGCGCTTGCCAATGAAGACCGCCAGCGGTTTCTGGAGTACCTGAACGATCGTATGCGGGTATCCCGGGCGCGGTTCAATCAGGCCAGCCAGGCCCTGACGTTTTTCTATGAAGATGTACTGGGCAAGACGTCTGTCGAAGGTAACGGCTGCGCTGCTGCCTGATATCCTGCCTCAGCGCTCATTCATATTGATGTTAAGCGCGTCGTAGGTGCGGTTCTCGGGTGGACGGATCACGTAGTTGTTGCTGTGGGTCTGCCCGGGAATGGATTTCGGATTGCTAAACCGGAACTCCACCGGAATCTGTGATCGGCCAAGGTCCGTGCGGCTATCTCCGGGTCGAAGGCCGAGGGGATCCAGGTAGAAGTCGTCTTCAACCCGGGGTTTGAGCGGTACACCCGCAGCCGGTGCCGCAAGGCCACCCTCGATAACGGTATTGGCCAGCGTCTCTTCCTCCATGGAATTCAGCTGGATGGTGTGGATGGTTGAGCGCTCTTCGTACTGGAAAGCACTGTCCTGCGTGTCGCTCTGCGCAACGGCCACTCCGGCAGAAAATGCCGCAGCCAAAAGCCCAGCCAGGACCAGCACCGTGTTTCCCCTGCTCTGAACGTTCCCCGCTTCTCCACGCATACCCATGGCATTTACCTCGGCAGACGATCCTGTCTGCGACCAGTTGTGACAAATTTTGATCAGTTTATCGACAAATCACACAACCTGCCCGGGCACTCGCCAATTTTGTGACATCATTCACTTGTCGTCAGCGGGTTCCTGATAGCGGATACCAACCACGAACACCGACTTCCAGCCTTCCGGGGTTCGAACGCTCACTTCGTCATCCAGGCGCTTGCCAATCAGCGCCCGGGCGAGCGGTGAGTTGATGCTGAGGTAGCCCTTGCTCAAATCGAATTCGTCTGCGCCGACCAGGCGATAGGTCTGTTCGGCGCCCTCTTCGTCTTCCACTGTTACCCAGGCTCCAAAAAACACCTTGCCACGGTCATCCGGCAAGCGGTCAACAACAATCAGCTCTTCCAGACGTTTGCTCAGGAAGCGCACCCGACGGTCGATTTCCCGTAACTGTTTCTTGCCGTAAATGTACTCGGCGTTCTCGGATCGATCACCAAGGGCGGCAGCTTCCCGCACGGCCTGAGTCACTTCCGGGCGCTTTACCTTCCAGAGATACTGCAGTTCATCACGCAAGGCCCGCTCGCCTTCCGGAGTGATGTATCTGGGGCGTGGGCCGCCATTACCGGGAACCTGGGTCATTGGTCTCGCAACGTCCTCTGCCAGTTGGGAATCAGAAATTGGAAGGGCATAAAAAAACCCCGTAAAAACGGGGTAAGGCTAGCGCTGTGCTGTAGGTAGAAGCAAGCAACAAATAGCGGCCCATTAGGGCCGCCATCTGCTGTTGGTCTAACACAAGCGATTAATTGGTGCCTTGTGTGCCATCATCACGAGCATTGAACTCGTCAAGCACTGATCGAATTAATGCTTCGGACTGGGACCGCAGCAACAAGAACTCAAAATCGTTGCTGTCGGGTTTCCAATCCCAGATCAACTGCAAATCGCCTGCAGTGCGGTACGGAGCATAAACATGCAAATCGCTCTCGTCGTTTGGAGCCGGATCGTCCACCAAAGTAATCACTTCATCATCGGTGCAGATGTAACCGGTGAGGTTACATAGCTCGTAGTTGCCCCATGTGGTGGATACATTCAATGTCGGATCGTTTATGTCTTCAAGTACAACGGTTCCCGAAAACAGCTCGCCATAGACATCACTTACTACGGAATCAGTTACCGTGTAGTCGCTGCTATAAACCAAAGGCTCTATAACACCTTGAGCGGTATCGTCGTCCGAAAAGGTATAAACCACATCACTTGGCCCGCCACGGTAATCGCCGGCGTCCTTGATGAATGGATTATTGTCCACCCATAGAAGCTCCCCATTAGACTTGATCATGAGAAACATTTTATAAGTGAACGAAGCACCCTCAGGCTTCGAACGCTCTTCGGAAAAACGGTACAGCATTTCAAAAGTGTCCGCTTCGGAGAACGTCAGTTCGAGTTGGCCGCTTTCACTTACAGAAAACGTTGAATCCTGAACGCAGGCTTCGGTCGGCGGCTGAATAGTCGCCTCTTTAAGGAAACTCATTACCTCGGACTCAAGGCAGAATGCATTCGCATCATTCGCGTTACCGAAGCGGAAGTAAAACTGTTCGTTGTCGCCAGCATCATCGAAGCGATAAGCAGTCCAACTTTCCTCGCTGCGGAGGAACTCTTCAGTAAATGCCAGTGCAGTTGAAGGGGCTTCCACGACAGCACCTGAACCGCTGTCATCCAACTCGACTTCCACCAGATCCGGATCTTCCCCAGAGGTAATAGCGCTTTCAATCGCTGTTTTTGCGTCGCCTAGCGAGGACTCAATAGCCGACTCCTCAACATTGTTCTGTTTCAGTTCAGTTACGACGAACCGCGCCAATGCATGAATGACCTCAGCGGCCTCCTTTGATTGGGCATCATTTTTGAGGGCAATGTAGTCACCGGAAACAATAGACTCATCCACACCCAAGCTGGCTGCCAAATCGGCCAGTGAGGTGCCGCTCTTTTTAGCGAGATGAGTAAAAGGAGTGATAACGGTGGAGCCTGCATCGGCGCCCATAATAAAGGTCGTGTCGACAATACCGCTGTCCAGGTCCCGCGTCTGACCGGCCACAGCTCGAACCAACAGATCGTTATCGACATATTGATTATCAACACTGATCTTGCCTTGCGCATCCGTAGTGCCGATCGCTCCAGCGCTCAGCTCTGAATTATCAAGAACGGCATTTGAATTGGCATCAACATAGATCTCTGCGTTGGCCAGGTAACCATCGATCGCGGTAACCGAAAAGGATTCTGTGCCTCCTCCGCCAGCACCGGCATCAGAAGATGAGCCACCGCCACCACAGCCGGCAAGCGTTACTACAGCAGCCGATGCAATCGCAACGGACAGTTTACGCTTTGAATAAAACATGCTTACTCCTTAGCAATTATGATTAAAAAGCAACCAACCTCCTAATAAGGGTGCTAATTGCTCGGAGCAAGAGTAGTTGATCCCCTATCCCATCGACACTAGCTGTTTGAATATATGACATTTTTTTATATTTGGAAGGGCATAAAAAAACCCCGTAAAAACGGGGTAAGGCTAGCGCTGTGCTGGAGGGAGAAGCAAGCAACAAATCTGCAGGCTTCCAAAGCTACAGTTTCAATTATGCACAGCATGGATTACACCGGCGTGGCCGAGGAATTACGTTTTGGTCAGGGAAACTACGAACGCCGGCCCCGGGAATTAGGTTGCAGACTCTAGGTTCGGAGCATAGCGTAGCGCTTATATTCTTTTCGAACGTTTCCATTCTCGGAGAAAACAACATGAATACACAGAAGCTGCTGAACATGGCACTTAATGGCGTGGATGCTATTGGTTACCGGCTCGACCAGTACGGAATTACTGGCAGGGTCAATCGGCACAACATTGCGGCTTTTCTCGCGGCCGAGCAGAGGCATCTGGAAGGTGAGTGGGACAGCATTCAGGTGCGGGTAAACCGTCGCCGCTCCCAGGTGGAAAAGATTACCCACGAGATCGAGTCCCGCAGGGATGCGCTGATTGGCCCCGTGATGACACGCATCAACCGTTTCCGCGCCAGTCAGTAAGTATTTACGCCGGTGGATCAAGAGGCGGTTCGGGTTTCCCCGGCCGCTGAATCCGTCGGCTGCTCGGCCTGGGCCGCGCGAATGCGCTTGCGGGCTTCGGTGTAGGCGGGAATCTTCACCGCCACGGTAAGCCCCGGCGATTCCTCCCCGGGATGCGTATCACTGAGGACGATCCGGCCCTGGTGAATCTCTGCAACAGCGCTCACAAGGCTCAGACCCAAACCATTTCCCGGTAGCGAACGGCTCTTGCCTACCCGGTAAAACCGCTGGAAGACCTGGTCTTTCTCGGCATCGGGGATACCGATTCCACTATCCCGAACTTCAAACACCGCATCGGCACCCTCGCGCCGAACAGATACGCCTATAACGCCATGCTCCGGCGTATATTTGATAGCGTTATCAATCAGATTGCTGACCATCTGGAACAGAAGATCGCGGTCGCCCTCGATCATCACTCCGCTTTCCAGGCCCTGCTCGAACGACTGGTCTTTGTCCTCAGCCAAGGCCTCATAGAGCTCACAGGCATCGGTGACCAACTCATCCAGCGGCACAGGTTTCATGTCGGCGGTATTACCCCGGGTTTCCAGCCGCGCGATGCGCAACAACGCGTTGAAGGTGGCCAGCAGCTGATCGGCCTCCGCCACGGCGCGGCCGGCCTGCTCCCTCGCCTCGTCGTTATCCACCGACATCAGGGTGTTTTCCAGCTGGTTGCGGAGTCGGGTCAGGGGCGTGCGCAAATCGTGGGCAATACTGTCGGAAACGTGCCGGATGCCCTCCATCAGATACACAATCCGGTCCAGCATCTGGTTCAGGTTTTCCGCCAGCTGGTCGAAATCATCGTCGGTGCCACGGGTTGGTATGCGCAGGGAAAGGTGGCCGTTCATGATCCGACGTGAGGTGTTGTTGATAACCTCGATACGCCGGGTCGTACTGCGGCTCATCAGGAAGCCACCAAGCAGCGCAAGGGCAAGGGTGATACCCATACCCCAATTGATGGCGGTTTCAATCACCCGCTTGAGGTTGGTGAGTTCGTCGACATCCCGCCCGACCAGCAGGCGCAAACCGCCCTGAACCTCAAAAATCCGGGCACGGGCGAGTCGTTCGGGCCCGGTCCAGCCGACGGATTCGTTCAGGGTGAAGTTGATCCAGCCGCTCTCTGACCGGCTGCCTTCCGGCCAGGTCTCTATATTGCCGGCCAGCTTCAGGAAGTCGTCGGTGGTCAGCAAATAGATGGATTTGGCGTTGGGGTCGCGGGCAACACGCTCACGGATAATGGTGATGAGGCCATTTACGCCCCGGCCACGATACTGCTCCGCCAGACCGGCGATTTCCGCTTCAATGGTTTCGTCGGTCTGGGCGGTCATGAAGCCCGCCGTACGCCAGTAGATAAAGGCCAGTAACAGAAATACCGAGGTGGCGAACACCACCATGTACAGCAGGGCTAGCTGGAAGGACGAGGTCCTGAGCTGGCTAAGCAGTTTCACGTAACATGTACCCTGCACCCCGGATGGTCTGCAGTAAGGGTGTATCGAATTCCTTATCGATCTTGGCTCGCAGCCGGCTGATGTGTACGTCGATAACGTTGGTCTGGGGATCGAAATGGTAATCCCAGACTTTCTCCAGCAACATGGTCCGGGTGACCACCTGGCCGGCATTACGCATCAGGTACTCCAGCAGACGGAACTCCCGGGGCTGGACATCAATATTCTGGCCGGCCCGCTTTACCGTGCGTGCGAGCAGATCCATTTCGAGATCGGCGACCCGCAGTACGGTCTCGGTTTCCGCCGACTGCCGATTTCTGCGCACCAGGGATTCGATACGGGCCAACAATTCGGTGAACGAGAACGGCTTGGTGAGGTAGTCATCGCCGCCGCCACGCAAACCTTCCACGCGGTCGTCCACATCACCCAGGGCGCTTAGAATCAGAACCGGCACCTGGTTTCCGGTCGCACGCACGGTTTTGATAATGGACAGACCGTCCATTCCCGGCAGCATGCGATCTACAATCATGATGTCGTAATCCTCGCTGGCCGCCATCATCATGCCTTCCTTGCCATCGGCTGCATGGTCGACCACGAAGTCGGATTCCTTCAGCCCTTTGACAAGATAATTTGCAACGTCCTGATCGTCTTCGATTACCAGCGCTTTCACCGGCTCTCCTCCCGATAGCGGATTACAGTAACGACAAGGGTACGAAGAAGTTGGCAACCCGGCCAGTTACGATCTTGTAAGAGGGTGTCGCCAATGGCGACGGTCAGGCTTTCCCTGGAAACCAGCCCAGACTGTCACCGGTCGCCCCGGTAGGCCGGTATTCCGCGCTTACCCAGCCGTCATATCCCATGGCATCGATGGCCGCAAAAACATTCGAAAAGTTAATCTCCCCCGTGCCGGGTTCGTGTCGCCCCGGGTTGTCCGCAAACTGAATGTGGCCGATCCAGGGCAAAAGACACTCCATGGAGCGCACCAGATCCCCTTCCATGATTTGCATATGGTAAAGGTCGTACTGCAGGCGCACGTTGTCGGCGTCGATTTCCTCGATCAGTGCGAGCACCTTGCCGGAGGTATCCAGTACGAAGCCCGGCATATCCACGCGCGAGTTAATGGCTTCCAGGCACAGGGTGATACCCTCGTCAGCCAGCTTGCCCGCTGCCCAGGCGACATTACTCACCAGCGTCTGCCAGGCAATGTCATCGGCAACGTTCGCCGGCTTCAGCCCCGCAAGGCAGTTCAGCTGCCGGCAGCCAAGGGCCTTGGCATAGTCGATCGCCTGATCCACGCCGGCCTGGAACTCCTCAACCCGGTCCGGGAGGCAGGCGATGCCCCGTTCACCGGCGTCCCAGTTACCGGGCGGCAGATTGAACAGTACCTGAGTCAGCTGGTTATCGCTCAGCATCTGGCCGAGTCGCTCTTTGGGGTAGGCATAGGGGAACAGGTATTCCACGCCTTCAAAACCCGCGGCCCGGGCCATGGCGAAGCGCTCGGGAAAGTCCACTTCCGTGAACAGCATGGACAGATTGGCAGCAAAACGGGGCATGGCGTGTTTACTCCTTCGGTCCGCGGCCAAGGGAGCCAAGCAGGGCACCGTTCAGATGCTCCAGCTCCAGCAACAGGCCACTGTGGTCGACATCACTGTGGCCATTGGCCACCAGCGACAGGTATTCGTTGTGCGTCTGTTGAGCCAGGGGCAGGGTCAACCCTTCCGCACGGGCCTCATCCAGAATCATCCGCATGTCCTTTAGCTGGATCCGAGCCGGCGCGCCGGGTGCAAACTCCCGGTCGATCATCCGCTGGCCGTGCAGCTCCAGAATCCGGCTACCGGCAAACCCGCCCAGCAACGCTTCCCGCACAGCCGCAGGATCGGCACCGCCTTTCGCCGCCAGCAAAAGCGCCTCGGACACAGCACCAATGGTGATACCAACAATAGCCTGATTGGCCAGCTTCGCCAGTTGCCCCGCGCCAACAGGACCAATCCGCGTGCACTTGCCGAGCGCCTCGAACACCGGTCGGGCGCGATCCACATCCGCTTCCGAGCCACCCGCCATGATACTCAAGCGGGCTTCAGCCGCGCCCACAGTCCCCCCGGACACCGGCGCATCCACATAGCCAGCGCCCTGCTCTGCAACCAACTCGCCATGCCGCCGGGCCACGGAAGGTTGAATTGAACTCATATCAATCACCAGCGCGCCCGGCTTCAGGGCATCAATCGCGCCCTGGGCGACCAGCACCTGCTCCACCACATCGCTGTTCTCCAGCATGGTGATCACCACATCGGCATTGGCAACGGCCTCCGCCGGGGATTCGGCGATCACCGCCTCAGAGGCAAACGGCTCGCACTTGCTGGACGTGCGGTTCCACAGAGTCATTGGAAAACCAGCGTTCAGGAGGTTACTGGTCATGGGCGCGCCCATCAGGCCGATGCCGAGAAATGCGATATGGGGTTTAGTCGAGGTCATGGTTAGCTGGCCTTACTCAAAAGGAGCGTGTTTTGGGAGGCGCCACCCAAACGCGTCTTCCACAAAAGTTAGATAGCCGATTATACAAACAAAAACGCCACCAACCGGAACCGGTGGTGGCGTTTTAAGGTGCCTAGTCCTTGGAGTCTAGCCGATAAATCAGGCTGCCTCAGACATCTGCATGCGAATCTTCTTCATCGCATTCTTCTCTAGCTGTCGGATACGCTCGGCCGAGACGCCGTACCTGTCGGCCAACTCATGCAGAGTCGACTTGCTTTCGGACAACCAGCGCTCCCGGAGAATATCCTGGCTGCGCTCATCCAACTGCCCCAGAGCCTGCATCAGCCGACCATTGGAATCGTCGGACCAATCCGCGTTTTCAAGCTGGGTCGCCGGGTTACTGCGAGCGTCTTCCAGATAGTACGCAGGCGCCTGATAGGCGTTGTCGTCATCGTCGTCTTGGGGACCGTCAAAGGCGGTATCCTGAGACGCCAGCCGGCCTTCCATCTCGCGGACAACTCTGGGCTCGACACCCAGATCCTCGGCAACTGCATTCAATTCATCGTGGCTGAGCCACGCAAGCTTCTTCTTCTGGCTGCGAAGGTTAAAGAACAGCTTGCGCTGGGCCTTGGTGGTGGCCACCTTCACAATGCGCCAGTTGCGCAGAATAAACTCGTGAATCTCTGCTTTGATCCAGTGCACCGCGAAAGACACCAGCCGCACACCGTACTCCGGATTGAAGCGTTTGACCGCTTTCATCAAGCCAACGTTGCCTTCCTGGATCAGGTCCGCCTGAGCCAGACCATAACCCGAATAGCTCCGGGCAATGTGAATCACAAAGCGAAGGTGAGACATAACCAGATGACGGGCGGCTTCCACATCGCCCTCATAGTGTAACCGTTCAGCCAGGTCCCGCTCTTCATCCACTGTGAGAACCGGAATGCGGCTCGCAGCCTGAATGTAAGACTCGAGATTCTGACCCGGAACCAGTCTGTCAACCAGTTGTAAACTCGTACCCATGCTCTAGCCTCCGAACCCAACGGCCCATAAATATATCAATTACTATTTAGACCGCCAAGAACCCTGAAAGTTCCCAAAATCTCCAGTAAAACGTTTCAAATCAACTATCTGGAAATTTCACTGTGGCTTTACTGGCTTTTAACCTACGCCAATAGAAGCTGTTTCTTCAATACGGTTTTACCGCTATCCGGATCACCCACCTCCGGCAATATCACCCGGCTCCATGTCATCCAGGTGACGCTTCACCGCGACCCAAGCGCCCAGCCAGCCTAGCAGCATCGCAACAATTATCAACGCCAGCGCACCATCAAACTGCAAGCCGTCGAGCGAAAAATCACTCCGGTACAGTCCCGCCAGCCGCTCTATGGGCCCGCTGAGCCACCACAGAGACAGTTGCAATAGAATTAGCGCCACAACACCACCACCAAGCCCGAACCAGGCGCCGGTGTACAGAAAGGGTCTGCGAACAAAACTGTCTGTTCCGCCCACTAGTTTCGCAACCAGAATTTCGTCACGGCGGCTCTCAATCGACAGACGCACTGTGTTGCCGATCACCAGCACAACCGCAGCAGCCAGCAGGATCGCCAACGCCCAGACGGCACGGGCCAGCAGGTCGGTCATGGCATTGAGACGCTGCAACCACCCCAGATCCACCTGAACTCGCTCTACGCCCTCCATACCCTCGATAAACCGCACCAGTCCCTCAACACCCTCCGTTGAGCGGGCTCCTTCCTCAGGAGTAATCAGCAGTGTGTGCGGCAGCGGGTTGTCTTCGAGATAATCCAGTGCATCCTCCAGACCCGATGAGGCCCGGAACTCTGCCAGCGCCTGGTCCCGATCAACCAGCTCGACGCCGGCCACCCGGCCGTCTCCGGCAATGTCATTGCTCAACACCCGCGCCCGCTCAAGCGGCACATCCAGCTCGATGTAGGCGGTCACCCGGGCACTGCTCTCCCAACCCGCGCTAACGCCTTGAAGGCTGGTAAGCAACAACAGCAATGCCACCGGTAAAGCCAGGGCAACCCCCATTACTGTCCAGGTCATCAGGCTGGCCACCGGATTACGCCAAAGACGGCGAGCGCTATCCTCGGCAACCTTGCGATGATGGGTGACATAACTTTCAGCCTGCTCGCGCCAGGGCGAACGGGCTTTGTTGGCACCCCGTGCAGGTTGTGGCTTTTTGCGCGGATCAGCGGCCACTGGCACCTCCGCCGATGACCGAGGCGCCGCCGGTAACCAGACGGCCATGATCCAGTTTCAGCGTTCGCCGCCCCATCTCGTTGATCAGGGCAATATCGTGGGTTGCTATCAATACGGTCACGCCCACCTGACTGAACTGCCCGAACAGATTCATGATGTCGGAAGACAGAGCCGGGTCCAGGTTACCCGTCGGCTCATCCGCCAGCAGTACCGGGGGTTTGTTAACCACTGCCCTGGCAATACCCACGCGCTGCTGCTCCCCGCCGGACAGCTGCATCGGGTTCATCTTTTCCTTCTGCAGCAAACCCACCTTGTCCAGGGCAGCTCGCACACGGCGGCCCGTGTCTCTGGGGGAGGCGCCCATGACTTCCAGTGGCATGGCGACGTTGTCGAACACCGTGCGATCAAACAGCAGTTGGTGGTTCTGGAAGACCACGCCAATGTGGCGACGAACGTAGGGAATCTGGCGGCGGGGCAAACGGTTCAGAACCTGTCCCCCAACTACCACTTCGCCGGCACTGGGGCGCTCCATGACCATGATCAGCTTCAGCAGGGTACTCTTGCCGGCGCCGGAATGGCCGGTCAGGAACGCCAGCTCGCCACGTTCCAGGCCAAAGTTGACCTGTCGCAGAGCGGTGTGATCACTGTCGTAACGCTTGGTGACCTGGCGAAACTCAATCATCGGCGGCTTCCGCGCGGCTGGATTCCGGGCTATTCGTCAAACAGGGCGTCCACAAAGGTTTCGGCATCAAAACTGCGCAGGTCTTCCACCTGCTCACCAACACCAATAAACCGGATAGGCAACTGCAACTGACGGGCGATGGCAAACACAATACCGCCTTTGGCTGTGCCGTCCAGTTTCGTTAACGTAATGCCACTGACGCCCACGGCCTGCTGGAACACCTGCGCCTGGCTCAGAGCGTTCTGGCCGGTGCCCGCATCCAGCACCAGCATGACCTCATGGGGTGCGGATTCGTCCAGCTTTTTCATCACCCGGACTACCTTTTCCAGCTCCTGCATCAGGTTGTCCTTGTTCTGCAGGCGACCGGCGGTATCGGCAATCACCACATCAACGCCACGGGACTTGGCTGACTGGATGGCATCAAAAATCACCGAGGCGCTGTCAGCGCCGGTGTGTTGCGCCACCACCGGAACCTTGTTGCGCTCACCCCAGACCTGCAGCTGCTCGACCGCAGCGGCACGGAAGGTATCGCCGGCGGCCAGCATTACCGACTTTCCCTCGTCCTGGAATTTCTTGGTGAGCTTACCAATGGTGGTGGTCTTGCCCACGCCATTTACGCCCACCATGAGAATGACATAAGGCGTCTTGTCGGAGTCGATCTGCAGCGGCTTGGTGACATCCTTCAGCAGACCATGCAGCTCATCCCTCAAAGCCTTGCGCAGGGCCTCGCCATCTTTGAGCTGATTGCGCTCAAGCTTGTCGGTGAGTGAATCGATGATTTCGGAAGTAGCGGTTACGCCAACGTCTGCCATCAGCAGCGTGGTCTCGATGTCCTCCAGCAGTTCCTCGTCGATTTTCTTGCCAAGCGAGAACATGTCAGACAAGCCACCAGTCAGGCTCGCCCGGGTTTTGCCCAACCCCTTTTTGATTCGCTCGAAAACGCTGACCTGAGGCTCGGGTTCCGGTGCTTTTTGCGGTTCTTCCGCGGGCTCGGGCTCTGGGGTCGGTTCCGGCTCAGCCACCGGCTCTGGTTGTGGCTCTGCGGCGGCAGGCGCTTCCCTCTCTCCCTCTTCCGGCACTGGTGCCGGCCCTTTGGCAACCTCCGGTTTGCGCTGCGGCACCGGCTTGGGGCGTGGCGCCCGGCTGCGGTTGCCGGCGATATCCAGGACAAATACGAGCACAAGAAGGGCCAGGAGGCCGATTGAAATCCACTCTGCCGTCATAAAAGTCAATCCATCAGTCTGAATGGGCGGGACAAAGAAAGACGGTATTCTAGCAGACTGTCCCGATGAAGTGAGGGTCGCCCCGATTATCGCGCCCACGAACGTTTCCGGTAAGATGCACGCACATATCCTGAACCGATTAAACTCGTGGAGCCGCGACTATGGCGCGCAGACAATCCGCAAGCCGGGCTCACCCGAAGAGATCCCCAGCCGATCGCGGGTCGGCTCCGGCTGGCAAAAGCAGTGGCACCGGTGAGCTGCGAATCATTGGCGGCGACTGGCGCAGCCGGAAACTGCGCTTCCCGGACGCCGGTGGCGTTCGGCCCACTCCCGCACGCACCCGGGAAACCCTGTTCAACTGGCTTGCCTTCCACCTTGCGGGCAGTGACTGCCTCGATTTGTTCGCCGGCTCCGGCGCCCTCGGGCTGGAGGCTCTGTCCCGAGGTGCCGGACGGGCGACTCTGGTAGACCACACGCCAGCACTGGCAAAAGCACTGCGGGACAACCTCCGGTTGTTGAAATCCGACAACGGGGAGGTGGTGTGTTCGGACGTCGAAAGCTATCTGGCCCAGAGAAACCGGCCGCCGTTCAATATCGTGTTCATGGATCCGCCGTTTCGCCAGGGCTGGCTCGAAAAGCTGTTTCCGTTGCTGGAACAACAGGCGTGGATTAAACCCGGCGGCTGGGTTTACGTGGAACACGAGAGCGAACTGCCAACGCCTTCAGTGCCTGTTTCCTGGCAGTTGCACCGGCAGAAGAGTGCGGGACAAGTCACCTATTCCCTGTTCCGGGTCGCTCCCGGGCCAGAATGAAAAAGGGGTCAGATGAAGGCTTTCATCTGACCCCGGATTCCCCGCCGAAGCGGGTTTACATCGATTCTCTGCCTGGCATCAGGCCGAGGGGCGCAGCGAGTAGGCCCGGAGATGCTCGGCGAACTCTTCCAGATAGCGGATGCCGCTGGCTTCTGCCTCACGACACCACTGCATCAACGCGTTCAGCTTGTCCTGGGGTTTGAGCCCACGCTGACGCCAGAGCGCCTGCAGCTCGTGGCTCTTTTCATAGATCTGGCGCAGCACCGCGTTGCGCTCCAGCACAGTCTCGAGAGTTTCCTTCTCCTTCGGCTGAATCAGCGTAATCTCACGGGAGAGCAGTTGCTTGAGCTTCCGGTAACGGGGACGGATCTCATCGTCCATCAGAGATTTCTGCTGGCGCAGCACCGGCTCCATGACACGCTTGCGGTACTGGCGCATGATATCGAACCGGTTGTTGGCGATGGCCTGAACCGTTTCCACATCGACATCCAGTTTACCCGGCACATGGTGGGCAATCGGTCGATAACCCTTGGGCTTGGCCAAGCCGAACAACTGGAACAGACGAATGTAGCCCCAGCCGATATCTACTTCGAACCAGCGGCGAGACAGCTTGGAGGAGTTCGGGTAGGTGTGGTGATTGTTGTGCAGCTCCTCGCCGCCAATCAGCAGGCCAAGGGGCGAGATGTTGCGGGCGTTATCGGCACACTCATAGTTCCGGTAACCCATCCAGTGGCCAATGCCATTAACCACACCGGCGGCCCACACCGGGATCCACATCATCTGTACCGCCCAGATCCAGATGCCGTGGACACCGAACAGGGCCAGATTGATGACCGCCATCAGCGCGATGCCCAGCATCCTGTATCGGCTGTAGACATTCCGCTCTACCCAGTCTTCCGGGGTGCGTTGGCCATAGCGCTCAAGGGTTTCAGGCGTCGCCGAATCGGCATAAAGCTCGGCGCCCTGGAACAGAACCTTGCGAATCCCCAAGACTACCGGGCTGTGGGGATCTTCCTCGGTTTCGCACTTGGCGTGGTGTTTACGGTGGATGGCTGTCCATTCCTTGGTATTCTGCGCGGTGGTTAACCAGAGCCAGAACCGGAAAAAGTGTTTAAGGGCCGGATGCAGATCCAGCGAGTTATGCGCCGAATGGCGATGCAGGTAGAGCGTTACACTGACAATCGTGACGTGTGTCATTCCGAGGGTGACCAGAATGAGCTGCATCACCGACAGGTCAAGAAGACCATTAAACCACATAGCAAATCCTCAAAATCAATATCTTTGGCGCGAGGCCAACTTCTACACTTTAGCGTACAGCTGTAAGCCACAACAACAGCATTTGGATGCAAAATTGTTACTGATTACACTTAGGCGTTTTCCATCGGAGATTCCCGCCCGTGCCTGAACTGCCCGAAGTAGAAACGACCCGACGGGGTATTGCTCCCCACTGCGAAGGCGAGACGATTATCCGAGTGACAGTTCGCAACGGCAGTCTGCGCTGGCCCGTTCCGGCTGATCTGGGCGAGAGGCTCGAAGGTCAGGTTATTAAGAGCGTAGACCGCCGGGCCAAGTATTTGTTCCTGAACATGGACCGGGGCACGGTGATTGTTCACCTTGGCATGTCCGGCAGCCTGCGCATCATCACAGACAATACCCCTCCCCTGACCCATGATCATATCGACGTGGCATTACAGTCCGGCGTCATCCTCCGATTCAACGACCCACGCCGGTTCGGCTGCTGGCTGTGGGCTGATTCCGCCGAAGAGCACCCGCTGATTACCCACCTGGGCCCGGAACCCCTGGCCCCGGAATTCGATGGCGCACACCTATTCCGGCTCTCTCGCGGAAAAAACACACCGGTGAAATCGTTCATCATGGACAATCAGGTGGTCGTGGGTGCCGGTAACATCTACGCCAATGAAGCGCTGTTCAAATCGGGGATTCATCCCCGCCGCAAGGCCGGGAGAATCAGCCTCGACCGCTATCACCGGCTGGCCGAAGCCATCCGGGAAACGCTCAGCGCCGCCATTCTGATGGGCGGAACCACCCTTCGGGACTTTGTGAACAGCGATGGCAAGCCCGGCTATTTTGCCCAGTCCCTGCTGGTGTACGGCCGGGGCGGCCAGCCCTGCAAGGAATGCGGGGCACCACTGAAGGAAATCCGGATGAACAACCGCTCAACGGTTTACTGTCCTCGCTGCCAGCGCTGAATGCTTACCAGATCGCACATTCTGCAACGAAAAATCGTTTGAAAATGCGCAAATATGATTCATAGTTAACAGAGGATTAACGCCCACAGTTTACAATAGGATGGTATCCATTAGATGCGATCCGGGTTTGCTTTTCTTTAAAGCAGCACCCTTTCAGGGCCACTAAAGCTCAGGAGACAGTAAGATGACCCGCAAGATTTCTCGCACCCTGGTAGCCACTGTGGCGGCCTGCCTATTGGCATTCTCATCCCTCGGCCACGCCCAGGCCGTGGACGAAACCCCGTCGGCACTGGCAATGACCGGCGATGCGATTTTTGTTCGCCCGGCCCTGCTGGCTACCACCATTGTGGGCAGCGCTGTCTACCTGGTATCCCTGCCCTTTTCCCTGCTGGGCGGCAACGCCGATGAAGCCGGGGAAGTTCTGGTGATGGGCCCGGCCAAGGCGACCTTCGTGCGCTGCCTGGGCTGCACCCGTACCGGCAAGAAACCCGAGACGGTCCACACCAGCAACTGATCCGACTCCATCGGGCACGCCTCCGTACTATCACGGCTTGCCCCGACGAGCGAACTCCGGCAGCCTGAAGCAAATTCTTCAGGCTGTTTTTCACTATGGTTGACTGGTCCTCGCTTAACACGGTGTTCCTGGATATGGACGGGACACTGCTGGATCTCCATTTCGACAACCACTTCTGGCTTGAGCATCTGCCGGCAAGGTACGCCGAGCATTACAACCTCCACCCCCAGGAAGCGAAAGACCGCCTGATCCCGATGATTATGGCAGAGCGTGGCTCACTGAACTGGTACTGCACCGATTACTGGAGCGAGCGGCTGTCCCTGGACATCACGGGGCTGAAAGCAGAGGTGGGCGACCGGATCGGTTACCGCCCCCACGTCACGGATTTTCTCGATGCCCTCAGGCAAGCCGGGCTTCACTCGGTGATTGTCACCAACTGTCACCCCGATCCCCTGGCCCTGAAGCTGAAACGAACCGGCCTCGATACAAGGGTGGATGCCATTGTTTCCAGCCACCAGCTGGGCAAGCCCAAGGAAGATCCTTCGTTCTGGCAGGACCTCCAGCGGGTAACGCCTTACCAGGCCGAAAGCACCCTGATGGTCGACGACAGTTTTCCGGTGCTGGAAAGTGCGCTAGCGGCCGGCATTGCCCAATGCCTGGCGGTACTGGCTCCGGACAGCCAGCAGGAAGCCCGGGAACAGCATCCGGAAATACCCTGCATTCATCACTTCGATGAAATTCTTCCCACGCTTCGCCAGCGGTCGCCCCTGCCATCCGGCCGATGACAGGGTTATAATTGGCCTACAAGCCCATCAGGTGAGGAGACATGACGGCATCAACCGCTGACGACCAACGTGTAAGACTCGATAAATGGCTCTGGGCCGCCCGATTCTACAAGACCCGCTCCCTGGCCAAGGAAGCGATCGAGGGTGGCAAAGTCCACTACAACAGCCAGAGATGCAAACCCGGCAGGCTGGTGGAAGCCGGCGCAAAGCTGACGTTGCGCCTGGGCTGGCAGGAAAAAATCATTATTGTTGATGACATCAGCGACCGGCGCCGTGGTGCACCCGAAGCCCAGAAGCTCTACCACGAAACCGAAGACAGCGTTAAGAAACGCGAGGAAATGGCCTGGCAGCGTAAAACCATGCAGGCAGCGCAGCTTCCTCCGGCCAGACGGCCCTCAAAGAAAGACCGGAGAGACATTCAGCGCTTTCGCGAACAGAACGGCCTCTGAAACCTTTTTTACATCCCCGCCCTCAGTCAAACGTGCAACGACCGGCATTCAGCATTCAGGAGACACAACATGGCAGCCCGCGACCAGTTCCAGCGCTTTATTTTTGAACACAGCCAGGTGCGCGGAGCCTGGGTGCAGCTAGCAGACAGCTATCAGGAAATCGGCAGCCAGGCACCCTACCCGGACACGGTCCGGGAACTCCTCGGAGAAGCACTGGTGGCGAGCATCCTGATGAGCAGCACTCTGAAGTTTGAAGGTACATTGTCGGTCCAGGCCCAGGGGGAAGGGCCTCTGCGCACATTGATGGCCGAGTGCAGCCACGACAGACACATCCGCGGCCTGGCCCGCTTTGATGAGCATGCGGTCAGCGAAGACAGCTTCCACGATCTGCTCGGCGAGGGTCGGATGGCCATCACCATCACGCCCAACCGCGGCAACCGCTATCAGGGCGTTGTACCCCGGGATCAGGAGACACTCTCCGGCTGCCTTGAGGAATACTTTGATCGCTCGGAGCAGATTCCCACCAGCCTGTTCCTGTTTGCCGACGAGAACGGCGCTGCCGGCCTGATGCTCCAGCGCCTGCCGGGCGCCACAGAGGAGGATGAAGACCTCTGGGACAGGGTAAACCATCTGGCCCGAACCGTAGAAGCCTCCGAATTGCTGGAGCTGGACAGCGAAACGCTGCTTCACCGCCTCTTCCACGAGGAGACTGTCCGCCTGTTTGACGCCGAACCGGTCGCCTTCCAGTGCAGCTGTTCCCGGGAGCGCACCCTCGGTGCCCTGGAAGCCATTGGCCGCGAGGAGTGTTACAGCATTCTTGAGGAACAGGGCTCTATCGAAATGGACTGCCAGTTCTGTCACGCTCACTATCGCTTCGATAGAAATGATATTGATCATCTTTTCACCGGTCATACGCTACACTAGAAACACGTTCGATTAGCCGGGAACCCGCTGATAGCAAGGCTTCCCGGGCAGTCGTTTTTTACCGGCGTCTCTGGCATAATAGCGCGCCTGAATTGACCCGATTGCTCAGATTTCCGTCAATTTTGGGGGGCGGCCTGAGCAATCACTAAGACATCCCGAGGGCGAGGTCGAAGTGAGCAACACTTATAATGATCTGAGTACAGCACGACTGGTTGAGGTGGCACTGGCGCGTGAAGAAGGCCAGCTGGCATCCAACGGTTCCCTGGTCGTAAAAACCGGCGACCGCACAGGCCGGTCTCCCAAGGACCGTTATATTGTCGAGGAGCCGAGCACCTCGGACGATATCCACTGGGGTCCGATCAACCGTCCTTTCGACGCTGAAAAATTCGACGCCCTCTGGGACCGTGTTGAAGCCTACATCGCCGAGAAAGACCAGTTCGTCTCTCACGTTCATGTCGGTTCCGACCCGGAACACTACCTGCCGGTCAAAATGACGACCGAGACCGCCTGGCAGAATCTGTTCGGCCGCAACCTGTTTATCCGCCCGGACAGCTACAACCCGGCCGACAAGCAGGAATGGCAGATCCTGAACGCCGCCAACTTCGAGTGCGAGCCCGAGCGCGATGGCACCAACAGCAACGGCTGCGTGATGATCAACTTTGCCAAGCGCAAGGTTCTGCTGGCTGGCATGCACTACGCCGGCGAAATGAAAAAGGCCATGTTCTCCGTGCAGAACTTCCTGCTGCCGGAAAAAGACGTGCTGCCAATGCACTGCTCCGCCAACGTCGGTGAAGACGGCGAAACCTGCCTGTTCTTCGGTCTTTCCGGCACCGGCAAGACCACCCTCTCCGCCGATCCGCACCGTTTCCTGATCGGTGACGACGAGCACGGCTGGGGCCCGGGCACCGTATTCAACATCGAAGGCGGCTGCTACGCGAAGTGCATCGACCTGACCCGGAAAAACGAACCGATCATCTGGGACGCCATCCGCTTCGGTGCCATCGTCGAGAACGTAACGATCGACCCGGAGACTCGTGAACCGGATTACACCGACGTATCCCTCACCGAAAACTCGCGCTGTGCCTACCCGCTTGAGCACGTTGAAAAACGGGTTATCGAGAACCGCGCCGGTGAGCCGTCTCACATCGTATTCCTGACCTGCGACATGACCGGCGTTCTGCCGCCAGTGTCTATCCTGAGCCGCGAAGGCGCCGCTTACCACTTCCTCAGTGGCTACACCGCGCTGGTCGGTTCCACCGAAATGGGCTCTTCGTCCAAGCTGAAGTCCACTTTCTCCACCTGCTTCGGCGCGCCCTTCTTCCCACGCCCGGCCGGCGTATACGCCGAACTGCTGATGAAGCGGATGGACGAGTTTGGCAGCAAGGTCTTTCTGGTGAACACCGGCTGGACCGGCGGCCCCTACGGCGAAGGTCAGCGATTCAGCATTCCGACCACCCGAGCCATCATCGCCTCCATCCAGAACGGCGACCTGGACGACGTGGAAACCGAGCATCTGCCAACCCTGAATCTGGATGTGCCCAAGCATGTTCCGGGCGTGGATACCGAGCTGCTGAACCCGCGCAACACCTGGGTAAGCCCGGACTACTACGATGGCAAGGCCCAGGAACTGATCTCCCAGTTCGTCGAGAACTTCAAGAAGTTCGACGTGGCAGATTCGATCGTCGAAGCCGGCCCGAAGCTGAGCTGAAAAGCTGAAAACGGGGTCAGATGAACGCTTTCATCTGACCCCAATCCAGAAAGCGCCCTGCGAAAGCACGGCGCTTTTTTTGTATGATAGCCAAACACTCTCAAGGAAACGGCTTCATGAAACAGCGTCTACGCCAGCTCTTTTCGTTTATTCTCAAACCACTGGAATCCGGAAAGGTTGGGCCCAGCTACAAAGATTCGCACCGCACCGTGCTGAATGTGGTGGGCATCCTGTTCCTCGTTCTGGCGACGGTGTCAGCGGCTATGCTCGTTTACACCGGTAAGGCAGGCGCCTTGATTCCCGTGCTTGTTTTCTTCGGTATTGGTGGCGTGTCGTTGGTCGTCGGGACGTTGGGCTCCGATGCCGCGGTGTCGAAGATGTGGGGCAATCGCTAGCGGTCGCCCCACATCCTGTAATCAGGCGTAGAATATAAGCGGCACAAAGGCCACCAACACCAGCGAAATCCCCATGGCAATCAGCGGCATGATGATACGCTCATGGCGCTGATAAAAAGTCCCCGTTTCCTGCTGCGCCGCCAGCACTTCCGCCTCTCCAACCACCTGCCGGGTCAGCAGATGGTTCAGGGCCACCGGCGGGCTCAGGTAGCCCAGCTCGAAGGCCACCAGGGTCACCATCCAGAAATGGATCGGATGAATGCCACTGGAGTAGGCAATCGTGGCCACGGTGGCAGTCACCAGGATCACGGCACCGAATGCGTCCATGATCATGCCCAGAATCACCAGAATCACCACCATCAGCAGCATTGCTGACCAGGCACTGTCAAACGACTGCGGGAAGGCCTCCATCAGGTGAGCCCGTTCGATCACCCCACCGATGCTGACCGACAGACCCAGCAACAGCAACAGCGCGCCAATTTCCGCCGTCGTATCGTTGGTGGCGCCGCGGAGACTGCGCTCCAGCCCCTGGTGGTTGATCTCCCCCGAGGCTTTTCCTGACCGGTTTTTCAGGCTGACATGCTCGTAAACAAGGATTGCCAGCATGATCACCGGCAGCAGCCTCGGAGCCGAAAACTCATCCATGCTCACGTCCAGCGCCAGACGGTAGAACAGCACCACGGCAGCGATAACCAGAACATAGGGAATCAAGGGTTTGAGCGCCTGCGTCATGGCCGGGAAGGCTTCGGCCGAAGGCGCCAGGTTAAACTCACTCTGTCGGTTCACACTGAGGGCCACAATCGCGAACATGGTGGCGGTCAGCACGAACACCCAGATGCCCCAGCCAAACAGCTCGTCAGTGGTGACTTCCCGGTTCAGGTAAGCAATCACAACCACCAGCAGGCAGGGCCGCAAAACCACGCCCAGGGAACCGGACATGGCGGTCGCCGCCAGGGCCAGATGCCGCCGGGCACCGGCGGCACGCAGCTCACTGTAGATGACGGCACCGGCCGCAATGACGAAGATGCCCGAGGCACCGGTGTAGGCCGTGGGCACGGCAGCCACCAGAACCGCTACAACCGCCAGCATTTCCGGCGGCATGCGCCAGGGCCGGAAAACATTGAACACCAGGGTGGCCAGGCGGGTCTGCTTGAGCATCATGCCCACCCACACATACAGACCGACATTCAGGAACATGTCGGACAGTTCCATCATCTTGCCGAGATAGATACCAATCCCCGACGCGTGTCCGATCAGAGCGAAATAGGTGCCGGAGATCAGACACATCACGGTATAGAGCGGAACGGCCAGGAAGGCCTTGTTCAGACTGCCGCCCTCCTCAAGATCATCAGGCATCCGGAACAGCCGGTAGAGGCTGGCCAGCGTGAGGCAGGCGAAACCGATAATCCAGAAATTGTGCAGCAACAGCTCTTCGGAAGAGACCGCCGTGTCTGAACCCAGGCTGGACTGGCGAAAGATTGCGCTCGAGCCCAGCAGCATGGCATTGGCGATGGTTTGAAGAGTGTGGGAGACGGTGTAATCCAGCCGGGTTTCCATGGCACGCATGGCGATATGGTGACGAGTGAGGGTCGCGGTGACCGCACACAGCATGACCAGAATCACCAGAATGAAACGCTGTGACTCCAGGCCAAAGGCGATCAGGTCAGCAATAAAAAGCTCGATGGCCCGATAGGCTTTCACGCCCGGTGTCAGCTGGTCACTGAGATTTTCAAAATTCTGGTGGGCCTCGCGGCAGTCAGCAACCGCTCGTTCGATGGCAAGCCGGACGTCAGCCGGGTCTTTTTCCTCGGCCCCCAGCAACGCCGCCATCGGGTCATCCGTCTCGGCATCCGCCGCCATTTCTTCAGCAACCGCCGCGTCGATATCCCGGTTCGGATCGCAGGTGGGCTGAACCGGATCCATCCGCAACTTGTAATAGCCACTCCAGAGCTGTTCACCGCCCCGAAGCATCTGGTTGTGGATATCACTGCTCGTGGAGAAAATGACCACCGCCAGCAATAACAGGCAGGCTGGCAGCGATGAAAACCACTCCAGCCCGCTACGATCAAAACCGCCCTTCGACATAACTGATTACTCTGGGTAGGGAGTGGTTACAGCAGATCGTCCAGATCCATGGTTTCAACGGCTTCCGCCTGGTCATCCCAGAAGCTGCCTAGCTGCCCCATGGGTGTACGGTGCCCGGTGTTCTCTACCCAGAGTCGGTCAGAGACCGCGACAATCATATCGGTGGCCATGGCGTCCACGAACCGCCACTGCTCATTGGCCGGTGTATTCTCGATCGATTCGGCATGATCCCGGATTACCGACCGGACCATGGCCTCGTCATCCTTGTTCAGGGCCGCAATGGCGTGGAAAACATGAGGCAAACGCACGCCCGCAACCTCGCCCTGATCGTCGGCAACGGCCAGCCGTTCGAACGCGTTCTCACCCTCGGGCTGGGCACCCGGAATCATCGCCCACACCGTTGCTCGCAAAGCCATGGGCGCGCCCCACCATTTTTCATTATCGAGGCAGCTCGTGGCCCGGGCGGCAATGGAGCCAACGTTCGCCGGTACGCCAATGGACGAGGTGGACTGAATCTGGGCATTGAGCGCCTGGAGACCGGAGAGAAGACCGGCCATGTAGATAAACTCGTCCATGTCGTCATCGAAATCCGGGCATTCGCCGTCGGCGGGATTACCGTAGTGGGCATTGTGGTGCTGCCAGGCCTTGTAATAACGTCGGGCAGCAACGCTATGGGCCCGCTTCTGGCGTATCATGGCATCCTCAGCCGCATTGCCGTTCATGGCATGCAGGGCCGAAAGGGCTGCCAGCTCGTGCTCCCTGGCCTCTTCCTCGGCACAGCCGCCAGCACTGAGGTAGAGCATCACTGCCAGCTGGTCCGGCTCATTGGTAACGCGGCCGAACGACATCAGCAATGGAGCAGTCGCCTCGCTCATGGCGCACCCCATGGCCAGATCGTTGCTTTCCATCAGAAAAGGCACCGTGTGATCCCTGGAGAAACCCTGCATCACATCCCCGGTGGTCTTGTACATCACGTGATTCACCGCGCTGCAGCCTCCAAGGACCACAGTGGCCGTGAAAGCCACCGCGAGGTTACGTACTCGACGCGAGGAAAATGGCGACTTGCGGGAGGGATTCCGGAAATGGGTCATACCTTCTTCACCTTTTGCGTTTTTTGTTCTGATGCAGCCCTGCTGCAATCGCACGGCCCGGACTCTGGCGGAGAAACCGGTTTGTTACAGTCTGTAACCAGGCACGCATTATGGCGTAGGAGGCCCCGTTTTTATGCGACCGATGCCGCAAATGACGCCAATTTACACACACCTATGCCACTCGATGGTTTGCACAATGGGCCGCGAGCCACTATAGATTGGAGCAACCGAGAGTCGTTGTGATTCCGGCCAGCACAGACCGAACCCGCAGAAATACAATAAAAGGAGTATCCGATGCGCAAACCTGAACTCGCCGCGGCCATTGCCGATCGCACAGGCCTGACCCGGGACAAGGCCAGCGAAGTGATTACCGCGTTTACCGACCAGGTGTCGGCCGCCGCCTCCCGTGGCGAAGACACCACCCTGATTGGCTTTGGCACCTTCAATATCCGCAGCCGCGAGGCGCGGGACGGACGCAACCCACAAACCGGCGAGACCATTCGCATCCCCGCCAGCAAAACCGTTGGCTTCAAGGCCGGCAAGGCTCTGAAAGACGAAATACGCTAGTCAGGCACAGGCCCGCAGACGCGGGCCTGCTTCACTCCGGCCTCAGGTTCCGGCGACGGAAGCACACTCGGAGCGGGTAGCATCTACCCGGCACCGAATCGCTTTCATCAACTTGATGGCTCGCTCATCGTAAACACCGTCCTCCAGTAACGAGAGGCGCACCTTGCGCAGCATCTTGTCGTATTCGGCGGTGTCTTCCTGGGGCAACTGCATCCAGACCTCTTCCGGAATTTCAGCCTCTGCCTGGGCAATAATCTCGTAGGCCTCGTCTATGCGTTTGATGGCCTGATCACGCACCATCTGGCCGGCGGAATCCGGGAAACGGTCGCGATGGATGATTACCTGGAAATTCATATACCCGAGGGCATATTTGACCACGGCCCCGTTAGGCTGAACGCCTTTGTACAGTTCCAGTGGTGTGTAGGCGACAGCCGGGGCATAGGCGAGGTCCACGCTGCCATTATTGAACTTGCCGGCAAAGTTCGCGGAATTGGATCCCACCACAGATGCGCCCACATGGCGAACCATCCGCACGGATGCCTGATCGTAATCGAGGGTTGCAATCCGTTTGCCCTGCAGTTTCTCGACAGAATCAATAGAGCGGTCCCGGGTGTGCAGGTAGATGGCGCCCCCGGGGAATACCCCGGCGACCTCGTAGGGGCCATCAATCAGGAACGGCCGGGCTTTGGGCTGGCTGAGGGTATTATACAGCAGCCGCATTTCCTCTTCGCCGGGCACTGCGCCCATGGCTTCAAGGCTGCCCGTGAACTTGTTGAATTCCCGGGCCCGGGTGCCGGTGAGCAGCACGGCGTCGCACTGGCCCGCCTTGAAATCCTCGGCGGCCACCTTCTCATCGGTGTAGGCGCGAAGGTCCAGCTTGATGCCGTTTTTCAGGGCAACCGACTGGAAGGTTTTGGTGATGGCAAACAGGGGGCCATTGGCACCAACCGGGTCAAAAACGCAAAAGCTGCGTTCCAGAGGCTCGTTCTGCGCCTGTGCCTGCCCCATCGAGGGGAATACCAGACTGGCACAGAGGGCAGCTGCCAAAGCTACCCGCTGGGGGAGGTTTGCTGATTTCACGGGATGACTCCTGGTTATTATTGTCGGGCGCCGGTCTGTGAAAATGAACCGGTCAGGCCACGCTTTCCTTGGTCGACCATAGGGCGACGGCTACAAGAATACGTTGGCACAGGTGCCTGCCATCAAGGGTTTTTCAGCAAAAGGAGGGGATTCTGTGATGGTGTCGACAGAGGTTCCGCAACCCCTGCCGCACTTTGTCGCCTAAGCCGGATTCAGATAGCCGGCTTTGGCCAGGCCTTTCGACCCTCACTGAGGGTGAGCCGGACGACACCCGGCAGTTCGCGATCGGTCACCGGCGCATGGCGACCGGCTGAAACCAGTGTTTTCGAGTTCGGTGTCCAAAAGGCATCAGGATCAAACACACAGACATCAGCGATTTCGCCCTCGGCAAGGCGGGCTGTTCTGCCCAGCGCGGAAGCCGGACCGTTGGTCAGCGCGCGAATCAGATCAGGCAGTGCCAGCTCATTCATCTCCACCAGTTCCAGCCCCAGCGACAGCACACTCTCAATGCTAGACAGTCCCGGCTCGGTGGCTGCCATGGGTGCCTGCTTGGCGGCGGTATCGTGAGGTTGATGCTGACTGACAATGGCATCAATCACACCGTCCCGAACACCGGCTATCAACGCCTTCCGATCGCCCTCGCCGCGCAGAGGAGGCCGAACATGGAAGCGGCTGTCGAAACCGGCCAGAGCTTCCTCGGTGAACACAAGCTGGTGTATGGCCACATCGGCGGTTACCGCAATGCCGCGGCGGCGGGCTTCGGCCAGCATTTCAACACTGCGACCACAGGAGAGCTGGCTCAGATGCAACCGTACCCCGGTTTCCTCCGCCAGCAACAGCATTTCCATCACCGCAGCGGTTTCCGCGACTTCCGGAATACCGAGCAGCCCCAGGCGCGAGGTTACCAGGCCGTCGTGGGCGTAGCCGTCGGCGGCCAGGGCCTGGTTCTCAGGGCTGAACATCACCGTCAAACCAAAGGTCTGGGCGTAGGCCATGCAACGTCGCAAAATGCGGGCATTGCGCACGCCCCGGGAACCATTACCCACGGCAACACAGCCGGCGGAGGCCAGACCGGCCATATCGCTGAGCAGATCACCCTCCAGGCCTCGGGTGATGGCACCTATGGGCAGGACCCGGATGGGCGAACGACTGGCAGCTCCGTCACGGATCAGGTGGGTGACCGCACTGGAATCGTTCACCGGTGAGGTTTCCGGCGAGGCGCAGACCGTCGTGAAGCCGCCATGGGCCGCCGCCAGCGTCTCGGAAGCGATATTACCTTTCTGGCCATTGCCCGGCTCACGGAGGTTACAGCACAGATCGACAAACCCCGGCGTTATGACTGCGTTTTCTGCACTGATTGTCTCGTCGGCCTGCTCCCGGGCGGCGGCCTCGCCCATCGCGGCAATACGACCATCCCGAATCAGCAGCGCGGCATTTTCCTTCTCGTCGCCCTGACCATCGAACAGTCGACCCCCGATAATCTTCAGGCTGCTTCCGGATGTGGTGACACTGCTCATGCCTGGCCCCTCTCGCTCAAGTTCTGCTGCCGTTCTGAAACCTGGCCACCCATGGCCATGGACATGACTGCCATCCGGATGGCAATGCCGTTGGTGACCTGGTTCAGAATCACCGATTGCGGCCCGTCGGCAACCGCCGATTCGATTTCAACACCGCGGTTGATCGGCCCCGGGTGCATAACGATGCATTCCGGATGGGCCAGCGACAGTTTCTGCTGGTTCAGGCCGTATAGCCGGTAGAACTCCCGCTCACTGGGGAGCAATGCCCCTTCCATCCGTTCTTTCTGAAGGCGCAACATGATCACCACGTCCAGATCCTTCATCCCCCGGGCCATATCGTATTCCACCGTGCAGCCCAAGCTTTCCACGTCTTTGGGAAGCAGGGTTCCCGGGGCAATAACGCGAACTTCTTCGGCGCCCAGTTCGTTCAGGGCACGGATCTGGGAGCGGGCTACCCGGGAGTGCAGCACGTCGCCAACGATGGCAACTTTAAGGCCCTCGAAACGGCCCTTGTGTTGGCGAATCGTCAACATATCCAGCATGGCCTGGGTCGGATGCGCATGGCGCCCGTCACCGGCGTTGATAATGGCCACCCCCGGAGTGACACTCTCGGCAATAAAATGCGGCGCGCCACTCTGGGAGTGCCGGACCACAAACATGTCGCTGGCCATGGCTTCGAGGTTCAGCAGCGTGTCGGACAGGGATTCACCCTTCGAAGTGGCCGAGGTGCTGATATCCAGGTTGAGTACGTCTGCAGACAGGCGCTTGGCCGCCAGTTCAAAGGTGCTGCGGGTTCGGGTGCTGGATTCGAAAAACAGGTTTACCACGGTTCGGCCACGGAGCAGCGGCACTTTCTTGATGGTGCGCTCACCGACCTCGATAAAGGAGTCCGCTGTGTCCAGAATGTCGGTCAGCAGTGCCCGGTCCAGGCCGTCGAGGGTGAGAAAGTGCCGCAACTGACCATCCCGGGTCAGCTGCAAGTGGTGCGGGGAGGAGTCGTTCGCGGTCATGGGTCGCCTGTTATCCGATTCGGAGGTTTATTGTCCGGCTTCCTGAAGCTCGATACGGAGCGGGTCGGGGCCACGCAGTTTGACGCGCTGATGGGGTTCCAACACCATTGTCTTGCCAGCCACATCCGGCTGGATGGGCAGTTCCCGGGCGCCGAGGTCAATCAGGGTCGCCAGTATGATACTGGCTGGACGGCCATAATCGAAGATCTCATTCATGGCGGCCCGGATCGTCCGGCCGCTCATGATGACATCGTCAATCAGGACGATGTCACGGCCTTCGGTATCGAAGGGCAGACTCGAGGGTTTCACCCGGGGATTCAGGCCGATGCGGCTGAAATCATCGCGATAGAAGGAGATGTCCAGTTCGCCGAACGGCTCTTCGATGCCAAGGCGTTTGCTCAGCACGTCGGCCAGCCAGACGCCTCCGGTCCGTATACCGATCAGGACCGGGGATTGCACGCCCCGTTGCTCGAGCGCCTGACGCAGCCCGGCTTCCATCTGGTCAAGCAACTGATCAATATCAAGCAATGCCGTCATTCGGTCCTCACTGTTGAAAAAAGGTTTCCAGGATCAGCACCGCGGCCCGGTCATCCACCCCGTGGCGACCAAAATCACGACTGCCTCCGGCGGCCATCACTTCACCCTTGGCCTCGAAGCTGGTGAGCCGCTCATCCACCATCTCGACCGGCACGTGGTAGCGTCCATGAAGACGCTTGCCGAATTTGCGCGCCCGGGCACACATATCGTTTTCGGTATCGTCCATGTTAAGGGGCAAACCGACCACGACCAGGTCCGGACGCCACTCCTCAAGCAGGGATTCAATCTGTTGCCAATCGGGGATACCGTCACGGGCGGGAATCAGAGCCACCGGTTGGCCGGACCCAAGCAATTCCTGGCCGACGGCTACGCCAATACGGCGGGTGCCAAAATCGAACGCCATAACGCGACGGCTCGCTGGTTCAGGCATGGCCGACCGATTCACTGAGCTGATTGAGATCAATGCCGATCAGCTGCAGCACCGCCTTGTATCGATCTTCCCAGGGAGTACGGAACAGAATGTCGGTGTTGGCCGGACAGGTGAGCCAGGCGTTGCTGCCCAGTTCCTCTTCCAGTTGTCCTTCGCTCCAGCCGGAGTAACCCAATGCCACCAGGTACTCGTCGGGACCTTCGCCACGACCAATGCCTGCCAATACATCGCGGGATGTGGTCAGCAGAACATCGTCGGTGACCTTCGCCGTGTTCTGCCAGCTGGTGCCCGGAGGATGCAGCACAAAGCCGCGCTCCTGCTGCACCGGACCACCGCTGAAAACCGGCAGATCCAGCTCGCCTCCTGGCAGGTCCAGTTGTTCCAGAATTTCACCAAGGTGGATGTCCAGCGGCTGATTGACCATTAACCCCAGGGCACCGTCGTCAGAATGCTCACAAATGTAGATCACGCCGCCATGGAAACGCGGATCAGCGAGATAGGGCGATGCCACCAGGAACTGGTGGCGCAAGCTATGGGGAGAGTGTTTTGATGCTGTCATCCGGATGTCAGCCCCCGACGCTGGAAGGACCAGGTACGTATGATTTCGAGTTCATCCACCTCTTTCCGCATTTCGTCCGGAAATGGTGCAAAAGGTGAGGCCATCCTGACTATACGGATGGCAGCATCATCCAGGACGGTGCTGCCGGAAGACTGCAGGATCGCCACCTCTTTAATGGTGCCGTCTTTCTTCAGTGACACCAGCATTCGCAGTGTGCCATAGATTCCGGCATTGCGCGCCTCGGTCGGGTAGTTGATATTCCCCACCCGCGTTACCTTGCTCACCCAGTTCTGAACGTACCAGGCGTTGGTGGACTTGAGCGTAGAGGCGGCGGTTACCCGCATGACCCTGGGTTTGCGGGCATAGGCCTGCTGCTGGGCATCGAAGCGAGCTTCAAGGCTGGCAATTTCGAGGCTACGCTCCATCAGGCTCTTTTTCTCGCGAACCGGCAGAGGTTCCTCTTCCGGCCTGGTGGGCTCCTCAGGCTGGCGAACCTTCTGACTGGAAGGACTCTCGGTCTGTACCACCTGCTTTTCCTGGCGCGGCTGCGGCTCGGTTTGAGCAGGAGGCTCGGGTTGAACCTGGGCCACCTCCGGCTGGCTCACCTCCGCCGGTTGCGGGGTGGTCATTTCCCGCACCTCTTCCTCGGTACCACTGCCCTTCTGACTGGTCTGGGCCAGGAAGTCCGCCTTCTCCGGAGCTTCCTCATCGTCAAACTGAGACAGGGTGATTTCCATGGTCTGGGCAGAGGAACGGGGCGGTTCAGGCGCAAAGGTGATTCCCAGCACCACGATGGCGTGCACCGCCAGCGCCATAAACAGGGTGAAGGAAAACCGGTCGAAGTCGCTTACCTGAACTGCCATTCCTGATACGGATCCTGTCGTTATACCTGCCCGGTCGCCATCACCGGATTATGCCTGGCCCAGGCGCTTTGCAATCGCGTCCATCAACATCCCACCGATATCGATCCCGAAGGCCGCATCGAGTTCCCGGATACAGGTCGGGCTGGTGACATTGATTTCGGTGAGGTAGTCACCGATGACATCCAGCCCCACAAAAATGAGGCCTTTCTCTTTAATCACCGGGGCAACACGTTCGCAGATCTCCCGATCCCGCGCGGTCAGTTCACGACCTTCACCGCGGCCGCCGGCGGCCAGATTGCCCCGATTCTCGCCATGGGAGGGTATTCTCGCAAGGGAATAGGGTACCGGTTCACCGTCGATCAGTAAGATACGCTTGTCGCCATCGCTGATTTCGGGGATGTATTTTTGGGCCATGGCCTGGTGCGTGCCATAGTTGGTGAGGGTTTCGATGATGACACCGAGATTGAAATCGTTCTCCCTGATACGGAAGATCGAATGACCGCCCATGCCGTCCACCGGCTTCATGATGACATCGCCGTGTTTAGCATAGAACTCGCGGAAACGGCTTGCCGAGCGGCTGACCAGCAGCGGTGGTGTCAGGTCCTCGAACTGGGTGGCAAACAGCTTCTCGTTGCAGTCGCGAAGCGTGGATGCCGGGTTGACCACAAGCGCGCCCTGCTGCTCGGCCGCTTCCAATATATAGGTGGCCATCAGGAACTCCCGGTCTACCGGCGGATCCTTGCGCATCAGGATGACATCCAGATCGCCCAGCGCTCGGTCCTGGCTCGGCCCAAAGCTGTACCAGTTTTCCGGGTCCATGTGGACCGTAAGATCCCGAGTATGCGCCATGGCCTTACCGCCATCCAGATACATGTCCGGCAGCTCCATGTACTCGATTTCCCAACCGCGTTTCTGGGCAGCCAGCAACATGGCCAGTGAGCTGTCTTTCTTGAAGTGGATATCTTCAATCGGATCCATCACGATCCCGAGTCTGACGGTCATGGGCGTTCCTGCACTCCTGAGGGTTAAAAACACGAACCGGTCTGCAGAGCGGACCAGACATTAAGTGCTATGCTTTGAAATCAGATGGTATTGTACCCGAGCTGCAAATGCATCCGGAGAAATCCTCAGTCAGTTACGTGACGTTGCGGGCAGAAGTACATTTGGTCACAAACTAATACTTTTTATCCGGCCATTGATAATCTATAAATGAGCGGGGTTTATAGAAGAACCTTAAGGTTTGTGTTAAAACCCCCGTTTTAAAATAACGACAGTCGCTGAGCGCAAGGCAGTTGGACAATGGATGACAACTTCGAGAACTTGAAGATCATGGTGATCGACGACAGTAAAACCATACGTCGCACCGCAGAAACCCTTCTAAAAAAGGTCGGCTGTGAGGTCATCACCGCGACTGACGGCTTTGACGCTCTTGCCAAGATTGCCGATTCACAGCCGGACATCATTTTTGTCGATATCATGATGCCCCGCCTGGACGGCTACCAGACCTGCGCACTTATCAAGAACAATTCCTCCTTCAAAAAGACGCCGGTTATTATGCTCTCCAGCAAGGACGGTCTGTTCGACAAGGCCAAGGGCCGCATCGTCGGCTCGGACCAGTATCTGACCAAACCGTTCAGTAAGGATGAGCTGCTTAATACCATCCGCCAGTATGTTCCACAGGCGGAACAGTAAACCTGCTGACCCCAAGAACCATCGAGGAAACCATGGCCCGCATTCTTATTGTTGACGATTCCCCTACCGAGGTTAAGAAAATCTCCACGATCCTGGAAAAGCATAAGCACGAGGTGCTTACAGCTGACAACGGCGCAGACGGCGTTGCCAAGGCTCGCGCAGAGACCCCGGATCTGGTTCTGATGGATGTGGTTATGCCCGGCCTGAACGGCTTTCAGGCAACCCGCCAACTGACCCGCGCCCCGGAAACCGCGTCCATCCCGGTCGTCATCGTAACCACCAAGGATCAGGAAACTGACCGCGTTTGGGGCACCCGCCAGGGCGCCAAGGGTTACCTGGTCAAGCCGGTTAACGAAGACGACCTGATCAAAACAATCAACAGTCTGATTGCCTGATCCCCAACCGTGGAGTAAGCATGTCCGCCCAGGCCGCCCCTTTTGCCGTTCTGACGGATATCGCCGCGCGCAGCCGGTCGCTGGCCGCCGGCCTGCCGGAACAACAGGAAGCCGTTGAACTGTGGAACGGCATCGGCTTCGTTCTCGCAGGCGAACGCTACGTTGCCCCCATGGGCGAAGTCACTGAAATCCTCCACGTCCCCCGGTTTACCCACATACCGGGGGTTCGCCCGTTTCTGCTTGGCGCAGCCAATGTTCGCGGCCGCCTTCTGCCCCTGGTTGATCTTGCCGGCTTTTTCGATATACCCCGCTCGTCCCGTAGCCAGCGGGAACGGCGCGTGCTGGTGGTAGAGCAGGGTGACATTTTCAGCGGGCTGGTCGTCGATAGTGTGCTGGGCATGCAGTATTTCGCAACTGACAGTTTCAAGGATTCGCCCGAGGGCGTACCTGAAAACGTTCGACCGTTTGTCTCAGGCGGTTATGAACGCAACGAGGAAGTCTGGAAAGTGTTTTCGGCCGTCGACCTGCTCGAGGACGAACGATTTCTTGACGTCGCACAGTGGTAAGGGTGGTGACAATGGCAGGAACATCACCCTGACCGCCTGAAACCCGAAAAAACAAACTTGCCAATTTCTTGAAGAGGCCGGGAGCCAGAAAATGAAGAACAGAGCCGGAAGACTCAGTATGGGACAGGGAGGCAACAAGCTGGTTGCCGGCCTGATCGCCGCGCTGATCGCACTCACTATCCTGCTCGTTGTGGTGCTGTTCATTATCAATACAGACAGCCAGAACGATCAGGAATACATCGCCAACACCGCCGAACTGAGGGTGCTCTCTCAGGAGATTGCGAAGAACGCGACCGAAGCTGCCGGCGGTACCGCCGAGGCCTTCAACCAGCTGCGCCGCTCCCGTGACGAATTCCAGCAGCTCTGGACCAACGTAACCGAGGGCAATCCGGAAACTGGCCTGCCGCCGAGTGAACTGGCCCAGCAGAGTGGCGTCCAGGAAAACTGGAACACCGTGCGGGAAAATGCCGACAGCATCCTCTCCACCCAGGATGCGGTGCTCGGCCTCCACGAGGTTGCCCGGACCCTGAACGAAACCATTCCGCAGCTGCAGGTTGAGTACGACGATATCGTACAGATCCTGCTCGACAACGACGCACCCGCCGAACAAATCGCACTGGCGCAGCGTCAGTCACTCCTGGCGGAGCGGATTGTTCGCTCGGTTAACAACGTACTCTCCGGTGACGAAGACGCGGTTATTGCCGCGGACCGTTTCGGTCGTGACGCAAGCCTGTTCGGCCGAGTGCTTGAAGGCCAGCTGAACGGCAACCCTGCCATGGGGATATCGCAGGTAAATGACGAAGACGCCATCTACGGCCTCGAAGCTGTCGATGAACTGTTCCAGTTCGTTTCCCAAAACGTAGACGCAATCCTTGAAGCCTCTCCCGACCTCTTCAAGGTACGTACTGCTGCCAGCGACATCTTCCAGAATTCCGAGATCCTGCTTTCCGAACTCTCTGTACTGGCCGAGAACTTCCGGACCCAGTCCGGCTCACGCCTGGTCAGCCCGACCCTGGCCTTTGCGATCCTGGCCGCCATGGTTGCCATTGTTGTGTTTATCGGTCTGGCCCTGTACCGCGAAGCCCAGGCCCGACTGGCTACTACGCAAGAGCAGAACGAGCAGAACCAGAACGCGATCCTGCGACTACTGGACGAACTGGCCGACCTGGCTGATGGTGACCTGACCACCGAGGCCACGGTAACCGAGGACTTCACCGGTGCCATCGCCGACTCCATCAACTACGCGATCGACCAGATGCGCGGACTGGTACAGGCGATTCGTGGTACTGCGGTACGGGTAGCGTCAGCGGCTCAAGAAACCCAGGCCACTGCGATGCATCTTGCCGATGCTTCCGAGCACCAGGCCCAGGAAATCGCCGGCGCCTCCGCCGCGGTGAACGAGATGGCCGTGTCCATCGACCAGGTATCCTCCAACGCTGCCGAGTCCTCCGCGGTTGCGGAGCGGTCGGTTGCGATCGCTAAGAAAGGCGCGGAAGTGGTACAGAACACCATCCGCGGCATGGACAACATCCGTGAGCAGATCCAGGAAACCTCCAAACGGATCAAGCGTCTGGGTGAATCTTCCCAGGAAATCGGTGACATCGTATCCCTGATCAACGACATCGCCGACCAGACCAACATCCTGTCCCTGAACGCGGCGATCCAGGCCTCCATGGCCGGTGACGCGGGCCGGGGCTTCGCGGTTGTTGCGGACGAAGTACAGCGACTGGCGGAACGCTCCTCTGCAGCGACCAAGCAGATTGAAGCGCTGGTCAAGACGATCCAGTCGGACACCAACGAAGCGGTTATCTCCATGGAACACACCACCGCCGAGGTGGTCCGTGGTGCCCGTCTGGCCCAGGACGCGGGTATCGCCCTCGAGGAAATCGAGAACGTATCCATGTCTCTGGCGGAACTGATCCAGAACATCTCCAACGCTGCACGTCAGCAGTCGTCGTCGGCGGCGCACATTTCCAACACCATGAACGTTATCCAGGAAATCACGTCCCAGACGTCTTCCGGTACCAACGCGACTGCGAAGTCTATCGGTAACCTGGCAGAAATGGCGTCCGAGCTTCGGTCCTCCGTTGCCGGCTTCACTCTGCCGGAAGAAGACGTGGCTGATCACGAGGAAGAGGAAGACAGCGACGTTCCGGTGGTGGGCTGATTTCCGTTCCAGGGCTGTTGACGGTTTATGGCGCAAATGCATAACAACCTGTCACCTGCCGAGGGCATCTGGTCACTGCGCCGACTCCCTGATATGGACGAGGCGCAGTTCAGCCAGTGGCAAACCCTGCTGGAACACCGAACCGGTATCACTCTGTCGCCCGAGCGCCGATCGTTTCTGGAAACGAACCTTGGCATCCGGATGCGGGAAATCGGCTGCAGCAGCTATCAGGCCTATTACGAAAAAATCGTATCCGGGCCGGATGCGATCAGGGAATGGTCAACGCTGGTGGACCGGCTCACTGTCCAGGAAACCCGGTTCTTCCGGGATCCCGACGCTTTCCGGCTGGTATCCGACTATGTCCTGACACGGCCGCGGGAACAGCTGAAAAAGCGCCCTCTGGAGGCGTGGAGTGTCGGATGTTCCACCGGGGAAGAGCCCTACACCCTGGCCATGGTGCTGAATGAATGCATGGAGCAGCTGGCATTGCAGCCTCTGTTCGGTGTCACCGGCTCTGACATCAGCAAGCCGGTGATCGAGAAGGCCCGGAACGGTCAGTTCAATCCCCGCAAACTGCTGGGAATGGACGAAGAAATGAAAGCCCGGTATTTCCGCCCGGCCGAGCGGAATACCGTAGAAATCGTGAACAGCATCCGCGACAGGGTGTGCTTTACCAGACTGAATGTTCTGGACCTGGATAAGGCACCCATGCACGGGATGAACATTATCTTCTGCCAGAATCTGCTGATTTATTTCCGCCGCTGGCGCCGGCGGGAAATTGTCAAGCGACTTGCAGAGCGGCTGGCGCCCGGGGGGTTGCTGGTACTGGGCCAGGGAGAGCTGACCGACTGGCAGCCTCCAGGGTTACAGAGAGTCCCCTCGGAACATGTGCTGGCGTGGATCAAACGCCAGACTGACGAAGAATAACCGGAGTGGTTATGGGCAATCACCATGACAGCATCGCCCTCGACTGGGTTCGGGGAGAGATACAGGACACGCTGACCCAGGGTCAGCATGCACTGGAAGCGTATGTCGAGAATCGTGACGACACCGCGCGCCTGCGCTTCTGCCTGAATTATCTCCATCAGGTACATGGCACCCTGCAAATGGTCGAGCTCTACGGTGCAGCCCTGCTCACCGAGGAGATGGAAAAGCTCACCCAGGCCGTACTCAACGAAACCGTTGCCAATACCGACGAAGCCGTTGAAGTCCTGATGCAGGCCATCCTGCAGTTGCCCCAGTACCTCGAGCATCTGGCCAGCAGCCAGGACGATTTCCCGATGGTGCTGCTGCCACTGCTAAACGACCTCCGGGCCGCCCGTGGCGAATCCCTGCTGTCTGATACCTCGTTGTTCAAACCGGACCTGGCACCCTCGCGCATTACCGTGTCCGGGAAGGTCTCCCAGCGCCTGCAGGACCCAACAGTCCTGGGCCACATCCGCAAACTGCGCCAGATGTACCAGTTCGCGCTGGCCGGTGTCATCCGGGAAGCGGATCTCGATGCCCATTTCGAGTACATGCAGAAGGTTATTCAACGGCTGGTCCGTTTATGCCAGAAAACGCCCCGGGGCGAGCTCTGGAAAGCGGCCAGTGCGTTCGTGGAAACACTTCAGGCACACGTGAACCCGGTGAATGCGGCGGTGAAATCCCTGCTCAGGGAGCTGGACAGTGAAATACGCCGACTGACCGACGAGCACGCCGATATCCTTCAGCAACCGGCACCGGAAGCGCTGCTCAAACACCTGCTCTACTATGTTGCCCGTGCGCGGGATCTGGATTCCCCCCAGGTCAGTGCCCTACGGGATGCCTACCAGCTTAACCAGGCACTGCCGTCAGAAGACGATGTTGATGCCGCCCGAACCCGGGTATCCGGCCCCGGCCGGGACGCCATCCATTCCGTTGTCGGCGCGCTCAATGAAGAGCTGGCGAAACTGAAGGATCAGCTGGATCTGTTTGTCCGCTCAGAACTCCGCCAGAACAGTGAACTTGACGATCTGTTGCCTGGCCTGCGTCAGGTGGCCAATACCCTGGCTGTACTGGGTCTGGGCATACCACGGAAAGTGATCACCGAACAGGTTGAACTGGTTGAGAAACTCAGCGCCCAGGCCGAGCTGGTTGATGATGGCACGCTGATGGATATCGCCGGCGCACTGCTTTACGTCGAAGCCAGTCTCGCCGGCCTGGACAGTGAAGGTCATCAGGAGTCGTCCACAGACGAAACCTCCGATGCACCGATTAACCTGGGCTCCCGGGAACTGGGCGAGGCCAGCGGCGCGCTGCTGCGGGAATCGCGGAACACCCTGGAACAGGTGAAATCCGCCATCGTCAATTTTATTGCCTCGCAATGGGATACCCGGGAAATCGAGCATGTCCCTGGCCTGCTGCACAGCATTCGCGGTGGCCTCAGCCTGATCCCGCTGGACCGGGTTGCAAGCATGCTGGCCTCGGCAGAGCGCTACATCAGCGATGTGCTGCTGGACGGCAAGCAGGTTCCTGACTGGAAGCAGCTCGACATCCTGGCCGATGCGGTTACCAGCATCGAGTATTACCTGGAGCGCCTCGCTGAAGGGATTGGCGAAAACGATTCGATTCTCCGGGTTGCCGAGGACAGTCTCGCTTCCCTCGGTTTCCCGGTCGGGGCTGAGCCCACCTGGACTGAAGCCACGGCCCAGGAAGAGCCCGTCCTTGAACCGTCTGACGAGCAGGATGAAGCCAGCGTTTCGGCCGCCCCGGAAGAAGCCAAAAGCTCGGATGCGGAACTCCTGGACGACGAGATTCTCGGCATTTTCGTTGAGGAAGCCGAAGAGGTTCTCGAGACCATTCATGAATTCTATCCCCGTCTGCGCCAGAATCACGACGACCGTGAGGCTCTGACCGAGGTTCGTCGCGCTTTCCATACTCTCAAGGGCAGCGGACGACTTGTGGGCGCGACCAGTATCGGCGAGTTGGCATGGTCTGTGGAAAACCTGCTGAACCGGGTAATCGATCAGACCATTCGCCCCACCGAAGACATGTTTTCCCTGGTGGACGAGGTCAATGCACGCATTCCATCACTGATCCGTGAATTCAAGGACGGCCAGACCGCAGGCGACGTAGCTGAACTCATCAACCGGGCCGAGGCCATGGCAACCACCCGTCGCACCGACGACGATGCCGTGGCGGGGCCGGAAACTCCCGAGGTCGAAGACACAGTCGCCGACCAGGGAGAAGAAGAGCACGAAATCCCGACATCCATCGATGAAGAAGCCGCCGATGACGACGACCTGATTGACGATGAAATACTCGAAATATTCGTCGAAGAAGCCGGTGAGGTGCTGGACACCATTCGCGAATACCTGCCGATGCTTCTGCGTCAGCACGATGACCGCAGCGCCCTGTCCGAAGTTCGCCGTGCCTTCCACACTCTGAAAGGCAGTGGCCGTATGGTCGGCGCACTGGTTGTTGGTGAACTGGCCTGGTCCGTGGAAAACATGCTGAACCGCGTTATCGACGGCAGCATCTTCATGAACGATGACATCGCCAGTCTTTTGGAAGATGTCACCGCCAACCTGCCGGCCCTGGTCGAAGATTTCGAGAAGCGCCGTTCGGCGTCCGTCGATACCTCCAACCTGGAAGCCCGCGCCAACGCTCTGGCCAACGGGGAGATTCCTGATGCCAGCACGATGCCGGCGGCCGAATCGGACGGCTCCGAAGCCGTAGCCGAAGGGGAAACCACGACTACAGGCGCAGATATCGAGACGGCTGAAGAGGATGCGGTCGACCCGGTATTGCTCGATATTTTTGAAAGTGAAACCGAGACCCACCTGCAGACGCTGAAGGATTTCCTGTCAGCAGCCGGAGACAAGACCACGGTTACCTACACCGATGATCTTTCCCGGGCCCTGCATACCCTCAAAGGCAGCGCCCATACCGCTGGCATTGCACCCATTGCTGCTGTGATCACACCACTGGAGCGCTTCGTCAAGGAATCCCGGGCACAGAACAAGCGGGCCAACCGCGACGTGCTTTCGCTGATCGAATCCGCCTGCGATTTTCTGACCCAGGGCCTGGCCCAGATCCGTGAAAATCCTCAGGCCTCGCTGCCGGGCACCGAAGCCTTCCTCGAGAAACTGGACCAACTGACGGACGAGACACTCCGCGGCCACAGCGAGGAGGCCCCGCGCGAACATCCGCAGCAGGCTCCGTCACGGCTGGTTCAGCTGTTCCTGAACGAAGGCCTCGACATTGTTCTGGATGCCGACCGGATTCTCGACCACTGGGCGGACAACCCCGGCGAAATGGAGTCGTTGAACCCGTTACGTTCCGAGCTGGAACAGTTGACCTCCGGCGCCTCCGAAGCCGGGCTCGGCGACGTTGCCGCACTCTCGGGCGCCCTGAAAGACACCTACGACGAAGCCGCCAGACACAATGAAGCGCCGGACGAAGCCTTTTTCGAGACCGTTCGGGCAGCTCACGAACAGCTGATCAACATGATGGATCAGGTGGCCGCCGGGCTCGCCACGGAATCCAGCGACGACATGGTTACCGCGCTCGAAAACCTGAAGCGGGCCCCGACCACAGAAAACCAGGAACCCGACGCCTTCGAGCAGGAATTCACCGGTGACCTCGAGGAAATCGATCTCAGCTTTGAGATGGATGAAACCGAAGTACCGGCAAATGAAGAACCAGCAGCGACCGAACAACCGCCGCTCCCGGAAATGTCCGAATCCGATGACGACATGGACGAGGAACTTGCGGAAATCTTCCTGGAAGAGGCCCGCGACCTCATCGACAGCACCGCTGAAGCGCTGCAGAACTGGAGCGAAAATACCGGAAATCTGGATATCCTTCGGTTGCTACAGCGGGATCTGCATACCCTTAAGGGGGGTGCACGCCTGGCCGACATTCCTGCCGTGGGCGACCTCTCCCACGAGCTGGAAAACCTGTTTGAGGGACTGACGGAGCAACGGCTATCGATCAACGATGAGCTCTCAGACCTGCTGTTCCGCTGCCACGATCGGCTTGCGGGCATGGTCGAGAACCTGGAAGCCAAGGAGCCGCCACGCCCTGCGCCGGATCTGATTGGCGAAATCCAGGCTTACATGGACAGCGCCACCGGATCACGCCCGGTCACCAGTGTTGCCAGCCCGGAAGAAGAAGCGGAACCGGAATTCAACGACGAAGAACGGGCCTCGCTCCCGGACGTCGAGGAACCCGTCGATTCCGATCCTGAAACCGCGGAAACCGGCGAGACGGAAGACGGTGTTGCCGATCTCTCGCACCTGGATCCGGAGCTGGTCGGCATTTTCCTGGAAGAAGCCTACGACCTGATCAACTCTACCGGCAGCGCCCTGCACACCTGGACCGAAGACCCGTCGGACCGGAGCATTGCCGCGGAACTGCAACGGGATGTCCACACGCTCAAGGGTGGCGCCCGGATGGCTGGCGTTGAGGCCATTGGCGACCTCACCCACGTTCTCGAAGACCTGTTTGAAAAGGTTGCGGAAGGTCAGCTGGAATCCAGCGACGCCATGAACGATCTCTTGTTTGCCTGCCATGACCGGCTGGCGCAAATGGTCGAGCAAGTGGCAACCCAGAAGCCTTGCCCACCGGCGGAGGAGCTGGTCGCTCGCGTTAAATCCATCCTTCGGGGCGAATCGGCGCCGTCCGAGGATTCAGCAGAAGCCCCCGACCTCAGCGAAACTCTGGCACAGGCCAGCGATGATGACCTGATCGGCATCTTCCTGGACGAAGGCCTGGAAATCTACGACGCCATCAGTGAGTGTCTTGACCAGTGGCGCGAGGAGCCGGAAGAACTGACCGGCCTGACCCAGCTGCAGCAGGAACTGCATACCCTGAAGGGTGGTGCACGGCTTTCTGACGTCGATCCGATTGCCAACCTGGCAGAGGCCTGGTCCGACGCCCTGGATCCCCTGATCTCCGGATCCAATAACCAGAAGACGTTGCTGAAGCTCAGCGACCGGGCATTAGGCAGCCTCAAGGCCATGCTCGACAGCCTGGAAGAAGGCAGCAAGCCCGAGCCGGATGCGGGCCTGATTGGAGACTTCCGGGCGGCCCACGAAGTGGTCGCCGAAGAGACCGCTGCCCCCCGTGAAGAATCCGAACAGGAAGCGATCGATCCGGAAGTACTGGAAATTTTCCTGGAGGAAGCCGGCGAAATCATGGACCAGTTGGAGCAGTTGCTCGATGACTGGCGCAAGGAACCGGCAAACCACAGCTTTAACCAGGAAGCCCAGCGTGCATTGCACACCCTGAAAGGCGGCGCACGGCTGTCTCAGCTGACCCAGCTCGGCGACAGGGCCCACGCCCTTGAAACCCGCCTGATTGACCTTGGCGGCAATGCCCCGGATGACCCTCACTGGCAGGCCATTACCGAAGATCACGACGCCATCATCGCCCTGGTTGACGACATCCGTAAGGGCTACGAATCCGGCATGGGTGTGCCAACAGCAAAGGCCGAACAGCAGGCCCCGGCCGCGCCGGAACCGAAAAAGCCTGAGGAGCCGACGCCTCCCGCCAAGGTAGAAAAACCGGCAGCACCGGCACCCAAGCCCGGAAAATCGCCGGCCAAGGTTCGCAAACAGGCGGCCGAAGCACAGCGGGCGGCCCAGGAGACCATCCGGGTATCCGCACCGCTGCTGGATGAGCTGGTCAACCTGGCGGGTGAAACCAGTATTACCCGTGGCCGGCTTGAGCAGCAGACCAGTGATTTTGGCCATACCCTGGACGAAATGGCCGCCACCATCGAGCGTCTGCGTGAGCAGCTGCGCCGGATGGAAATCGAGACCGAAGCTCAGATCCTGTTCAGTGCCGAGAAAGAACACGGACCGGATTACGGCGACGACTTCGACCCGCTGGAAATGGACCGCTACTCCTCCATCCAGCAGCTGTCCCGGGCTCTGACCGAGTCCTCCTCGGACCTTGCGGACCTGCGGGAAACCCTGTCTGATCGGGTACGGGACACCGAAACCCTGCTGGTGCAGCAGTCGCGGATCAACACGGAACTCCAGGAGGGTCTGATGAAGACCCGGATGATTCCGTTCGCCTCCATGGTGCCGCGTCTACGGCGCATCGTTCGCCAGATCAGCGGCGAACTGGGTAAGAAAGTCGACTTCGACGTCCGCAACGCCGAAGGCGAAATGGACCGCAATATCCTCGAGCGCATGATCGCGCCCCTGGAGCACATGCTTCGGAACGCCCTGGACCACGGCATCGAAAGCCCGGCGGACCGCAAGCAAGCCGGCAAGCCGGAAACCGGCGAAGTCACTCTGTCATTGACCCGTGAAGGCGGCGACGTTGTCCTGCGGATGATCGACGATGGCGCCGGCATTCCCTCTTCGGTCATTCGCGACAAGGCGATCCGTCAGGGCATGCTGGGGAAAGACGAAGACCTGTCCGAGCGGGAAATCCTGCAGTTTATCCTGCAGCCCGGCTTCTCCACCGCCCAGCAGGTGACCCAGATTTCCGGCCGCGGCGTGGGCATGGACGTGGTTGCCAGCGAGATCAAACAACTCGGTGGCAGCCTGGATATCGATTCCGCTGTTGGCCGCGGGACCACCTTCACGGTTCGCCTGCCGTTCACGGTTTCCGTCAACCGGGCGCTAATGGTGTCCACCGGCGAGGATTTCTACGCGATCCCGCTGAACACCATCGAGGGTATTGTCCGGGTCAGCACCTACGAGCTTGAGGAATACTACAAGCCGGATGCGCCGATGTACGAATACGCCGGCCAGGAATACCGGCTCCAGTACCTGGGCAGCCTGCTCAACAGTGACCACCATCCGAAGCTTCAGGGTCAGGCCCTGCCGCTGCCGGTGATTCTGGTGCGCGGTGCCGAGCAGCCCATGGCCCTGCAGGTGGACAACCTGATGGGCAGCCGGGAAATTGTTGTTAAATCCCTTGGTCCCCAGTTCAGTACGGTGCGCGGCGTGTCCGGTGCCACCATCCTGGGTGACGGTAACGTGGTGGTGATTCTCGACCTGCCAGCCATGATCCGTTCCGACATCCTGTCAGAACGCCAGCGCCTGGCCAATCTCGAGAAAGCCCGCGAGTCTGCCCGGTACGAGGAACAGGCGACCGTGGTCATGGTGGTGGACGACTCGGTTACGGTACGGAAGGTAACCTCACGACTGCTGGAGCGTAACGGCATGGAAGTCATCACCGCCAAAGACGGCCTGGACGCGGTCGCACAACTGCAGGATCACAAACCGGATATCATCCTGCTGGATATCGAAATGCCGCGGATGGATGGTTTCGAAGTTGCCAGCTTTGTGCGCCACGACGATAACCTGCGGGAAATTCCGATCTGCATGATCACCTCACGGACCGGCGAGAAGCACCGCGAGCGGGCGCTGGCCATTGGTGTGAACGAGTATCTCGGCAAGCCGTTCCAGGAAACCGAGTTGCTTGAGACCATTGAGCGGCTGACCGGACGTCAGTGATGGCCGGCCTGACTGGCCGGCCACGGGTCGGGATCGTCTCGGATGTGGTTCTGCAGCGACACCGGCTGCAGGCCGCAACATCCAAGTTCGGTCTGGAGGTGAGCTTTTCCGGAGATCCCGAGCGTTTGCTGGGCTACCCGGAATTCCCGGATGCCAGCCTCTGGCTGGTCACCCTGGAAGACGAGGCTGATCACCCGTTACTGTTCGATCACCTGCTTGAAAATACCGAGGCACCGGTACTGTTCGGACTGGATGAAGCACCCAAGCCAGGAAGTACCGAGTATTTTCGCTGGGAACGACGTTTGCTGGGCAAGCTCGAGCAGCAACTGGGGCACCTGGAAGAGCTGGACTCAGAAGCCACTCTGGCAGAACTGGAGCAGGAAACGCCGGCACCAGTAACATCGCCAGGCCTGCCTCACTGGATTCCGCCTGCAGTACCCGGTTCGGTGGCCGAGGAAGTCTGGATTCTGGGCGCTTCACTGGGAGGGCCGGCGGCGGTAAAAACGTTTCTGGACCACCTGCCGCCGAATCTACCCGTGGGCTTCATCTATGCCCAGCACATAGATGGGAACTTCACCGAGGTTCTTACGCGGGTGCTGGGTCGCCACGCCCACTACCAGCTCAAGCGGGCCGACGAAGGCTACCGGGTCAAGAATGGTGATGTCGTGCTGCTGCCGGTGGAGCACGAATGGAAGCTGAACGAACAGGGTGCCCTGACGGAAACAAGCAATGCCTGGCCGGGCCCCTATGGCCCGTCTATTGACCAGGTCCTGCTCAACGTCGCGGATCATTACGGCCAGCGCTGCCATGCTATTCTTTTTTCCGGCATGGGTAATGATGGCGCTATTGCAGCGCCCTTACTGAAAGCCTACGGTAGCCGGATCTGGGTCCAGGAGAGCACAAGCTGCGGCAACAGCTCCATGCCCGAATCCGTCGCCGCCACCGGTTGTACCGGTTTCTGTGGCACCCCGGAGCAGCTGGCACGGGAACTGGTAAAAACCATCGAAGAATCCTGCCTGCTCAAGAGCCGGCAGAAACGGGACTCCGCCTGAGGTAACACGCAATGAATGACAACAGCCAATCCCTCTCCTGCGTCATGATTCCCATGAGCGGACGGCAACTGTTGCTGCCCAACGTCTCGATTGCGGAAGTGGTCGACTATGCCAGCGCTGATGCCGGCGCGAACACGCCGGAATGGCTGGTTGGCTACCTTGACTGGCGGGGCCTGCAACTTCCGGTGATTTCCTACGACGCGGCCAACGGCGGCGCCCTCAGTGTTCCAGGCGATAATCGGGGCCGCATCGTTGTTCTAAACACCATCGGCGATCACCACAAGGAAGTCCCGTTTATGGCTCTGGTTACCCAGGGCATTCCCAGCCAGGCCCGTTTGGCGGAAGACCAGGTCAGGAAGCTGGAGGGTGAACCGGGGCCGGCGGATCTGATGCAGGTCGAGGTCGAAGGTGAGCATGCCTGGATCCCGAATCTGGAATTTCTGGAATCCCTGGTTGTAAAGTCCCGACACTGACCCGTTCCACTGCCGGACATGGCAGACAGCCCTGCAAATGTTATAATGTTTCAAATTTTGCAGGATTTCGACCATGTCTGCCCGCGCTATTCCCTACCGGCCTCACAACCACGATGCCTGTGTCAGTCAGGCCCTGACTGACGCCAGGACCATTTGCCAGCGGCAGAATGCCCGACTGACGCCCATTCGGGAACGGGTGCTGGAGCTGATCTGGCAATCCCACAAGCCGCTGGGCGCCTACGATGTGCTGGCAGAGCTTTCTTCCGATGGTCATAACGCCGCTCCGCCCACCGTTTACCGCGCACTGGATTTCCTTCAGCAGCATGGGCTGGTGCACCGCATCGCATCGCTCAACGCCTTTATCGGCTGTACCCACGCGGGTGAAAGCCACACCGGCATGTTTCTGATCTGTCGCGCCTGCGGCAATGTGCTCGAACTAACCGCTCCAGAGGTGTCAACCGAGGTTCGCAAAGCCGCATCCGGGGAAGGCTTCCGGGCCGAGACCACGACGCTCGAAATTGCCGGCCTTTGCCCCCGATGCCAGTCGGAGCCGGGCCATGACTGATCCTCTGGTCAGCCTGGAGAACCTTACTGTCCGGTTTGACGAGCGCCCCGTGGTTGACCGGGTCAACCTGAAGATTCACCGTGGCGACATTATCACCATCATTGGTCCAAACGGGGCGGGCAAGACGACACTGATCAAGGCAGTACTGGGCATCCAGAAAGTGTCTGAGGGTCAGGTGTCCCTGAAAAAGAACCTGGTGATCGGTTACGTTCCGCAGCATCTGACGCTTGAGGCCACACTGCCTCTGAGCGTCAAGCGGTTCATGCTGCTCAGTGGCCGGTCCCTCGCGGAATGTGAGTCTGCCCTTGCCCGCACCGGCGTAGGACACCTGCTGCATGCCTCCGTGCACCACCTCTCCGGGGGGGAGAAGCAGAGGCTGTTGCTGGCTCGGGCCCTGGCCCGCAAACCGGACCTTCTGGTCCTTGATGAGCCCGCCCAGGGCGTCGACATCAATGGCCAGGCGTCATTGTATGATCTGATACGCCAGTTAAGGGACGACCTGAACTGCGGGGTTATCATGATCTCCCACGACCTGCACCTGGTCATGGCAGCAACCGACAAGGTTATCTGCCTGAACCAGCATGTCTGCTGCAGCGGCTACCCCGAGGACATCTCCCACGACCCGGCCTTCATCGAAACATTCGGTCGTCCCGTGGCAGAGTCCCTCGCGGTCTATCACCATCACCACAACCACAGCCACGATCTGCACGGGGATGTCGTTGAGGGCAGACACACGGAGTGTGACCATGCCCATCATTGATGCGATTCTGGACGATTTCTTCTGGCGCGCCCTGATTGGCGGACTCGGCGTGGCCCTGGTGGCCGGGCCATTGGGTTGTTTCGTGGTCTGGCGACGAATGGCCTATTTTGGCGATACCCTGGCGCACTCGGCCCTGCTCGGCATCGCTCTGAGCTTCCTGATCAGCGTACCGCTGAACCTCGGTGTGATCATTATCTGTGTGGTGCTGGCCATGGCACTGGTACTCCTGTCACGAACCCGGACTCTGGCAACCGATACCCTGCTGGGCATACTGGCCCACAGCGCACTGGCCATAGGCCTGGTAACCCTGAGCTTCATGCCGGATGTCCGCGTCGATCTGACCGGCCTTCTGTTCGGGGATCTACTGGCCATGAGCCGTGACGACCTGCTGTGGATCTACGGCGGCGCGGCACTGATCATTGTGCTGCTTGCCGTGCTCTGGCAGGGATTGCTGATGAGCACGATTCACGAAGAACTCGCCCGGGTGGAGGGTGTTGCAGTAGAGCGTCTTCGCCTGGTTCTGATGCTGATGTTCTCTCTGGTCATCGCCGTAGCCATGAAAATCGTCGGCGTCCTGCTGATTACCGCACTGCTGATCATTCCTGCGGCAACCGCCAGGCGCCTGGCCCACAATCCGGAAATCATGGCGGCCATGGCAGTCGGGTTCGGGTTTGTCGCGGTGAGCGGAGGTCTGAGCCTGTCCTGGCACCTGGACACACCGGCCGGCCCTTCCGTTGTTGTGACAGCTTTTGCCGTGTTCCTGCTGGTCTACGGCGCAGCTGGCAAAGTCCGGACCTGAGCATTTCCCTCTCTTCACAAGCTGGACTAGAGTATAGGAGTAAAGTTGGTCTGTTCTGAGGGTACAGACCCAGCCGCAAAGGACGCCCGGCATGGAAAGCTCGACTCCAGCCCGTTTCCGCAGACCGGTACTATGGCCAGGAACCTGGATTCCCCTGCTTCTGGTCGCAGCCGGGCTGCTGGTAACCGGAATTACTGCAAACATTGAAGCACGTCGGGCCATGGCGCTTGCCGAAGCGCGTTATCACGCCCAGCATCAGGCTCTGGTGAATCGCCTGCTGGCCAACGTACCGGACCAGTCTTTGGTGGGAGACAACAACCAACCCGTGTCGGCCTGGCTCCAGGCTCTGTTCAGCGACACCCTGCCGGATTCCCTCGGACTGCGCATCGACACCCTCGAACGACATACCAAGATGCCGCTGCTGGAACTGGGCACCAACGGTTCGGTGGACCCGACACGGGCGCTGCGTACCGAGGTTTCGCCAATAGATCAGAACTGGATACTCACTACCGTACCGTCTCCGGAGGGACTAGAGGCGGTCGCCCACGCCTCCCGACGAACCGTCTGGATAGCCGGTGCAGCCCTGTCGGTCTTCGCGGCCGCCCTCACCCTGGTGCTGAACCGGCGGCTACACCGGCAAACACTTCACATTCGTGGTCTGGAGCAAAGAGAAATTGGTGCTGACCATCAGATCGCCAACTTTCAGGTCGAAAAATCGATACTTCGGCGGGCACTGAACGATAGTGAGCAGCGGAGCCGGGATCTGGTGGCCCTGTCCGGAGCGGTCATATGGGAACTGGACGAAACAGGCAGGATCGGCTTTGTTTCACCGCAAATCGCCGAACTTCTCGACCAGGCACCCGCCGATCTGGTCAACCAGCCCCTGGAGGAGCTTGTTGCACCGGCGTCCCGGGACAATTTCCGGCGAGCCCTGGCGGCCGCCCGGAGTGACAGTTCCATTGAACGGGTCGATCTTTCCCTGGTCCATCGTGACCAGGAGACGGAGGTTCCAGTGGTACTCAGGGTTCGGGCGCTGAAAGACCCGGTCCACGGCCTGTCAGGCTTCAGGGTAAGCACCCTGCAGCGAATGGCGCCCTACTCGAGCGTCTTGTGACTACCGTCGCAAAGAGGGGCATTACCGGTTTGCTTGCATCCGCAGAACCACACCCACTCTTTCTTTTCCGCCTCGTATTTGACCGGGGTTATCCCGGTCCCCTTGTGGGAGCCGTCGCAGAATGGCTGGCTGCCGCTGCGGCCGCAGGCACACCAGAAGTAGTTCTTGCCCGCCTCAACCATGACAGAGAAAGGTGTCTTGCTGGCGACCACCGGTTTTTCATCCGACATAATACATTCCCCGATTCGTGACTTTACTGCACCAGTATAGCCACTCTTTCGGAAACTCTGTGTTCAGAGCGGCCTGATGACATCGGCCAGGCGCCCGGTTTCGGTGAGCTCCATAAACTCATCGCCAAGGCGATCACTCTCGGCAATCGCCGAACGCCAGGCCCGTTCCCGGCCTGCATCGTCACCAACATAGCGCTCGAAATCCTTCCGGTCCGGGAGCTTGCAGTCAGGCAGGGAATCCAGATAGCTTTTTGACGGCGCAACCAGCAGCACGTCCTGCAACCGGGTGGCGTCGCCCCGCCGCCAGGGCAGGGACTTGTCGAACCAGCCGGGGACCACCTTATCGGTGAAATGCGGGTAGAGCACCACGCCAGGCTGCTGGTAAGGCAGATCCAGGTGGTAGTCCAGCAGACCACCGTCTCGATAGACCCCCTCGGGCGCGCCGGGGATATTGCGGACACCGGACATCACCAAGGGAATAGAGGCGGAAGCCAGCAGAGCAGGCAACAGGTTGTCGCGGGTTAACGCAACTTCGTGGCTGGGGAAATCCACCAGTTTGGACACAGGCGCTTTCAGGCGGACGTCATGGATGATGCCCCGTTCCATGAAACGGCCCAGATGACGACGGCTGACCATATTGGCGCTGATCGCGCTCATAAGGCCGAGACCCAGCCGGCCCCGGGCGTCTTCTGCCAGCATGCCAAGGCTTCGAACGACCACAACGTTCAGTCGGTACCATGGGTGGTTCAGAATGGCGTCTTCCCGCCCACCGAGCAGCTCTTCCAGAAACAGCACGCTCTTGCGGCTCACTTCCGCAGCGCTGACACCCTTGGCAAAGCGTTGTGCGGTATAGAGTTCCGCCAACCGGGCGAGCTGGGCTTTCGGGTTATCGGAGGAGGCCACTGCGGCGAATCGCCAGCTGCCGATCGACGAGCCGATCAAGGATCGCTCCTGCGGAACCCTCGGCAGCCAGTCACCAAAAATAGCTTTATCCAGGCCACTTATTCCCAGAGCCTTGGGGCCACCGGCAGCACCCGGAATAACATGCACGTCCTCTGGCGAAAGCGGTTTTTCCCTGAGGCGCTCCATCGCGCGCCGGCCTGCCCGGATCGTCAGGGCTGGTTCTCGGGTGTGAATAGCAGTCATAGGATGGTCCCTGGGCGTGTCCCTGAATCAGTCCCGCGGAGTTTAGCGAAGTGGACAAGCTGCGGCCAACTGAACAAAACTAATGGTGGTCAGAAACGGCGCTATCTGCTTCATTAAATGAACGGCCATGCTAGACTCCAAGACTGTCCCGGCACCGGACGCGGGCGGATACGACTCAAACAGCGGGAGTATGCTGTGAATTTTTCGGTACCACCCTCCACACTTGCCACCAACCCGACACTCGCGGTGCTGGGGTTCAAACGCCAGTTGGTCTATCACCTGCATTTCTGGGCATTTATCGCAGTAGCGCCCCTGGTTCTGGTGCAATGGCAGCAATCCCATTATCTGCTTTCTGCGGTATTGGTCCTGTTCTGCACGAACGCCCTGCTGGTTATCGCATTCCTGAGATTCCGAGGCACCTACTTCCTCAAAGGCCGCCTGTTCCCTCTGCTCGCCGTGGTCAGTGCCGCCTACTCCACACACATCAATGGCCATGCCGGCCTCTACTGGGCCTACCCTGCGGCCACGGCCCTGTTCTTTTTACTACCGCTCAAGGAGGCCATTGGAAGCAACATAGTTTTTGTTGTCGTTATGGCCGTCGTGTCCTTTTTACGATTTCCAGAGGCCGACTTCTGGCGGATAACCTTCTCGCTCGGTCTCACGTGCCTGTTTGCCATGATTTTCGCCTGGCTGGTGGGCAAGCTTCAGCAGGAACTCACGCGGCTGGCAACCACCGATCCCCTGACCGGCTGTCTGAACCGCTCGCAACTGGCTGACATCCTCAACGGTCAAATTCAGATGCGGGAGCGGTATGAGCGGGTCTCCAGTCTGATTCTGCTGGACCTTGACTACTTCAAGACGATCAACGATCAGTGGGGTCATTTGGCCGGCGACAAGGTGCTCACGGAAATGGCACTGCGCCTGAGATCCCGCCTGCGCGAAAGCGATCAGCTGTTCCGGATTGGTGGTGAGGAGTTCATGATCGTGCTGCCGGAAACCCGCCAGAAAGATGCCGATGTGCTTGCGAATCAGCTTTTGACCAGCATTAGCGCACGGCCATTCATGGAAGATATCAAGGTAACCGCCAGTGCCAGTGTCGCCGAGGTCAGCAAGGGTGAAACCTGGTCAGTCTGGCTGAACCGGGCGGACCAGGCACTCTACGAAGCAAAATCCCGGGGTCGCAACCAGGTCGTCAACGCGGCCCGGCCGTTACCGGTTGTAGGCCGGGGTGCCGAGGATATGCCCGATTCCGCATCGGGCTGAGGCCAGCGCGACCCGGAAGCTAACCCTCGCAGCGCTTGCGAAACTCCCGATAGGCACTGAAAACGTCCCAGGGGCACTCTAGATGGGGGTAGTGTCCGATGTTCCTGAGGGTGACCACATCACCATCGGGTATCAGTTCCCTGTAGCGTCTGACCATGCCGGCACCCGAGACCGGATCGGCGGTACCCGAAATCAATCGCATCGGCTGCGTTGCCTTCTGCAGCGCGCCAACCCACCGGTTGCGGTGACAGCGACGTTCTTCCATAAACTGGATCAGATGATGCAGTATGCCCCGTCCGTTGTTGTAGGTCAGCAGGTGCCAGAAATCCTCCATATCCTGTCGATCAGGCGGATTCTGGCTACCAAATAACCGGCGGAAGTTTCGCTCGAAACTGCGTCGGGTCAGGCCCCGGCTGATCAGCCCTCCAAAGGGACTCCCCAGCAGCTTCTGAATAAGCAGGGGATTATGGACCTCCGGGAAAAGGGCACCGTTGAGGAAACAGACACTCGCAATCCGGAATGTCAGCAAGTCCTCCTGCTCCCTCGCCAGCAGCTCCTGGGCCACACTGCACCCATAGTCATGAACCATCAGATGCACGGACGGCAGACCCAAACCCTCAATCCAGCCCTGAAACAGGTCGGCCTGGTCTTCAATGCTGTAATCATAATCGGCGGGTTTGTCGGAAAAGCCAAAACCCAGCATGTCCATGGCCAGCACGCTGTGCTGCTGAACCAGCATCGGCCAGAGTCGATTCCAGTCCCAGCTGGCAGTGGGAAATCCATGAATCAGCACCAGCGGTTCTCCCGAGCCTGCCATCCGGCTGAAGATGGCATGCCCCTCGAAACTGAACCACTTACCTCCCTGTTGCCACCCCTCTAGGGTGCCTTCCTCGCGCCCCGCGGCGGGAACCCCACCAACGGTCGGCATCACCTCATCCATGCATTGTCCCCGACGAACATTGATAGCCTGAAACTGTAGAACAAACCGGCCCCCACTGCCATAGCCCTACCGCCCAAACCACAGGGCGTGACAGCCAAAGTGGTCTTTTCCGACAATGCCTCCGTAAACGTAGAGATGGCGGGCAAATTGCCTTAAGCTTTGGGCCTCGTAAGACACTGCTAACCGGAAAAGACTATGAGTAAACTCCTTGACGACCTCTCAGGGCACTTCCGTGCCATCATCGATGGCCTGGGCGAAGACCCGGATCGCGAGGGTCTGCAAGACACGCCAATGCGCGCGGCCAAGGCCATGAAGTTCCTCACTTGCGGGTACCAGCAAGACCTTGGCGACCTGGTGAACAATGCGGTATTCGAATCGGCCATGGACGAAATGGTCGTGGTTCAGGATATAGAACTCTACAGCATGTGTGAGCACCATATGTTGCCGTTTATCGGCAAGTGCCACATCGCCTACCTGCCTCAGGGCAAGGTGCTGGGTTTGTCCAAATTTGCACGCATTGTCGACATGTATGCACGCCGCCTGCAAATTCAGGAAAACCTGACCCGCCAGATCGCCGAGGCCGTCGAAAGTGTCACAGGCGCCAAGGGCGTGGCTGTCGTCATCGAGGCCCAGCACATGTGCATGATGATGCGAGGCGTGGAGAAACAGAATTCCCGCATGAAAACCTCGATGATGCTGGGGCAGTTCCGCAAATCCCAAGCGACCCGCACAGAGTTCCTGACGCTGATCAGTAACAATCGCTGAACTATCTGACCCTAGGGAGGGCGCATGACAGACGTCAACGGGAATCACCTGGCAAAAGTCCGCATCAAGGATCTTCTTCTCAGGGCCTACATCGGCATCAAGGAAGAGGAAATCAATAACCAGCAGGACGTGTTGATCAACGTTGCGCTGACCTACGATGCGACGGAGGCTGTAAACCAGAATGAAATCTCCGCCGCCCTCAACTATCGCACCATCACAAAGCAGATCATTCACCACGTGGATGGCAATCGCTTCGCCCTGCTTGAGCGTCTGACCCACGAGGTTCTGACCATCGTCATGGAGCATGAAGCCGTGCAGTGGGCCGAGGTGGAAATCGACAAGCCTCACGCGCTACGCTATGCAGAGTCCGTGTCTGTCTGTCTGCAGGCACATCGTTAATCCAGCGAGGTTCCTCCAGCATCATGCCCAGCACCAGCCCGGAACAATTGCGTGACATCCTGACGACTGTCAGGACCATTGCCCTTGTCGGTGCCAGTGAAAAGACCAGCCGGCCTTCCCACGAAGTCATGGAATACCTTCAGGCCCAGGGCTATCGAATCCTGCCGGTCAATCCCCGCCTGGCCGGTCAGACCGTGCTTGGTGAAACGGTATACGCCGACCTCCGAAGCCTTCCCGAACCGGTGGACATGGTTGACCTGTTCCTGGCGCCGGAGCGCACCGATGCGATCATCGACCAGGCCATTGATCTGAACGTTCCGGTTGTGTGGCTGCAGATTGGTGTGATCAATGAGCAGGGTGCTGCCCGGGCAGAAGCTGCGGGGCTAAAGGTGGTCATGGATCGTTGTCCAAAGCAGGAAATCCCTCGCCTGGGTATCCGCAGGTTTTCGGAGCATCCCTGAAACCTGATCTAAATCATGCACTGCGTCACACTTTCTCCACTCTTCTGTAACCGGTCTGTCAGGTCTGACATAATCAGCTGACATCAACAGAAGACTGGAAAAGCCCTGTGGATCAACCTGCATCACCCCCCAAAGCCGTTATATCGGGCCTCCTGAGCCCGGCGTTTCCGGTGGTGATTTTCCTGGTTTTCCTGGGTCTGGCAGCCGGCCTGCGCTTCGGGCTGGTGCAGCAGGACAAACGTCAGATAGAAGCAAACTTGGCCAACGAAGCCCGGGCTATGGCCAACCACCTTGAGCGGGAATTCCTGGTCCATGCCGAAGCAATCCGGCGCATGGCTGAAAGACTCGAGACAGCCCCGGACATCACCGAACAGGAGTGGCGCCAGGACGCCCGCAACTATCTGGATGATTTCGGGGTTTACCAGGCCATTGAATGGATCGACTCTGATTTCGTTATCCGCTGGCTGGAGCCATTCACCGATAACGAGGAAGTCATCGGCTACAACGTTGCCTTCAACGAGGAACGGCGCAAGGCGCTGGAACTGGCGAAGCAGTCCGGCACCTGGGATCTCTCAGGTGTCATCAATTTGCGCCAGGGCGGCAAAGGCATGGTGATCTATGCGCCTGTGGGAGCAGGCCCTGAGAACAATGGCTTCATGGCAGGCGTGTTCAGGATGGAAGTGCTGGCCCGTCAGCTGCTCACCGAACGGGTTCTGGAATCCTTCCGGATTGAGATTCGCGAAGCCGGCGAAGTGAGCTATGAACTGAACGTGTCACAGCCGGTCAGCAGCGAATTTTCGCAACGCCAGTCCGTGAATCTGCCAACGCTGGACTGGACCCTGACACTTCGCCCGTCTGTCGAGTGGGTGGAGAACCAATACAGCGACTGGCCGGCCCTGACCTTTACCACGTTCCTGTTGATGGGTCTTCTCACCAGCCTGACCACGTTACTGGTACAGCTGATTCTGAAGCGCAATCAGGCCCTGCTGAAGACCCGCCGGGAACTGGATCAGGAAATCGAACAGCGCACCGCGATCCAGAAGGACCTGGCGCGACTGGAATCCACCGACACCCTCACCGGCCTGGCCAACCGTCGATTCTTCATGGAAGACCTGTCTCACACCCTGAACATTGCTGACCGCCAGATGCGCCAGGTTGCCCTGGTGATGCTGGATCTCGACCGATTCCAGATGCTCAACGACTCGCTTGGCCACCAGTTCGGGGATGAGCTGCTGATCAAGGTGTCCGAGCGGCTCAACCGTTTGAGCAACGAACGGCTGCTGGTGGCCTACTCCGGAGGCGATGAGTTCATGTTCTGTCAGCAGCAGGTAGACGGCATTGACGACATCATTCACCTGCTGGGCCAAATCAAGCAGTGCTTTGACCAGCCCTACGACGTTCAGGGCCAGTCTCACAGCATTACCGGCACCATGGGCGTGGCGGTTTATCCGCAGAGCGGTCTGGACGCGGATACGCTGTTGCGCAATGCCGACATTGCCCTGTATCGCGCCAAGGAGCAGGGCCGGAATACCTACCAGTTCTATACCGAAGGCATGCAGGAACGGGAAGTCATGCGCCTGGAGCTGGACAAAGACCTGAGCCAGGCCCTGGCCAACAACGAATTCGTGCTCTTCTACCAGCCTCAGTTGAATCTGGACACCGGTGAAATCCAGAGTGTTGAAGCGCTGATACGCTGGCGCCATCCCCGCCGGGGCCTGCTTCCTCCCGTGGAATTCATTCCCCTGGCTGAGGAGAGCGGCCGGATCACCGATATCGGGCGCTGGGTAGTGATGGCCGCCTGTCGGCAGCTGGCAGCATGGAAAGGGTCGCCACAGGAAGGCCTGCGCATTGCGGTCAATCTCTCGGGCCGGGAGCTGGACGATGAGGATCTGGTGGATCATATCCGCGAAGCGCTGGCCGCAGAGAATGTCCCGGCGGATCGTCTGGAGGTTGAGCTGACCGAGGAGATATTCATTCAGAATATCGAGCACAATCGCAATCAGCTCTCCCGTCTGCATCAGTTGGGAGTGAACCTGGCCATTGATGACTTTGGTGTCGGTTATTCGTCTCTCGGCTACCTGCGGGATTTCCCGGTCGATCTGCTGAAGATCGACCGCTCGTTCATCACGGAGGTCACCGAACGCCACGACGATGCCGTCATTACCCGGGCGGTGATCAATCTGGCGCACAATCTGGGTATTCAGGTGGTTGCCGAGGGTGTGGAAACCGAGGAGCAACTGAGCTTCCTGAAAAACCAACGCTGCAACTTTGCCCAGGGTTACCTGATCAGCCGGCCGATCCCGGTCGCTGATCTTGAGAAGGCGCTGGCCTCCGGCGTTCTGGTGGCGGGTATTACCGCCGATTCCGGATTGTAATTCCCCCCGGCCGTCCCCAAGATACGGGTAAATCCTCCAGGTGAGATTTTATGGCTGCGCAATACCTGACACCGGAACAGGACGATAAGATTCGCCAGTGGGAACGCTGGAACCGGAACTATTTTATTTTTGCTTTTGTGGCGCTGACCATCATTCTCGTGTTCAGCAGCCAGCTGGGGTTGTCCAGCGGTGAAAGCTGGGGCCCCCTGGGTGTTCTGATCGCCGCCCTGATCACGCCCATCATTGTTCTGCAGCTTAAGCTGGCGTGCCCGGCCTGTGGCCAGAAGATTGGCTGGCAGGCGAAGCTGATGGCGCCGGATCAGTGCAAGACCTGCGGTACGTTTTTGCGTTCCCGGGATCAGTAGGCCTTCTGTGAACCCCATCACTCTGAAAAAGGAGCAAGGCTTGACGGATGACTGGCTTCGCAGAGTGACTGGGGAAAACCCTCCGCTCTAGTCCTCATTCAGAATTTCAGGCCCGTTGCTCAGGAGTTTACGATACGAGCTCTCGGAATCTGCTGGAGTTCACTTCCCGGTTAAATGCTTTGCTATATACTTTTTGCTACAGCAGCGTAGCTAGCCAATGCATTAGCTCTTGATACAGAAGGCGGCGATGTAAAGAAAAGCTCACCATTCTCAAAAGAACGTTTCATTTCCCCATCTTTCATAGAAGAAGTCATATCCTCATATTCTCTATGAAACCAGTCAGGCACTTTTTGAGAGTTGATCATGATTTGATGCTTGTTCAATGTGACACTGCTGCCTGCGAATGACGTACCGCTGTCTTCAGCAGCTTGCGAAAAAGCTTCTTGGAACGCCTTTCCGGCGGCCACTACACTATCATCTGAAATCAAAAGGCCCTTTGCCGACCATTCTTGCATCGTGTCTATGCCAAGAGCCATTCTACCCAGCGTATAGGTCCCAATCTCCCCAGTTACGCTTATTAACCCGCCATTTAGTGGCTCTCCCGAGGTAAGGGATTTAGCCTCTTTGCTGATTCGCACAGTGCCCTCAGGAGGCTCCTCTTTCGGCAAATTATTGCCGCCTGTTGCGGCAGGCTTTGTACTATTTCCCGTAAAACCAGTCTGATTTATCGCAGACAAATAACCTGTATTGTTCGATATCATGTTTATTGCTCCTCCCATTTCTCGGGGGAGCAATATCAATGCCGCTTTCCCACTGAATCACAGCAGTCCTCGCCTGCAATACAATAATCACCGGTGGCGACACCGTATGGTAAAAACGCCGTTGGATGGAAGCCAAGACTTCTTCTGCTTTCTCCGCATTCAGACCAACGTCCGCAGCGATATCGACAAGAACTTCAGTCTGACCAATATCACGATCCTCTTGGAAGAATGCCCTCAACACGCGCCCGGAGTAATCATGGTCGAACCCCTGATCTTGAGCAAAAGCGAGCAGTTCAAACGCCTTATCAGTCCGTGGCTGCGGAGAAATTTAGGGCTGTTTCAACACATTGGCATCAGCTTATAGCTTGCGCCCCCGCCCCTGTTCATCCAATGCGATAACTGTGCTTTAGCCCGCCAATCGACCAAAAACAATAAACCCAGTCAAACAGCATTATTTGACTATTGCATTCAGTAAACAATTCAACCAAAATATTCACACGTCGGGCGTTTTTGTCCCCTCGTTTCACTGGCAGTCCCGTGGCAGAGGTTTATCAACAAGGTCGAGCGGAGCAGAACACATTCAAGCTATTGCATCTATCGAGGTTCGAGAATGATTTCGTCAAATTCATCACGACCCAAAACTACGTCTCCAGTACCGAAGTCGGAAACTGAGCTTGTGGAAGAAATGAAAGAGGGCAGACCAGAGGCTTTTGCGGAGGCGTATAAACGCTACCAACCCTCAATGGCTCGCATAGCCAGAAGGCTGTTGGATCGCAGCCTTGCAGAAGATGTCGCCCATGAAGCCTGGTTGGCGGCACTCCAGAGGATTACAGGATTTGAGGGTCGGTCGACGCTTCAAACGTGGCTGTGCCGAATTACCTTAAACGTGGCATTCAATGCGCTCCGCAAAAGTAAACTAGAGGTCCAGTTAACACCACATTCTCATGATTTGATGGAAGAGCAAAACCTTGATCTGGCACCCGCCCAGTCTTTGCCATTAAGTGAGCCGGAGATGGCAACTCATTTAGCAAGGGTCCGAAGCCGTGTAGACGTGCAGCTAAAGAAGATGAGTCGTACTAACGCCAATGCTCTATACCTCACAGGTACGTCCTCAATGAATGGCAATCAAATCTCCGAGATTTTCTCTATTTCGCACTCAAATTTGAGGGTTATCCTGCATAGAGCAAGGGCAGATTTGAGCAAGACTATTAGCGTTAACTAGAAAGACAAACCTCTTTAACACAATAGAGTGATATCACTACGCTCGATCACGGTGACCTGCTCGGGGCGGTCTGTGCTGAGACGAACACACCGCTCCAACTCCACACTCTCCAGAATTCCACTGGAGTGACTAAGCTGTCACTGGGTAGAGGGCCCCGCCGAACCGCCCATTCGATACCAAGACTTTTCTTCAAAACAACGCAAGTTGTTGTACCAGCTGTTTTCCGGATTCTTAAAGGACATTCGTTTCTCGCAAGACCCCAAAATGATTTCGCGAGCACATCCCGCTTTTGGTTCCGGTTAAAACCTAATGCGTAAAATAGACTTTTTCGACTATTGGGCGCTATAGTCGTTTTAGTGATATCATCCCGTTAGTTATGACACTAACTAGTGATGACGGTCACCGGTTACCGCCCGGTGAATTAGGTTTGCCAACGGATTCCATCAGGTTTAAGAAACAATGAAACGAATCTCCGATCTGAAAGTCAGCACCAAGATAACCTTGTCGGTCGCGTTACCTTTGCTAATTCTCTCAGGACTACTCACATACATAGGCGTGACCCGGCTCATCGAATACAGCGAAGAAGGGCTGGATTCTCTCGAAATCGAACTTGTAGAGGCCAGAAAAGCAGGTCTCCAGCAGCTTGTTGAAGCTGTCACAAGCGCAGCAATGGATCTAAAGAATGAGAGCCCGGGATCTGTCGAAGAGCAACAAAGGCGTGTTATTGAATTTCTGAAATCAGTTAGCTTTGGTGGTCAGAACTACGTCTTTGCGTACAACCGCAAACTGGAGTACCTGACGGTGCATGGCGACCCTTCGAAAGATGGCGTCACCGAGGATAGTAAAGTCAAACGGCTTCTTAAAGACCTCTTTAAATCCGCCGAAGACAACGGTTTCCATTACTTCGAATGGGGAAACCCCGCCACCGGAAACATTGAGCCTAAAGTCGCTTACGTGAGGATCATTCCAGGATGGGATTGGATGGTCGGTGCAGGCGTCTATATGAAAGATATTTCGGAGCAGGTAGAAGCATCTGGTCAGAGAAGCCAAGCGACTATCGAATCCGTGAGCTGGAACATGATCGTCATCTCCTTGGTGGCTTTCGCTGGGTTCGCAATTCTCGGCTTTATCGTTTCAAGAACAGTAACAAAGCCCTTACATCAGACAGTAAAGCTTATGGAAGAAATTGCTGTTGGGGACGGGGATCTGGGTTCTCGTCTCCCCGACACCCGTCAAGATGAGCTTGGAGAAATGGCCCACTGGTTCAATCTGTTTGTAGATAAAATAAAAAACGTCGTCATCGATGTCTCCGAGACATCCCGATTGCTCAAAGATGACACGGACCTGCTTGATAAAAACGTCCATGAAACCCGGCGCTCCATCAATATCCAAGAACAGGATACAGATCAGGTTGCGGTTTCTCTGAGCGAGCTAGCAACGACGACCCAGCAGATTGCTGAGAACTGCAATTTCGCCAACTCCGGCTCGGCGGATGCTGAGAACCTTGTCAAAAATGGAGTGTCGCTTACGTCGTCTTCCATGGAACAAATGGCGGAGCTGAATACCAACATTTCAGAAAGCGCAAGAAAGATAACGGGTCTCTCAGAGCGCTCCAAAGACATATCTCAAATCTTGGACGTTATTCATTCAGTGAGTGAGCAGACGAATCTTCTCGCCTTGAATGCTGCAATCGAAGCTGCCCGAGCGGGAGAGCACGGCAGAGGCTTTGCGGTTGTGGCAGATGAGGTTCGTCAATTGGCCAGCATGAGTGCCGAATCTGCCGACAGCATTCAGGAGCTATTGGAGCAATTCATTGAAGAGACGAAAGACGCAGCCGTCCAAATGGAACTCATTGAGCAAAAGACAAACCGAACAAATGGCTCAATAAAGAATGCGGAGGAATCGCTCAAAGGCATAGCCGTTTCGGTCGAGAGCATGCACGAGCAAATTACCCAAGTTGCGACAGCTACCGAAGAACAGAGCAGTGTCGCTGAGGAAGTAGCTCAGAACCTGGACCGAATTGTTAACACAACCAAAAACAACAGGGCCAGTATGGAGTCAATCTCGTCAACGAGCGAGAGCGTAAAGGAATTGTCTGAGCGATTGAGAAATCTAGTAGAGCAGTTCAAACTCTGAGTTATCGGTAGAGGCTACAAACACTCCATGTTTGCAGCCTCTACCCTTCAAACCCTCAACGGGCCTTAACGAACCCTGAAATAGAGGTCATAGATCTCTCTATCGTCACCGTTTACCGGTGTGATGTCCTGAGGGCAAGCAGACATCGCAACGATCAGATCCTCTAATGCCTCAAATTCGATTACATCTCCCGGCTTTGAAATCGGTGCGAGAAACTCGATGGCCCCATCATCATCAAGCCCAACATTCATCCATAAGTTCAGAGGCGATGGAAGATGCGTAGCGGTCTCACCAATCGCAGCAAGCGCCATCCTCAGGTTATCAGTACAGTTATCGTGATAGCCATCAACGCCCAGCCCCTTGTACCGATTGAGATCACAGGAAGCGATTAGCATGTCATGAACACCCGGAGATGTGTCACTAAGCACCTTCAACACGGGACGCCGCCAGTTCGTGACCAATTCGTCCTGTTCCCTGATCGAGTTCCTTCCCAGATGAGTCCTGCAATGCTCCATAGATAACGATTCATGCAGGTTATCTTCCTTAAACGCCCAGAAATCACAGACCTGGCTCCCGCTGTCATTCCTCAATTCGAGCGTGTTGCCTTTTTTCAGGCGCACGGCCACACCGCAACGAGCCGGAACTCTGTACCATTTTCGCAGGTTGGGAATCCCATCTGGGGAAACTGCGCTAGTCAGAGAATCGTTACTGCCTTCGGCGATCCCCGGAGCAAAACTGAGAAAGTTCTCGTTCATGATGATTTCTACGCCTCTGCTGATTTCGGAACGGCCCTTTTTGCTACCTTCTCAAGGGCGGCGGTCAGAACTGCATAGCTAACGATGGTCGCAACGATGGCATTCAAAGGTGCGACACTGAAAACACCCGTGTCTGGCGATGCCACCGAGACGGCAATTGCAATTAACCAGGCGACGATCGCAACTCCGTTGAATCTTTGTGGCTTAAAGCTCTCAACGGATGGGTAATTTGTTCTGGCGCGGAAGAAGAAATCGGCAATGATGATCCCACCGATCGGCGGCAGCGACACGCTCAGGAAACTGAGCCATCCTATGAAGTTGTTGTACAAAAAGTCCGATGCAACTGTACCGAATATGCCAGCAGCCCATACCAGGTGGGATCGCTTCAGGCCCGTAATATTCACCAACCCAAGACCTGACGCGTAGAGTGCGTTGTCGTTGGTTGTCCAGATATTGAGGACCAGCAAAATAATCCCGGCACCCAACAGGCCTTGAAGAGCCAGAACCTCTGCAATGTCCGAGACCCCTGTGGCGATTGCGCCGACAGCGCCAAAAATGAACATCAGGCTGTTACCGAAAACGAACCCGATTGCAGTAGAAAAAACACCGATTCGCTTATTCTTTGAGAAGCGCACAAAGTCCGGAGTAAGCGTCGCCCCACTGATGAATGAACCAACCGCGAGTGACATCCCGACAGCAATCGTCATAGACCCGCTGGGCTCTGAGAAAAGGATCGTATCGATGCCTTCGGGAGCGTCAAATATGGCCTTGAAGACAGAAGTAAAGCCGAGAATAAGTATGGCAGGAACCGCAATCATGCTGAGCAATTCAATGGCTTTGAAACCTACCGCTACGGTATAGGTCATTGCCAGACCGCCGACCAAGAGAAGAGGAACATAAGGGATGCCCACATACTTGGTAATGGGGGCAGACAACATCGCTATTCCTACACCGAACCATCCGATTTGCGTTATGGCCAGCATGAAAGAGGGAAGCTTCGACCCTTTAACGCCGAAGGAATGCCACAATAAAACATGGGTTGAGAGGTTGGTTTTAGATGCAGCGTACGCCAGGAGTGAGCCGTATATCCCAAGTAGCAGGTTGCCACCAAGAATAACCAGCAAAAGATCTGGCCAAAGACTGAAGTTCTGGCCTAGCGTGCCGCCGGTCCACATGCTCGACGCAAAGAATGTGAATCCCAGCATCACCGCTGTCATAGAAATAAAGCCCCTTCTTGCATTGAGAGGGACCGCTGTTAATGCGTAGTCACCATGACTCTCCAGCTCGTCTTTGTTAGTTTGACTGTTCATAGCCTTATCCTTGTAGTTTGATCAAACTTCATTCTTGAACGTCCAACCATCGTCTTGAGAGATAGTTGTGTTCGTCCATCACCGAATTCCAAATTGCTATATTTGATCTGCGCTCGAGATAGTTTCCGCCTTCGTGCACCTCCCCTGGGTCAATGATTTTGTTGCCAAACGGATCTTTAAGAGATTTTTTGGTCTCGCGACCTTCGTACCAATAATTCCATTCATCCTTCTCCAGAAACTTCTTGGTGCTTTTCGGGTTTGCGACATATGCACCGTTTCTTGTCATCGAAGCGCCGGCAAATCCGTCAAGCCACCAATTCAGGTACCGATATGCCATATCAAGTTTTTTACCTTGCGCTTCACTGGATATTGAGAGCCCACCAAACCAGCCTCGGTATCCCTCTTTTGGCGTGCACATATTGATGTTTATTCCGAGGCGGCGAAGATAAACAAATCCTTGCCACCACATGCTTGATATTTGAACTCGTTTAGCATTGATTGCATTAGCCACTTCGGATTCTTCTTTCCAGAACTGTGCAAAATGCTTTTTCTTTTTTAATCTCAAAAGAAAATCGATCAATTCGTCTATTTCAGGAATTTCAAAGTTTCCCGCATCCTTAAAACTTTTCCCGGAGTACGATTGGTAGGCGAGATAACAGTCGATGACACCGATTGCCGCATCATTCTGGATGCTCACTTGGCCGGAGAATTCGGGATCAAATAAAGCTGCCCAACTATTGGCGTAGTCCGTTTCCTTGCCGACCATGGCAAAAGTGTCGGCGTTGTAGACCGTTGGCAACATGCTCAGATTTTCCGTGCAATCTCCGGTTAAACGGTCCCCTGAATCGATAAAAAGTCTTGAAAATGGACTTCCTCCGGGAGTTCCCTTGGAGTCGCAAGAGACTTTCAAACTATTGAGGGATTCAGATATATCATCCCAATTAGCAATCCTGTTGATGTCTATCGCTTGTAAGCTTTTAGTCGGCCAAATCAAATCCAGGTCGTGAAACCACTGATCGTATACATCAAACTTGTGGGGACTTAGTGCAGCAACCCGCTGCGCCTCAGTACCGTCCAATGTGATGTACTTAATTGGAAACCCAAGATCTGACTCAGCCTTTTTCTTTATTACTTCCAGATGCGTAACTGATGTTCCCAAGACTGTTAATTCTTCTGTATTGCTATTTTTTATAGTCTTCATCACATACTCCATTTCACATATAGGAAGGTGCTTGTTCCATAATTTCTTTAAAAGTACAGAACTCAACACCCTCGTGACTTAACATGTAATCAATTAACCTTTCGTGCATAAGAAGGACTTGAGGCCTTCCCGAAACATCTGGATGGATCGTCATTGGAAAAACCGCAAAATCGTATTCTCGATAAACCCAATCAAACTGGTCCTTCCACAACTCTTCAATTTGCCGCGGTGTGACAAACCCATGGCTGTTTGCCTGGTTTTTCACAAACATCATCGGGACTTCATCGTCCAGGTACCAATTTGCAGGGATCTCAAGAAGGTCAGTCACCTGCCCTCTTTCGATCGGTTTCATCCACTCTGCGGCATCCTTTGAGTAGTCGATCTTCGTCCAACGATCATTCTTTCTTAGGTAATAGGGCTGGAAGTCGTGGTGCATCAGGCTGTGGTCGTACTTGATGCCGCGAGAAAGCAAAAGATCGGCGGTGTTTTTGCTGAATTCCCACCATGGTGCGACGTACCCAACAGGTCGCTGTCCGCTGAAGCGCTCCACCAAATCAATGGATTTGTCCAGAACGTCGCGCTCTTGCTCATATGTCATTGAAATAGGGTTTTCATGGCTGTAGCCATGCAGCCCTACCTCGTGCCCGGCCTCGACTATTTCCATGAATTGCTTTGGAAAGCTTTCAATCGAGTGACCAGGAACAAACCAGGAGGCTTTAATCCCGAATCGGTCGAATAGATCAATCAGTCGCGGAGTGCCAACTTCACCCGCGAAAACGCCTCTGGAGATATCGCTGGGTGAATCTTCGCCTCCATAGGAGCCAAGCCAACCGGCGACGGCATCAAGATCTACTCCATAAGCAACCATTATTTTTTTCATCGGTATCACCTCAATGAGACACTGTGTCTGGTGTGTAAATGTTTTGTTTTGAAAGCGCTGCCTCCAGGAACAGCGCGGTTTTGAGAAGGAAATCGTCCTTGCCGGATGCTGCTGACAGCTGGATAGACGTCGAAAACCCATTGGGGGCGTGGCCATTCGGAATGGCTATCGCTGGCATCCCAAGGTAATTCGCGTACATCGTGTTGCCGAGGATGAGTTTGTTGAACGCCTTGAACTCATCGACGCCCTGCAGCACCGATTCAATAGCAGGCGGTAGAATTCTTACTGTCGGTTGGAGAAGGATCTTGTTACCAAGACTGGAAGACAGCTCGGCCCGCAGGTTCCTTCTAATCTTCTGCAGGAGTGCATAGCTCTTCGGGTTGAGTAACGTTCCCTCTTTCAGTCTCTGCAAAATCTTCGGGTCGATATATGAGGTCAGTCCATTCTCAAATAATGCTTCGTACTGCTGGGCGGCCTCATGGGCGACCAGGCTTCCATGTATTTCGAAGAGCCGGTCAACTTCGGCGTAGGGTGAAAAATCAACTTCGTGAATCTCGAACCCAAGGTTGGACAACAGATCCAGGGTTTTATCGAAATTGTCTTTGATGTGCGGATCACGTGGCTGGATCGATTTATTCCGTGGCACCAGAAACTCGGTTTGCTCGGAGAGCATTCGAACTTTCGGTATGGGGGCCAGACCTCTCAGGGCCTGATCCAGAATGATGCAGTCCTGTACTGTAAGAGAATTGATGCCCAAATGATCCAGGGAGGGGGCCAGAGGGGCCACTCCCCTTAGGGGATACCTATCGAAAGATGGCTTGAATCCGACGACGCCACAAAACGCAGCGGGGATCCGGGACGATCCCGAGGTATCAGTACCCAGTGACACGGGCCAGAGTCCTGATGCGACACCTGCGGCACTTCCCGAAGACGAACCACCCGTGATGTATTTCCCGGTAGTGGCTCTCGGATTAATGGGACTGCCAAACAAGTCGTTTGTCCCGACTCCTGAAAACGCCAACTCGGACAGATTTGTCTTCCCGCCGAAAACCATTCCCTGAAAACCAAGCCTCTCGACGGCCTCAGCGCTTCTCTTCGCAGGCGGCGCATTCCTATATACAAGAGAACCGCGAGAGGTAGTGCCCCCTTCAACATCGATAAGATCTTTTACTCCAAAAGGAATGCCGTCGAGCAATCCAAATTGCTCATCATTCAGATACCTTTTTTCACTGGAGCGAGCCTGTTCGAAAGGGGCTTCTCCCAGAGGCGTCACCAGGATTCCTTGGTTCTTCGAATACCATTGTTTGAATCGAGTATCCCTCAGAACATCGACCGGACTTAATCGACCTGATCTCATCCCAAAGCTAAGAGCCTCAATTCGACTTCTCAGGGACCCCTCACGAAGAATTTCGCTAATTCTCATCACAATTGCCTTCCAGGTATTGTTCTATTTTCGAAAGATAGCTGAAAATGACTATTGGATACAATACCTATTTGTGATTAGCGCGGCTCTGTTAGGTCCAATTTGCATTACAGTGCAAAGTCGCTATGCTCCGACAAGCGTTTCGGGAGGAAAAAGGCATTGGCAAAACAAAGGGCTAGTGGGAAAAAACCGAATTTTGAGGTCATCAAGGACGCACTGGAGGCGGCGCTTGAAAGGGGAGCTTTTCCGGAAGGACAGGTTATTCTCGAGAGACCAATCGCTGAGATCTTCAAAACAAGTCGAGCCCCGGTAAGGCGTGCCCTGGCCGAGCTGCATGAAGAAGGCAAGCTGTTTAAGTTCGAAGGCAGAGGCTACAAAACCGACAACTCCGACATCATCCTGAGGGAGGAGATTCGCCCAGAGACGCTTGGTTTGGACGACAAAGCCCAGACTAGCGCTCCCGCAGAGGCTAATATTATTGACGATGTCTACAGAGCGACTAAAAGATCCACCTCAATCGCTATGACGTTTGGTCAATTCAGGATCCGCTCTGAAAAGCATTCCCAGCATTTTGGAGTCAGCAGGACAATCTCCAGGGAAATTCTCGGCAAACTGATGGACGAGGGGCTTGTTGGAAAAGACAGTACAGGGCACTGGATTACAGGGCCGCTCACGGCTCGGGATGTAAAGCAGGATTTTGAAACAAGAAGGCTGTTAGAGCCTTATTCCCTTGAAACCTGCGGACCATTGATTCCGGTGGAACTCCTTGAGCAGATGAAACTTCGCCTCCAGGAAGCACTTACGCAAACTCCAGAGGACAAGAATCCGAGGCTTTTGGAGACGATTGAAGCTGACCTTCATCAGCGATGCCACTCATTCAACCCGAATAAAAAAATCGCCAAATTTATCAATCAAAGCTTGACGCCTCTGGTTGTCGGGCTGGTTTTTAGCGACGCAGTAAGGGCGTCAGTTGAAAAACCTGGCCTTCGCGAGCACCTTGCTATTATTGAGTCGCTGATCGCCGGGAAGCACTCTGAAGCATCAGAGCATCTTCATGATCACTTGCTCAACGCAGAAACCAGGACTTTGGAAAGGATGAAGTCCCTATCCGTTATCTCAGAGCCTTCTTTGCCAAACTACCTGGTAAAAATTTCTTAAAAAAAGCCGGGCGAACTTCCGCCCGGCAAAGGGCTGACACTGTGCTAAGCCCAAACCTCCTAACAGAAAAACTACATTTAAAAACTCCGCACCCAGCTGGCGAGAGCCGTCTCTGATTGCTCTCCATCTGCGTACCCCAATACCTCATTTCCCTGTAATAGCACCAATGTCGGAACCGATTTGATGAAGAACTTAAAAGCAAGCTCTATCGACGCTTCGACATCTATTTCGACGATCTGATCGACCAACCCACTGTTCTGGAGCGCTACCAATACAGAATTCTGTTGATCACGTTGCTGACCACAAGCAACATAAAATCTCAGCAAAACAAGCTGATTCCGAAAAACAATATCACCCAAATCAGCCAGCGATTGAATCTGAGAAATTGCCACAGCAGCCTCCAACCAAAACAACATGCACGCGCTTTCCAACTCACGGCATATCCAAGCAAGCCCCACCTCTCAGCCGAGCCATTCATCAAAGAAAGATACTGACTTTCTGTTTTCCGACCGCTGAACAGGCGCATAACAACAAAGCGCTTACCGTGAAGTTTTGCACGGACGTAAAAGTCGAACGGTCTTATTCAGTATCGAGCTACCAAGTGCATCTCCATGGTAGAGAGTGAGCTGGGAGCGTGTTTGTTACGACAAACAAAAGATCAATCGCGTTGGAAACAGAAGAAGAAGGGAAGAATTCTCTGCCATGCCGGTAAGATCACCCGGAATTCTGACGACGCCAAACCGTTAATTTCTTTAAACCACCGATACAAAATGCCAAGCAAAGGCCCAATGACTCTCTCACTTACAGTTATTTCTGCAAAATCCTGTAATTCAATGCTTTATGAGCGCAATTCTATCTTGGGTTTACGCCACTTGTATGCCTTTACAACATCATCCAAAGGGGTTCCTGCAATTGAGTTTGTATAGTTGCTCATTACTTTGATGGAGATACCAAGCGAGACGTCTAATGCCTGTTGGGGTGAAAAGCCAGCTTCAAAGAAAGCGTCAAGATCTGCTTGCGCAGATATTACCGTTCAGGCGGACTAATGCCTGAGTAAACTTCCTCAGTGCCTCGTAGCGTTCGCCCGACACCCTCATTCTCTATTACCCCAAAAAACCTTTGACCTGTGAGTTGCTCACAGGTTTTAGTCTATCGTTAATATTTTGGAGTTCGCCGTATCGGTGCGGGGCGGGCTTCCGAAAACCACTGCAAGTACATCCGTGTACGCTTGCTCTGAGCCGTCCATGGCTCAGAGCATTTTCGGAAGCCCGCCCCGCACCGACACTCCGCCAACTGTAGTGATATGTTCCCGACAATCTCCTACTGGGGAGTTGAGGCAAATGAAAGTAAAAGAGATTGCAGAAGCCGCTGGTGTTAATCCGGATACGGTGCGTTTCTACACCCGGGAAGAACTGCTCAAACCAACCCGTAACCCGGACAACAACTACCAGCAATACGATACCGAGGATCTTCGACGGCTTCGCTTTGCCCGTAAGGCCCGTCAGCTGGGATTTTCGTTGCCTGAAATACGGCAGATTCTGGATCAGGCGGACGACCATCATTCGCCGTGTCCGATGGTTCGGGATGTGTTTCAACACCGGCTGGCAGAGGTTGAGCGGGAGATTCGGGAGCTGCAGCAACTGCGCACACGGATGACCGCTGCGCTGGCGGCCTGGCAGGACATGCCGGATGGCACGCCCGATGGCCATACAATTTGCCGGTTGATCGAACACTGGGATGATCCGGCGCCCTGTTGCGGGGCGAGCGAACAGAGCAAGGGGTGATTCTGAATGACTGACACACCTGTTTTACAAACCACACTCAGCATTTCCGGAGCGTCGTGTCAGGGCTGTGCGAAGAAGATTCGCAACGCACTGGAACCGTTGACCGGCGATACCGGGCTGGTCGAGGTTGATCTGGAAAAGCAGACCGTGGCTTTGCCGGAGGGTGTAGATGCCGCTGAGGCGGCGCGTATTGTTACCGAGACCGGCTACCCGGCTGAGCCTTTCCAGGACGACGCCGGGCCGAACAGTTGCTGTTCTTCAGGTAATGAGGAAAAGGCCGACTCCATCGAAAACCCTGAAGATCAGACAACCGGAGAAGATTCGGCGCCGACGGGCTCTGAAGCGACAACCGGTGCGGACGGGCAGATTCATCTGTCGGTGACGGGAGCGACCTGTGCCTCCTGTGTAAACACAATTGAGAAGGCCCTGATGTCGGTCTCCGGTATCAGTCATGCCCACATGAACCTGGCAGACAACACCGCCACAGCCACGGGTGATGCCGATCCCGGGGCGCTGGTGAAGGCGGTCGAGAGTTCCGGTTATGGCGCCAGCGTGATTGAGGACGAGGACGAAGCCGATGACCGCAAGCAGGAGGAAGACCGGAAGCAGTACAAGACCCTGCTGGTGAAGATGGCGGTGAGTCTGGGCCTGGGGCTTGGGCTGATGGTCTGGGGCATGGGCTTCGGCACCATGATGGTGACCGACGCCAATCAGGGCACCTGGCTCGGACTGGGTGTGCTGACACTGATCGTGATGGCCGCCACCGGCGGGCATTTCTACACCGGTGCCTGGAAGGCGTTCCGTCACCACAATGCCAACATGGACACCCTGATTGCCCTGGGTACCGGCACCGCCTGGCTCTATTCCATTGTCGTGGCGAGTATTCCCGGTACGCTGCCGGAGATGGCTCGTCATGTCTACTTTGAGGCCTCGGCGATGATTATCGGCCTGATCAATCTCGGTCAGGCGCTGGAACTCAGGGCCAAAGGCAAGACCTCAGAGGCGGTCCGCCGGTTGCTGGACCTGCGGGCAAAAACGGCGCGGGTGATTCGCGATGGTGAAGAGCAGGACCTTCCGGTCGAGGAGGTTCGCAAGGGCGATCATATCCGGGTAAGGCCCGGGGAGAAATTACCGGTCGATGGCTTGATTGCCGAAGGCTCGACCCGCATTGATGAGAGCATGCTCACGGGTGAGCCCATGCCGGTGAGCAAATCGGAAGGCGATGAGGTTTCTGCCGGCACCCTGAATACCCACGGTTCGATCGTCTATGAGGCCACCCGGGTAGGCAGTGAAACCGCACTGGCGCAGATCATCAAACTGGTGAAGAAAGCCCAGGGCTCCAAGCCCGCCATCGGTCGGCTTGCCGACAAGATTTCTTCGGTGTTCGTGCCGACCGTCATGCTGATCGCGGTAGTGGCGGCGCTGGTCTGGTATAACGTGGGGCCGGAACCGGCCGTGGTTCACATGATGGTGGCAGCCACCACCGTGCTGATCATCGCCTGCCCCTGCGCCCTGGGCCTCGCGACGCCCATGTCGGTGATGGTCGGTGTTGGTAAGGCCGCCGAATACGGCGCGCTGATTCGCCAGGGCGATGCCCTGCAAACCGCTGGCAAACTGGATCTGGTCATACTGGATAAAACCGGCACCATCACGGAAGGCCATCCGGCGGTTACCCGGGTTCATGCCAGCAAAGGTGAAGAGCAACGCCTGCTGGCCCTCGCGGCCGGTCTGGAACAACACTCCGAACACCCTCTGGCCGAGGCCATTCTGGAGCGGGCCAAAGAAGAAAGCGTTCAGCACGAGAAGGTGACCGATTTCGAGGCCCTGAATGGTAAAGGCGTGCAAGGTGAACTCGACGGCAAGCCCGTGCGTCTGGGCAATCGTCGCTGGCTGGAAGACCAGGGCATTGCTCTGGACGATCTGGCCGCTGCCGCCCGCGCCATTACCGAAGAGGCCGGCACGCCCCTGTTCCTGGCATTGGGCAACGAGGCCCTCGGCGTCATTGGGGTGGCCGATGCGATCAAATCGGACTCCAAAGCCGCTATCCAGCGCCTCCACGAGGCGGGCATCAAGGTGATGATGGTAACCGGCGATGTCGACGCCACGGCAAAAGCCATCGCCAAAAAGGCGGGTATTGATGACTACCGTGCGGAAGTCCTGCCCGAAGACAAGGCCGAGGTGGTCAGCGAGATGCGCGGCAAAGGCCACATCGTCGCCATGGTCGGCGACGGCATCAACGACGCTCCGGCCCTGGCGGCAGCAGACGTCGGCTTTGCCATTGGCACGGGTACCGATGTGGCGATAGAGAGCGCCGGCATCACCCTGATGCGGGGCTCCCTGCACGGCGTTCCCGACGCCATCGAGATCTCCCGTGCCACCGTGAAAAACATTCACCAGAACCTGTTTGGCGCGTTCGTATACAACACCCTCGGTATTCCGGTGGCCGCCGGCCTTCTCTACCCGGTCTGGGGAATACTGATGAGCCCGATTCTGGCTGGCGCCGCGATGTCACTGTCATCGGTCACCGTGGTCTCAAACGCCAACCGTTTGAGGCTGTTCCGAACCAGCCACCGGCCGGAACAGAGCAACGGGCACAGTGATCCGAAACAACAAAAGGAGCGGAACTGATGGAAACCCTGCTGGTCAATGCCGGAGGATTTGCCCTGATGGCTGCCATCGTCTGGTGGTTCTGGCTCTCCGGTTCCGACGACAAAGGCTCCAATGAACATCAACATCACCACTGAGGTATTTGCCATGAAAAAGCACACTCTGGCTCTTGGTCTGATGGCGGCCCTGGGGTTCAGCACCACGGCGTTGGCCGGCGGCGCGGCCCAGAGCATCCATGTTTACAAATCCCCAACCTGCGGCTGTTGTGGTGACTGGATTGATCATCTTGAGGAGAATGGCTTCAAGGTGAAAGCAACCGACACCAACGACATGGGCAGAATCAAGGCCGATGCCGGTCTGATTGCCGGTCTGGGTAGCTGCCACACCGCGTTTATCGGCGATTACGTCATTGAAGGCCACGTTCCGGCCAACGACATCAAGCGCCTGATCAGCGAAGCGCCCCGAGCCACAGGCCTCAGCGTGCCGGGTATGCCCATCGGATCTCCGGGCATGGAGATGGGCGACAGGAAAGACCACTACAAGGTCATCCTGTTCAACGAGTCAGGACAGACACGCATTTTTTCCGAGCATAACTAGTATTGATCGCCAGGCAGGGGTCGTTGCATCAGCGGCCCTTGCGACAATGTTTCCCTCCCGAAAACGTTCCGTGCCCTGTCTGTTTTTTCTACACTCTGATTAACCAGTGTTCTATCATTGGCGCCCAGAAACCCAGAAAAACCGAGAGGGACCCTCGTTGAGTATTAAAACCCGAATCCTTGGTCTGGCCGCCAGCCTGATAGTCGTGGCTTCACTGGCATCGTGGCTGGCCTATCGGGAGCTATCCGAAAATATCATCGAACGCTGGGGCCAACAGGTAGCGGAAATACAGGTGCGCTACGACAGCGCCCGACTGCTGCAGTCCCTCGAACGGGAAATTGGGCTGGCCAAACAGATGGCCAACTCCTCCGCACTGATCAACTGGGCCGCCAATCCCGATAACCAAACGCTCAAGTCTGAAGCCATTCGCCAGATGGAGAGTTTTCGTTCCAACTTCCGGGACAACAATTACTTTGTCGCGCTGGTCGGTAACGGCCACTATTACTACAACAACGCAGAGAATGAGTACGCCGGCAGCCAGTTCCGGTACGTTCTCGACAAGGAGAAGCCCGACGACGCCTGGTTTTTCCAGCTGATAGAAGAAGGCCGCGACTTCCATCTCAACGTGAATCCGGATACCGAACTCGGGGTCACCAAGCTCTGGATCGATGTGTTGATGCGGGACGAGGCTGGCGAGATTGTCGGCATGGTCGGTACCGGCCTTAGCCTCGACGCTTTCCTGCAGGATATTGTCGACATCGGGCAGGAAGGCATCACCACGCTGTTCGTCGATTACAACGGTGCCATACAGCTCTACCGCGACCGCAACTACATAGATTTCGCCAGCATCATCAAACCCGAAGGGCAGAAGAACACGGTCGACCTTTTGTTCGACGATCCTCAGGACAAACAGCAGATCCTCGGTATGCTGCAGCTGCTGAAAAAGCGCGGAGACCAGGCCGGTCAGGTGGAAAGCGGCTTTGTGACGGTGGATGGCCGCAAACATCTGGCCGGGGTTGCCTTTCTGCCTGCCATTGGCTGGTTTGAAATTACTCTTCTGGATTTGAACACACTTCTACCCCAGAGCTACCTTTGGCCGCTCGTTGCCGTATTCCTTGTGACCTTGCTTGTGAGCCTATTGCTGTTCCATTTCATTATCCAATCGCGGATTCTGAAGCCCATCATGAGTCTGGAACACGCGGTGGAAAAAGTCCGCGAGGGTAGTTTTGACCTGCCCCGCCTCGAAAAACCGGATAATGAGGTTGGCTGGCTGGCCGACCATTTCGAAAAAATGGCCCAGAAACTCGGTCAGTCTACGCGGGAGCTGGAAGCAAAAGTGGCCGAACGCACGGATGAGCTGAGCCGACTGGCCCGAATTGATCCTCTGACCGGTCTCAAGAACCGTCGTGGGCTGGACGAGATAATGGAAGAAGAGATTCAGCGGGCCCGTCGACAGGACAGCGGGTTTGGCGTTATCTGGCTGGATATTGATCATTTCAAGACGATCAACGACAGCCTCGGCCACCAGGCGGGCGACCAGATTCTCTGCCGTGTCGCACTCTGGCTCAAAGCCGGCGTTCGGCCCTACGATCATCCGGGAAGATGGGGCGGCGACGAGTTCGTGGTTTTGCTGTCACCGTGTGACCAGGGCACGCTGGAACAGATTGCCCGGCGAATTCGGGAACTGGTGGAACAGGAGAGCCGAAAAACCGGTGCTGCGGTCACAGTCAGCGTCGGCGGATTTTTTGCCCGACCCGGTGACACCAGCGATACCATTCTCAGACACGCCGACCGCGCGCTGTACCGTGCGAAAGCCGGTGGCCGTAACCAGGTCTGCATCGACACGCTGGATGATGAAACCGCGCTTTCCGAAGACTGACGGAAAAGCCGGAGCCTCCAATCAGAGGCCCCGTCAACATCAACAATCAGTACAGGAACGGTGCAAGGGCCAACTCCAGCCGGGCCTGGGCCGAATAGACGCTAGCCACGGGAATGGCTGGCTGCTCCGGCGGCACGGCTGACGGCCAGGCTTTCTGGAGCTCGTCCAGTGCCTTCACGGCATCGCGCCAGGCTTCCTTGTTCTGCTTTTTCAGTGTGGACTGATGGCTATCCAGATAGTCACGAGCGGAGCTCACAAAGCCGCGCCCGTCCTGATATTCGTGCACGGCAACAAAGCGCCCGTCTTCCAGCGCCTCGTCATATTCCAGAACCGCCTGCTTGGTCAGCGAGAGGACCACTTTCGAGACGGTTCCGGCGCTCTGTGCGCCCTTGCTATCGGCAGCTTTGACCGCTTTCTCCAGAGCCACCCAGGCCGCCTGGAACTCCTTGTTAATGTCGCTCCAGTGCTCAACCCCGCCGGCCTGATTTGCCAGCGTCTCCAGAGGTTCACTCAGATCGTTTTGGCCCCGGCTTTCGAGACCTGGCGCAACCATGCCGTGGAGCTCAACCCAGGGATGCGTCAGATGTGGACGCCCGTCAGCGACCTGACCCGCCTTGATCAATTCACGAGCCGCCATCAAATGACCCTGCATCATCTGCAACATGGCAACATAGGCGCCGTCAGAGTCGACAGGAGAAACAGCTGAAGATCCCCTTTCTCCGCCTTCTCCACCTTCTCCGCCTTCGCCACCGGCGGCAAAGTAGCTGAACGCCGCACCGGTTTCGCCAGCTTCACCACCGTGGTGCTCGCCACCTTCACCACCATGGTGTTCTCCGCCCTCGCCGCCTTCCGCTGAGCCAGAGTTCATCATGCCGTCGTGATGCTTTTCCTTGTGCTCGCTTGCGACAACTCCCGAACTGGCAATCAGCGTCGCCATGCCGATGCCGGTCCAGAGCTTCAGCTTTTCATTCTTCATTCCGTTCTTTCTCCTGTTAAAAACCGCCTGCTGCTCTTCATCAACAACGGTAAGATTGATGGTGAATCGATAGTGGTGCATCATGCGCCAAAGCTTATACTGATTGCAAATTATTCGCATTAAGAGTTGAGATAACCATGATTATCTGTATCGACCAGATCCTGACCCCTGAACAGCTCCAGCGAATCCGCAACGCCCTTGACGGTGGCCAGTTTCAGGACGGGCGGAGCACAGCCGGGTGGCATGCAAAGCTGGTCAAAAACAACGAGCAATTAAAGGTGTCCGGGGGCCAGGCGGAAAGTCTTCGGACCGAGGTAGAAAAAGCCCTGACGGAACACCCCTTGTTCCAGATGGCAGTGCGGCCTGCCAAGGTCACACCTCTCATATTCAGTCGCTACCGGGATGGTATGACCTACGGCAATCACGTGGACGATCCCGTGATGGGCCGGGGGGCCGGCAGGTTGCGGACCGATGTTTCCTTCACGCTGTTCCTGGACGATCCTGAAAGCTACGACGGGGGCGAACTGGTTACCGAAACCACGGCCGGTGAGCAATCCTACAAATTACCGGCTGGCGCCGCGGTGGTCTATCCGTCCTCAACCCTGCACCGGGTTGATCCGGTCACACGGGGCCAACGCCGTGTCGCTATCGGTTGGGCCCAGAGCACCATTCGGGAACCGGCCCAGCGGGAAGTGCTCTTTGATCTGGACACGGCCAGGCGACAGCTGTTTGAACGTGAGGGCAAAACGACCGAATTTGATCTGCTCACCAAATCACTGGCCAACCTCCAGAGATTCTGGACAGAAATCTGATTTGCGGATTCTGCTATCTGACGCATAGAGCCATAACCGTTATACTCCGCCCCATCATTCATTATTTACCAGCCAGGTTACTTCATGCTCAAAGCCGACGCCCTCAGCCAGTTGCGCCAGCTGAAATCGGATATCAAGGAAAACAAGGTGGTTTTCCCCGGTACTGTCAAAGCCACCAATGGCCGCTTCGGATTTGTTGCGCTCGATGAGGGTCGGGATGTTTTCCTGCCACCGGAGGAGATGCAGAAGGTGCTGCCGGGCGACCGGGTGAACGTCACCGAGCAGGAAGTTGAGAAAGGCAAGACCCAGGGCTTGGTGGACGAACTGCTGGAAACCCGCCTGAATACGTTTGTTGGCCGTTACCTGGTCAAGGGCAAAGGGCACTTTGTGGTACCGGAGACCCCGGGCATCAACCGCTGGATCTTCATCCCGCCCAAAGAGCGAATGAATGCCCAGCCGGACGACTTCATCTACTGCCAGATTCACAAGCATCCGATCAAGGACGGCAAGGGCCAGGCCAAGGTGTTGCGCGTGATCGGCAAGGCCGGGGAACCCGGCATCGAGCGTTCCTTCACCCTCGCAACCTTTGACCTGGCGGACGCCTGGCCGGACTCAGTGCGCACACAGGCCGACAGCCTTAGCGACAGCGATATCGAATCCCGGGAAGCCAGACGGGAAGACCGAACGGATCGCCCGTATGTGACCATCGACAGCCCGGGCACCCAGGACATGGACGATGCCCTGCTGGCCGAACCCAACGCCACCGGCTGGACGCTGTCGATTGCCATTGCCGATCCGACCGCCCTGATCGACACCGCCAGCCCGGCGGAACAGGAAGCGTTCAATCGGGCTACCGCTATCTATTTCCCGGGCGAGCCCCTGCCCATGCTGCCAGACAGCATCAGCACCCGCCTGTGCTCGTTGATGCCGGAGGCCAAGCGCCTGGCCCTGGTATGCGACCTTCAGGTTAACAATGATGGCAGCCTTGGCGATTACAGCTTTCATCTAGCGGTTATTCAATCCAAGGGCAAACTCAGTTACGAGCTGGTCTCGAATCTGATCGAAGGCCGGGAAGACGACGACATCAAGGCACTGCCGGACGCCGTCGCCAACAGTCTGGACCAACTTCACCAGGCAGCGACAGCGCTCAGAAAATGGCGCAGCGAGCATGCGCTGCTGAGCGGCGACCGCCCGGAATTCCGCCTCCGGCTGGATGAAAACAAGCGTATCCGGCTGATCGAACCGTCCATCCAGAATGAAGCCCATCGTCTGGTGGAAGAGTGCATGGTCGCTGCCAACCGCTGCGCCGCGGACTTCCTGACCAACCAGACCGCCGGTTTGTTTATCCAGCATCCAGGACTGCGAGATGATCGCGCCGACAACATCCGGGCGCTGATCGACAGTCACGCACCACACCTGTCCGGGGTTGATGCCCATCAGGCCGAGGGCTTCCGAAAGCTGATGAAGGAAACCGACGCCCTGGAGGCAGAGGTACCGGTCAAGGCCATACTGTCCCGCCAACTGGCCCGGGCCGAGTTAAGCTTCAAGCCGGCTCCACACCATGGTATGGGCCTGGATGCCTACACCACCTTTACCTCGCCACTGCGCAAGTTCTCCGACTTCTACGTGCATAGGCTGATCAAATCGGCGCTGTGGGATACCCCCATGAAAGCCTTGAGTGAGGATCAGCTGGAGGCCCTACAAGCCGCCCAGATCCGCGCCCGACAGGCCGCCAACAGTCTGGAAGCCTGGCTCAAGAGTGACTTTGCCAAAACGCTCGGCGAAGAGCCCATGGCCGGCGTTATCAGCCGCACCGTGCCTGCCGGCTTCTTCGTTCGCCTGGATGCCAACGGGCTGGAAGGGTTCGTCAGCTGCAAGGATCTTGACGGAAAGTACAGCTTTGATCCGGTTACCATGCGCCTTATCCACAACAAGAACGGACGCATTTTCCAGCTGGAACAACCGGTAACGGTCAGCTTTGCCGGGGTGGATGACGAGCGCAGGCAGATTAATTTCAAGCTGGTGGAAGCACAGGAGATTGCCAGCCAGAGCAGCCCTGACGGCGGTTGAAAAACCACAATGGCAGGCGCATCGTATCAATCAGGACATGATCCGATGATGGAGGTGCGCCATGCCCATCACTCCCGATGAATTTCTGAAAAAGTACGGTTTCGACAAGGAAGACGAAGAGCGGGACCACAGCCTCCGCAACAACGCCATGGAGCATGCCAAACATCTGCGAAGGCCCCATGCAGGAACGCCCCACGACTGGGAAGAATGGGAGCGTTACAAGCGTGAACATCCGGATGAGGTGGAGGATGATTCCGACAGCTGATTCCCGATATTTATCGGGCCAGCATTTGCTCCAACCGCTCGTCCTTGGCCTGCCACTGATCCCCCAACCAGTTTTTCACGTTCCGGCGGTGCTCGGCATCCGTTGAATAGTCCCGGCCTTTCAGATGGTCCGGGATATCAACGGTGTGGATTTCCATTTTGACTTCCTTTACCCGGCCACAGATAAAGTCCCAGAACGTGGGCGCCCCGTCCGGATAGGCGATAGTCACGTCCACCAGGGTCTGGATCGAGTCGCCCATGGCGTCGAGTACAAAGGCCGCACCGCCAGCCTTGGGTGTCAGCAGGTGCTTGTAGTGCGATTTCTGTTTATCGTGTTTGGCCTGGGTAAACCGGGTACCTTCAACGAAGTTCATCACACTGACCGGGGTATGGCGGAACTGCTCGCAGGCCCGACGCGTTGCCCGCAAATCTTCACCGCGTTTCTCCGGGTGTTTGATCAGGTACTCCCTCGTGTAACGCTTCATGAAGGGGAAATCGAGGCCCCACCATGCCAGGCCTATGACGGGCACCCATATCAGTTGCTGCTTAAGAAAAAACTTCAGGAACGGCGCCCGGTGATTGAAGACCCGCTGCATGGCGAAGATATCCACCCAGCTCTGGTGATTGGCCAGCACCAGGTACCAGCTTTCCCGCTTGAGGTTCTCGGCACCTTTCACCTCCCATTTTGTGCCATGGGTAAGCTTCATCCAGCCAGTGTTGCAGGCGACCCAGGCCTCGGCTATCCAGATGATGACTCGGGTGCAGAGTACCCGGAAGCCCTTGATCGGGATGATGAGTTTCAGGATGGCCGGTATGTAGAGCAGTATGCACCAGAACAGGGTGTTGATTCCCAGCAGGATGGAGTTGAGTACACCGATCACGGGGGCAGGGAGAAAGCTGAGCATGGCGGTCCTGTTTTTCTGGTTGTTCTTTCCAAATGGGACTTAATGATAACAACCACAGGCCTCGTTGGGCAGTGGCCTGAAGTGACCGGTTTGCCCACCGGTTTGGACACTTCTGCCATGGCCCCGAAGGGTGCATTTGCCCTATTCTTGCCCCAGCCTGCGGGTTCAGGCTTTAGCACGTTGTGTTCGTCATCATTCTGAATCATTGTCTTTTTGGATAGTCCCATGGCCAATCTCTTCAAATCAGCCGCTGATCGCGCAGCGGGCGTTACCCGCCAGACAGCGTTGTACGCAGGCAACGCCTTTGACCGGGTATTCCGGGCCGCCAGCCTGGTTCAGGCCGGGCAGACTCCTTTTGAAACCCTGCATACCGACGGTCTGGTCAGTCTGCGTTACTACCCGCCACTGGCCGAGGATTTTATCGAGCTGGACGGGGAGACCATCGCGGTTGAGCGAAAAGCGCACAGGACACCGATTGTGATCGTGCCACCGCTGGCGGTGAATATGCTGATCTATGATCTGTTTCCCCAGCGCAGTCTGGTGCGGTTTCTGCGGGCCAAGGGGTTCGAGGTCTATCTGATCGACTGGGGCACGCCAACCCGGGAGCACAGCCACTATAACTTGCATACCTATGTGGCCGAGTTGTTGCCGGCCTATCTGAACCGGGTGCGGGAACACAGCGGTGAGCAGGAGCTATCGCTGCATGGCTGGAGCATGGGCGGCATGTTCACGCTGTTCTATTCTGCTCTCAGCAACGATCAGCACGTTCGCAACGCCATCGTGCTGGGCTCGCCGATCGACAGTCACGCGTCAGGGATTCTGGGGCTTGTGAATCAGCGCATGGCAGACGTGGCCGGATTTGTCCGGGAACGGACCGGCTTTCGGCTTCACGATGTCAAACCACACTGGTTTCATACCCCGGGCTGGGCCAATACCATCGGTTTCAAGCTGACCAATCCGATTGCCAGCGTGATGAGTTACTGGGAGCTGATCATCCGGCTGGGTGACCGGGAGTTTGTCACCAGCCACGCCACCACGTCGGCGTTTCTTGACCGTATGGTGGCTTATCCCGGCGGGATCATTCAGGACACGGTGGTTCGGGTCTGGATCGACAACCAGTTGTCCAAGGGGGAAATACAGATCGGCGAAGACGTTGCGAGGCTGGACAATGTGAGTGCCAACTTACTGGCCATCGCTGGCGGCGACGATACGCTCGTGACGCCGGGTGCGGCGAAGCGGGTGATGGATCATGTGAACTCTTCGGACAAGACCTTCCGGGTTGTGCCGGGTGGTCATATGGGCATTCTTGCCGGGAGCAAAGCTCCGCGTCAGAGTTGGTTGGAGTTGGCGGATTGGCTGGCTGTTCGGTCAGACTGAGTCCTCTGCCTCGGATGCTTTGGAGATTGCCGGCAGGTGTTGGGGTAGGCTTTCCAAAACACGCTACGAGCACATCCATGTGCGCTTGTTTCGGGCCGTCCTTGGCCCTCTACAGTTTTGGAAAGCCTACCCCAACACCCGCCTCCTCTTACTTCAGAGGTTTTTCAGTGTTGCCTCTAGTTCTGAAAGACTGTTGATCACCGCTGATGGCTTAATCCCCCAGTCTTCAAATACCTTGTTCGGATCCCTCTGTACCCAGATTGCGAGTAATCCTGCAGCTCGGGCGCCGATAACATCCCAGGCATTACTGGACACAAGACACAGGGGTTTTTCCCAGGCACCAGTGGCTCGCCGGGCATAGGTATATACAGCCGGGTCGGGTTTGAAGGTTTTGATGTCGTCCACCGAAACAAGTCCCTCAAACTGGTCCAACAGGTCGTTGTGCCCCAACACCTTCTCTAACGCCGGGTAGCTTCCATTGGAAAACGCAAACAGCGGATACTGCCCTTTCAATGTTTTCAATGCCGTCAACGCATCATCGAACGCGGGCAACGATAAGTAAGCTGCCATCAGGGCGTTTTCGCGCTCTTCGGACAGGGTCAGTTTGTGGGTGGCCATGGCGTAGCGCAGAGCTTGCCGGGTACAGACACCGAAGTCTTCGTAGACTTTCATCAGGCCCTTTCGGAAGGAAAACTCCAGCTGCTTCTCCCGCCACAGAGCTGCAACGGATTCTGCCCTGTCGCCGGCATCCTCCGACAGAAGGCGGGACATGCCCATGGGGTCAACCAGGGTTCCGTAGACATCGAAAGCGAGAGTCATGCTCATCGTTGGGGCTCCTCATCCGGAAGGCGGTTCGGGATCGTATACTGAAATCACAGTATCGGAATTTGAACGATCACTCAACGCAGTCAGCAATGACGACAGTAAAAACGAAAGGAGCGAATCTCACTCGCCGGTTATGACTATTCTCAGGAATTTGCTCGTTTTACTCGTGCTGGCGACCACGGCCGCCTGCGCCACCAGCACTGAACTCTACAGCCCCGGGCCATCAACGTTGGGCGCCAAACCTGTGACTGATTTCGACCGCTATGTGGAATCTGTCCGGGCCTATGTCGATACCAACCTGGTTCCGGTGGAAGGGTTTGAGCGGGAACAGCAGGTTCTTTGGAACCTGCCGTACCAGATAGCACCGGCGGCAAATTGCAGCTCCGGGCAACGAACCGGTCTACTGCTCGTTCATGGTTTGAGCGATTCACCCTTTGTTTTCCGGGATCTGGCCAGACATCTGGCGGATCAGTGCGTGGAAGTCCGGACTCTGTTGCTGCAGGGACACGGCACCCGTCCCGGCGATATGGTGACGGCCAGCGCCGACGTCTGGCGTGATCAGGTACGCCATCACTTCGTCGCCTTGTCGCAGGATGTGGACCGGGCGTTTATTGGCGGCTTTTCACTGGGCGGCGCCCTGGCCACGGATTACGCTCTTTCGGAGACGGGGCCAAGACCGGCGGGCCTGATTGCGGTCGCGCCCGCCTGGCAGCTCAATGGTCTTCGGGATTACCTCTGGCTGGCGCCCATTGCCGACGTCTTTGGTGATTTCGTGGAAAAAGAACCCGAGCTTAATCCGGTGAAGTACGAGTCGTTTTCCTTCAACGCGGGCAGCCAGATCGGCGATGTCATCTCTTCCGCGCAGAGCCGGATGAAGCAACATGAAAGCCTTGAGATACCTTTGTTTCTGGCGGCAACCGAGGCCGACTCGGTGATCAATCTCGAGTATCTGGTCACGCAGTTCCGGGAGCGGTTTACCAATCCCGGAAACGCCATGGTGATTTTTCGGGACATCCGTGAATCCTGGCCGGACGCACAGGCCGATCAGCGCATCCGTTTCCTGAACAGCTATCTGCCTGACGCCAATATCCTGGAGTTCTCTCACCAGTCTCTGCTGATTGCGCCGGAGAACGAACTCTATGGCCTCGGCGCGCCGCTGCAGCGTTGCCTGGAACCGAACAACATTTCCCTTGAGGGGTGCCGGCAATTGCCGGAGCAAGATCTCTGGTTCAGCGCCTGGCACGACACTGAACGACCGGTATTTACCAGCCGGCTGACCTACAACCCCTGGTTCGATAATCTGGCTCGGGCCATCGCGTCCTTTATCCGGTCAAACGAGTCGATAAAGACGCCGTAGCACCGCGGGAGTCCTCGGGTTACACTGCCATTCATGAACCCGATTGATACATTCAACCTGGATTTCCGGGCCCTGAGTACTTTTCTGGCGGTGCTTGACGAAGGCAGCGTGTCCCGTGCTGCGATACGTCTGGGTGTTACCCAGTCGGCGGTGAGCCACACGTTGGAGCGCCTGCGCCAGGCTTTGGGTGACCCCCTGTTCGTGAAGTCCGGGCGCGGCATTGTGCCAACCCGCTACGCACTGCAGGCGGGGCCGCATATTCGCCAGATTCTGGATGACCTGCAGTCCTTGTCATCAGGCCCGCCGTTCAGCCCCGCCACGGCCGAATTCACCTTCACGATTGCTGCCAATGACTACCAGCGGGACCTGCTTTTGCCCGGCCTGGTGCGTACCTTGCGGCAGGAGGCTCCAGGCATCAGTCTCCAGGTGATTCCGTCCGGCATTCCTCGGGCAGACCTGTTGCGAAAGGATGTCTGTGATCTGGTGATTTCTCCGCACGCGCCGGAGGCGACCGACATTATGCAGCGGGGCCTGATGGCCGATCGTATGGTGGTGTTCTATGACCCCGAGTACCGGAAACCACCAGCGGATCTGCCGGAATACCTGAAGGCGGATCATATCGCCCTGCTGTTTGCCACTGGCGAGAAGCCAACGGTGGAAACCGCCATGGATACCCGTGGCCTGGTTCGCCGCAATGTGGTGACGGTTTCCAACTTTTCGGGCCTGCCGGAATTCCTGCGGGGCACGGATATGCTGGCCACGGCGCCAGAAGGCATGAGCAAACACTTACTCCGCGATTTCGCCTGGGTTCCCCTGCCCTTTGATTTCAAACCCTTTACCCTGCTGATGTTGTGGCACCGCCGCAACCAGAACGATCCTGCCCACAAGTGGCTGCGGAACCAGGTGAATGCCGTTGCTGCTACGCTCAACGGTCTGAAAAGTTAATCAATTAGTTTTGCTCATAGGTTGTATGAGCTTTGCTGGCGTTATCTTCTTACCCCCTCTCACCTAGACTGCCATTACTCGGCGGTCGGCCAGGTTGGGAAAGGCTTTCCAAAACACGCTACGAGCACATCCATGTGCGCTTGTTTCGGGCCATCCTTGGCCCTCTACAGTTTTGGAAAGCCTTTCCCAACCTGACCTGTCGTTACTCTTTCGGTAACTCTCTGAAAACGCATTAGGAAACACATGCTGACTTTGACCAGTGTCTGGACAACGGTACTTCTCGCCGCCGCTGTGGCCCTTGGGCCGCTGGCGACTGATATGTATCTGCCGGCACTGCCACAGATAGGTTCTGACTTTGGCACCGGCACCGATCAGGTTCAGCTGACACTGAGTCTGTACATGGTGGGCTTTGCCATTGCACAGCTTATTTGCGGTCCGTTAGCGGACCGTTTTGGTCGCAAGCCGATCATGATTGGTGGTTTCGTGCTTTTCGCCATTGCCAGTATTGGCTGTGCCCTGGCGACGAACATCGAAACGCTGATTCTGTGCCGTTTCCTGCAAGCGCTTGGCGGTTCTGCCGGCCCGGTTCTGGGTCGGGCGGCGATTCGGGATATCTATACGCCCCGCGAAGCCGCCAAGATTCTCGCCATCCTGGCCAGTATCATGGCCCTGGCGCCGGCGGTTGCACCGACCATTGGCGGGATACTGACGGCCAACCTCGGCTGGTCATCGGTGTTCCTCGCATTGGGTGGCTACGCCCTGGTAATGGCTGTGGTAGTCGCGTTTGGCATTCCAGAGCCCATGCGTCCGGAGCATCGCCAATCGCTGAAGCTCTGCAGCCTGCTGCGGAACTATCGGATCATCGCGAAGGACATCAGCTTCGTGGGCTACACCCTGACCAATGCCCTGATCTTCTCCGGCCTGTTCGCCTTCCTGTCGGGCTCTTCGTTCGTGCTTATCGACTTCCTCGGCGTGCCAACAGAACAGTTCGGCCTCTACTTCGCCTGCATGGTGGCCGGCTACATTATCGGTAACCTGACCGCCGTTAGCCTCGGGCGTCGCCTGCTGCCGGACCAGATCCTGGTTCGTGGCCTGATCATCGCCGTCGGCGGCGGCAGTCTGATGGCCGTGCTGGCACTGAGTGAGGTGTTCAACGTCTGGGCGGTCATTCTGCCCCAAGCCCTGTTCATGATCGGTACTGGCATGGTGCTGCCTCAGACCATGGCGGGCGCTCTGGCTAACTTTCCCACCATGGCCGGCTCCGCCTCAGCGCTGTTCGGCTTCACTCAGATGGGCGTCGCCGCCGTCGCCGGCGTGCTGGTCGGCCACCTGCACGATGGCACCTCCCTGGTTATGGCTTTGATCATCGCCGCCTGCGCAGCACTTGCGATGGCCTGTTATCTGGTACTGGTTCAGCGTTATCCTGCGAAAGGTTTCGAACCCCAAAGTGCGACCGGCAATTAAGGCAAAATCATCCAAAATGGTCTACACAGAGTACGTAAGACTCTAAACCCGACACCGAGGAGTAAATACCATGAGCAGCGTTAACCTGGACGGCAACCCCATTGATGTGAGCGGTAAATTCCTCGAGGCAGGCGACAACGCGCCCCCCTTTACCCTGACCAACAGCGGCCTGGAAGAAGTCAAACTCGATAGCTGGGCCGGCAAGCGCAAGATCCTGAACATCATCCCGAGCATTGACACCGGCGTCTGCGCCGCCTCCACCCGGAAGTTCAACGAAAAGGCCGGCAGCCTGGACAACACCGTGGTCCTCGTGGTCTCCGCCGACCTGCCTTTCGCGGCTGCCCGATTCTGCGGTGCGGAAGGTCTGAAAAACGTCGAAACCCTGTCAACCTTCCGGAACTACAGCTTCCAGCAGGACTACGGCGTCGCCATGCAGGACGGCCCCCTGGCCGGTCTCTGCGCCCGGGCAGTGGTTGTGCTGGATGAAGACAACAAGGTTCTGCACAGCCAACTGGTTGATGAGATCAAGGATGAGCCGGATTACGATGCGGCGCTGAAGGTGCTGTAACGCTTCTTATCGTCCTGAGCGCCGGACATATCTCCGGTTTTCGGGGCAGTTGGATGGGGGCGGGCTTCTGAAACCGTGCGGAGCCATGGATGGCGGAGCCGAGCGTACAGGGATGTATTCACAGCGTGTTTCAGAAGCCCGCCCCCAGCCGACTGCATGCTCCAAAACCAGAACCTGTTAGAATCCCCGCCCAAAGCCCGAACCCCAATCGAAGGCCCCATTCACCCCGTGCAGACCAACACTGACAACCGATCACTGGCCCGCCGGCTCTACAGCATGACCTGGCCCATGCTCTTCGGGGTACTGTCCCTGATGACCTTTCAGCTGGCCGACAGTGCTTTTGTGGGTCAGCTGGGTCGGGATCCGCTGGCGGCCCTGGGTTTCACACTGCCGATGCAGCAACTGATCATCGGCCTTCAGGTGGGACTGGGTATCGCCACCACGGCGATCGTTTCCCGCACACTGGGAGCCGGCGATGAAACTCGGGCTTACCGGCTGGGCGGGCTGATCATTACCGTTGGCGGCAGCCTCGTTTTCGTCATTTGCGTGACTCTCTGGTTTCTCCAGGGGCCCATCATGACCGCGCTTGGCGCGGAAGACTCACTTCTACCCCTGATCCGCCAGTACTGGATTCCCTGGCTGATGGCTGCCTGGACCGGCGCGTTCCTGTACTTCGGCTACAGCGTGTGCCGCTCCCACGGCGATACCAAATTGCCTGGGTACATGATGGTGGCCACAAGTCTGACCAACATCGCCCTGGATCCACTCTACATTTTTGTTTTCGGCTGGGGACTGCCCGGCGCCGCCTGGGCAACCATCACGTCGTTCGGAATCGGCTGTCTGGTGATCTACCCGAAACTTCTGAAACGCCAATGGATCCGGTTCGATTTGCGGGAGCTTGCTCTCTGGAAGGCCCTTAAACAGCTGAACGGCATCATGGCCCCGGCCATGGTCAGCCAGCTTATGCCGGCTGTCTCGGCCATGCTGGCGACAGCTTTGGTGGCCGGATTTGGCTCCGCCGCCGTCGCCGCCTGGGGTCTGGGCACTCGCCTGGAATTTTTCTCCATTGTGGTGGTGCTCGCCCTGACCATGTCGATGCCGCCGATGATTGGCCGAATGCTGGGTGCCGGCGATATCGAGCAGATCCGTAAACTGGTGCGCCTTGCGGTCCGGTTTGTGGTGGTCTGGCAACTGGCCATTGGCCTGACCTGGGTGGTCGCTTCCGGGTTGGTGTCGGAACTGTTCTCCAGCGACAGTGATGTTCAAGAGGTTCTCGCCGGTTATCTGGTGCGGGTACCTCTGAGTTACAGCGGTCTGGGCGTGTGCATGCTGATGGTGTCGGTGTGCAATGCCCTTGGCATGGCGATGCGGGCCCTGCTGGTATCCACCCTGCGCCTGTTCCTGTGTTTCCTGCCCCTGCTCTGGATCGGTAGCCAGATCAACGGAGTCTACGGGCTTATGAGCGGCGCACTGGTGGGCAATCTGTTTGCAGGCGCCATGGCTTACAGCTTTTACCGTGCCGGCATGACGCGCCTTAAGGCCAAGATATCCTCAGGCAAAGCGTGAGCGGAAACTCTCGGGCACCGGCACCACTTCCTTGCGGTGGTAGTTGAAGAAGACGAAGCCGTACTTCGCCAGTGCCACTGGCTGGCCGCTCTCGGCCTTGGTGACTCGGAACACGAAATCCCCGCCATACTTGTTGAAGTCCATCAGGCCCACTTCAAAGCGCAGCATTTCCGGGAAGAAGGACTCCGACTGGTACATGGTGGCCAGATCGGTGACGATAATGCCGGTGCCGTCCTTGCTGGCTTCCTGGATGCCATAGCTGACCAGGAACTGGGCCCGGGCCTCGGAGAGCATGGAGATGAGGGCGTCGTTGCCGAGGTGGTTGGCGCCATTGATGTCGGTGATTCTGACGGGCATCCTGGTTTCGAAGCAGAAGACGTCATCCGGGAAGGAGAGTTTGATTCGGGCCACGGGGGTTCCTGTTTTCACTGGGTATCTTGGGGCGAATCATACGCTGTTCGACTTTAGTGTTCATCTCGGGACGTTTTGTGTCAGATCGGTTATCTTGCCTTTTACCCTTGGCGCCTTTGGATTCGGTGTAGCGACGGCGGGGAAAGGCCTTCCAAAACACGCTCCTAGCGGCACGTCCATGTGACGCTTGACTGTCGCCATCCATGGCGACAGACAGTTTTGGAAGGCCTTTCCCCGCCATCGTTCGTACTTTGTAGGCGCACTCTATTATAAAAACTGCGATCGGAGTTTTATGGATATTCGCCCTGCTGCCACATTGGTTCTGGTTCGTGATACGACCGAAGGCCTTGAAGTCTTGCTGCTGCAACGTACCTGGGACGCCGTGTTTATGCCCGGCTATTTTGTGTTCCCTGGCGGACGGGTCGAGGAGAACGAGACTCACGGCCAGGACCATATTATCGGGACCGTAGACGCCGAGATCAGTCAGACCATGAGTGTCGACGAGGGCGGCGCAGACTATATGTTGGCGGCGGTTCGGGAGTGTTTTGAGGAATCCGGGGTTCTGGTTGCGGTGGATAAGCAGGGCAGCCCGATAGCCGGGGATCATCCAGCTCATGCGGATCGGAAATCAGTGTTCGACGGCGATCTGTCTCTGGCCAGTCTGTGTAAAAAGCACGGCCTGGCGATTCCGTTGGACCGGCTGGCCTATCTCGGCCACTGGATCACGCCGCCGGGGCCGCCACGGCGTTTCGATACACGGTTTTTCGTGACGCCCGCCCCGGAAGGTCAGTTGGCCAGTCATGACGGGGTGGAAACGATTGATCATGCCTGGATCCGTCCGGAGCAGGCCCTTGAGGATCATCGCAATGGTCAGTGTTTGCTGGGGTTGCCGACGATCCGGACGCTGCGGGTACTCAGTGATTTCGACACCGCTGAGGCGCTGATGCGCTACGCCCATGCCAATCCGCCGGAGCCCTATCCAAGTAAGCCCTGGCCGGCGATGAAAAAGGGCAAGCCGGTGACGCTGGAACCGGGTGCGCCGGCCTACGATGAGGCGGCCAAGCTGGATCCGGAAGGTGAAGGTTCCACCCGGGCGGAGATTATTCCGGGTGAGGCGGTAGAGGTTGCCGCCAGGGTCGTCCGGCTGACGGCACCCAACCCGGGCATGATGACCGGGCCGGGCACCAACACCTACATCCTGGGCCATGAACGATTTACGGTGATTGATCCCGGTCCCGCCAACGAGACTCAAATCGAGCGGATTCTGGAGGTGACCGGTGGCGTGATTGATCAGGTTCTGGTGACCCACACGCACCAGGACCATTCGCCGGCCGTTGCTGCCCTGAAAGAGCGCACCGGTTGCCGGGTATTCGGTTGGCCGGCACCCCCGGGTGCCGGCCAGGACCAGACGTTCCGGGCCGACGACGAGCCGGAGCACGGTGATCTGATTGTAACCGAAGCCGGGGTTCTGAAGGTGCTGCATACCCCGGGCCATGCGTCGAACCACCTGTGTTTTCTGCTGGTCGACCAGAACCTTCTGTTTTCCGGTGACCACATCATGCAGGGCTCGACCGTGGTGATTAATCCGCCGGACGGCGACATGAAGGCCTACATCGAGTCGCTGTACGACCTGCTAGCGGAATCAACCCGCTACATTGCCCCGGCCCATGGGTTCCTGATGGGCCATCCGGAGGCGGTGATCGATTTCCTGATCACCCACCGCCTGTCCCGGGAGCACAAGGTGGCCCGTGCGCTGGAAGCCCTCACTCCGGTGGACCTGAAAGCCCTTACCGCCAAAGCCTATGACGATGTTCCGGCGGCCATCCATGGCCTCGCGGCACGGTCCGCCCTGGCGCATTTGCTAAAACTGGAGGCCGAGCACAGGGCGTTCCGGGAGAACGAGCTCTGGCATGCCATACACGAGAGCTAACGCGGTCGTAACGAAAGCACACCGGATTTCGCAAAACACCCATACTGTTCATCACGTTTCAGGCGTATAAAAGGATCCGTTATCACTTGCCCGGATTTCATGAAAGTGGCATTAAACCTTTGTCACAGCGGTATTCATGACCGACAGAGGCACTCTATCCTTGAGCGCACACTGACGAACCGTGAGGAATTATGCTGTTTGAGCGGCTTAAAAAACCGTCCCCCCGGATCCTGCTGATCGGCCTGGTGATACCCTGGCTGTCGGCACCGCTTTTGGCCGAAACCGATTCGGCAAAGGCCAGCAAAAAATCCGAAGTGCTGGTTGCCGAACTGGCCGAGGACGAGAGCGTCGAGGACGTTGAGCAGTCGGCTCCCTTGCAGACCAAAGGGCAGGAACAAAAATCCCGGAAACCGGAAGCCCCACAGGGCGGTGCCGGTGTCGATACGCCCTCAGCAGCATCACGGAAAGTGGCGCCGAATATCGATCTGAAACAGGTGGCGCCACCACCGGAGGCTCAGGCCTCAGCGCCGGATGACACGGACGCGGATGCCGCCGAATCCGAGGTCATGGCAACCGAAGCGGTGGCCGAACCCGAGCCGCAACCCGAAATTCGCGAGGGCAAGGTATTCACCCTGCTCGACAACGATGTCATGCCGGGCACGTCTACCCGCCTGGCCTGGACGCCAGGCATCCAGATTGCTGGCCTGTCCCAGACCACGCCGGTACTGGTGGTTAACGGTATCAACGCCGGCCCAACCCTGTGCCTCACCGGCGCAGTCCACGGGGACGAGCTGAACGGCATCGAAATCATCCGCCAGACCATGTACGACCTGAACCCGGAGAAACTGTCAGGCACGGTGGTGGGCGTGCCGATTGTGAACCTGCCTGGATTCCAGCAAGGCAGCCGCTATTTGCCCGATCGTCGGGATCTCAACCGGCATTTCCCGGGCAGCCCCAACGGCAGCCTGGCGGACCGGATTGCCCACTCACTATTCGAGAACGTGATTCGCAAGTGCGACATGCTGGTCGACATCCATACCGGCTCACTGAAGCGGACCAATCTGCCACAGCTTCGCGCCGACATGAACAATCCGGATGTGGCGGAATTTACCCGCGGCTTTGACCGCATGGCGGTGGTGCACAGCTCGGGTTCTGCCGGCATGTTGCGCACGGCCGCGGTGGAAGCCGGCATTCGCACCGTTACGCTGGAAGCGGGCGAGTCCCACCGTATCCAGCAACACCAGATCAGCGCCGGCGTTAACAGCCTCACCAGCCTGATGGAGCGCCAGGGCATGATCTCCCGAATGTTCGTGTGGGGCGATCCGGAACCCGTCTACTACGATTCCGACTGGATCCGGGCCGATCACGGCGGGATCCTGTTCAGCGAAATTGAGTTGGGGGCCAATGTATCGGAAGGTGAGATTCTCGGTTACGTCTCCGACCCGATCACCAACGCCCAGCACCCCATCCGGTCCACCAGTGATGGCCGTGTGATCGGTATGGCCGTGGACCAGGTCGTGATGGCCGGTTTCGCCGCCTACCACATTGGTACGGAGGCAGAAGTTCCCGGAGAGTAGTATGCTAGGCTTTTTTCGGGCATCACCAACCCCAGAGGAGCCTTTGTGTCTTCCGAGAACGCCGGAGTTTTTTCACGTATTCCCGGCCTGGCCTACATCGGGCTGGTTCTCACCCCGCTATTCTGGGCCGGCAACGCCGTGGTGGCCCGGGGTACGGTCGAGAACATCCCACCGTTATCCATGTCCTTCTGGCGGTGGGTGATCGCACTGGCTATCCTGCTGCCCTTCGGGCTTCCCGGTATCTGGCGCCACCGCCAGATTATTCGCCAGCGCTTCGGTTCCATGCTGGCGCTGGCGACCTTCAGCGTGGGAGCGTTCAATACCCTGCTGTATCTGGCGGCCACCACAACCACCGCGACCAACATTGCCCTGATCAATGCCACCATTCCTATTTTCGTAGCTCTGCTTGCCTGGATCCTCCTCGGCGACCGGACCCGGCCGATTCAGGCGTTGGGTATCGCGCTGGCGATTACCGGCATCGTTACCGTAATCGCGCGCGGCGACCTCTCGGTGTTGACCAATCTCCGGGCCCAACCGGGCGATCTGATCATGGTGGCGGCAGTATTCAGCTGGGGCCTGTTCTCGGTACTACTGAGACGACAGGCCGTGCCTCTGCCTGCGCTGACCTTTTTGACCACGCAGATTCTTCTGGGCACGCTGGTTGTGCTGCCGTTCTACCTGACAGATCTGATTTTCTTCTCCGGAGGCTTCGAGCTGTCAAAAAGCACCGCCATGCCATTACTGTACTTCGCGATCTTCCCGGGGATCCTGGCCTATGGATTCTGGAACCACGGTGTGCATAAAATTGGCCCGGCCAGGGCGGCCATCTTTATGTATCTGACGCCTGTCTTTGCCTCGATTCTGGCAGGCATTTTCCTGGCAGAATCACTCGGGCTGTTTCATGTTTTCGGCGGTGCACTGATCCTTGCCGGGCTGGTGCTGGCCACACAAACCCGAAAACGCACCCACTATCCATCCCCAGAGCAATTAGCAAAAGGAGACACCCATGATTGAACGTATCCCAGGAAACTCTCGCAGCTTCTTTTGCCTGGTTCTGGTCCTGTTAACCGCTGGCCTGTCTGCGCCGGCTGCCGCAGATCCCTGCGACCCGGACGCGGCCACGTGGAACCCCGATCATTATTACCCCGAAGACGCCGTGGTTTTCCACAAAGGGCATTGGTACGAATCCAGAGAGATGCACAAAGGACTGGAGCCGGGTATCACGTTTGACTGGATCAAGCTCGACTCAGTGCCCGACTGCAGCAACCTGCCCGAGAGCGGAAAAAGGGCCGATGCAAACGACAAACCGAATGACGGAAAGCCGGGATTCAATCCGACCGACGAGAAATCCCATCGGGGCGAAACAGCGTCAGGGATGTGTGTAAGGCCGGAACAATGGCTGTTTTCGAAAAGCTACGAGGAGGGTGACCTGGCCAGCCACGGTGGGCAGATCTGGGAAGCCACCGGGCCAACTCGGGGAGACATGCCAGACATGGACGAACCCCCTCACTGGAAACTGGTTGAAGAGCACTGTGCCCTTCAAAATCAGTGATCTGACGAGTCCCTGTTCAGGGCCGCTTCAATGCGGCCGATGACCTCCTCAAGGACCGACCTCGGGCAGCCGATATTCAGGCGCATAAACCCACTGCCCGGGTCTCCGAAGGAGAGTCCGGGATTCATGCCCACACCGGCCTTTCGAACAAAAAAGCGTTTCAGATCCGCATCGTCCAGCCCAAGCTCGCGGCAATCCAGCCACATAAGATACGTGCCCTCCGGAGCAGACACCCGAATGCCGGACAGGCGCTGGCCAACCGCGTCCACCACATAGTCACGGTTTGCCTGCAGATAGGCCATCAGATCGTCCAGCCAGGGACCGCCATGGCGATAACCGGCCTCAAACCCGGCAATACTGAACGGATTACACTGGGGCAGATGCATCGATTCGAACACGGCCTTCATGGCCTTTCGCCGGTCCGCATCGGGAATCACCAGCGCCGACAGTCCCAGCCCGGGCATATTGAAACTCTTGCTGGGAGCGACCGCCATGACCAGTGCATCGTCAGGGCCGGCCAGGTTGGCCAGCATCGTGTGGCGGGGTCTATCCGTGAATGTCAGGTCGCAATGAATCTCGTCGGAGACCACCACCAGCCGGTGCCGGCGGGCGATATCCAGTACCGCCGTCAGCTCTTCCTCCGACCATACGCGACCCACCGGGTTGTGGGGCGAACACAGCAGCAGGATCCGGGCATCGGGACGCGCTGCACACTGTTCAAGATGATCCAGATCCATGCGGTAATGTCCCGGGTCCCCGGTGTCCCGGTCTTCCGGTACCAGCGGATTCTCGATAACCAGCCGACCACTGTGCCGGACCGAACTGAAGAACGGCGGATACACCGGCGGCTGAATGATCACACCCTCGCCAGGCCCGGCGTAGGCCATACACGCGGCGTTGATCGATGGCACCACGCCCGGCGCCATCAGTATCCATTCGCGCTGGATCTCCCAGCCGTGACGGCTGGCAAACCAGTCAATCATCGACTGATAAAGACTGTCCGGAAACAGGGTGTAACCGTAAACCGGGTGTGCCGCCCGCTTGGCCAATGCACGGGTGACCGCCTCCGGTGCCGCAAAGTCCATGTCGGCCACCCACACCGGAACTACATCCTCAGTGCCAAAAACGGCCTGGCGGGCGTCGAACTTCACGGAACAGGTGCTCTCACGGGAAACCGGGGCATCGAAAGGGCTGGACACAAGGACTCTCCAGAGCAGATAGCAATATTGGAAACCGGTATTGTGGTGGGCCCGACCAGGCACCGCAAGCGCCTGCACGAACACAACCATTGTGTTCGTCTCCGGCTTTGGTCGAACATCGTCGATTAACACTTGCCCAGATGGGCCGATACTTGCGAACCTAACGGTTTATCCAACAAAAACTTCCAAACACTCTCCCGGAGCCTGTTCAATGATTGGCCAGATTCTGTCCACCATGTTGCCGGTGTTCCTGATCGCCGGATGCGGCGCCCTCTATGGTCGTTATCGGACGCCCGATATTCAGGGGCTGAACGTTCTCAACATGGAGCTGTTTGTGCCCATGCTGGTCTTTGCCGTTCTTGCTGACCAGCAGGCTCCGCTGCAGGAGTATGCCCGGCTGGCACTGGCGGCCACCGTGGTCGTGCTCGGATCAGGTATTGTTCTCTACCCGCTGGCCAGGGTTCTGAAGCTGAACCTGAAAACCTTCCTGCCGCCGATGATGTTCAACAATTCCGGCAACATGGGGATTCCGCTCCTGGTACTGGCGTTCGGTGATGAAGCCCTGCCTGCTGCGATCGTGCTGTTTATCGTGGAAATGCTGCTGCACTTTTCGGTGGGGCTTTACATGCTCGACCCCCATACGTCGATCATCAAACGGCTCAAGCTACCGATCGTTTTTGCCAGTATTGCCGGGCTCTCGGTCAATCTCGGCGGCGTGCCCCTGCCGGAATGGCTGCTGGAAACCCTGAACATGCTGGGGGGTGTCTGCATCCCGCTGATGCTCTTTGCCCTCGGCGTGCGCATGCTTGATATTGATTTCAGTGACTGGAAGCTGGGCATGCTGGGCGCCGTCGCCTGCCCCGCCAGCGGCCTGATACTGGCCTGGCCGATGATTGCGGTGCTGGATCTTCCGGGCATGCAGATAGCCGCGCTGTGGGTATTTGCGGCCCTGCCACCGGCTGTACTCAACTACATGGTGGCGGAACAGTATCGTCAGGAGCCACACAAGGTCGCGTCGCTGGTATTATTGAGCAACCTGGGCAGTCTCATCGTTATGCCGGTTGTGCTCGGGCTGGTGTTTGCCGCCGGCTACGTTTGATCAGAGGAAGGACCCGATGTCTGAAACCGTTGCGGTGGTGCGCGCCTCCCGCCCGAACTTTCTGATACTCGCACCACTGTGTGCCGGTCTCGGTGTGGCCCTGGCCTGGCAGCAGGGCGCATCGCCGGCCCTGATTGACACCTTGCTGGTTCTGATTGGCGCCCTCCTGGCCCATGCCGCCGTTAACCTGCTCAATGAATACGAAGATTTCATCTCCGGACTGGACCTGATCACCCGGCGCACGCCTTTCTCCGGCGGCAGTGGCGCTCTGCCGGAGGTTCCGTCCGCCGCCCGGCAGGTCCTGTTGGCCGCATCCGGTACGCTGGCACTGGTTGTGGCCATTGGCCTCTACTTTCTGTGGCTCCGGGGCCTGCCCATGCTGGTGCTGGGTGCCGCAGGCGTGGTGCTGGTACTTACCTACACCCGCTGGATTACCCGTTCGCCACTGATCTGCCTGCTTGCTCCCGGGCTGGGATTCGGCCCCGTGATGATCCTGGGCAGCCTGATCGCCCTGGGGGCACGGCTCGATGCTGCGGCCGTTGCGGCCTCTGCCATCAGTCTGCTGTTGGTAAGCGAGTTACTGCTGATCAATCAGATTCCGGATGCCGATGCAGACCGGAAAGTCGGCCGGCGGCATCTGGTCATTACCATGGGCCAGCCGGCCGCTGCCCGCCTGGCAGGCCTGCTTTTACTTGGCAGCTACGGCCTACTCGGCTCGGCAATCTGGGTCGGCTGGTTGCCGACCTGGACGGCCATCGCCCTTGCGCCATTGCCGGCAGCGATCTGGGTTAGCACCAGGCTGCGGGGCGCCCTGAGCAATCCCGCACAGCTGAACACCCTTCTGGGCATCAACGTCGCGGTGCTGTTAGCCACCCTCGCGTTGTTGATCTGCGGGCTCAGCCTTTAAACCGGAAGACGCTGACCCGCGAACGCAGCTGCCCGGCAAGCACCGCCAGATCCCGGCTGGCCCCGGCCACCTGCTCGGAACCGGCTGACGTTTCCACCGTGGCGTCGTGGATGCGGCTGATGTTGCGGTTGACCTCTTCCGCAACGGAACTCTGCTCTTCCGAGGCGCTGGCAATCTGGGCGTTCATGTCGTTGATGGCGCCGACTTCATTGCGGATTCTGGCGAGGGCAGCTTCCGCCTCGCTGGTCTTGTCGACCGTGTTACGTGCCAATTCACGACTGCTTTCCATCACGTTGGTCGCCTCGCCGGCACCGGTCTGCAGGTTGCCGATCATTTCCTGGATCTCCCGGGTGGAATCCTGGGTCCGCGACGCCAGGGAACGCACCTCGTCCGCCACCACCGCGAAACCCCGACCGTGAGTACCCGCGCGGGCGGCTTCAATGGCAGCATTCAGTGCCAGCAGGTTGGTCTGTTCGGCGATGGCATTGATCACTTCTATGATCTTCTCGATGTTGGCGCTGTCCTCAGACACCCGCTGCACGGTCCGGGTTGCCTTTTCCAGGGTTTCCGCCAGCTCGCCGATGGAGGCCGCGGTTTCCTGGACCACGCGATTCCCGCTTTCAACCTCGGTATCGGCCTTCTGGGTAGCGGTGGCCGCGCTGGCCGCGAAACCGGCCACTTCGTTTACCGTGGCCGCCATCTGGTTCACGGCTGTGGCCATCTGTTCCGCTTCGCTGGCCTGCAGACGGATCTGACGGCTGTTGTTGTCGGAGGTCGCTTCCAGTTCAGAAGACGAGCTGGACAGTTCCTCCGCCGCTGAGCGGACCTCCCGGATAATGCCGCCCAGTCGCTCCACGGTATCCTGCAACGCGCCCATCACGCTGTCCGGGTAGCGGGTTTGAATATCCTGGTCCAGCTCTCCGTCAGCCAGCTGGCGAATCGCCTGGGCAACATCCTCCGGTTCACCGCCAAGAATCTTCTTCAACCTGCGGATGATTACCAATGCCACAAGTGCACCCAGAACGACCGCAAGACCTGTTACCGACAGGTTCAGGGCATTAAACGTGCTCGCCGCCTCACGCACTTCATCAACACCGGTGGTCACCACGTCTTCCTGGTAGTCGATAAAGGCGTTGACCCGTTTGAGCCACTCCGAATAGGCGCCGGAGACATCGCTGAGAAGAAATGCCCTGGCCTGATCGATGTTGCCGGCCAGTCGCAGCTCGAGCAGTTCATCGGTTAACGTGAGGGCCCTGAGTTCAATGTCTTTTATCGCCGCCAGCAGTTGCTTTTCCCGGCTGGTAGCACCTTCCTCCCGGAACATTTCATCCATGGGGCCAGCAGAATCGCGGTAAAACGCCTTCAACCGTTCGATGTCAGCGAGGTGTGTTTGCAGGTCCCGCTCGTTCTCCACCAGCACCGCATCCCGGATGGCTATCGCCCGATCGTGGACACTGCCGCGAAAGTTGATCGCGTACCGCTGTTTCACGGCAGCGCCGTCACCCACATCGGTCAGGGTCCTGTCGATGAAACCGACCCGCTGGTTGCCAATCAGACTGACCGCAATTACCAGGGACAGAATCAGTCCAAAACCAAGGGCTAGGCGTTTCGCAACGGTAAACTGACCAAGCATCATTAGGCTCCGGGCACATTTTTATTGAATGAGCCTATGACTTCTTTAAAAATGGCAAACTGGATCAATCAATAGAGCCTTCACCCCCGTTTTTTAACAATCCTTTTCATTACTGCAATCAATCTTTACATCTCACGCCCCGAGCCCTTGCAACTGCCTGAACTTTAACCGATGGTTAAAGTAGCTTCTGAGCAATTGCATTCACGATACGGAGGTCTCCCCATGAGTGTTCTTCTCCTGCTGATCAGTGCCCTGGTGCTGATCTATCTGGGTATCGGCGGCACTACAGCCGCTGCCGTCATGTCTCTTGCGACCGTTGTGGGCCTGTTCCAGGATGAATGGCATCTGATCAGCATTCTCTGCGGCGGTGTGCTGCTGGCCCTGGCGTTGATTCTGGTTATCCCTGGCGACTTGCGTCTCGACAAGCTCAGCCGCCCGCTGCTCGGCTGGGTACGCAGCCGACTGCCCAAACTCTCGGACACCGAAGCCGAGGCCCTGAAGTCCGGGTCGGTCGATTGGGACGGTGAGCTCTTTTCCGGCAAGCCCAAGTGGAACAAGCTGCTGGACGCCAAGCCGGCACACCTCACCAGCGAGGAACAGGCCTTCCTGGATGGCCCGGTGGAAAAGCTCTGCGCCATGCTCGACGACTGGAAGATCACCCACGAGCAGTACGACCTGCCGGACAAGGTCTGGAAGTTTATCCGTGAGAACGGCTTTTTCGGCCTGGTGATTCCCAAAGAAGACGGCGGCCTGGGGTTCTCCAACACCGCCCACTCAGAAATCGTGATGAAGATTTCCACCCGGAGCGTATCGGCTGCCGTTACCGTGATGGTGCCCAACTCCCTCGGCCCGGGCGAGTTGCTGATGCACTACGGCACCGATGAGCAGAAACAGCATTATCTGCCTAGACTGGCCGGCGGCGACGAGATTCCCTGTTTCGCCCTCACCTCCCCGGTGGCCGGCTCCGACGCCGGCGCCATTCCGGATAAGGGCATCGTCTGCAAGGGCAAATGGAACGGCAAGGAAGTGTTGGGCCTGAAAGTCACCTGGAACAAGCGCTACATCACCCTTGCCCCGGTGGCGACACTGATCGGCCTGGCCATCAAGGTCTATGATCCGGACAAGCTGCTGGGCGATTCGGATGAGATCGGCGTGACCTGTGTACTGGTGCCGAAGGACACCGACGGCGTCAACGCCGGTGCCCGCCACCTGCCCATGAACACCGTATTCATGAATGGTCCCACCTGGGGCAACGACGTGTTCATTCCCATGGAACAGGTCATCGGCGGCCAGGACATGCTCGGCAAGGGCTGGACCATGCTGCTGGAATGCCTGTCCATCGGCCGCTCCATTTCCCTTCCCGCCCTAGGCACCGGTGCCGGCAAGGTCGCCAGCCTGGCCACTGGCTCCTACGCCTACACCCGGGAACAGTTCGGCCGGACGATCAGTCAGTTTGAAGGCGTGCAGGAAGCCCTGGAGCCCATCGCAGGCTACACCTACATGATGGACGCTGCCCGGCTGCTGACCTCTGGCATGCTGGACCGTGGCGTGCGGCCCTCCGTACCGTCCGCCGTGCTGAAATACCGCAATACCGACCTGATGCGGGAAGTTATCAACCATGCCATGGACGTGGTGGCAGGCCGGGGCGTCATCACCGGTCCGCGCAACTTCCTGGCCCGGGCCTACCAGGCGGTGCCCATCGGGATCACCGTGGAAGGCGCCAATATTCTTACCCGGAGCCTGATGATCTTCGGCCAGGGCTCCATCCGCTGCCATCCGTTCATTGTTGAGGAAATCGAAGCAGCGGGCATGGAAGATGAGGACAAGGCCGCGAAGAAATTCGACGGTATCTTCTACCGGCATCTGGCCCATACCACCCGCAATGCCTTGCGGGCTTGTCTGTTGGGACTGACCAAAGGATGGGCCGAATCGGTGCCACGGCAAGGCAACATCAAGTCCAGCTATCGGCAGCTGGCGCGGTTCTCAGCAGCTTTCGCCCTCATGACCGATGTCACCCTGCTAACGGTCGGTGGCGGCCTCAAGGCCCGTCAGCGGCTTTCCGGCCGTATGGCTGACTGCCTGGTGCAGCTGTACTACGCCACCGCTGTCATCAAGCAATGGCATGAGGAAGGCTATCCGGACGATCAGCGGCCGCTGGTGGAATGGTGCCTGAAGACCTGCCTGCGGGACCTCCAGGGCTCCATGCGCGAAGCCATCATCAACTTCCCGGTGCCGGCCCTGCGCTGGCCCCTGCGCCTGCTGGTGTTCCCGCTCGGTGCCACCGGCCTGAACGGCCCGGACGACAAGCTGGGCGCACAGGTCGCGGAATCCATCGTCAAGGACACCCCGGTACGCCAGCGCATCAGTCGCGGTGCCTACACCACCATGGACCCGGAAGATCCGCTCGGGCGGGTGCTCAATGCTTACAAGCTGGCCAACGAGACCGCGGACATGCGCAGCCGGCTGCATGACGCCATGCGTAACCGCGATGAAGACGAACTGGGCGGCATTGACCTGTTGATGGGGCATCAGCGCAAGGAACTGGTTGACTGGGCCTGTGCCCAGGGCGTGGTCAAGGCAGACGAGTGCGACAAACTGCTGGAAGCCCTGGAAGCGCTCTACGATGTGATCCGCGTGGATGCGTTTGATGCCGATGGCCTGAAAGCACTCTCACGCTGTGCCAAGGGCAAGCGCAAGGTGGTCGAACGCCCACCCAGAGAAGAGAAGTGACGAGCAATAAAGTGTGGTTCAGTCGATGAGCGACCCTGGCGATTTGCGTCCGAATGAGGAGGCCGTGGAACTTGAACCGGCCTCCGATGCAACACTGCGATTCATCGGCACCATTCATACCCCCTGGCGCGATCGCAAGGACTGCCCGCGCCAGGGCCGCCTTGACGGCCCGGAGTGCCAGCTGGTTCTGAACCCTGTCTGGCACAACGCGCTGGCGGGGCTCGAAGACTACGACACCATTGAGGTGCTTTACTGGCTCGACCAGAGCCGCCGGGACCTGATTCGGCAAAGCCCCAGAAGCGACGGCCAGACCTTCGGCACCTTCGCCCTGCGCTCCCCGGTGCGACCCAACCCGATTGGCACGTCCATGGTCAAACTGGTTCGCGTAGAACAGGGAACGCTGACTGTGCGCGGCCTGGACTGTCTGGACGGAACGCCACTGCTGGACATCAAGCCAGACCGCTGCGCCTTCAGCCCGAAGGCACCGCCAAAAGCCGACTCCTGATGGCCTCATCCACCAGCCAGCGTCGCAGGGTCTGGATGCCACGCTCCTGCCGTCGACTGGTCTTCCAGGCAAAATAAAAGGTGTCACCGGTTGCCACCGAATGGGCCGGAAGGCGCACAAAATCCTCCGAATCCCGCCGGGTACTCAGCATGTAATCGTTGGTCAGGGCCACCCCCTGATGAAACCTCGCTGCCTCCAGCGCCAACAGCATATGGCTGAAGTGCTGCACCCGAACGCCACCGGGCAGTCGCTCACCCACTGCGTCATACCAGGCTTGCCAGTCCCCGGTGGCACGGTCAAAAATACTGTGGGTCGATAGCAACGGAAAGCACGCCAGCTCCTCAGGCGACAAAGGCGGCTCATCCCGCACCTCCAACTGATCATCCCGACCAAGTTCCCGCCGCATCCGCTTCCAGTAATCCTGACTGCAGACCGGAAACAACCGCTCCTCATACAGCTTGTCATAACTGAAAGCCGGGGCATCCGTGCGGATAGTGATAAAGCAATCCGCCACCCGATCCGACAACACCGGGTTCCCACTGCTCATTTCAAGCGCCAGATCCAGCTGGGGATGCTGTCGCTGCAGGTAAGGCAGCCGCGGCACCAGCCAGCGCACCGCAAACGAGCTGAACACCGACAACCGCAGCCGGGCCTCCTCATGCCCCAACAACTGCTCACTGGCCCGCTCAATCTGCAACAGCGCTGAACTGACCGCATCCAGGTACTGCCGACCCTCATCCGTCAGCGACAGTGTCCGCCCGCTACGCCAGAACAACTGCTCGCCCAGGTAGGTCTCCAGCTGCTTGATCTGATGGCTGACGGCGCTCTGGCTCACCGCCAGCTCATCGGCAGCGAGGGAAAAGCTGTTGAGACGGGCAACGGCTTCGAATACAGGCAGTGCTTTTAGAGGTGGGAGTTTCATTATCTAATTTTCTAATGGGTTCTGAATAATGATCATTTTATCGGATATTAAAACGCAAATAGACTCCCACTGCGAATCACGGGAGCGCGTTGAGTTGCCTGCTTCCGAAAATGCTCGGAGCCAGGGAAGGCGGAGAGCAAGCGTACACGGACGTACTTGCAGCGGTTTTCGGAAGCAGGCAACTCAACGCGCTCTTCCACTAAGTCAGAAGTCAGGGGGAAATAAAATGTCAGGAAAAACCGTAAACAGCGCCATCCTGCTGCTCGTGATCGGCAACGCCATGGCATTGATCTCTGACGTGTTCATCAAACTCCTCGAACCTGGCGCCCCAGTGTTCCAGTTTGCCTTCCTGCGCTGCCTGATCACCCTGGCCCTCCTGCTGCCAATGGCAGGGCAACTGGACCGGAAAAACCTGTTCGCCGGCCTGAAAATCCACACCTTCCGGGCCCACATCCACCTGGCCGGCCTGCTGTGCATGGTGATCGCGCTGGCCAACCTGCCGCTGGCGACCGCCAACGCCGTGTTCTACGCCGCGCCCATCCTGGTGATGGTGCTCTCGGTGTTCCTGTTCCGGGAAAAGCTCACTCCACTGAGTGTCAGCGCTGTGTTCAGCGGCTTTGCCGGTATTGTGCTCATCCTGCGGCCGGTGGAATTCAACTGGGCGGCCGTGGCGGCGCTTGGCTCTGCCTTTGCCCTGGCCATCAACGCCGTGCTGGTCCGGAAACTGCCGAAACAGCAGAGCACCGTTCACAAACTGTTCCTGAATTACCTGCTGATTCTGCCCGCGGCTGGTGCGCTGGCCTGGTGGGAAGGCGCCCAATGGGATTCTGGCATCCTGATCGGTGCCATAGGCTCGGCGCTGTTTATTCTCGGTTACAACATCACCGTACTGCTGGCCTATCGGCAGGTGGATGCCAACCAGGTCACCAGTGCCGAATACACGGGCCTTATCTGGGCCGTGGGGATTGGCTGGATCTGTTTCGGTGAAGTGCCCGACCTGTGGTTCCTGGCCGGCAGCCTGATGATTGTGGTGCCGCTGCTGCTGATTGGTCTGCAGCACCGGCGCAAGGAACCTGCAAGGGGGTTCAACCCGGCTCCGGGGCAACAGGGACGCCGGAACCAGGAGGAATCATTCAGTGCCGGGAAGATTCAATTAGCACGTGAGTGTCGTGAATAATCCGACCGATACGGGCCTCCGGCGGCAATCCGTCACCATAGCCCAGTTTGATGCGGTAATGGCCCGAATGGTGACCGTGCCAGTCGCGCCGACGATCGTATCTGTCGCGATAGCCATCCCGCTTGTGTTTCTTGCCCCATCCGCGCTTGTCACCGTGGTATCTGTGGCGATCGTGGTACTTTCGGTCCCATTTATGCTGCTTGTAGTGCCGTGGTTTTTGGTGGCGCCGATTGTGACGGTCGTCTCGGTAGTGGGCCTGCAGGAACTTTTTCTGGTGGCCTGGAGGTAGCGCACTCCCCCGCTCATGGTGCGGTTGCCAGCCATGACCGCGGCGGTCATCGTCACCGGCCATCACCGGAGCCGATGCCATCAGGAATGCCGTTACCAGGCTTCCGATCAACAGTCGCTTCATGATGATTCTCCCGTTCTGCTCAGAGACAGATCTCGCATCCGGACCCAGTGCCGGATGCCTCTGAACCCAGATTATCGAAGCGGGAGCGAATGTCAGTGCCTTGGGGCCGGCTTTGCAGGATCTTTACGCAAGGCCCCGTCAGCTTGACGTTTGAATGTCAGGTAGTGTCGTATTTTCGGGCAGAACGCGAAAAAAAGTTCGGCGCCTCAGGTGGTTCTGCAGTCCTCGAAAATATTGAGCGACGGCTTGATCGCCTCGGTCGTCACGTTCATCAGGCCAAGCATGGAGGAGAACAGATTGTCGTGGCTCAGCGGTTGCGATGCGGTCCGGTTGACGCACTCAGCATCAATCCGGTTATCCATCCGGAAACCGTCTGACAACCACACCACCATGGGCACGTGCGTCTGGGCCTCCGGCGCAAACATGAAGGGAATACCGTGCAGGTAGATGCCACCCTCGCCCAGTGACTCGCCATGATCAGAGACATACACGAGGGCGGTGTTGTAATCCGCCTGCATGGATTTCAGCATGCGCACGGTTTCTCCGAGCAATCGGTCGGTTACCAGGATGCTGTCATCGTAGGCGTTGATGATGGCCTGTTGGTCACAGCTCTGCAGTTCATTGCTCTGACACTCGGGCAGGAACTTTTTCTGGTCCGGTTTGCTGCGTTTGTAGTACTCGGGACCATGACTGCCAAGCTGATGCAGCACCATGAAATGGTCATTGTTGTCTGCGGCATCGAGCTGCTGATGGGCACCCTTCAGCAGCACCAGATCATCACAGTACTCGCCCTGGCAAAGGTCGGTATCCTCCGGACGAACGGTCGGAATCCGGTCACACATGCCCTTGCAGCCGGAGTTATTATCCAGCCAGGTACTGACAATGCCGGCGCGGGTCATGACATCCAGGAAGTTATCACTGTTCTTGGCCACGGCTTCATCGTAATCCGATCTGCCCAGCCACGAAAACATACAGGGCACCGACAAGGCCGTTGCGGTCCCGCAGGAGGATACCCGGGGAAAATTGACCAGTGTTCCGCCCGATTGCCGGGCCAGTTTACTGAGCTCCGGGGTGGTATTGCGCTGATAGCCATTCAGACCAAAATGGTCTGCGCGCGCAGTTTCACCAAGAACGAAAACCACCAGATTCGGTCTGCTGCGATCGGAAACCGGGAGAGAAACCGTCGCATCCAGCCCCACCTGCTGGTATTCCTGGGGAAACTGCGCCGCAGCCACCTTGCTACCCAGCGATGCCAGGGCAGCAACACTGTTCACCGGCACCACAAGATCCTTGATGTCGCGGTGATTGCGGAACGTTGAAGCCATCTCCTGATAGCTGGTCAACGCCAGTACCAGAATCAGAGCGATATCAACAATGATCGGGGCCAGCCAATGGGTGATCCTTTTCAGGCCGGCCGGCCACCTCACGCGCACCAGATAGAGCAGCACAACCGGAATCACGAAAAAGAGCGCCATGTGCACAATCAGTCCGAGGCTCAGCAGGCCGCGAGCCTCCTGCACATCGGTTTCGAACACGTTCTGCAGCATGTGCTTGTCGATCAACACACCGTAGGCGTTCATGAAATACCCACTGAGCGCCGCGCTCAAAAACAGAAACACCAGTATCGGTTTCAGGATAAAACGTGCCGAAAACAGGCTGATCAGGAGATGGTTGGCCAGCAGCAACAAAAACGCGAGTTTGAACATCAGCATCGGCTGATCAAAGCCGACGTATCGATTAATGGCGGTGTAGAAAGGAACGTTGTACAGAGCGGTCAGGGCAAGGGCACTGATCAACACCAGCCAATGAGGTTTGATTGCAGGCCATTGAAACCGACCGGTTTCGCCATGCAAAAACGGCTGCGCGTGAAGAGTGCGTTTCGAGGACAAGCCCATGGGATTTCCCGGGATAAGTGTTATTCAAGATCTGGCGAGTGTGCTCTCCGAACCTTAAAGCAAACTTAAACGGACTTAGCTCAACTCATCACGCAGGTGGGCTTCGATGGCAAAGGTGTGCGGGCAATCCGCACCCATTGCCCTCAGGGACTCTGCAAGGCGCAAGAGATACTCGGCATTTGGGCCACTGGGGCCCGAGGCTGAGGCGATCTGGCGGGCAATATCCGCATCTGGCGCGTGGCCCAGGAAGGCTTCGTTGTCCTCGGTGGCAATGTAAACCAGGCCCTCGGCATGGCTGCCATCGTTGAAGGTGAGCGTGATGCTCAGGCGCAGATAACCGTTCTTTTCACGGACATCCAGGTGCTCGAACACCCTGGGCGATACCCGAAAGGCCATGCCCTTGCAGACCGCATTCGGCTTTTCTACCAGGGTAACCACGCGGCCGGGAGCCTCCGGCGTGCCCCGATGATCGTGGGAACCCTGCCAGAACCGTCTTTCCCACCCGCGAATCGACGCCGGGCGCTGCTCCAGAAAGGGGAAATCCACCTTGTAGATCAGCGAGCCGTAACCAAACAGCCACACCGACTCCACGCCGGAGAAATCGTATCGTTTGCGATTGTGCTCAATGGTATTGGCCGACATCAGACACCCTGCAGCGAAAACCTGTCCCGCGATACTCTAGGTGGAGGCAATGAAACCCGCAATGCCCGTCAGCACGATTTCAGCCGCCATGGCAGAGAGAATCAGACCGCTGATCTTGGACATGATGTTCAGGCCGGTCTTGCCCAGCACCTTCTCGAGGTAGCCGGACAGGTGCAGCAACACCGCGAGGATCAACAGGCTCGATACCAGCCCCAGAAGCCCGCCTGCCACTTCGGATACCCGGTTAAGCTCGGCGCCATACACCATGATCGCACCAATGGTGGCCGGCCCGATCATCACCGGAATGGCCAGTGGCACAACGGCAATGTCATCCCGATCCTCATCCGGCAAACCGGTGGCATGGTTCCGGGTGCCACTGGTTACCAGGCTGATGGCGGTCAGGAACAGCAGACTACCGGCACCGATCCGGAACGAATTGAGGGTAATGCCGATGGCACTGAACAGCAGCGGGCCGGCAAAGAACAGAATCACGCCCATCATAAAGGCCGACACACAGGCACGGCGGATAATCGATGTCTTTTCGGTTGCTGGCAGGCCTCGGGTCAGCGCCAGGAACATGGTCACCACGAAAAACGGCGCCAAAAGGAACAAAAAGCGAATGGTGCTGCTGATATAGGTGGAGAAAAAGGTTTCAAGCATTCCGAGTATTCCAGCGGTCAATGAAAGCGGGCAAGCATAGCTTGCTACCACGTTTTCTGCCGTAAGGAAGTGGACGTATGACGGCTCTTCGAATCACACGGCCAACGGTGTCACATAACTGAAGCGCTTACGATACTGTTCCATTGTGCAGCCCACCGTTCGCTTGAATAAACGCCGGAACGAGCTGGCATCCTCATAGCCCACGCTCCAGATAATGCGGGCGGTCTGTTCACGGCTGGATTCCAGTTTGTGTTTGGCGGCTTCAATTCGCAGATGCTGGAGATAGCCAATGGGCGTTTCCCCCGTAGCCTCCCTGAACCGGCGCTTGAAGGTGCGCGTACCCAATCCGGCGACCTCGGCAATATCATCGATGCTGACCGGGTCGGAGTAATGATGCTCCAGCCAGGTTTGAGCCTTGCGGATGGCATCGTCCTGATGGGCCTTCCGGCTGTAGAAGGCCATATACGGCGTCTGTTCGACTCGGCGACCATCCAGAACCAGCATCTTGCTACAGGCCAGGGCAACTGAGGGAGAGGCAAAACGTTCCACCAGGTAAAGACACAAATCCACAAACGCCGTCGCACCACCGGCACAGATAATCTGGCCGTTATCCACCAGCAGTTGATCTTCATCCAGCCGAATATCCGGGTAACGGCCGCGAAAGAGCGGTGCGGCCCGCCAGTGTGTGGTGGCCACCTGATCGCCCAGCAAACCGGCCTCCGCGAGTACAAAACTGCCCGTGCACACACTTGCCAGAACAACACCCTGCTCAAAGGCCTCCTTCAGCCAGCCATACAGAGGTATGGCTGGCGCCAGGGTTCGTTCCAGCAGCTCCGCGCTGACAGCAGCTTCAACGGACGAGCCAACCACAATCAGGTCTGGCCGGAAGCTTTCACGACAAACCGTTGGTGTGACCAGAGCACCGCTGTAACCACGGACCGGCTGATTATCCACGGTCACCACCTGACAGTTGAACAGGGGATCACTGCGGACGCCTGGTACGCGAGCGCAATAGTTCGCCACGGTGAAGAAATCCATCACACCGTGTACACCGGAAGCATGGCAGTTAGGCAAGGCAACGATAGCAATGTTCATCATGGGAAAATGGCCCTTTCCGCACTTTATATGTCAAATATGACACTCCTGCTGACAACCGGCAAGCCCTAACCTGAAGCTGTCATCCACTACAGCTCGAAGAAGGACTTTCTCCATGACCTCACAACTGAATACACAGACACAGATCCCACGCCACTCAAGCCAATCCAGAAAACCCGTCACTGCGGGGCTTTCCGCGACTCGTCTGGCGCTGCAACTCTATGCCCGGGTATCGCCGCAAAAAGCCGGAAAATTGGTGAACCGTATGGCCTTCAGGCCCTCCCGTCTGTCTCTGCCTGTGCGCTACGAGCACTGGCTGGACAACACCGACAGCTATACTCAGCTTCAACACGGTTCCCGAACCATTCCAGTCTATTCCTGGGGAGAAGGTCCGGTGATTCTGGGGGTCCATGGCTGGGGAGGCGCGGGCGTTCAGTTCGGCGCCTGGATTGAACCGCTAATTGAAGCCGGTTATCGGGTGGTTCTCTTCGATGCTCCGGCCCATGGCCGGGCACAGGGGGAGAGCACAGACCTGCTCGAAATGGCAGACGTGACGACTCACGTGTCTGCCAGCGTGGGCGGTGTCCGAGGTGTACTGGCGCATTCCCTCGGATGTATCGTAGCAGCGCGGGCCGTCACCAACGGGCTTCACACCGACTACCTGGCTATGCTGGCACCACCGGTCAGCCTGAAGGCTGCTATGGAGAACCTTGGCAGGCAGTTGGCCCTCAGTCCCGAAGTACTGGCCGTTCACCTCGAACTCATGGAAGACCGGTTCGGCCCCTCGATTTGGGAGAAGCTGAATCTTGAGACGCTGTGCCGCGGGCTGAACCAGCCCGGCCTGGTTGCCATTGACGACACCGACACGTCCATTTCACCGGATGAGAGCCAACGCGTGGCTGAAACCTGGGCTAAGGCAGATCTTCTGCGCACCAGTGGTCTTGGCCATCATCGGATTCTCTCAAGCCCAATGGTCATGGAAACGGTGCTGAAAAGTCTGGGCCGGGGGTGATGCCGTGCCAGAAAGCCGCGGTCACCCGGGTGACAGTTCTTCCAGGTAGGTTTCGCCATCGGCGTACAGCGAGGCGAACTCCTCCTCGGGCACCACGGTGACCGCAATCTCCGGTTCATGCTCGCCGCCGCCGAGGAGCACGCCCCGCATCGGGGTGATATCGGAAAAATCCCGTCCCCAGCCGAGGGTAATGTGCTCCAGATCCGGGCTCAGGGCATTGGTGGGGTCCAGCTCCAACCAGCCGAACTCCGGTACGAACACAGCAACCCAGGCATGGGTGGCGTCGGCACCCACCAATCTCTCCTTGCCCTCGGGCGGGTGCGTAAGTATGTACCCGCTCATATAACGGGCGGCCAGGCCAATCGAGCGCAGACAGGCAATCATGATGTGGGAGAAATCCTGGCAGACGCCTCGGCGGGCCTTGAAAGCCTGCTCGACCGGGGTGAAGGTTTCCGTTGCCGTCGCATCAAAACTAAAGTCGCGATGAATCATCCGCATCAGCGCATCCGCTGCCTCCACCAAAGGTCGCCCCGGAAGAAAGGCCTCCCGGGCGTAAGCAGCGTACTGCGAATCTATAGGCACATTAGTGGAGACAAACCGGAATGCCGTGGCCTGAAGATGGTCCGGCGGAAACTTCCTATCTGCCCGATACCGCAGGCTGTCGCGCACGCTCTCCCAAGGGGCTTTTGCAGCGGATGCTGAAGGTTTCGGCCGGTCGCGTAGCTCTACCCAGAACTCGCTGATGATCTCCAGGTACTCGTGGTCGGCGGTGAAATGAATCTTGGTAATCCGGTTGCCAAAGCAGTCCAGGAAGGAACGCCTTGCCGAGGGTTCCGGTGAGATCGCCAGGTGATGCTCAAGATTCCGCTGCCAGGGCAACGCCCGCGGCGTGAGCCTCAGCAAATGGTGGGACTCCCCCACCACCTGATCGTACTGGTAGAGGGTCTCATGACGCACATGGTAACGGACAAATGTCATGACAGGCGCCTTAATCCGGTTTCACAGACCGGTCGGAATACCGGGTGTGAATAAAACACTGCCGCTGGATTTCATCAGACACACGATAGGCCTCCGACCGGATGTCACACAATAGCTCCGCCAGGGCTTCACAGGCTTTGTCCGGGCGCTTGCGCTCAAACGGATGTAAATCAAGCGCTCGCAGCCGCTGCAGCGATTCGTTCAGATCCGGCGGAAACAGCTGGCCGGTTTTACGCCCCATCTCCGGCAGGTCCTTCTGCAGCTGCCGCAGCTGGAACATCACCGAATGAGGGTTGCTCGCGTCTATTACCAGGGTATGGAGTACCCCCAGAAGCTCCGGAGTCCGGCGGTACCGGGTGCGGTAGGTCACTTCCGAGTTGGCCACTTCCAACAGCCACTCGAGCATGGCATGGCGGCTGAACCGGTCGCTGAACAGGGGCACGCAAATCAGCGTACAGAGATTGGCCAGTCGCTCCAGACGCCGGCCGATCACCAGGAAAACCCAGCTGGCATCCCGCGTGATGTCATCCATGGCAAAGCCTGCCAGTGAGATGCAGTCAAGCAACACCAGATTCAACGCCCGGATCGACTGGTCCGGCGTGGTTGGCGCAGGGCTCAGGGGCTTACCCACCCGATTGAGCGTGTGCCAGTTGTCGGAGGACAGCCGGTCACGGACCTGACTGGCATTGAACAACAAGGCCTGGAGGATGGACGCGATCGAGCCCGGAAACTTGAGATCGCTGACCGCCCTGAGCAACATTCCGGGAAGCGGCTCCGGCACCGCATCCTCTTCCGGTTCCGGAAGCGTCCCGAACTGCTCGGCTGCCTGTTGCAGCCCGAGCAGGGCTTCTTCACTGGCCTGATCGTGGCCCGACAGGCGGTTGAAGGCCGCCCGCAATAACCGGGCAGTCCCCTCGGCCCGCTCCGAGTGCCGGCCCATCCAGAACAGGTTTTCACCCACCCGGGAGGGCGTGTCCCGCTCTCCGTCGAGCAGGTCAGACACCTGCAGCCGTTTCTTGATCAGCGACTTGGAGGGGGCCGTGTAGCGGGCCTGGACCCAGGTATCCTTAGACAGTCCGCCCCTTTGCATGGAGATCACCTCAACGCCCTCCTCCACGGCCACGCGGGTCAGGCCACCGGGCATAACCCGCCAGCCAGAGGGCGTGGCAGCCGCAAATAGCCGCAGGCCGATGGACCGGGTGGCCAGCGGCTGCTCCGGATCTCCCTTCCAGACCGGCGCCTGGGAAAGATGGACGAGCTCCTGGCCGACAAAGGCATGGGGATGGGCATGCATCTTCTTGATCAGGGCGTCCCGCTCTGCACCTTTCACCTGGTAACCGAACACCGGCTCCATTCGCATGCTCGCGAAGGCCGGTTTAATGACCAGCTCGTCCAGGTGCTCGATGACATATTCCAGAGCCGGTTTCTCACCACACCACCAGGACGCCACCGAAGGCATAGCCAGAGGCGAACCCAGCAATTTCTTCGAAATCTCCGGCAAAAACCCGAATAACGCCGCACTCTCAAGCACCCCGGAACCCAGGGCATTTGCCATCAGCACCTTGCCTGCACGCACCGCGCCCAGAAGCCCGGGAATCCCCAGCACGGAATCGGCGCGAAGCTCCAGGGGATCACAGAAGCCATCGTCCAGCCGGCGATAAATGGCGTGTACCCGCCTCAGGCCCTGAAGCGTTTTCAGGTAGACCGTGTCATCTCGCACGGTCAGATCCTGGCCCTCGACCAGCGGCAAACCCAGGTAACGGGCCAGGAACACATGTTCGAAATAGGTTTCGTTGAAACGGCCCGGGGTCAATAGAACACAGAGCGGCGATTCGGCTCCCGCCGGCGACATGCTTGCCAGACTGCTCTGGAAACCCTGGAAGAACTCCGACAGGTTGGTCACCGGCAGGTTGTGGAATGGCGCCGGGAACGCTCGGGAAATCACCAGCCGGTTCTGCAGGGCGTAACCGGCGCCCGAGGGCGCCTGGGTACGATCGGCCATCACCCACCAGCCGCCGTCCGGTGCGCGCGCCAGATCCACGGCATACAGGTGCAGGAACCGGCCACCAGCAGGCTGAATCCCCTGGCAGGGCCACTGGAAACCCGCCTGCCCATAGACCAGGGCCGGAGGCATGAGACCTTCTTTTAACAGCGACTGCTCGCCGTAAAGATCGGCCAGAACGCTGTCCAGAAGCTCTGCACGCTGGGCGACGGCTTTCGAGAGCCACTGCCACTCATCGGCGCCCAACACCAGCGGCAGCAGATCCACTTCCCAGGGCCGGGAATCTCCACGAGGGTCCTCGTAGACGTTGTAGGTGACACCGTCTTCGGCAATGGCATTCGAAACAGCCTGGGCCCTGATGTTGAGACTGTCCACCGACTCAAGGTTGAGCTGCTTCAGCAATGGCCGCCAGTGTGACTTCGGTCCGGAGCCCATGGAACCAAGCTCATCAAACCGATCCGGCACCGGGTGGTACTGGCGTAGGATGTCAGTTTCTGCGCGCTGCTTCGCCACCGTGAATTCAGGCTCCGTTGGTCAATGAGCTGGAAGCATAGCCGCTTTGCAGTCTCCCGGGCCAGTATCAAACGGTAAGTTCCCGCGTGTTATTTGTGATATCGCAGATCCAGGGTGAACGGGAACTCCCGATGCTCCGGAACCGGCCGCAGGGGTTGTTGTCCGGAGCTGTGACCCATCCGGAAGAAACGCGCCATACGCCGGCCTTCGGCCTCGAACGAATTTACCGGCAGAGTCTCGAAATTCCGGCCACCGGGGTGGGTTACGTGGTACTCGCAACCCCCGAGGCTGCGTTCGTTCCAGGTATCCACGATATCAAACACCAGCGGCCCATCCACACCAATGGTCGGGTGCATGCACTGCGACGGCTGCCAGGCCCGGTAGCGGACACCGGCGACCGATTCACCCACCATCCCGGTTGGCTGAAGTGGCAGCGGCACCTGATTGCAGGTGATCTGGTAACGATCCGGGGCAGCGCCGCGCACCTTCACCTGCAAGCGTTCCAGGGAAGAGTCCACGTAGCGGGCGGTGCCACCGATCGCGCCGTGCTCCCCCGTCACATGCCAGGGCTCCAACGCCGAGCGCAGCTCAAGGGTTATGCCTTTGACCTTGTAATCGCCGATCCGGGGGAACCGGAACTCGAAATGGGGCGCGAACCACTCGCTCTCGAGCGGGTAACCCTGGGCCTTCATATCGTCGATGACGTCTTCGAAGTCCTGCCAGACATTGTGAGGCAGCAGGAACCGGTCGTGCAGCTCGGTCCCCCAGCGCACCAGCCCGCTGGGTTTGTAGGGCTGCTCCCAGAATCGTGCCACCAGCGCCCGAAGCAGCAGCTGCTGGGTCAGGCTCATGCGGGCATGAGGCGGCATCTCGAAGGCCCGCAATTCGAGCAGACCATGACGTCCACCCGGGCCATCCGGGGAATAGAGCTTGTCGATACAGAACTCGGCCCTGTGGGTATTGCCGGTGACGTCCGTGAGCAGGTCCCGGAGCAAGCGATCTACCACCCAGGGTGCGACTTTTTTGCCCGCCGGGCATAGCCGCTCCATCTCCCTGAACGCCAGCTCCATTTCGAACACATGGTCGTTGCGCGCCTCATCAATCCGCGGCGCCTGGGAACTGGGGCCGATAAACAGGCCGGAAAACAGATAGGACAGGCTGGGGTGGTTGTGCCAGTAGCTGATCAGGCTGCGCAGCAGATCCGGACGCCTCAGGAACGGGGAATCCTCTGCCTTTTGCGAACCCAGCACAAAATGGTTGCCGCCACCGGTGCCGGTATGACGGCCATCCATCATGAACTTCTCGGAGGTGAGCCGGCACTCGTAGGCGTCGGCATAGAGCGTCTCGGTCTGTTCGACCAGCTCGTCCCAGGTCCGAACCGGCTGCACATTCACTTCGATCACCCCGGGGTCCGGCGTGATGCGGAAATGACTCAACCGGTGATCCGAGGGCGGTTCGTACCCCTCAAGCAGGACCGTCTGCTGCAGCTCTTTAGCGGTGTTCTCGATGGCGGAAACCAGGGCAAGGTAAGGCTCCAGCTTTTCCAGCGGCGGCATAAAAATACGAAGAACGCCCTCCCGGGGCTCCACGCACAGGGCGGTGCGGACAATCTCCGGTGCCGACTTTCCTTTTTTCGGCGGCTCCCGTTCCGGCAACACCTGCCCGGCCTGGCCCCGGCTGTTCCATTGCCGGATCTCCTCGCTGGCCGGCAGGGGGCCACGGGGGGCAAAGGGGTCCTGTTCGTGGATCCAGGGGTAATCGGCTTCTTCCACCCAGGGCTGGCTGTCGAGGGGCAGCCGGTGGCCCATGGGGGAGCCGCCCGGAATCAGGTAACAGCGTTCACTGCGCAGGAACCAGGGGCCGGTTTCCCAGGCCTGCTCCTTTTCCGAAACACGCAGTGGCAGCACATAGCCGACGGGCTCATCCAGACCCCGGCTGAAAATCTGCTGAAGCTGCTTGCGCTCAAGAGCGTTCTCGAGTTTGGCATCGAAAGGATCAACGTTCACCGGCAGCCGTCGTTCCCGCCAGAGGTAGTAGAAGGCATCCTCAAAGGCCGGAAACAGCTGCTTATCGTCAACACCCAACTGTTTCGTCAAGGCCAGCAGAAACCGATGCGCCGCTTCCGGGGTCGCCTTGCCTTCGGCGCGTTCATCCGCCAACCAGCGCTCGTCCCGCCAGATCGGCTCGCCATCCTTGCGCCAGTAACAGTTCAGGGACCAGCGGGGCAGCGGCTCTCCCGGGTACCACTTACCCTGGCCGAAATGGACCAACCCGCCGGCACCGTAGCGGTCCCGCATCCGGTGATAGAGCTCGATGGCCTTCTTCCGCTTGGTAGGACCCATCGCCTCGGTGTTCCACTCCGGCTCGTCCCGGTCGTGATTCGCCACGAAGGTGGGTTCACCGCCCTGGGTCAGGCGCACATCCAGCTCTGCCAGACGCTGGTCCACGTCATGGCCCAGCCCAACGATGCGTTGCCACTGGGCCTCGCTATAGGGTTTGGTCACCCGTGGTGCTTCCCAGATGCGCTGGACGCTCATCTGGTGCTCGAACTCGACCCCGGACTCCTCAACCATGCCGGTAATCGGCGCCGCTGAGGACGGATCAGGGCTGCAGGCCAGGGGGATATGCCCTTCCCCCGCAAACAAGCCGGACGTCGGATCCAGACCTACCCAACCCGCGCCGGGCAGAAAGACTTCGCACCAGGCGTGCAAATCGGTGAAGTCTTCCTCAGCGCCCGAAGGGCCATCCAGTGCTTTCTGATCCGCCTTGAGCTGAATCAGGTAGCCGGAGACAAACCGCGCCGCCAGCCCCAGATGCCGAAGCGTCTGAACCAGCAACCAGGTCGAATCCCGACAGGAGCCGGAGCCGTTTTTCAGGGTTTCTTCCGGGGTCTGTACACCCGGCTCCATCCGGATCAGGTAATCAATACGGTCAGCAAGGCTCTGGTTCACACCCACCAGGAAATCCACGCTGGGGGTTTCCTTGCGGTCTATGGTGGCCATCCACTTCCGGAATTCCGGGGTTTCCGGCAGTTTCTGTAAATAAGGCGCAAGCTCTGCCGTCTGCCATTCCTCGTAGTCAAAGGGGATGGTCTCCGCCCGGGGCTCCAGAAAGAAGTCGAAGGGATTGATCACGGCCATCTCGGCAACAAGGTCCACCGTGATCTTCAGCTCGCCAGTTTTTTCCGGGAACACAAGGCGAGCCAGATAGTTGGCCTGCGGGTCCTGTTGCCAGTTGAGAAAATAACCTTCGGGCTCAACCTTCAGCGAGTAACTGAGGATGCGGGTACGCGCGTGCGGACAGGGACGCAAACGAACGATCTGGGGCCCCAGGGTGATCGGTCGCTCATAGCGATAGTGGGTGGTATGACTCAGGGCAACATGAATCGACATGGAACCTATCTCGCAGGCGAATAAAATTGGGAGTTTCAGGCTGTCTCGTAGACAGGAAACCACGTCTCTACAATATCGTCGTGAAGCTCACCGATCTCCAATTGCAGGTTTTCCAGGAACAGGATCACGTCTTCCTTGCGGATCAGCGCATCCACGTCGCCCTCTCGGGTGTGACGAACCGCCTGCAAAGCCGTGCGAAGCGGAATCTCGTTCCTGGGCAGGCGGCCAAGGGCACCGGCCACTTCGCTGAGGCTGTGTAACACAGACCTCGGAAACGGCTCGTTCTGCAGTAGGAACCGAATCACCAGAGGCCCGCTGACCTTGCGCCTTACGTTGTGTCGGTACATCTGGAAGGCACTCTGATAACGCAGAACACTGGTCCACAGAAGCCCGCCGTAGGTTTCGGTGCCATCCCAGCCATCCAGGAACTGCAGGGCTCCCACCTCAATCTGCCGCGTGGCCATATCCGCGCGCTCCAGGTTGCGACCGACCCGGATAAAGTCGTACCCCGCATCGTGGCTCATACAGCCGGCCAGCAGGCCATTGAGCATCTGGCAGCGACCCACGATTTCGTTGAGGAATTCGTACCTCGCCCGCTTACCAACCCCCTGATCTATGTGCTCCAGAATGTACCGGTATAGCTCGTTGATCACCTCCCAGGCGTCGGTTGGAATCTGGTCCCGGGTGGTGCGCACGTTCTCCCGCGCGGCCTTGATGCAGGACGCAATGGAGCTCGGGTTGTAGCCATCCGCCATCAGAAACTTCACACAGTTGCGCTCATCGGCCTTCTGATGATGCTGGTCAAACAGTGCGCCCATGCCCGTCACCGCCACCAGTCCCTTCCAGGACAGTTGGGTTTCCCGGGGCATATCCAGGGCCAGGGAATTAAAGGCCATGATCATCCGGGCACTATTCTCGGCCCGCTCAAGGTATCTGGCCATCCAGTACAGTCGTTCCGCTACACGTGACAGCACATCAATTCTCCTCGTCCACGATCCAGGTATCCTTGCTTCCACCGCCCTGTGAAGAATTCACCACCAGGGAGCCTTTTCGCATTGCCACCCGTGTTAGCCCACCGGACGTTACGTAGGTTCTCACGCCCTGCAGCACGAAGGGCCTCAGGTCCAGATGACGGGGCGCCAGGCCCTCATCGCAAAGGGTTGGAGCCACGGACAAGCTCAAAGTGGGCTGGGCGATGTAATTGCGCGGATTCTTCTTGATCAGTCCGGCAAACTCTGTGCGCTGCTTCTTGGTGGAATGCGGCCCCACCAGCATGCCGTAGCCACCGGACTCATTCGCCGGCTTGACCACCAGTTCATCGAGGTGCTCAAGGACATACTCCTGATCCTGCTTGTTCACACACAGCCAGGTGGGCACGTTCGGGATGATGGGCTCTTCATCCAGGTAGTAACGAATCATGTCCGGCACGAATGCATAGATCACCTTGTCGTCGGCCACACCGGCACCCGGCGCATTGGCGAGGCCAACCTTACCGTTGCGCCACGCCCGCATCAGGCCGGGCACGCCCAGAGTGGAATCGGCGCGGAACTCTTCCGGATCGAGGAAATCGTCATCAATGCGGCGATAGATCACATCCACACGTTCCAGCCCTTCAACCGTGCGCATGTAAACACAGTCATCCTCGCCAACCACCAGATCGGCCCCCTCGACCAGTTCAGCGCCCATGCGCTGGGCAAGGAAAGAGTGCTCGAAATAGGCAGAGTTGAAAATACCCGGCGTCAGCACCGCAATTTTCGGATGGTCCTGGGGCCGTGGGGAGATCGACGCCAACATGTCGAACAGCTGGTTGGTGTAGTCATCCACCGGCAGGATGCTGGTGTTCTCGAACAGCTCCGGGAACACCCGCTTGGTCAGCTGGCGGTTCTCCAGCATGTAGGAGACACCGGAGGGAACCCGCAGGTTGTCCTCCAGGACGTACACGGTGCCATCCTTGTCCCGAACCAGATCTGATCCGCAAATGTGCGCCCAGACCCCCAGTGGCGGCGTAAACCCCCGACACTGCTCGCGGAAGTTCTTGGAGTTGGCGAACACGTACTTGGGGATAACCTTGTCCTTGACGATATTCTGATCGTTGTAGATGTCGTTGATGAACATGTTGAGCGCCGTCAGGCGCTGCGCCAGACCCTGTTCGATGGTTTCCCACTCCCTCAGCGAGATCACCCGGGGAATGATGTCGAAGGGCCAGGCCCGGTCGATGTTCTCGCCCTCGCTGTAGATGGTGAAGCTGATCCCCGTTTCCAGGATCGCCAGTTCAGCCGCCTGCTGGCGCGCCTGGATTTCTTCAGAGCCGAGATTGCCCAGGTAGTCGGTAATCGCCGTGGCCGCAGCCCGGGGACTCCCCTTTGCAGCAATCAGCTCATCGTAGAAGTCATTTGGATCGTAGTTTTTCCAATCAATCGATTTGTTCTTTTTCATTTGGGGTCCTTTCGTTAACCACCGTGAGCTATTCGGTGTACCAGGCGGAGCTTCTCCACCACCGGAGCCGCAAGCACGAAGGGGTAGGCGTCCTCATGCCCCATGCTTCGGTTAAGGCTGTTGAGCGCAAGCGTCAGGGGTAACCAGTGCTTGATCAGTGCATCGAAATCGTGAGCCTGGTAGGGATCAAACGCAGGGTCTGCTTCGCTGTTCATTACCGGGCGCTGCCGGGCATTCACACGCATCCCGAACTGCCAGGCAGTCTCTAATGTATCCACCATATGCAGGTAATGTGCCCAGGTCTCGGCCCAGTCCTCCCAGGCATGGCTGCTGGCATAGGCGCTGATGTACCAGCTCTGCCAGTCACCGGGCGGCCCGTACTGATAATGCTGGTCCATGGCTTGTCTGTAATCTCTGGTGTCGTCACCAAATACTTCCCGCACCGGGCTCAGCCAGGACCCGGACCGCACCAGCAGATCCCAGTAGTAGTGGCCGGATTCGTGGCGGAAGTGCCCCAAAACAGTGCGATAGGGTTCGGCCATCTGGCTCCGCATTCGCTCGCGCTCCACGGGGTCCGCCTCGGCAATGTTCATGGTTATCACACCATTGGCGTGGCCGGTTTTTACTTTCGCGCGTTCATCGAACATCGCCGGCTGGTCGGCCAGAAAATCAAATGCCAGCCCGTACTGGTCCTCATTACGGGGTTCGCAGGGCAGCTCCAGGCGCAACACCGAATACACCAGACGCCGCTTTTCCTTCTCCAGACGCCGCCAGAAATCATTGTTCTTCGGGATGCTAAGATCGGGGATGGTGCGGTTCAGTCGGCAGGCGACGCAGAAGGCATGGGAGTCCGGGCCAGGGATCAGCCAGTTGCAGGCACCCTGGGTCTGATAGTTGCCACACAGGCGGTAAAGTGCGCCCCGGGCGACGGCCGCCCAGGTGCCATCATCGTTTGGCTCGATAGCCAGCAAGTCCATGACATCCGGGGCAAAGCCGAGGCCACACCCGCAATTGGTACAACGGCTGTTTTCAAAATACAGCAGGTTGGCGCATCGGCCACAGTGAAACAGCTTCATCAGGGGACATCCTTGGCCGAGAGCGGCAAGACCGTCCTTTCAGTATTGGCCAAAAGGGCCAAAACGCAACCTGGGCAGGCGCGAAAACTGCCCGAAAGTCCCCTGCTGCCAACCGTTAAACGGCCAAAGCCGATTCGCTCTCGCTAACCCCGGATTCTGGTGCACAAACCAGATATTGAGCCGCATCAAAGCGTCGTGTCTGCTGGCGGAACTGCCAGGTGAAGCCCGGCCAAAGGGTGGTGTTCTTTCCATTCTCGTTCACATACCAGCTTTTGCAGCCGGTTTGCCACACGGAATCACCAAGCTTGGCATGAATGGAGGCATTGTAGCGGCTCTGGGCGTCCTGCCTCACTTCCAGGGTGCTCCATTGATGCCGCTGCTTTTGTTTGAGGGCATCCAGCACGTACTGAATCTGGCTCTCAATCATATACACCATGGAGCTGTGGCCGAGGCCGGTATTCGGTCCCATCAGCATGAAGAAATTTGGAAAGCCACTGATGGTGGTGCCTTTATACGCTTCGGCGCCATCCTTCCAGGCATCGAGCAAATCCTGACCATTACGGCCAAAGATCATGCCCGCCGGGATCGGATCCTGGGCCCTGAAGCCGGTGCCGTAGATGAGGCAGTCCACCTGTCGCTGGTTACCTTGACCGTCGATCACGGTGTTACCCTGAACCTCACGGATACCCTCGGTCACCACATCCACATGGTCCTGGGCCAGCGCCGGATAATAGTTGTTGGAAATCAGCACCCGTTTGCAGCCGAAATGGAAATCCGGGGTCACCTTTCTGCGCAAAACCTTGTCCGGAATCTGGTTGCGAATATGCCGGCGGGCCTGCAGTTCACCCAGCTTCAGAATCCGCGGGTTGCCCACAAAACCCAGTACCCGCGCCTCAAGCGACCAGTAAATACTCTGCCGGAATGCATTGAGTGTTTGCGGGAACATCCGGAACAGCCGCTTCTCCATTGGCCGGATGGCACGGTCCGGCTTGGGCATGATCCACGGTGGTGTGCGCTGGTACAGGTCTACCTTTGCCGCCTGCTTCGCCACTTCCGGAACAAACTGAATGGCCGAGGCACCGGTGCCAATCACCGCCACCCGCTTGCCCCTCAGGTCATAGTCGTGATCCCAGTCCTGGGAGTGGAAACGCTTGCCCGTGAAGGACTCAATCCCCTCGATCTCCGGATAGGCAGGCGTGCTCAATCCCCCCATCCCGGAAACAAGGATATCGGCCCTCAACGTACTGAATTCCGGCAGTTCCTTATCGGTGCGATCCAACCGGTCTCCCGGCTTCACGCCTCTCTTTTGCATGTACGACCAAAGCGCCGGGCTATCACAGGTTTCAACCATCCACCGATGATCGTTCTCGTCAAATCGCGCCCCCACCACGTGGGTGTTCAGCCGGATGTGCTTCACCAGCCCGTATTTCTCGGCACAATGCTTCAGGTAGGCCTTGATCTCGCGCTGCTGGGCGTACATCCGGCTCCAGTTCGGGTTCTGCTCGAAGGAGAAGGAGTAGAGTGCAGACTGTACGTCACAGGCACACCCCGGGTAATGGTTCTGGTGCCAGGTGCCGCCGATGTCGTCGCTTTGTTCGAAGATCACGAAATCGTTGTAACCGGCTTCCTTGAGTTTGATGGCCATGCCAAGGCCGGAGAAGCCCGTGCCGATGATGGCGATCTGTCTGCTCTGTGTCATTGCTGCACTCCTGCTGGCCTTGTCTGTTGTTGTCCGGCGGGTCATCATGGCCGGTAGACACATGTATACACAGACGGGTAGACAGCTGTATACCAACGGAGCAGCAAATGGCCTACGTTGACTAACACTTGGCCCAGGCTGCAGGCCCGATGTCCAAAAATGAGAAAAAGATGAGCGTAATAACCGGCGGAAAACTGAAACTCATCCAGGCGGCGCTTCGGCTGATTACCGAAACCCGTAGCCTGACATCGCTGGGATTGCGGGAACTTGCCCGGGAAGCGGGGCTAAATCCGAACACCTTCTACCGGCACTTCAAAAGCCTGGACGAATTCGGCCTGCAGGTGCTGGGTTACATTGCCGAGGAAATGAAAGCCGGAGTCCGGGACTTGCGCCAGATGGCCGATTCTTCCGAACAGGCGTCACGGGATACGGTGGCCTTCGTGTACCACTATTTCCTGGCCAATCCGGCGGCCACGACCGTCGCCGTCCGGGAACTTCACGGCCCCTCGCCGGCACTGCGCCGGGCGCTCGAATCCCAGCTGGAGGCCAGCGCCCGCGAGATGGCCGAGGATATTATCGAGCGACAACTGGTCAGCGACGTGCCACCGGAGACCATTCATGAAATCTCGCGCATGACCATTCGGTACATTCTGTTCCGGGCGATGGACTACATCGAGAAACCCGCACAGCGGGAAACCATCCAGGCCGAAACCGAGCGTTTCATCAATCGGCAATTCCGGGGCGCCATTCTGGACGGCCTGTCGGAATCGGTGATTCACTCGCTGCGCCACCGCCTTCCCTAACCTTCGGTCCCGTCATTTCACCGTAAAGGTTCTCATTTAGGTGTTTCTCAGCAAATCTGGTACCATCTCCGGCTACGTAAAAACCGAGACATCCATTGAGTCGGTCGTTCCGGAGGACGCGCTTAACATGAAAATCGGTATCCCCAAGGAAATCTTCGAGGATGAGAGGCGGGTGGCTGCAACGCCACCCTCCGCTCACAAATTAGTCGGGCTTGGTTACGACGTGATCGTGGAGGCCGGCGCCGGCGAGGCGGCCAACTACTCCGATGCTGCCTATGAAAAAGTGGGCGCAGCCATCGCTTCAGACACCGGTTCTCTCTGGAAAGAAGCCGACTTTATTCTGAAAGTCCGCGCGCCCATGGAAAATCCGGCGCTGGGTAAACACGAAGCGGATCTGATGAAAGAGGGCGCGTTTCTGGTCAGCTACATCTGGCCAGCGCAAAACCCGGAACTCCTGGAGAAGCTGGCCGCCAGAAAGATCACCTCTTTTGCTATCGACAGCCTGCCCCGCATCAGCCGCGCCCAGAAGATGGACGCCCTCAGCGCCATGGCCAACATTGCCGGCTATCGGGCGGTGATCGAAGCGGCCAACCATTTCGGGCGTTTCTTTACCGGCCAGGTTACGGCTGCCGGCAAGGTGCCACCGGCCAAGATCATGGTGATCGGTGCCGGCGTTGCCGGCCTGGCTGCCATTGGTGCTGCCAACAGCATGGGCGCCATCGTGCGGGCCTTTGATACCCGCCTGGAAGTGAAAGAACAGGTTGAAAGCATGGGCGCCCAGTTCCTGGTGCTGGACTTCGAAGACGAGGACGGCAGCGGTGGCGGCGGCTACGCCAAGCAGATGAGCGACGAGTTCATCAAGGCGGAAATGGAACTGTTCGCCGAACAGGCCAAAGAGGTGGACATCATCATCACCACCGCTTTGATTCCCGGCAAGCCAGCGCCGAAGCTGATTACCGCAGACATGGTGAAATCCATGAAGCCCGGCAGCGTGATTGTGGATCTGGCGTCCGAACGGGGCGGCAACTGCGAGCTCACCGAGCCCGGCAAAGTGGCGCACCAGCACGGCGTTACACTGATCGGCTACACCGACCTGCCCAGCCGCATGGCCAAGGTGGCCAGTGAGCTCTACGCCACGAACCTGGTGCATCTGCTGACCGAGCTGACACCCGAGAAGGACGGCAAGCCGGTGGTGAACATGGAAGACGATGTCATCCGTGGTCTTACCGTGGTTCATGAAGACGACATCACCTGGCCACCACCACAACCGGAGGCGCCGGTCAGTCCCAAGCCGGCACCAGGTACGGAGGAGCCGTCGGCCGCTGACAAGGCAGCCGCCAAGAAAGACGCCGATCGCCGAAGCCTTATTGGCAAAGGTGTGCTTCTGGCCGTGACCGCTCTTGCACTCTATGGCGTTGGCGCCCACGCGCCAGAAAGCTTCCTGCAGCACTTTACCGTGTTTGTTCTGTCCTGCTTTATCGGTTGGCAGGTTATCTGGAACGTCACGCCGTCCCTGCATACGCCTCTTATGAGCGTAACCAACGCGATCAGTGGCATCATCGTGATCGGTGCCATTCTGCACCTCGCGCAGGCGGAAAACGTTGCCGTCGGGATCATGGCCTTTGTCGCGGTGCTGATTGCCAGCATCAACGTAGGGGGCGGCTTCCGGGTCACCCATCGCATGCTCAAAATGTTCCGCAAGTAGGAGACGCCCGATATGAGCACAGGACTGGTGAGCGTGGCCTACGTGGTCGCAAGTATCTTGTTTATTCTCAGCCTCGGTGGCCTTAGCCACCAGGAATCGGCACGACGCGGCAATCTCTACGGCGTTGCCGGCATCATCATCGCTGTGGGGGCAACCCTGGCCAGCGTTGACGGCGGCATCGTCTCGATCGTGGTTGCCGTCTTGCTGGGTGCCGGCATCGGCATTGCCATCGCCAACAAGGTGGAAATGACCCAGATGCCACAGCTGGTGGCCCTGCTTCACAGCTTTGTGGGCGCGGCAGCCGTGTTTGTCGGCTTTTCAGGCTACATCGAACCGCTGATTGCAACCTCAGGAGCCGAGCACACCATTAAACTGGTGGAAGTCTTCGTTGGTATCTTCATTGGCGCGGTGACCTTCACGGGTTCCCTGGTGGCCTGCGGTAAACTTGATGGTCGCATCGACAGCAAAGCCCTGACCCTTCCCGGCCGGCACCTGATGAACCTGGCAGCCGTCATAGTCTGTGTCTTCCTCGGGGCCTGGTTCCTGGGTACCGACAGCATGGCTCTGGGCATCGTGGCGCTCGTCCTGATGACCGTCATTGCCTCGGTCCTCGGCATTCATCTGATCATGGCCATCGGCGGTGCCGACATGCCTGTGGTGGTCTCCATGCTCAACAGCTACTCCGGTTGGGCGGCGGCCTCCATCGGTTTCATGCTGGGCAACGATCTGCTGATTGTCGTTGGTGCCCTGGTGGGCAGCAGCGGTGCCATCCTCAGCTACATCATGTGCAAGGCGATGAATCGCTCGTTCATCAGCGTGATTCTGGGTGGCTTCGGCCAGACCAGCAGCAGCTCGGCTGCAGCCGATGCTGACCAGACCGTGCATGAATCCAGTGTGGATGAAGTCTGTGAAGAGCTGCGCAACGCCCAGTCGGTGATCATCGTGCCCGGTTATGGCATGGCGGTCGCCCAGGCTCAGAACGGCGTCAGCGAAATGACCAAGATTCTTCGGGACCGTGGCGTCAACGTGCGCTTTGGCATCCATCCGGTGGCCGGCCGTCTGCCAGGACATATGAACGTGCTTTTGGCGGAAGCCCACGTTCCTTATGACATCGTTCTGGAAATGGACGAAATCAATGATGATTTCCCGGATACCGACGTGGTGCTGGTCATTGGCGCCAATGACACGGTAAACCCGGCGGCAGCAGAAGATCCCGGTAGCCCGATTGCCGGCATGCCGGTGCTGGAGGTCTGGAAGGCTGGACAGGTTGTCGTGCTCAAGCGGGGCATGGCCACCGGCTATTCCGGCGTCGAGAACCCGCTGTTCTTCAAGGACAACACGCGCATGTTGTTCGGCGATGCCAAGGACAGCATCGACAAGCTGGTAGGAGGTTTGCGGGGCTGAAGGCAGCCCCGCGCCTGATCTTTTGCCAGTTTATTCGGTGGTGTTGTAAACGTAAGACGAGACTGTGCCGTCCTGGTTGAACCGAACAACCAGGTCGGTAGTTTCTGCATCACCGAAGGCAGACCACTTGTACTTGCCATAGGTCCAGGTGCGTTTGCCGTCTTCAATACCGGTGCGCCACGGCTCGCCAAACATCTCCTGGATATCCGCCCGCGTGGTTTCACCAATCTGGATCTGATCCACATTGTGGGTAGCAAAATCTTTCCCGACGGTCGCACAGCCCACCATGACCGCCATAAGCAACGCCACCGTCAGTGTTTTGATCAAACCAATCATAGACATACCAATCCCTCATATCGGGGTGAATTTCACCCATCATAACGCGTCTCTGATCAGACGCGATTACGAAGACGACAGATTCACCGGACACAAAAAAGCCGCAGGCCCGAAGACACTGCGGCAGGTTTCGATCGTCCGATCGAAAGGGGTTAATCAATAAAGCTTGGCGAGGGACTTCTTGGCGAAAGATTCCACCTCGTTCAGTCGGCCTTCTTTCACCTTGATCAGCCATTCTGGATCCTGCAGAAGTGCCCGACCCACGGCGATCAGTTCAAACTCGTGGTTGTTCATTCGCTCCACCAGCTCATCGATGCCGGCTTTCTCAACGGCTTCCTGCTTGCTGGCAAAGGTGCCGCTGATGAAGTCTTCCGTCAGTCCGACACTGCCCACAGACATGGTCGGTTTGCCGGAAAGCTTCTGGGTCCAGCCTGCGAGATTCAGATCCGAGCCTTCAAACTCCGGCTCCCAGAAACGACGGGTGGAGGCGTGGAAAATGTCCACACCGGCTTCCACCAGAGGCTTCAGGAACCGCTCGAGTTCCTCAGGGCTATTAACCAGTTTGGCTTCGTAATCCTGCTGCTTCCACTGAGAAAACCGGAGCATGATCGGGAAGTCCGGGCCTACCCGATGACGCACCGCCTCGACGATTTCCACCACGAAACGCAGGCGGTTTTCCAGGCTTCCGCCGTACTCATCATCGCGCTGGTTAGTGCCTTCCCAAAGGAACTGGTCCAGCAGGTAGCCGTGGGCGCCATGGATCTCGACACCGTCAAAACCCAGGGCCTTGGCATCCTGGGCCGCATCGGCAAACGCGACAACGACATCCTCGATGTCTTCTTTGCTCATGGCCTTGCCGTTGGGCTTGCCAGGTGCGAACAAACCGGAAGGACTGTAACCGGGCACCGAAGGATCCGGCGGTGTGCCCTCCTTCCTGACAGCGCCCACGTGCCAGAGCTGCGGGAAAATCGCGCCGCCGGCCTCATGGACCGCGTCGACCACATGTTTCCAGCCCTCGAGAGCGTCGGTGCCATGAAACGCCGGCACATTCGGATAGCCATTGGCGGCCGCGTGATTGACGGTCGTGCCTTCAGTAATGATCAGGCCAACGCCCGCTTCGGCCCGACGGCGGTAATAGGACACCACGCTCTCGCCCGGGACTCCCTCTGGGGAGAAGTTACGGGTCATGGGCGCCATCGCCACTCGGTTTCGCAGTTTGAGGTTGTGAAGTTCAAACGGTTCGAAAAGCGGGCCAAGATTCATGCTCATGGTAGTGTGCAACCTCACTAATTTGGTTTCGTTAAGCAACCCTATTAAATCTGGTTTTAAAATGCAACCCTATTCGGTACACTCCGGTTATGGCCAGAAAACGTTTTGATGACTCCAGCTGTTCCGTCGCCCGCGCCCTCAATGAAGTGGGCGACTGGTGGTCCCTCCTGATTGTGCTACACGCCATGTATGGCACCCGCCGGTTCGTGGATTTCCAGCAGGAACTGGGCATTGCCAAAAATATCCTGTGTGATCGCCTGGCACGGCTGGTGGACAATGAAGTGCTGCGCAAGGTGGATGTGGGCGAACACGGGTCACGCTTTGAATACCGCTTGACCGAAAAAGGCAGGGATCTTTTCCCGGTCGTTATCGCTCTTCGTCAGTGGGGGGACAAGTGGAACCCTGCTCCGGATGAGGCCCCGCTGGACCTGCGCGACCGCGCCACCGGTCGACCAATTCACACGGTGGAGGTCCAGAACGCCGATGGCCAGACCCTGTCCATCCGGGATGTGTTTGTTCCGGACGAGAACCTGCCCGTGCGTAAAAAGAACTCTGCCTGACTATTCGAAATAACCGCAGCAATCGAATCACCGTCCGTTTTTTTGAGTTGAATCAATCCGCTGATCAAACTCGCTCACCTGCCCGGACATTCTTGCGCTAAATCAAGTTTCCATTTCCCGATGTCATTAATCTGCAGTCATCAACGATTCAGGTTAAGGAGATGGATATGTCCCGTACATTCAAACTTGGTGTTCTGGCTGCAGCGGTAATGGCTGCTGCTCCCGCTGTTCAGGCGTACGAAGCTGGTGATTTTATCGGCCGCGTTGGTGTGGCAACGGTTGATCCGGATTCTTCCAGTAGCAACTTGAACTCCAACGCGCTTGGCGAAATTGACGGCGCCCAGGTCAGCGTCGATTCCGACACCCAGCTTGGACTGACCGCAAGCTACATGCTGACAGACCAGATCGCTGTTGGCGTGCTTGCCGCGACCCCGTTCAAGCACGACATCAACGGTGACGGAGCGGCGCTCGGTGGTACCGGCAAGTTGGCAGAAACTAAACACTTGCCGCCCACCATCACACTGCAATACTTCCCGATGCCCAGCGGTAGCAAATTCCAGCCCTATGTTGGTGCTGGCGTGAACTACACCAACTTCTTTGAAGAGAAGACCACCCAGACGCTAACGACCACCTATGACGCTGTAGCAGGAAATCCGGGTATTGATGGTACAGACATCAAGCTGGATGACAGCTTCGGTCTGGCAGCCGAAATTGGTCTTGACTACATGATCACCGAAAACGTCGGTATCAACGCGGCGGTCTGGTGGATCGACATCGACACCGAAGCCACCATCAATGCCTATGCGGGCAATGCGGTAGCCGATACCAGCACGATCGACGTGGATATCGACCCCTGGGTCTACATGGTAGGCGTGTCCTATAAGTTCTGATCCCCGTGCCTCTGCCAGTCGCCACGGTCTGTTGGCTGGCGGAAGGTGCGTTTTCCTATGCGGGGCTTCTCCGGCCCCGCTTTTTTTGCCTACCTGAAAACAGAAAAACGGAGCCGAAGCTCCGTTTTTAGTAACTGCCAATCAGCCCTCAGGCACTCTGGCGCTGAGCCGGACGACTCCGCTGACCACCGCCATTCTGGCTACGGCCACCGCTGCGACCACCCGGCTTGGCGCCGAAGCTCTTCGGCTTTCCGCCGGGACGACCATTGCCGCCGCCATTACCATTACGGTTACGGGCGCGACTGGGATCGGCCTTGGCCTTGGGCTTCAGCGGCAGGTTGTTGGTAGGCTCGAAGCCTTCCACTTCCGTGCGCGGCAGCTGCTTTTTAATCAGTCTTTCGATACCGGCGAGCATCTTGCCTTCATCGGCACTGACCAGCGACAGGGCGTGACCACTTTCACCGGCACGGCCGGTACGGCCGATACGGTGCACGTAATCTTCCGGTACGTTGGGCAGTTCAAAGTTCACTACCTGGGGCAGCTGCTTGATGTCCAGGCCACGGGCGGCGATATCCGTCGCCACCAGCACACGTACTTCGCCAGCTTTAAAATCCGCCAGCGCACGGGTACGGGCACCCTGTGACTTGTTGCCATGGATGGCAGCGGCGGTAATACCGTCCTTCTCCAGCTTCTGGGTCAGGCGATTGGCACCATGCTTGGTGCGGGTGAAAACCAGCACCTGATCCCAGCTGTTATCGCGAACCAGCTTGCTCAGCAACGCTGTTTTCTGGCTCTGATCTACCGGATAGACAGACTGCTTGATATTTTCGGCAGAGGTATTCCGAGCCGCGACTTCAACCTGAACCGGGTTATCCAGCAGACCTTCTGCCAGAGTCCGGATCTCGTTGGAGAAGGTGGCGGAGAACAGCAGGTTCTGGCGCTTGGCCGGCAACAACGAAAGGATCTTGCGAATGTCGCGGATAAAGCCCATGTCCAGCATGCGATCGGCTTCGTCCAGAACCAGGATTTCCACTTCGTTGAAGCGCACAGCATTCTGCTGATACAGGTCCATCAGACGACCCGGTGTTGCCACCAGCACGTCCAGGCCTTTGCGCAGCTTCATCATCTGCGGATTGATTTTCACACCACCGAAGACCACGGCGGCCTTGGTTGGAATGTATTTGCTGTAAAGATTCACGCTGTCATGAACCTGCGCCGCCAGTTCACGGGTGGGCGTCAGAATCAGGGCGCGGGGGCCTTTGCCAGTGCGCGGGTTTTCACCCAGACGCTGCAGCAAGGGCAAGGTAAAACCGGCTGTTTTGCCGGTACCGGTCTGGGCAGCAGCCATAACGTCCCGGCCAGAAAGCACGGCAGGAATGGCCTGGGCCTGAATGGGAGACGGGGTTTCATAACCCTGGTCAGACGTGGCACGGACCAGCTGCTCGGACAAACCGAGTGAAGAAAAACTCATATAAGATCAACTCTTGATTATTCTGCCTCCACGACCACCGTTTTCGGCGAATGCGGGCAGATGCCATGAACATTCATGGAATAAAAGACGACTACGGTCACGCGCCGTTATCGGGGTGACGTCCTCTGACAGGTCGTATGGAAAGGTCGCACGGGCTTAAAGCCTTAAACTGCGGAATCCCTAGAGGCAGGATGCAGGCACATTAACAGAGGCCCGGCGAATTAGCCATAGGTGATTATAATAAGCATCCGAAGGAACCTGGATTGCATCTTCGAGTCAGACTGCCTTCACGAAACCGAACCACAGAGGGATTTGTCAGAATGAGCGTCAGTATCGGCCCATTGAGCCTGTCCATCGGCCACCTGCTCCTGGTTATCGCCTTCGGCCTGGCTCTGCTGGTTGGAGGGATACTCGGCCGCAAATATCGGGTGCCGGTGGCCGGATCGGTGGCCGATATCTTTGTAGTCGCGATGCTGAGCGCCCGGATCGGTTTCGTAATCAGCTACTTCGAGCATTACCAGAACGACCTGCTGGGCATCATTGATATCCGTGACGGCGGTTTCGATGCGCTCTGGGGTGTCATCGGCGCCATCATCTTCACCGGCTTTCTGATGTGGCGCAGAAAAGCACAACGCAAGCCACTGGCCACGGCCGCGATAACAGGCGCCCTGTTCTGGGCCGGCACCGCAGGCACCATTACACTGATCGAACAGCAGGCCCGCGGCATGCCGGACGTTACCCTGCGCTCGCTCAATGGTGAAGTGATCAATATGTCCCAGTTGGCTCCGGGCCGACCCATGGTGGTCAATCTCTGGGCGACCTGGTGCCCACCCTGCATCCGGGAAATGCCCGTGCTGGAGGGAGCTCAACACATCTATCCGGATATCGCGTTTGTGTTTGCCAACCAGCGGGAACAGCCCGAGACCATCCGTTCCTTTCTTGAGGAAAGCCGCCTGAACCTGAACAACCTTTACCGGGACGATCAGGCTCAGCTGGCGCGAGCCGTGGGCAGCAATGGCTTGCCAACAACGCTTTTCTACAATGCCCAGGGCGAACTAATCGATTCCCACATGGGCGAACTGTCACGGGCAACCCTGGCCAGGGGCCTGAAAAAAATCCGGGCACCCGACGAGTGAATCAGGCCCGCTGTGCCCTACAACCGGGTGGGGTTTTATCTATTGGGTTGCCGCTTTGGCAAAATTTCCCAGTGCGCCGCTCACTTTCCCGAGCACCTCATCGCATCCTTCAATGCCATGGCGGCTCTTGAGGTATTGCGGGTCGTTGTACCCCAGCCACACGTCTCCGTTGGCATCCTCCCAGATCAGGGCTTTTTGGGGCAGGTCGATGGCGACACTCTGGGCGCACTGCATCAGCGGTGTACCGACTTTGGGGTTGCCGAAAATAACCACTTCGGTCGGACGCAATTCCAGACCGGCTTTTTCGGCGCCCTGCTGATGATTAACGCGGGCCATGACCGTCATGCCCTTCTCTTTTAGCACAGACTCGAGTTTGTCCGCCGTGGCTTTGACATCGTGACTGCTTTTGACCGCGACCAACCCATCTGCAGCATGAGTGAGCGTGGCGAACAACAGAGTCGATGCCACCAGAACCAGTCTGAGAACGCAGCGCATAGTATCCTCCCAAGCGTTTTCTTAAGATATCAGGATAGAACAGCGGCGGGCGTTACGCATGAAAGCGCATCAGTAAATCCCTGCCGCACCCTCTGGCCTGCTCTTGAATCGCTTGTGCAGCCATAGATACTGATCGGGCTGCTCCCGAACGGTGGCTTCAATAAAGCGGTTCCAGACTTTGGCGTCCTGTTCTGGATTTTCTCCGAAGGATTCCTGAATCGGAGAGAACACGACCCGGTAACTGCCATCGGGCATTCGCAAGTGACTCACGCAAATGACCGCGGCGCCGGACTCCCTCGCAATGTAACTCGGCGACGTAATACAGCCGGCACTGACCCCGAAAAAGGGCACGAACACCTCGGACTTCTTGCCAAAATCCTGGTCACAGGCAAACCAGACCTGCCCACCTTCTTTCAGGAACGACAACATGGGTCTTATCTGACGCTTGGTGAATGGGCGGATACCAAAATGCCGCCGGCGGCCACGTTCGATCATACGGTCGATCACCGGATTGTTGTTGGGGCGATACATGTAACCCGGCTTCTCGAGCTTGCAGGCAATCAAAGGCAGTGCAAAATCGAAAATACTGTAGTGCCCGCCGATCAGCAGTACCCCCTTACCGCGTCGTTTCGCTTCTTCAAGGTGCTCGGTGCCATGTACCGAGGCGCTCTCGCAGTAGGGGGCCATATCCCGCCACCAGGCATGAACGCTTTCCAGAACGCCACGGGCCGAGGCCACAAACGCATCCTCCACCAGTTGGCTACGGGTCGCTTGATCGAGTTCCGGCATGCAGGCCGCCAGGTTGGCGTCCGCAACCCTGGCACGGGACCGCATTTTTCTGGAAAGCAGCCTGCCCAGCCAGCGACCAAAACGCTGCTTGAGCCCCATCGGAAGAAACGATAAAAGCCAGAGCATAAAGACAAGGACCCAGGCACCCCAGAAGACAGGATGCCAGAGCGCAAGTTTTTTACTTTTTCTGCCGGACGCCATACAACGGTCGCCTTTGGTAATGAGGAAGCGGTTGGCCAGCCTGACACATTCCAGGTCAGCTGGATACTTGAGTTCCTCACCCTCCCTGATTGACAAAAGGGGATCCAATTCCGGAATTCTAGAGTATGGTTTAGAGGAGATACGTGTTTATACGTAGAAGTCATTTCAAAAGATAGGAAATTCCTCGCTATGTTCCGATGGAAGTTCGCCGCGGGTCTTGTGATCCTGCCACTCCTGCTTTCCGGCTGCAGTGACAACACCAGCACCAGCCAACCGACGACAACGGATATCAAGCCACCGTCGGAAACGGGAGTACTCAAAGTGGCTACCCGCAATGGCTCCACAACCTATTACGTGGATCGGCATGAGAACCCCGTCGGTCCAGAGCACGCACTGATCAGCGCCTATGCCGAGAGTCGGGGCTGGCAGGTAGAATGGACCATGCTTGATTCCACCAGCGACGTTCTGGCGGCGTTGGAATCTGGCAACACCCATCTGGCCGCAGCGGGACTGACGCACCTCGCCTCCCGCGATGAGCAATTTGTTCGAGGCCCTGCCCACACCGAGATTACCGAACAACTGGTTTGCCATCGCGATGCGCGACCCATGCCCCGGAAGCCTGAGGACATTCCGGGCACCGATATTGTGGTAACCGCCGGCTCCAGCTACGTCGAAACCCTGAACAAGCTGAATGAACAGCATCCGGGAATCGAGTTTCAGGAAGATGCAGATCGCACTACCGAAGTGATCCTCTCGGATGTTGCCGAGCGGGAGGTCGGCTGCACTGTCGCCGATTCCAACATTGTTCAGGTGATGCGCCGGCATTTTCCCCATCTGGAAGTGGCGATGACGCTCACGCAGGGTCGGAATCTGGGCTGGTATATGCCCAAGGCTTCCGGGGATCTGGCCTCCGACGCCCACGAGTGGATGAACAGCGTCGATGGCGATGAGGCCATAGGCCTGATGGAGAACCGCTACTATTCCTACATCGGCGACTTTGATTTCGTGGATCTGCGGGCCCTGAATCGCCGGATTGAGGATCGGCTGCCGGAATTTATTGATCAGTTCCGGGAAGCGGAGGCCAAAACCGGGATGCCGGCAGACCTGCTGGCCGCTCTCGCTTATCAGGAGTCCCATTGGGATCCGGCGGCAAAATCGCCCACCGGTGTCCGCGGCATCATGATGCTGACCCGACGGACCGCCGAATCCCTGGGTGTCACCAACCGTCTGGACCCCGAGGCCGCCATTGATGGCGGCGCCCGTTACCTGGCCGACCGGCACCGCCGCCTGCCCGAGACCATTCCGGAGCCGGACCGCACCTTTCTGGCGCTGGCCAGCTACAACATTGGCCGGGGGCACCTGCTGGATGCCCGGGAGCTGGCCCGGAGCCTGAACCGGAATCCGGACTCATGGCAGGAAATGACCGAGGTTTTACCCCTCAAGGCGGACAAACGGTACTATCCAAGCACCCGCTACGGATACGCTCGGGGCTATGAGCCCGTGCATTACGTGCAGCGCATTCGCAACTACCGGGATGTAATACGTTCCGCCTTCGAATAAGCAATCGATTATTAACAGGGAGAGCGGCCCGAAACCGGGGCCGCACACAGATATGGCACAACGGATTCTGCTTTGTTTTCTTCTGTTCACGCTGGCGGCCACCAACCAGCTTCACGCCCAAAGTACCCCGCTGAAGGTCGGCATCACCGAGGTGCCGCCCTTTGTCATGCAAACCGAAGACGGACGCTGGGAGGGCATCAGCGTTGACCTCTGGCAGGAAGTGGCAGCCGGGATGAACCGGGAGTTTGAATTCATCCCGATGAGTTTCAACGAACTGTTGGATGCCACCGAAAACGGCCAGATTGATGTGGCCGTCGGCGCTCTGACCATGACCGCAGATCGGGAAAGCCGGTTTGATTTCAGCCACCCTTTCTACCAGACCGGGCTATCCATAGCGGTTCCACCGGTGCCGGAGCAAAGTCTGCTGGCCAGCCTCAAGGCTCTGATAAGCTGGCAGTTTGTGAGCGTCGTAATGGCCCTGGGCGCCCTGCTACTGGCAGTCGGCTTTTTGCTTTGGCTGGTTGAGCGTCGTCGCAATCCGGAACAGTTCGGCGGCTCCACCGCCGAGGGTATAGGTTCAAGCTTCTGGTGGGCGGCCGTGACCATGACCACAGTGGGCTATGGCGACAAGGCTCCGGTCTCGTTTGCCGGGCGTCTGATCGCCCTGGTCTGGATGTTTGCCGGCTTGATCATGGTCGCCAGTTTCACCGCAGCAATCACCTCCTCACTGACCGTTAGCAATCTGCGCACCGGTATCGAAGGCGCGGGTGATCTGCCCGGCAAGGTCGTTGCTACCATTGGCAAGACCGCCAGCCAGCGCTACCTGGAAGAACAACGCATTCGCTATCAACCTTACCCGGACCTCACTACTGCCATGACCTCGGTTGCCGAGGGCAAGAGCGATGCCATCGTCTACGACCGGCCGCTGATGCAGTATCGCAACCAGCAGCTGGGCGACCAGCGGCTGACCATCCTGCCAGGGGTATTCGCAGAGCAACTGTATGCACTGGCACTGCCCGAAGGCAGTGCACTACGAGCACCGGTTTCCCAACAGATTTTGCGGGTAACGGAGTCCGACGATTGGGGCGCCATTCAAGCCGCGTACCTGGGCAACAACTGATGTAACAGATGGGCCCGCTTCCGCGCTCAGGTCCCGAACAGGGCCGAGCGCAAGGGCCGCAAGAAGCCGCCGGATTCTTTGTGACTCGCGTGAGTCCGCTTGCCGTCGAATTCCAGGTAGCCATCCTCAATCGGCTCGAAACGCAGAACTTTCACATCCTCCAGGTAATTCTGAGACGACTTCCAGGGCCCGTGAGTGCCCTGGCGGGGCAGACGATCGGCGGCCCGGCGAATATAGCCGGCGTCGAGAGAGCCAAGCACGGTGTCGTCGCCGCGACTGTTCTCAGTATCTCTGGCCACCACGGTATGATAGCCACGCTTGTCCATCAGGTTCATAAGTCGGCACAGATACTCGGCGGCAATGTCCACCTTCAGGGTCCAGGAGATGTTGGTGTACCCGAAGATCATGCCGGCATTGGGCACCCCCTCTACCATCACGTTCTTGTAGATGACCTTGTCTTTCATCACGACGTCCTGGCCATTCACCGTCGGCCGGATTCCGCCCAGCATCTGGATATCCAGGCCGGTTGCCGGAATGATGATATCCGCTTCCAGTTCCTCGCCGGATTTCAGGCGTATGCCGGTTTTCGTAAAGCGATCAATATGATCGGTGGCGATGGAGGCCTTGCCCGCTTTCATGGCCTGGAAAAGATCCCCGTCTTTTACCACGCACAGGCGCTGGTCCCAGGGATTGTAATCCGGGGTGAAATGCCGCATGTCGGCGGTGTTGCCAACCTTGCGTTTGATGATGCTAAGGAACAGCCGGCGCATGAACTGCGGGCTCTTTCTGGAGCGCTGGTAAAGGAAACGGGAAATGGAAATATTCCGGGCCCTGGTCAGCCGGTAGGCGGTCTTCTCGGGCAGAATTTTCTGCAGGAACAGGGTCACCTTGTCGGTGGAGGGCAAAGGCATCAGATAGGTCGGTGAGCGCTGGAGCATGGTTACATGCGAGGCCTTCTCGGCCATCGTCGGAACCAGGGTTATGGCGGTTGCGCCGCTGCCAATAACCACCACTTTCTTGCCCGCGTAGTCCAGATCCTCCGGCCAGTGTTGCGGTTGCACAATCTGGCCGCGGAAATCGCTTTCGCCCGGAAAGTCCGGTTTGTAGCCCTGATCATAGTTGTAATAGCCGGTACACCCGACCATGAAGTTGGCGGTGTAGTGCTCGGTTTCGCCGGTTTCTTCGTTCAGGGCCGTAAGCTTCCAGCATTTTTCGACGCCCGACCAATCCGCCGTTTTGACCGCCAGGCCAAAGCGGATGTGGCGCTCGACATCATGCTCCCTGGCGGTCTCCGCCACATAGTTCTTGATCGATGCGCCGTCCGCCAGCACCTTGCCACCAGTCCAGGGGCGGAAATTGTAGCCGAAGGTGAACATGTCGGAATCCGAGCGGATACCCGGGTAACGAAACAGATCCCAGGTGCCACCCAGTGACTGCCGGCGCTCAAGTATGGCAAATGACTTCCCGGGGCATTCACGTTTCAGGTGGCACGCCATGCCAATGCCGGAAACGCCGGCGCCGATGATCAGTACATCGAAATGCTGGTTACTCATTACCCGTCCTCTCGGATTCCAGTCCGTTTTTATAATTGATGGCCTGAAATCAAGATAGCTCAGGCCAGGCTGCGCGGGAATTGGCCAAAGTGGTCCCGGCCCGCGGTTGTTTCAGTCAGTCTTGAGATGAGAAACCGCAAACCAGCAAAACCTTTCAGCTCCCGGGAGTGAAATCCGGATACTTCTTCTGCAGCCGATAGAGCCGGATAATGGTGATGATGTTGGTGACCAGCACCATGCCCTCGGCCAGGGTGCCACCCACGGAACCAATAACGATGTTGTTGAGCATCCAGGCCAGGGCCGCAAACCCAAGCACGATTCGCAGGGGAATACCCCGGAGCATGAACATGCCCACGGTGCCGAAAACCGCAGCGGCGAGGGGGAATACGTCGGTGATGGATTTCCAGGTCGCCCAGGCGACCACCAGATTGATCGCCAGCATGACCAGCATAATGGGCCAGTTGCCCTGATACTTGCGCGCCAGGGTAATGCGAACAATCACCAGAACGGTCAGTGCCGAGGCGGTCCAGCTCTCGAAAAACGCGAACATCAGGGCAAAGGCAACGTTGGCGGAGATCAGCAGCACCATCAACCGGTCGTCATTCTTGTTCGCGAAGCCGGCAATGCAGAAACCCAGCGCTACAAGACCGCACACCTGGCCCAGCGCCTCGGCGAGGGTCATGTCCGCGATCAGATCAATCATCCTTCACCGGCCTGTCGCTCGTCGCCATATCGGTAATCCCCTCTGCCCGCAAAAGCTTTCAGCCTGCCACAATCAGGGCCTTTGAGCCATCAAGCTCCCTGTGCCAAAGTGCTCACGTCATTCAGCAAGGACCACCCAAGACCATGAAAACCGTATTCTCTCCCCTGCACAGCCGCCGACATGTCAAAACCGAACTGGATGGCGGACTGCTGATCGAGCCCCACGAGAAGCCTTCCCGTGCCGAAACCATCCTGGCACGGGTGAAGGACCAGGCCATTGGAGAAATTCTGGAACCGGAAGAATTTGGTCTGGAGCCTGTCAAACGGGTGCACACAGCCGATTACGTGGCGTTCCTGGAAACCTGCTGGGGGGAATGGCTCGCTGCCGGCAAACCGGGCGAAGCCATCCCGGCAGTCTGGGCCGGGCGTGGCATGCGCCATCGGCTGCCCAAAGACATCGACGGCCGTCTGGGCTACTACAGCTTTGCAGCGGAGACGTCGATCTCGGATGGCACCTGGGAAGCCGCCCGGGCATCCGCCAATGTGGCCCTGACCGCCCAGAAACTGGTTGCCGAAGGCGAGCGCGCCGCCTTTGCCCTGTGCCGGCCGCCCGGACATCATGCCCACGCCGATCTGTTCGGCGGTTACTGTTTCTTCAACAATGCCGCGATCGTGGCCCAGGCCTTTCGTGACCAGGGCTATGACAAGGTCGCCGTGCTGGATGTGGACTTCCACCACGGCAACGGCACCCAGGCGATCTTCTACGATCGCAACGACGTGCTGACCATCAGCCTGCATGGCGATCCGGACCTGGTATTTCCCCATTTTCTGGGCTTTGAAGATGAAACTGGCGAGGGCGCCGGAAAAGGCTACAACCTGAATATGGTCTATCCGCCCAACACGCCCTACAGCGTCTGGAGTCAGGGGTTGGAGAAGGCCTGCGAGCGGATAAAGGCATTCCAACCGGACGCCCTGGTGGTTGCCCTGGGTGTCGACACCTTCGAAGAAGACCCGATTTCGTTCTTCAAACTGACCTCCGGCGACTACCTGACCCTGGGCCAGCGTCTTGCCCGGCTTGGACTGCCGACGGTCTTTACCATGGAAGGCGGCTACGACGTCGACGCCATCGGCGTCAATGCGGTGAACGTCATGCAGGGGTTCGACCGGGCTGCAGCTTGATCAGCCCTTGAAGCCCTTGCCAAGGATGTAGACTTCCCGGGAGCGGGAACGGGAGGAATCCGGCTTGCGCACCACAACCTTGTCGAATACGGCGCGCACGGATTTCAGGTACTCGTCGTATCCTTCGCCCTGAAACACCTTGGCCAGGAAGCTGCCCTTGGGCTTGAGCACCTGGCTTGCCATGTCCAGGGCCAGTTCCACCAGATACATGGACGAGGCCTGATCGGCAACGGTCACGCCGCTGATGTTCGGGGCCATGTCGGAAATCACCACGTCTACCGGGTCATCGCCCAGGGTGGCCATGATCGACTCGAACACGTCATTCTCGGTGAAATCACCCTGGATGAAATCCACACCGGCAATGGCATCCATGGGGAGAATGTCCGAGGCAATGACACGGCCCTTGTGGCCCACCAGTTTGGCCGCCACCTGTGACCAGCCACCGGGCGCCGAGCCCAGATCCACAACCACCATATTGGGATGGATCAGCCGGTCCTTCTTGTTGATTTCAAGGAGCTTGTAACTGGCGCGGGAGCGGTAGCCATCCACCTGCGCCTGTTTCACGAAGGGGTCGTTGACGTGCTCTTCAAGCCAGCGGTTACTGCTTTTGGATCGGGCCATGGGGTCTCTTCACAACGGGAAAGCCGAGCCGTAATTGTACGTGCCGCGCCGGGCGGCGGCAAAATCCTGACAACCGGGACGGCCACACGTACAATCCTGCCTGCATTTTGTGATTTTTCAGAACCCACCAAGCCCACCTGACGGGAGACCGCCCTCGTGAATCTGGCCGACATCAAAAAACTGCACCAGAAAAAGTACCGGCAGTCGTTTGGCCACTACCTCGTGGAGGGCGAGCACCTGATTCTTGAGCTGCAAAAAGCAGCCGCCCGCCAACCCGCGCTGGGGGCCTCGGAGCTTTACGTCACCGGCGCCTATGAGCACTGGCAAAGCCCGTTCAAGAGCTATGTCATCACCGATCGACAGATGGCACAGCTTGCCGATACCCGAACCCCACAGGGAATCCTGGCGGTGGTTCCCATCCCCGAACGCTCGACGGAACCCGTGCCCGGCGAAAAAGCAATCTATCTGCACGAGGTTCAGGACCCCGGGAACCTGGGCACGATATTGCGCACGCTCGCCTGGTTTGGCGGTTTCCGGTGTCTGTTGAGCCCCGGCAGTGTGGACCCCTTCAATCCGAAGGTGGTGCGTGCCAGCATGGGCGCGCTCTTTCACGTCCCGCTTGAAACCGACGTTGATCTGGCCAGCCTTCCCGACCGATACCAGAGCCTTGCCTGCCTCGACCTCAATGGCGGGTCAATGGCCTCACCGGCCTTCCGCCAGCACAACTGTTATCTGTTTGGTAACGAGGCCCGGGGTGTGCCACGCGAAGCTCTCGACCAACTTCAGGCAGTGCCCTACAGCATTCAGGGCCAGGGGCAGATCGAATCCCTGAACCTGGCCTCGGCGGTTAACATGTGCACCTACGAATTAATGCGAGACCAGTAAACTGCAAATCTCATGCTATGAGCACTTTCCCCAATCGTTCTGGCGGATACCGCCATTGCCTGTGCATCGACAATTGAGCACGATCAGATTCTGATCCCGAGACCGGACTGATGACTATGGAACGCTATCTCCAGCCCACCGCCTTTTTTGACTATGACCATCCCCGGCTGCAGGCCTGGATCGAGTCACAGCTGGAGGGTGTTCCTGATGAGCCGGTGGAACAGATCAAGGCGCTCTATCTCGCTGTTCGTGACAGCATCAGCTACAACCCCTACGTATTCCGGACCGATGCCAACACGTTCAGTGCCAGTTACGCCCTCGAAAACGGCGAGACCTACTGCATCCCGAAGGCGGTTCTGCTGGGCGCCGCCGCGCGATCCATTGGCGTTCCAAGCCGGCTGGGTCTGGCCGATGTGCGCAACCATCTCTCAAGCCCGAAACTGATCGAATGGCTGCAGTCGGACATTTTCCGGATGCACGGGTTTATCGAGCTGCACCTGAACGGCCAATGGGTCAAGGCGACGCCGGCGTTCAATCGCCAACTGTGCGAGCTGATGAAGGTGGAGCCGCTGGAATTTGATGGGGTGCACGATTCCATGTTCCAGGAGTTCACCGAGGACGGCCACGCGCATATGGAGTATGTGAACGACCATGGCCTGTTCGACGACGTGCCCCACGAGTTCATCGTCTCCGGTGTCCGGGCAGCCTACAGTCATCTCTTTGCGGACGAGGAGGAACCTGAAATGCCCGAGGGGAGCCTTGAGCAGGATATATCGAGGCCCTAGAGTCTGCTCTGATTCAGGAACTAGTCTCTACCCTGCAGCGCCCTCGCCATTGCATCCAATAGGGCATCAGGATTGGGCACGGGCTTCGCGATCCCTGTCTCATCGACGCGGCTGAACTGCCGGAAATCAACAGCGCTCCAATCTTCCGGATCCATAATACGTTGCACCCGGTCTACATTTTCCCGGGTTGCAGGTTCCAGCTGGTATCTGAAAACATAGTCCGGCGACATATCACCGAAATCCCGGCCATGGTGGTAGTCGTGCAGCAGGAGCAAGGCAAGTCCACCGCCCATAAAATGTCGGCCCAGGCTGACCAGCAACTCACCCTGCCGGATTTTTTCCAGAGCCTCTGGTTCCCAGTCGATGCCGCCCACCAACAGATCTTTCCCCGGATCCCGGCCGGCATTTCGGGCGGCTTCGATGGCGCCCAGTGCCATGCCATCGCTTGCGCTCCAGATGGAGACAGTATTCGGATAGCGTTCGAGCAGGACTTCTGTTTTTTCCCGGGCCAGCTCACGGCTCCAATTCGCATACACAAGCTGCAGGAGTTCACTGCGCTGCTGGACGGCGGCCGCCAGCAACCCCCGGTTCCGATCCTTGGCGGCAGAGGAATCCAGTGTTCCCGAGAGGGCCACCATGGGAAGAGTGGACTGCAAGGCGAGACCCAATTGTTCGGCTTGTTTGCCCAGCAGCGTTACCAGTACACGACCAGCGGCAATATTGTCCGGCGAAAGGTGGCCGAGCCAGCTCGGCAAGACGGTTCGGGGCATCCCAATGCTGGCTCGGGCGGCGTCAGGCACATCAGTATTGAAGGTGAACGTCTTTACACCGGCCCCATCCGCGAGCCTGAGCATGGATTCGGTGACATGCTCCTTGCACATGAACAGCAGGTAGTCCGGCTTCTCTTCACGGCTCAACACCTCCTTTGCCATGCGAAGATAGCTGAATCGATGACTTTCCCGATCGTATTGAACCTCCAGGTCAACCTCGAGATCCTCCGCCACCGCCTCCATGAAACCGGCCACCAGTTGCCAGAAACGGGAGTCGTCCGGGGACAGAAAAACAACGCTGGGCCTGGTGCCGGCGTCTGCCAAAGGACCTGTGAACAGGAGCAGGAAACTGATCAGCAAGCGGGCTGAAAAGGACTTCATGTAATGAATCACCCTCTGGACTATCTGGCGGCGTTGGCTTTTACGGGGCCTAAGCTACCGAGCTGTCGTGTAACAGACAAGCGCGGATCCGTAACCAATGTCTCAGTTCAGGAGGGAATGTTCAGCGGCCGGAGCGGGGTCTTCAAACTCGACATACAGCTGGCCGGCCAATTGCTCGTAAAGACCGGCCTCTTTGAGTCCCTTCATTTGAGCCGAGAGTTTGCTCAGGAATTGCCGGTTTGCTTCAGTGTTATGGCAGGTTAGCCGATCGTAACTTTCAAGAAGGGGCGTCTTCGGATCGTAGCTGAGCTGGTCCATGAAAGGCCGGACGTCCGGAACCGCAGCAATCATGGCGCCGAATCGCTGGTGCTCGAGCATGGCCAGGTTCTGGGCATCGCTCTTGGACCAGATCACATTAACGTCGTAGCCCTCCAACGCTCCGTCCAGATAGGTCTCATGACCAATGACCGCACCCACGGTTTGCCCCTCCAGTTGCGACAGGGAACTGATGGGATCTTCCTCTTGCGGGGTAAACAGGTAATAGGTGAATTTGCCGAGTGGAAAACTGGCGATAACCGCATCTTCGCCCAGCCGCCGCTCCAGGACCTCGGTAAAGGAATAGATGCAGTCTGCGCCATGCTGCTCGAACACCATCATGGCCCGTTTGTAGGGAAAGAACTGCTCGGTCACAGTCACATCAAGGTTTTCCAGGGCCCTTTGCAGGATTTTCTGGTAAACACCGTCCCGGTTTTCGGTCAGCAGACTGGTGATATCCGGAACCGCGATCCGTACCACCGGATCCGCCACTGCAGGCGCACTCAGTATGATTGCGGCAAACAGGAGTATCCGGAATGCAGAGAGGTAGCGTTTCATGACTCGCGCATCAGTCCATGACGACAAATAAGTGACTATTTTTCATACAGGTTCCGCAGTATGGCAATGTCGTTTTCTATACGCCAGAAAAACCTTGTTAAATATGGGGGTTTGAACAAAAAAGGCACCGGATAGCTCCGGTGCCTTTCTCTCTCATCAGGCGGCATCCAGTCGATTACGCCGCTTCGTCCTCGCTCTCGTCCACAGAGTTGCGGATCAGGAAGTCAAAGGCGCTAAGAGCAGCTTTGGAACCTTCACCCATGGAGATCACAATCTGCTTGAAAGGCACGGTCGTCGCGTCACCCGCTGCAAAAACGCCCGGAATGGAGGTTTCATTGCGGTCGTTGACGATGATCTCGCCGTGCTGGCTCAGTTCGATGTCACCCTTCAACCATTCGGTGTTGGGCACCAGGCCAATCTGAACAAACACACCTTCCAGGGAGATGTGATGCTGCTCACCGGAGGTCCGATCGGTGTAATTCAGGCCGTTGACCTTGCCATTTTCCCCAGTAATCTCGGTGGTCTGTCCGGAAGTGACAATTTCCACGTTCTTCAGGCTGCGAAGTTTCTTCTGCAACACCTCATCAGCGCGCATCTCGGCACCGAACTCGATCAGGGTTACATGGCCCACGATACCGGCCAGGTCGATGGCTGCCTCGACACCGGAGTTACCGCCGCCGATCACCGCCACGCGCTTGCCCTTGAACAGAGGGCCATCGCAGTGCGGGCAGTAGGCCACACCCTTGTTGCGATACTCTTCCTCTCCCGGAACGCCCATCTGGCGCCAGCGGGCACCGGTGGACAGAACCAGGCTGCGTGCCTTGAGCGTGGCACCGTTTTCCAGCCGCACCTGGTGGGGCATGCCCGGGCGTGAGGCCGGGATCAGCTTCTCAGCGCGCTGCATGTTCATGATATCCACGTCGTATTCCTTGACGTTCTGCTCCATGGCCGCCACCAGTTTCGGGCCCTCGGTGTAGGGTACGGAAATCAGGTTCTCAATGCCCATGGTGTCCGCCACCTGGCCACCGAAACGCTCGGCCGCGATGCCGGTGGAAATGCCCTTCCGCGCAGCGTAGATGGCAGCAGAAGCGCCAGCCGGGCCGCCACCAATGATCAGGACTTCAAAGGCCTCTTTCTGATTGATTTTCTCGGCGTCTTTCTCGCTGGAGCTGGTGTCCAGCTTGGCGACAATTTCTTCCAGGGTCATACGGCCCTGGCCCCAGGGCTCACCGTTCATGTAGACGCTGGGAACTGCCATCACTTCGCGCTGCTCCACTTCATCCTGGAACAGGGCCCCATCGATAGAGGTGTTCTTGATGTTCGGGTTCAGCACGCTCATCAGGTTCAGGGCCTGAACCACGTCCGGGCAGTTCTGGCAGGACAGGGAGAAATAGGTTTCGAACTCGAATCGACCTTCCAGAGACTGTATTTGCTCAATTACATCCTGGGATGCCTTGGACGGATGACCACCCACCTGCAGCAATGCCAGTACCAGCGAGGTAAATTCGTGGCCCATGGGAATGCCAGCAAAGCGAACGCCAATGTCAGTTCCTACACGATTGATAGCAAAGGATGGACGGCGCACATCATTGGATTCCTCGGTGCGCAGGCTGATCTTGGAAGACATGGGCTCCAGTTCTTCCAGCAACTCACGAAGTTCCTGGGATTTCTTGCCGTCGTCATAGGCTGCGACCAGCTCAATCGGCTGCTGCAGCTTGTCCATGTAGGCTTTCAGCTGTTCCTTGATGTTGGCATCCAACATAGTCTGACTTCTCCTTTAAATTTCGAAACTAAGTGTTTGAATTAAATACGGTGATTAACTTGAGTTGGTGCAAAGATACGGCCCTGCAACCCAATGCTCAAATTAATTGACCCAAACTGTTTGATAGGGCTTTGCTATGCCTTCAGACTCACCGCTGCTCGGAGCTTGACCAATAGCTCATATCCACCGAAAGCCTGCCGCAGTATGATGTTGTCATATCGTCGCAACATCATTCTCTGGTACCCAGAATAGGCAACGCATGTTTCTAGACCGTTTCCACTCCGTCCAGGACGGACACGTCGTAATTTCCGCCCTACAGGCAAGCCAGTTCGCCAAGGAAATCGCGGGGGATTTCAATCCCATCCATGATCCGGATGCCCGCCGTTTCTGCGTTCCCGGCGACCTGCTTTTTGCCATCGTGCTGGCGCGCTTCGGGCTGTCGGAAAACATGACCTTCCGGTTCCGCAGCCTGCTCGGAGAGAATGTACCACTCAAGTTCGTTGAAACCGGGGACACGATTGAAGTCTGCGACGATGCCGGCAAAGTCTATATCGAGGTGGTTCGCAGTGGCGCGACCACCGACGACGAACAGCTGATCGAGACCATTTCCCGCGCCTATGTGGCCGCCTCCGGAAAAAACTTCCCCCATACTCTTAAACCGTTAATGGAGTCGAACGGGGTGATGTTCAATCCCGACCGGCCCATGGTGATGTACGAGAGCATGAGCCTGGCCCTGGATAACCTGGATCTGCCCTCCCCCGGTCTGGAATTGCACAACGCCACGCTCGAGGCAGCCGGCAAGCGCGGGAACGTTCTTCTGGAATACCGCCTGACCGCAAACAACAAACCGGTGGGCGAAGTGACAAAACGGCTCGTATTAAGTGGCTTGCGGCCCTATTGCGCAGAGGCGATGGCAGGCGTGATTGAAGAGTTCTATCGCCTCAAGGCCCGTGGCGCCGACTATTTCAACGAGGACAACAGTGGAGACCACAGCAATGCCAATTCAGCCCGGTGACACCCTGCCAGACATCGAACTTCAGGTAATGGGCGAGAAAGGCCCCGAGAAAGTCCGCACCAGCGAACTCTTTGCCGGCAAGAAAGCCGTCCTGTTTGCCGTACCGGGTGCTTTTACCCCAACCTGTTCAGCCGCCCATTTACCCGGCTTTGTGGTAAATGCCGACAAACTGCGCGCCAAAGGCGTGGACAGCATCGTCTGCACATCGGTCAACGATGCCTTCGTAATGGACGCCTGGGGCAAGGCCCATAATGCCGAAGAGATCGTCATGCTGGCCGATGGCGTGGCAGAGTTCGCCAAGGCTCTGGATCTGACTCAGGATCGGACCGCGAACGGTATGGGTATTCGCAGCCAGCGCTACGCCATGATCGTGAACGACGGTAAGGTTGAGCTGCTGAATATCGATGCCCAGGGATTGGACCAGACCAGCGCCGAAAGCATTCTCGAGGCCCTCTGAGCCTCACTTTTCGCCAGACACAAAAAACCCCGGAAATTCCGGGGTTTTTCGTTCATAAGCTTTCCGGAAGGAGAGCTTAGATCTTGCCAACCAGGTCCAGAGACGGAGCCAGTGTTTCTTCGCCTTCTTTCCACTTGGCCGGGCAGACTTCACCCGGGTGCTTGCGCACGTATTGGGCAGCCTTGACCTTGTCCATCAGGTAGTCGGCGTCACGACCAACGCCTTCGGCGCTGATTTCAACAGACTGAATGATGCCATCCGGATCGATCAGGAAGGTAGCCCGATCTGCCAGGCCCTGGCCTTCACGCATCACACCGAAGTTGTTGGTGATGGTGCCGGTCTGGTCTCCTACCATGTAGTACTGGATCTTGCCGATAGTCTCGGAATTGTCGTGCCACGCCTTATGGGTAAAGTGGGTGTCAGTGGACACGGAGAATACTTCAACGCCCAGCTTCTGCAGCTCCTCGTACTTGTCTGCAACGTCGCCCAGCTCGGTGGGGCATACGAAAGTGAAGTCGGCCGGGTAGAAGAAAAATACCGCCCACTTGCCTTTCACGTCGGCTTCGCTGATCTCGACGAACTCGCCGTTTTTGAAGGCGGTGGCGTTGAACGGTTTGATCTCGCTGTTAATGATGCCCATTAAAAAACTCCTTGTTGGTGGATTCATAGGTTAATGAATTGATGGCGCACACAGTACGGATATCGGCGATGCGGATAAAATTGATAATTCCCAACCCAGAGATAGGCAAAACCTATCCCTGGCTTCCATCCGGGAATTTTCTTCCGCCACCCCATCTATGGGGCCTTAACCCGCCAGTTCAATCTTTCCGAAGTCCAGAATATTCTCTTTCGGTGACGCTTTAATGGCAGCCACTTCCGCCCGTTTCTTCGCCAGGATAAAGAACAAACAGCTGAAGTAAAGTGCAATCACCAGGGCGCCAACCCACTGAATTCGAAGGAAATCCAGCTGGAACAGCATGGTCAGGCCGACCATCGCCAGGAAATTGAACACCACATAGTTCACCCGGCCCAGGCGCTCGGCGGTGAGATTGAGGTTGTCTGTGTACAACCGGATCAGTGAATCCAGCGAGTTCACTACCATCAACACACCTACGGAGATCATGGCAAGGTTGGTAAACGCCGCAATCTGCAGGCCCTCAGCATGGTAGTGGTAAAGCACGGTAAACCACACACCAATGGCGATGGACGGTACCACCAGCATGGCAATCAGCAGCTGCCAGGTACGGATACCACTCACAAAGCGGGCCGTAAACTGGCCGATCATGATGCTCCAGGCAAACCACCAGAACAGGTAGAACTCGTGGTAGTCATTGATGGGCAGGGCAAACTGGTGGATGTTGGCGAAGTACTCGCCGATCAGTCCGGCGGTGCCAAAGAAATCCGCCGGTGAGCCCGCACCCATCACAAACGCCCGGAACCACATACCCACGATCAGGGCAATAAACAGCAGGCTCGAACCGAGGCTGAGGATGCGCACATACTTGATCTTGGAACTGGAGTAGACCGCCAGCGCAATCGCCGCAAACACGATGAAGTAGAACGCCGGCACCACGGACTCGCCATCACCCAACATGGGCAGATACCAGGGCAGATTCACCAGCAACAGATAAGCGGTGAACGCGCAGGTGCCGATGATCACCACGTTGTTCACAACCTTCACCAGTGGGATTTCAAAGAACTGCACCCGCGGCTCGATGATCGCGAAGTAAAAACAGGTCAGGAAATAAAACCCCCAGATCAGGAATGCCCAGAACCCGAACTCTATGGCCAGCGGGTTGGCAAAGCCGTACTCAGGGCTGGCAGACAGATCGCCGTAGCCACCGAACTCGGTCAGCGGGAACATGATCAGCCCCACATCCAGACCGGAGGTGAACAGGATGGCAATAAAGGTGAAAGTTCTGACCGGCGTTACGCCGATGCACTGGATGTCCCACCATTTGTACAGGATCAGCACAATGGCGGCGAAGGTGAAGATCAAACCTGCAGATAACCAGAGTGTCATAACGTCCTCCGGTTGCTTTGTTTCTTTGTAATGAACAGCATGGGTGTTCCTCCTCTACTTTGTAAGCGCTGCTTCTTTCGAATCGGACACAAACCCAGGACTTGCCTATCGGGCGCCCGAAAACGGCAGAACACCGTCGCGCTGATAGGGAAATCCTGAGGGCTTGCAAAACCCCGGGCGCGTTGCACGCCCGGGTGGGATGACGACGCGCTAAACCAGCGCGCGCTTTGCCTGTCCCGGTCGCTGACGTGTCTGCCACTGGTCGTCCATCACCACAGGCGCGTCAGAAGGTTGCAGGGGCTCCCTGCCCCGGATCAGGTCGGCTGCCCGCTCGGCCACCATGATGGTGGGCGAATTCAGGTTGCCGTTGGGTATGGTCGGGAAGATGGACGAATCCACTACCCTGAGATTTCGGATGCCGTGTACCCGCGTGTCCGGGTCCACCACGGCCAGCTCGTCGGTGCCCATCTTGCAGGAGCAGGACGGGTGATAGGCGCTCTCCACCGCCTGGCGGACAAAGGCATCGATTTCCTCGTCGGTCTGGACCTCGGCACCGGGCTGGATCTCCGCTCCCCGATACTCGTCCATGGCCGGCTGACTGATGATTTCCCGGGTCAGGCGAACACAGTCCCGGAAGCCCTCCCGGTCTGCCTCGTGCTGGAGATAGTTGAAGCGGATGGTCGGCGCCTGTTTCGGGTCGGCCGATTGCACATGCACAAAACCCCGACTTTTCGGCTTGTTGTGGCCAATGTGGAGCTGGAATCCGTCTCCGTTGAAAGCTTCTTTACCGTCGTAGCGCATGGCTGCCGGTAAGAAGTGATATTGCAGGTCGGGCCACTCGACGCCGGCCTTGGACCGGATAAAGCCACAGGACTCGAAGTGATTGGTGGCGCCCAGACCGTCCTTGCGCAGGATCCAGCGCACACCAATCTTGAGCTTGTTCCACCAATCCAGCTTGCCGTTGAGAGACACCGGCTGTTTGCAGCGGTACTGGAAGTAGAACTCAAGATGGTCCTGCAGGTTTTCACCGACACCGGGTAACTCGTGCTTTACCTCAATACCGGCCTGCTCCAGCACCTCGCGCTTGCCAATCCCCGACAGCTGGAGCAGATGCGGTGAGCCGATCGAACCGGCCGACAGTATGACCTCCTCGGCGGCCTTGGCCTCGTGTACCTTGCCACCCTGCTCGTAACGGACACCGGTGGCGGTCTTGCCATCCAGCAACACCTTGTGGACCAGGGCATGGGTGACCACAGTCAGGTTCGAGCGCCCCATCGCCGGGCGCAGGTAGGCGTTGGCGGTGGACCAGCGACGACCGTTCTTGACGGTCATGTGCATGGCGCCGAAACCTTCCTGCCGGTTTCCGTTGTAATCATCGGTCTCAAAATAACCGGCATCGGAACCCGCGTTGATAAACGCCTTGTAGAGCGGATTCTGCATGTTGTTGCCGTTATTCACACCGAGCGGGCCTTTATCGCCCCGGTAATCATCGGCGCCAAACGCCCAGGTTTCGGCCTTTTTGAAATACGGCAGCACGTTGCGGTAATGCCAGCCGGTGGCGCCCTCGAAATCCCATTCGTCAAAATCCCGGGCGTGGCCACGGACATACACCATCCCGTTGATGGAGGAGGAACCGCCCAGAACCTTGCCCCGGGGGCAGTGCATGCGGCGGTTGTCCAGGAACGGTTCCGGCTCGGTCTCGAACTGCCAGGCGTATTTCTTGGTGTTCATGGGAATGGACAGGGCGGTGGGCATCTGGATAAAGATGCTCTTGTCGCTGCCGCCGGTTTCCAGCAGCAGCACCCGGTGGCGCGCGTCCTCGGTCAGACGGTTGGCCAGTACACAACCGGCGGAACCCGCACCCACAATGATGTAGTCGTATCGGTTTTCTGTCATACGCGTTCTCCTGTGTCGAGTGCGGGCTTAAAACGGGGCGTCCAGATCCTGCATTCCGATATAAACGGACTTGATCTGGGTGTAGTGAGCGATGGTCTCGCGCCCGTTTTCCCGGCCAATACCGGAGAGCTTGTAGCCGCCCACCGGCATTTCCGCCGGGGAGGCACCGTAGCTGTTGATCCAGCAGATGCCGGCCTCGATCTGGTGAATCACGCGGTGAGCCCGGCGGATATCGTTGGTGAACACGCCAGCGGCCAGACCGGTATCGGTGTTGTTGGCCCGGGCAATTACCTCGTCTTCGTCGGAGAAGGTCAGTACCGACATCACCGGCCCGAAGATCTCTTCCTTCACGATGGTCATGTCATCGGTGCAGTCGGTGAAGATGGTGGGCTCAACGAAATAGCCCCCTTTCGAATCCTCCGGCTCAAAGGCCCGGCCACCGTGGCTGAGGGTGGCGCCTTCGGAAAGGCCTTTGGCGATGTAATCAAGCACCAGATCCCGGTGTTTTGCGGAGATGAGCGCGCCGAAATTGGTGTCCGGATTCATGGGGTCGCCAGGCTTGATATTGTTGCGGGTGCGTTCCAGCAGACGTTCGATAAAGCGCGGGTACAGATCTTCATGAACAAACACCCGGGTGCCGTTGGTGCAGATCTCACCCTGGGTGTAGAAGTTGCCCACCATGGCGGCAGAAATGGCGTTCTCGAGGTCCGCATCGTCAAAGATGATCAGCGGTGACTTCCCGCCCAGCTCCATGGTGACGTCCTTCAGGGTGGAGGATGCCGCTGCCATCACCTTCTTGCCGGTAGCAACTTCTCCCGTGAAGGAGACCTTGGCAATCTCGGGGTGGTGGGTCAGCCACTGGCCCACTTCGGCGGCGCCCTGCACCACGTTGAACACGCCCGCCGGCACGCCCGCTTCGGTAAAGATTTCCGCCAGCTTCACCGCACCCATCGGGGTTTCCTCGGAGGGTTTGAAAATCATGGCGTTGCCGCAGGCCAGAGCCGGCGCGGATTTCCAGCAGGCGATCTGGATCGGGTAGTTCCAGGCGCCTATGCCGGCGCAGATTCCCAGGGGCTCACGGCGGGTGTAGTAAAAATCACCGCCCAGGTCCTGCTGGTTACCTTCGATGGACGGCGCCAGGCCGGCAAAGAATTCAATCGCGTCGGTAGCGGTGACCACATCCACGGCTTCCGCCTCCTGCCAGGGCTTGCCGGTATCGCGTACTTCCGCTGCGGCCAGCTCATCATTGCGCTCCCTCAAGAGCGCGACCGCCCGCAACAGGATCCGGCTGCGTTCAATGGCAGTCATTGCCGACCACTCGGCAAAGCCGGCGCGGGCACTTTCGATGGCGGCCTGCTGAACGGACTCATCCGCCACCTCGACCTCATAGATAACCTGACCGGTGGCCGGATTCACCACGGGGAAGGTTTCGCCGGTGCTGTTGGCCAAGAAACGGCCATGGACGAAATTCTGAACAACAGGAAGAGATGCAGACATAGTTGGTAATTAACCTCGGTTCGGTGTCTTCAGGCCTTGTGGGCCGTTCGAATCTATCGCGGCTCAGGCGGTGGCCTGGGCCAGTGTCTCGTGGACAAATTTCTTGCAGAGCCGCTCGCCGGCCTCAAAACTTTCTAACGGGTCCAGGCTAAGCGCACTGCGCAGCCAGAACCCGTCGATCATTGCCGCGGTTTGCCGGGCGGCCTCAGTCGCTGCGCCAGGTTCAAGCGCCTGTGCGAAGGAATATCGCAGGTTGCTGTACAACCGGGCGTTGTTGATCTGCTGCAGCCGCTTGAGCCCCGGCTCATGCATCGACCGGGCCCAGAAGCTCAGCCAGGTCTTGGCCGCCAGCGCAGAGCGCTGAAACTCGGAAAAGTTCGACTCGATGATGCAATTGAGCCGCTGTTCCGGGGAGCGGTCGGTCTTGGCCATACGCTCCCGGAGTTCCTTGCCCAGTTGATCGAGCAGATAACGCAGGGCCGCTTCAATCAGACCCTGCTTGCCGCCGAAATAATGGCTGATAATCCCGGAGGACATGCCCGCCCGTTTGCTGATGCTCACAATCGTGGTGTTCTGCATTCCCAGCTCGGCAATCGAATGCATGGTAGCTTCAATCAGCTGCTGCTTGCGTGTGTCTTTAACCCCAACTTTTGGCATGGCGGCTTCGGTTACTCGTCTTGATTCCGGTGTTGAAAAGCAGCGTGAATTAGCCCTGCTTTTATTAATTGAACGTTCAATTAATAAAAAGGTTACAGAAGCCAAACGAGGAATTCAAACCTGTTTAAAAACGGACAAGCTGAGGACCACGCTAACGTGGCCCTCATCACTGATGCGGCAAGGGAAAGCGAATATCAGCTATGGCGCCGGTAGTCGGGGTCTGTCCAGCACATTGGCAGAGCTTCGCCGGAAGGAAAAGCCAACTCGGATTTGGAGTAGGGTTCAGGATCCTGCGCCTCCTCCCCGTAATGAAGACTGCCACTCACCTGCTGGATATGGGGATCAAACAGTGCCTGGGTGTCCAGTACCTCAATCAGGTGCCCGGTTGCTTTTTCAGCGACAAACATAGAGGCCTCCGTGGGAAAGGATTTATCCTTTCAACGTAGCAGATGGGGCGCAATCCAGACAGGCGCCCTGGGCCGTCGGTAGCACCAAAGAAACGGAACACAGCGCCTGGAAACTCGAAATATGAGACATTTCGCTACATTAAATATGGGTTCTCGGCTTTTCTAAGGGGGAAACATTGTTAAGCTGAACCGTACGATAAAAAGAAAAGCCTGATGGCGATAAAACGGGGTCTACTGTTCGTGATCCTCAACACTGCTCTGCGTATCCTTGTTCTGATCCTGGTTTCCTGCGCGTTCCAGTTTGCCCGTGCGGATGCCGGCCCGATTACACTCGCCCCTGACGAACCGATCGAAAGCCATTTCCAGTATTGGGAAGACACCAGTGCCGAAGCCACCCTGGAAGCTGTACGCGCCCTTCCCGCGTCGGCATGGCAGGCAAGACCCTCCAGCAAGGCCACCTTCGGCATCACAGATTCCGCCTACTGGTTGCGGCTTCAGGTGCGTAACCAGACAGAACATGATCAACTGCTGATCGCGGAGCTGGCCTACTCCCAGCTCGATGACGTAGTGTTCCACGAGCTCTCCGGAAACACTGTACTTCGCGAATACCAGACCGGCGACACCCGTCCTTTCTATCCAAGGGATGTAGACCATCCCAACATGCTGTTGAGATTCCAGGTAGCCCCGGACACCTTGAAAACACTCTACATTCGGGTCGCTACCCAGGGGACGATGGTCGTGCCGTTGCGGATATGGCAACAGAATGATTTTTACGAGGCCGCTGCCAACGAGCAGAAACTGCATTTCTTTTATTACGGCAGCCTGGCAGTCATCATTCTGATCAACCTGGCCGTGTTCCTGACACTTCGCGAAAAGCTATACCTGTACTACGCCCTGGCCATCTTCGGGTATTTCCTGTTCTTCGCCGCTCTCCGCGGCTACACGCTTCAGCATATCTATCCGGATGCACCAGCCCTTCACGCCCATCTGCTGATGCTCAGTATCCCCTTCCTGGCGATGTTCTCAATCCTGTTCTGCATGGAGTTCCTGAAAGTTCGCTCACACAGTCCGCGGCTTTACCGGGCCCTGCAAGCCATGCTGACTTTCGAACTCCTGTACTTCCTGAGCGCCCCGCTTTTGAACTACGACACCGGCATCCGGGTGGCGGCGGTCTCTGCGTTCGGGTTCTTCTCGCTGCTGCTGCTGGCAGGCCCTGTTGCCTGGGCTGCCGGTGTTCGTGCAGGGGTATTCTTCACGATTGCCTGGACACCTCTCACGGTGGGGGTATCGGCAACGGCAGGTCGGGCGCTCGGTCTGTTGCCAGAGAATTTCTTTACCGAATACGCCATGCAGATTGGCTCCGGACTTGAAGCCTTCATTCTGACCCTTGCCCTGGCGGACCGCCTGTACCGGGAAAGGGAGCAGAAGATCCAGGCCCAGGCCGACATCCTTCAGCAGCAGAAAGCCCGGAACCAGGCCCAGAACAAGCTAAACGAAGCGCTTACCCATGACCCCGTTACCGGCCTTCCCAACCGGAACCGGTTCGAATGGATGGTCGATGAGCAGCTGCAACAGCATCCCAATGGCCGCTACCTGGTGGGGGTGACCCGCGTAACCCAGTTAACAGAAATCAACCGGACCCTGGGCCTTGAGCGCAGCGAGCGCTTGCTAAAAGCGATGGCCGAACAGATGACAAGACTGGCAGCCGCACTGCCTATGGTGCACTCTGCCATCAATTCCGATGGTAAAGAGGAGCGTGTCTATCAGCTGTCCGGAGACAGCTTTGGCCTGCTGGTGGATGTCAGCAAAACCGGAGACGACTTCAGGTCGCTGGATAATGCTCTGAAGCAGCTGGCTGAACCGGTTTTGCTGGATAACATCGCCATCGAGCCCAATCCGCGGTTCGGCGCGGCCAGCTACCCGGAACACGGCAAAAAAGCGGCCCTGTTGATCCGCAATGCCCATGTCGGGATGGAAATGGCGCCCCTCGGCCCCTATCAAACCGGCCTGTATTCCAGGAAGAACGACATCTACGACGAAAGCCGACTGACGTTGATGTCAGACCTGCGAGAGGCGCTGCACAGAAACCAGACCCAACTCTACTATCAGCCCAAAATCAGCCTTCTGACAGGCAAGGTGGTGGGTGTTGAAGCCCTGATCCGCTGGCACCACCCGGATCGAGGCTGGGTGCCGCCGATTGAGTTTGTTCCGATGGCGGAGAAAACCGGTGTGATCAAACATCTGACACGATGGGTAGTGGATCAGGCTCTGAACGATCTGAAGGAACTCCATACCCTCGATCCGGCTCTGACCGTTTCTGTGAATATCTCTGCCCGGGATCTAAGCTCTCCAGAACTGATAGGCCTGTTCGAAACCCGCATAAAGCGATATCAGCTGCGAGCAGAACAGGTCATCGTCGAGCTCACCGAAACCGCGGCCATGGATGATCCCCACAGAGGCCTGAAAGCCCTGAACGAATTGACGGCTATCGGGCTTAAGCTCTCGATTGACGACTTTGGCGCCGGCTACTCGTCGCTCTCCTATCTCAAGAAACTGCCCGCCAGCGAAATCAAACTGGACCGGGCCCTGCTACAGGACATCGAGTCCAGCGAGGGCGCCAGGATGATTGTCGAAACCGCCATCAGGATGGGCCAGGGCCTGGGCTATCAGGTGGTGGCCGAGGGTATCGAAACCGAAAACTCGGCCCGCCTTCTGAACCAGTTGGGAGCAGAAATGCTCCAGGGCTACTGGATCTGCTCGCCGAAGTCGCTGGACGATCTCAAGACATGGCTGGAGGTTGAAAGCAAGGCTTCTAGCCTGGAACGGCTCCGTTAGTTGGGTTGCTCACGCGCACTGCCACTGAACTGCTGCTCATATCCAGCGGCGAACCTCGGCACTGTAGGTCGCATAGGTGGCACCAAATTTGTCCCGCATGAACCGCTCTTCCGGAACGATCTGGAAATGATTCATGTAGAGGACAAATGCTGGCAAGAAAAGCAGGGCCGGCAGGTTGCCAAGCCACAGCCCCCAGGCGCAAAGCACCAGCAGGAATCCCAGGTACATCGGGTTTCTGCTGTACCGATAGACACCAGAAACCACGAGACTTTCAGACTGCTCGGGAGCCCTGGGGTCTACCGTTGTGCCCGCCTTTCTGAACGCCGAGACACCAAGAACCGCGATCGCTATGCCCGTCAGTGCAACGCCGGACGCCAACCAGCCTGCCGCTGGAATGGCGATTGGGAAGTCTGGCGAAATCCGGGACAGAGCCCACATCCCAACCGCCACAATAGCAACAAGAACCACCGGCGGTAATTTCAGCTCAAGCGCTGTCACAAGCCATTACTCCTCTGCTGAACGGAGCGCCCGGCCAAGGGCGGTATAATAATTGTAAAAAGCGTTGTTGACGCGTTCGCGTTCCGCGCCCACCGGGTACAGACCCAGTTTTGCCTCTTCAGACTCCCGGGTTCCGCTCACCAGAAAAGCGTTCTTCACGTCGGCATCCTGCACAAACGCTTCAAACGCCCGGGCGCAAAGCTCTTCGGGCAAGCTGAAATATTGAGTCCCTGCCGCTTTGTCCGCCTTCACCGAGCGCCGGAAGAGTTCACTGGGCTCTGAACCTTTTTCGTCCAGAAGAATCGCCTTGAAGCAGGCCTGCAGTCGATCATTCAGCGGATGCCTGACCGCGTCGTCGCGGCCGAGCCAGAGTTTTGAAGCAAACTGGCCTCTCTGTGACTCGCCGAAAAGCTTCTCGCCAATGTAGTGATCGAAAGCGTGAAACCACTCGTGGGCTATGCTCCCGGGGCCGGCGTTCTTGGCCAGGGAGAAACTGCGGGTGGCAGGCGTGTAATGGGCCGACACGCCAGGCCGACCGCCAATGCCGTATTGCAAAGCCAGGGTTCCACGCAGGGAAACCAGCGACTCGGTCCCGCCAAGAATGGTCATCAGGTCGCACAGGGCATCGTAGAACAACGACGCACTGCGCTGTTTCTCCGGCTCTGTGACCCAGCGGCCAATCTCGATGGAACGGAACTGGAAACGACGTCGCACGTCGAGAAATGTTGCCTGCGCTCCGGCACGATGGTCCGGGCCCCGACGGTAAAAGGATTTAGCCATGGCGCTATTGTACGATGAAATCCCAGCCTGTCTTTCAGGCACCGGGAGAAACATTATTTGGCGAGATTGACCGGTTTTATGTGAATTATGACCGTCTGATTTTCCGCCGGCTTGTGCCACACTGCCAGAACCAATAACGACAATATCCGGACCGAGTGTTTGCCATGACTGACACCCAGACCCATTACCGCACCTGCAACATCTGTGAAGCCATGTGTGGCCTCGAAATCAAGCATCGGGGTAACGAGATCCTGTCCATCAAGGGCGATAACAACGACCCGTTCAGCCATGGCCATATCTGCCCGAAAGCCGTCGCACTGCAGGATTTCTACAACGACAAGGACCGCCTGAAAACACCCATGAGGCGCACCGCCGACGGCTGGCAGGAGATCAGTTGGGATGAAGCTTTCGGGGAAATCGCCTCGCGGTTTCGCGGCATTCAGCAGGAACACGGGCAGGATGCGGTCGGGGTTTATCTGGGTAATCCAAACGCCCATAACTTCGGCAACGCCATCATGCTGCCGCGGTTCTTCAAGGCTATGGGCACCAATAACCGCTACAGCTCCGCCTCCGCCGACCAGTTACCACACCACGTGGCCTCCAATTACATGCTCGGCGCCGGCATGCTCATTCCGGTCCCGGACATCGACCACACGGATTTCATGCTGATCATTGGCGCCAACCCGATTGTCTCCAACGGAAGCCTGATGACCGCGCCGGGGGTGGGTAAACGGCTGAAAGCCATCCAGCAACGGGGTGGCAAGGTAGTGGTGGTGGATCCGCGTCGTACTGAAACCGCTAAAAAAGCCGACCAGCACCTGTTTATCCGCCCGGAAACCGACGCCCTGTTCATGCTGGCTATGGTCCACACGCTGTTCCAGGAAAAACTGGTTACCCTGGGCCACCTGGAAGACCGGATCGACGGGCTTGAGCAATTGGCCGAGGCCGTCAAACCCTATTCCCCCGAGACTGTGGCAGAGGCCTGCGGCATGACCGCCGATGCTATTCGCGAGCTGGCACGGGATATGGCCGCCGCCAAAAGCGCCGTTTGCTACAGCCGTATGGGCGCCTCGACCCAATCGTTCGGCGGTCTCTGCCAGTGGCTGAACAACGTGCTGAACATTCTCACCGGCAACTTCGATAGCCGCGGTGGCGCCATGTTCCCCCAGCCGGCCTTTGATCTGGTGCGGGACAAGAAGGGCAAGCCCAGCTCTTATGGCCGTTATGAGTCCCGGGTGCGAAAACTGCCCTACTTCAACAACGAGTTCCCGGTCGCTACCCTGGCTGATGAGATCCTGACCCCGGGAGAGGGACAGATTCGCGCGATGATTACCATCGCCGGCAATCCCGTGCTCTCGGCGCCTGGTGGAGCTCGCCTGGAAGAAGCCTTCGATGCGCTGGATTTCATGGTGTCGGTGGATATCTATCTGAACGAAACCACCCGCCATGCGGACATCATCCTGCCGGCCACTACCGGGCTGGAAGTGCCCCATTTTGATGTCTTCTTCAACTCCTTCGCGGTTCGCAACACCGCGAAATTCTCGGAACCGATGTTCGAAAAAGCGCCAAACCAGAAACACGACTGGGAAATTCTGCGGGATCTGGCCCTGCAGTTAACGAGCCTGGAAGACGATGGCGTAACGCCGGAGGCCATGCTGGACCTGGGCCTGAAACACGGCGCCTACGGAAAAGAGGGCATGAGCCTGGAGACCCTGAAAGCCAACCCCCATGGTGTGGATCTGGGACCACTGCAGCCCTGCCTGGCGCAGCGCATCCAGACCGAAGACGGCAAGATCCGGTTGGCTCCGCAGCTGTATCTGGACGACCTGAAACGCCTGGATGCCTCAGGCCTGTTGCAGGCAGATGAGAACAGCGACTATCCGTTCACGCTGATCAGCCGCCGCCTGCCCCGCAGCCACAACACCTGGACCCAGAACTCCCACCGCTTGGTCAAGGGCAAGAACCCGTGCACTTTGCAGATGAACGCCTCAGATGCCCGCAAAATCGGGCTTGAAGACGGACAGCTGGCAGAGGTCCGCTCGGTGACCGGTAACATCCGGCTGCCGGTCGAGATCGACAACGATATGTTTGAAGGGGTGATCAGTATTCCCCAGGGTTGGGGCCATAACCGCGCCGACACCCGCATGTCGGTTGCGGAGTCGCAACCCGGTGCCAGCATGAACGATGTGACGGACTCCCAACGAATTGACGCTCTGACAGGCAACGCCGCCTTCAACGGAACACAGGTAGCGGTAAGCGCCGGTTAAACACACCGATATCGGGGCCGTGAAAAAGCCCCGAAATAACGCATGCCGGATCTCTCCGCACCAATATAGACCTATATGCGCTGGTCATTCTGACCCTTGCCGGCGCTTTCCGTTTCATTGCAATACTTTGTTTTTACACTGTAAATTTTTTGTTTTCTGCACAAAGCCCGCCATTTCTCGTCATCGCCCGGTACAAAACCTGCAAGCACTCTGACCAGGGTCCCCGGTTCAGCAATGCGCTTTGCCTTCACTGAGTGGTTACCCATCTCTGTGCATCGGTGCGCTGAACCACTGGACAAAAGGAAACACTCACACAGGAGTGCACCACCATGTTGCTTGCCACCGATCTCGACGGAACCTTTCTTGCGGGTGATCCGGGCGATCGTCTCAGGCTGTACCAGCTGATTTCGGCCCACCCGGAAATCCAGCTGGTGTTCGTGACTGGTCGAGGGCTGGAGTCGGTATTGCCCCTTCTCTCAGACCCCACCATTCCCCAGCCTGACTACATTATCTGCGACGTTGGCTGCACTGTGGTGCACGGCGGGTCCCAGCAGGCCATCCAACCCTTACAGGGCGAGATTGACCGGATCTGGCCAGGTGAACAGGTGGTCGAGGCGGCACTTTCTTCGTTTGCAGGTCTGCAGCGTCAGGAAGTGCCCCAGGAACGTCGGGTTTCCTATTTCTGCGACGTTTCCGCAGTTGGTGAAGGCCTGCTTGAAAAGGCAGACGAACTGTCCTGCGAAGTCCTGTTCTCTGCCAGCAAATACTTGGACATCCTGCCCCGTGGTGTCAATAAAGGCAGCACCCTGACTCGCCTGGTTGAACACCTGGATGCGGATCCTGAATCGGTCCTGGTGGCAGGCGACACTCTGAACGACCTGTCGATGTACCAGCAGAGCTTCAAGGGTGTCTGTGTCGGTGCCTCCGAGACCGGCCTGCTCGAGGAGACCGAGCTCCAGGCACGGGTGTTCCATGCCGAGGCCACCGGCTGTGGCGGCATTCTGGAGGCCTTCGAACACTTCGGTTTCCTCGGTCATGCCGGTATCGATGCCGAGATTCCGGATCCCATGCGCTTGGGCAAATCCGACCTGGTCATCGTTTACCACCGGTTGCCCTACGAAGAGGTGATCGAGAACGGAGAACTGATACGGCGCCGGCCCCGATCTCCGAATGGCATCATCCCTACCCTGTTGAGCTTCTTTGCCGACGGCAAGGCCGGTTCCTGGGTGGCATGGTCCATCGATGACCCTGATCTGGGGCCTTTCCAGACTCACACCGAAGTCGACACCGGCCGCTATGAAAAACTGGTCGCCGCCCGAGTACCGCTAAGCGCGGAAGATGTCGATATTTTCTACAAACGGTTCTCCAAAGAAGCTTTCTGGCCAACCCTGCACACCTTCTGGGAACGGGCCACGTTCCGGGATGATCACTGGCAGGTATTCCTGAAAGTAAACCGGCTCTTTGCTGAACGCACCGCAGCTGAGGCGGCGGAGAACGCCGTGGTCTGGATCCACGATTACAATCTGTGGATGGTGCCGGCATTCCTCCGGGAACTGCGTCCGGATGTCACTATCGCTTTCTTTCACCACACCTACTTTCCTTCGGCCGATGTATTCAACGTGCTGCCCTGGCGCCGGGAGATTATCGGCAGCCTGCTGCAGTGCGATCACATCGGGTTCCATATTCCCCGGCAAGCCGAGAACTTTGTTGATGTGGCCCGTGGCGTTACACCCCTGGAAGTCACCCAACGGGCCGGATGTGCACCGCGTTTTCTGACTTATGGCTGTGCAGTGGGACTGGATGAGATGAGCACCGAGATCAAGATCAATGATCGGACGATCGGTCTCGGGGCTCACCCTGTTGGTCTCGACCTGAGCCGGGTTCGAAACGCTCTGACTGATAACGACGTTATCGCCCGCATGGAAAGCCTTCGGGAAGAACTGGACGATATCCGACTGATTCTCTCCGTGGAGCGACTCGATTTCACCAAGGGTATTCTCGAGAAACTCCACGCCTACGAGCGCATGCTGACCGAGCACCCGGAACTGGAAACCAAAGTCACCCTGATGATGGTGTGCGTGCCGGCTGCGAAAGGGATGACCATCTACGAGGAACTGCTGGCCCAGATCGAACAGACCGTGGGCCGTATCAACGGCCAGTTTGCCCAGGTGGGCTGGACCCCGGTGCAGTTCTTCTTCCGCGCCCTGCCGTTCGAGGAACTGGTTGCTTATTACACCATGGCGGATGTCATGTGGATTACCCCCCTTCGGGACGGTCTCAACCTGGTCGCCAAGGAATACATCGCCACCCAGGGGCTGACCAAAGGCCGTGGGGTGCTCGTGCTCTCGGAATTTGCCGGCGCCGCCGCCGAACTGCGGGGCGCCATCCTGGCCAACCCCCACCATCCACAGGATCTGGCCGACACCTGTTACTACGCGCTGGCCATGAGCCGAAGCGAAGCCCAGAGCCGACTGGCCGAGGCATATGGGGCCGTGTGTCGATATGACATCGAATACTGGGGCCGGGAGTTTATCGAGGCCGTGGAAGAGCGGCGTGACACCAAGCTAAAGAAGATCGTACCGCTGGGGAAAAACGCAGCCTGAACTGGCCGCCACCTATAAGCTGACAACCAGGAGCAACGCCATGCTGCTCAAAAACGCAGTGCAGCTGATCTGCTATCCGGACCGGATTGGTAAAGATCTCAAAGACCTCCACACCATGGTGGAAACACACCTCTCGGAGGCCATCGGCGGTCTTCACATTCTGCCGTTCTTTCCCTCGAACGCGGATAGCGGTTTCTCCCCCCTCACCCACAAGGAAGTGGACCCTGACTTCGGAACCTGGGACGACATCGAAGCCTTTACACAGAAATACGACCTGTGTGTGGACCTGACCGTCAATCATATCTCCGATGAGTCGCCGGAGTTCCTCGATTTCATTGCCAAGGGATTCGACTCGGAACACGCCGATCTGTTTGTCCACGTCGACAAGTATGGCGAGATCTCCCCGGACGACATGGCCAAGATTCATATCCGCAAGGAAAAGGAACCGTTCCGGGAAGTGACGCTGGCCGATGGCACCAAAACCCGGGTCTGGTGCACGTTCACCGAACAGCAGATCGACCTGAACTACGATTCCGATCTGGCCTATCGCCTTATGGAGAGCTACATCGGATTTCTCACCTCCAAGGGCGTAAACCTGCTGAGGCTGGACGCGTTTGGCTACACCACCAAACGCATCGGCACCAGTTGTTTCCTCGTGGAACCGGAGGTTTACCGGATTCTGGACTGGATTAACGAGGTGGCCCTCAAGCATGGAGCTGAATGCCTGCCAGAGGTGCACGATCACACCAGTTACCAGTACGCTATCAGCCGGCGCAACATGCATCCCTATGGCTTTGCCTTGCCGCCCCTGCTTCTCTACTCGCTGCTGGATGCGAACAGCACCTACCTGAAAAACTGGCTACGCATGTGTCCGCGTAACATGGTGACGGTGCTGGATACGCACGATGGCATCTGCATACCGGATGTCGAAGGGGTGCTACCGGATGAAAAAATAAGAATACTCATCGACAACATAGACGCACGCAGTGCCGACCCGATTCTGCGCCGATCAGCGGCGAACATTCACAGTGTAGGCGCGATCTACCAGTTAACCTGCACCTTCTACGATGCCCTGATGCAAAACGACGATGCCTACATCGCCGCCCGGGCGATCCAGTTCTTCGCTCCCGGCATTCCTCAGGTGTATTACGTTGGCCTGCTGGCCGGGTGCAACGATCATGAACTGATGGAACAGACCGGCGAGCTGCGGGATATCAACCGGCACTATTACACCCTCGAAGAAGTGGACGAGGAGATGCAAAAACCGGTGGTACAACGCCTGCTGAGTCTGATGAAGTTCCGCAGCAACTATCCGGCCTTTGATGGCCATTTCGAGCTGAACTACTCCAATGACTCCAGCGTGGCCATGGCCTGGCGCCATGGTGATTACTACTGTCACCTGTTTGTCGATCTGAACTTCAAGACCGTAAAGATTGAATACGTCGACGTGGAGTCCGGGGAGAGAAAGCGCCTGGAGTGCTAGGCGGCACTGACTGTATTCTGACGAACGCACTCCGGCTGGTTTTGGTCCGCATGACATATGACAAGTTCCGAATTTGCCTATATTCTAGGCAATTCGGCGAAAACGAGTACATTGCATAGTGCGATCGCAGGGCCTTTTCTTTCTCCTCCTGACACTTCTGGGTCTGGCGACACACGTTTTGGCTGAATCGCCTCCCGGTGATGGCTTGGTTCCGGTTATCGACGCGCAAACCGACCATCAGGGCTCCATAGTCGATCGCATGGCTTTTCTGGTTGAACACGAGCAGCCTCTCTCATTTGATGACGTGCAGTCCCTCATTCGTCGAAATCCCGCTGTTCTGCAAAAGCCCGAATCCAGTGTATTAACCCGTGGCATCAATTCCGAGGCGGTCTGGGTGGTGGCTAACGTTATCAATTCAACCAACGACACCATCGTACGGCGCGTGTCCGTCGGAACCGGCTGGCTCGAGCATGTGGATTTCTTCCTGGTGGCTGACAACCGTCTGCTGCAGCACTTTGTTGCCGGTGACCGTATTGCGCTGAATGAACGCTCCCTTGCCAAGCGCCTGCCGAGCGCGGATTACTCGTTTCCACCCGGCAAGACGCGTCTTTTGGTGCGGGTGGAAACGGCGGACCCCATGAAACTGCCGCTTTATTTTTCGAGCATTGCCAGTAGCCACAACCAAGAGCAGGCACAAACCGCATTCTACAGTTTCGTCTACGGCCTGATGTTCGCACTTTCGGCCTACACGCTGATGCTGTTTTTCAGCCTTCGGCAGCGGCGTTACCTGTACTATTCACTGTACACGGGCACTTTTGTGGCCATGACGGCTTCCTACAACGGGATCGGAATGGTCCTGCTCTGGCCCGAGGCGGTCGTCTGGCAGCAGTGGGCACCTCCCCTGTTGATGCTATGTTTCGCCAGCTCCGGACTGGCGTTTGCAACAAACTTTCTCCGCACCAAACTCTACCGCCCACGGCTTCACAGAGTCATCCAGGTCCTGTGCATATCTTACTTCGTGCTATTTGGCATCTGTTTCGCGCTAAACGAACAGGGTCCGGCACTTCGCCTCGCATTCCTGATCGTTCCGGTGTTCAGTGTATTGATGCTGTACATGGGAGTATCGAGCTGGATATCCGGCAACGAGTCCGCACGGTATTTAATGCTGGGCACCCTGGCCTCCGCCGTGGGTGCTACCATTACCGCTCTTACGGTAACCGGCACCATTTCATATACTCAGGTTGGCTATTACGCCGTGGACATCGGCATGGTGGTGGACGCCATGCTTTTGATGTTGGCCCTGGCCGATCTTGTTCGTAAAAACGTCGATGCCCGTGTGATAGCCGAACGAACGGCCCAGGTTGATCTGCTGACCGGACTGAACAATCGGCGCGGTTTTTTGCCTGTTGCGCAGTCACTCTGGAGTCTGGTCACACGAAACCATCGGAACATCTGTGTGGCGATGATCGATATCGATAACTTCAAGAGTATCAACGATCGTTACGGACACGCCGCTGGCGACAGAATTCTGAAAAAAATTGCCAGCGAGCTTGATCGCTCACGTCGCCATGGCGATCTCCTCGCCCGGTGGGGAGGAGAGGAGTTCACTCTGTTACTGCCGGAGACAGATCAGGCCGAAGCCCACAAAGTGGCCGAACGTTACCGCCGGAGTGTTGAGCAGCTGGTGATCAATGACCACGGCAAAGTAATCCAATGCACCATCAGCGTAGGCGTCGCCAGCCGCCATTCCGAACACGTCACCCTGGAGCACGCCATTGCAACGGCCGACCAGAGGCTCTACCAGGCCAAGGTCCAGGGGCGGAATCAGGTCTGCATTGGCAGCACATCGGACGAGCCGAAGAGACGCTCACCGCCACCTGAAAAGAGTCGTTGACGTCTTAATCAGCCAGCCCTTGTAGAGCATAGACTTCCGGTTTTGAATCGACTCGTACCTTTGCACAAGTTCGGAAAGCCGCCGCATGGAGCTTGCGGCACATGGAGCAGTGGCAGTTTTCCCCGGAGTTTTGCGACACCTTTCGCCGAACTCCGGGCCTAATCCGCTACCACTCCAACTGAGCCCCGGTCTGGTATTCAATCACCCGTGTCTCGAAGAAGTTCTTCTCCTTGCGCAGGGTGGCCTGCTCGTCCAGCCAGGGCGAAACATTCTTCGCACCCGGGAACGGCTCTTCCAGGCCCACGGTACGGGCACGGCGGTTGGCCACGAAGCGGAACTGCTCGCTGTGATACTCCGCCGAGTAACCGAGAATCGGATCGCGAAGGATGTAGTCCGCATAGGCTCTCTCGGCGGCCTCGGATTCGTCCCACATGTCACGCACGGCTTTCGGATCGAAGGTAATGTTCTCCTCTTCCACGATCTGGTTGACCACTTTCAGGCCGAATGAGAAGTGCATGGCCTCATCCCGCAGGATGTACTGCAGCTGCTCGCCGGTGCCGCGCATCAGGCCCCGGCGCTGCAGGGCAAAGATGGGGCTGAAGCCGTTGTAGAACCAAGTGCCTTCGAACACCGCCGCGAAGAACAGGTAGGACATGATGAATTCCTGCAGGTCGTCCTTGTTGCGCAGGTTCATGTCCGGGCGCATGGCGGCGTCCAGCCTTCGGTTGGCGATCTGGATCTTGCCGTTGATGGCGGGCACCACCCGGTAGCGGTTGTAGATCTCGCTCTGGTCCAGGTTCAGGGTTTCGATGCAGTGCTGGTAGGCCCAGGTGTGCATGGCCTCCTCGTACACCTGCCGGGCCTGGTAGATCTGCAGTTCCGGCGCGCTCATCTTCTCCATCACCGCCAGGCCGATGTTGCGCATGGCCAGGATGTCGGAGGTGGTGAGGTAGGCCAGCACGTTCTCGTACACATGTTTTTCCGGTGCGGTGAGCCGGTGGTGGTAGTCGTGAACGTCCTGGGCCATGTTCACGTCCAGCGGCGTCCAGTGGTTCTTGTTGGCGTTCATGAAGTACTCCCAGGCCCAGGGGTACTTGAATGGCGCCAGCTGGTTAATGTCGGTCTCGCCGTTGATGACGCGTTTGTCGTCCACGTTCACCGGTGCCGGGGCTGCTGGGGCTTCGGGTCTATTCTGAGTGATCTGATCGTCTTCCCAATTGAGCATTTTCTTACCTTCACATTCGATTCATCGTGGTTCGGATTAGCGGAGCGTAATCCGACTTCGTTCCTGAACTCTGGATTGGTTGTCGGATTACGCTGCGCTAATCCGACCTACGGCATCAAAAACCTACTGACAGGCTTCGCAGTCCGGATCGTCGATGCTGCACACCTGGGGCTGCGGCGCGGCGACCGGGGCGGTTTTCTCGGCGCCGGTGGCACCCAAAGAGCGCAGGTAATAGGTGGTCTTAAGGCCACGCTCCCAGGCCAGCTGATACAGGGCGTCCAGCTTTTTACCGCTGGGCTCGGCCATGTACAGGTTCAGGCTCTGGGCCTGGTCGAGCCATTTCTGGCGCCGGGCGGCGGCTTCCACCAACCATCGCGCATCGATCTCGAAGGCCGTGGCGTAGCGGGCTTTCAGCACATCCGGGATACGGTCGATCTGCTGCACGGAACCGTCGAAGTATTTGAGGTCGTTCACCATCACGTTGTCCCACAGGCCTTCGGCCTTGAGATCCTGCACCAGGGAGGGGTTTACCACGGTGAACTCGCCGGAGAGGTTCGATTTCACGAACAGGTTCTGGTACGCCGGCTCGATGGACTGGGACACACCCACGATGTTGGAAATCGTGGCCGTCGGGGCGATCGCCATCACATTGCTGTTGCGCATGCCGTTTTTTGCGATCAGTTCGCGTACGGGAGACCAGTCCAGTCGGGCTTTGGTATTTACAGACAGATCCCCTTCCCTGCGGTTTTCCTTCAGCAGTTGGATGGAGTCGATCGGCAAGGTGCCCTGCTGCCAGAGTGAGCCCTCATAGCTCTCATAGGCGCCTCGCTCACCCGCCAGCGAAGCCGAGGCGCGGATGGCGAAATAACTGAGCTGCTCCATGGCAACGTCAGCAAACTCAACCGCTTCCGGGCTGGAATACGGCAGGCCCAATTGATAGAGCGCATCCTGGAAACCCATGAGGCCGAGACCGACCGGGCGATGCTTCAGGTTGGAATTGCGGGCCTGCGGCACTGCGTAGTAGTTGATGTCGATAACGTTATCGAGCATGCGCGCGGCGGTGTTCACCGTTTTTTCCAGACGCTGCACGTCCAGCTCGCCGTTGGCGATGTGGGCCGCCAGGTTCACGGAACCGAGGTTGCATACAGCGATCTCGTCGGCACTGGTGTTCAGGGTGATTTCCGTGCATAGGTTGGAGCTGTGCACCACACCGCGGTGCTGCTGGGGAGAACGCAGGTTGCAGGGGTCTTTGAAGGTGATCCAGGGGTGGCCGGTTTCGAACAGCACGGTGAGCATCTTGCGCCAGAGCTGCTTGGCCGGGATTTTCTTGAACAGTTTGATTTTGCCCTGCTCTGCCAGGGCTTCGTAGTGCTCGTAGCGTTCACGGAAGGCGTTGCCATACAGGTCGTGCAGATCCGGCGCATCGCTGGGGGAGAACAGGGTCCAGTCACGGTCTTCTCGCATGCGCTCGATCAGCAGGTCCGGCACCCAGTTGGCGGTGTTCATGTCGTGGGTACGGCGGCGCTCGTCCCCCGTGTTCTTGCGCAGTTCCAGGAACTCCTCGATGTCCAGGTGCCAGCTTTCCAGGTAGGCACACACCGCGCCCTTACGCTTACCGCCCTGGTTTACCGCCACGGCGGTGTCGTTCACCACTTTCAGGAACGGTACCACGCCCTGGCTCTGGCCGTTGGTGCCCTTGATGTGGGAGCCGAGCGCACGCACCGGAGTCCAGTCGTTGCCCAGGCCGCCAGCCCATTTCGACAGCATGGCGTTATCGCGGATGGCGCCGTAGATGTCTTCCAGGTCATCACCCACAGTAGTCAGATAGCAGGAAGACAGCTGTGAATGGCGGGTACCACTGTTAAACAGGGTGGGCGTGGAGGCCATGTAGTCAAAGGACGACAACAGGTTGTAGAACTCGATGGCCCGAGCATTCGGGTCGTCTTCGCGCAGGGCCAGGCCCATGGCAACGCGCATGAAGAATACCTGAGGCAATTCCAGGCGGGCCTTGTTCCAGTGCAGGAAGTAACGGTCGTACAGGGTTTGCAGACCCAGGAAGCCGAATTGAAGATCACGCTCCGGTTTCAGGGCAGCGCCAAGGCGCTCCAGATCAAAGGCAGCAAGGGCTTCGTCCAGCAGCTCATAACGAATACCTGCCTCGATGAAGGCCGCCAGAGCCTGGGGGTAGATCTCTGCCAGCGGCAGGCTGATGGGCAGACCCAGGGCAGCCGCATTCTCCAGCCGGAGCTGCTCCAGGAGCAGGCGGGCGGTGACCGCGCTGTAGTCCGGCTCCCGCTCAATCCGGCTGCGGGCCGTCATGATCAAGGCCGACAGCACGTCTTCCTCGGCAATGCCGTCATAGAGATTGGTCAGGGCATCGTCCACCAGGGAATCACCATCAATGCCTTCCAGCCCCGTGGCCGCCTGTTCTACCTGCAGCTTCATCAGTCCCAGATCCAGCGGAGCGATCTCGCCGCTGGTCTTTTTCACGGTCAGGTGCGGGTGGGCCTCAACCGGGGCATGGCGGGCACGCTCCCGGGCATGCTCTTCCCGATACAAAACATAGGCCCGGGCTACCTTTTGCTCTTCAGCTCGCATCAGAGCCAGTTCCACCTGGTCCTGAATGTCTTCGATGTGCACCTTGCCGCCGGCTTTAAGGCGTCGACCAATGGCCTGGATAACCTGGTCGGTGACACGGTGCACCGCGTCGTTGATACGGGCGGAGCCGGCGGCTTGTTCACCTTCGACGGCCAGGAACGCTTTGGTCACGGCAATGCTGATCTTCGACGGGTCAAAGCCCACGAGGGTGCCGTTGCGTTTGATGACCTGAAGGGATTCGGTATCGGTGTGCGAGGTTGGCCGGGGTTCGGCCAGGGCTGAGGCAGACATGCTGTGTTCTCCTGAATACGCGTTGAAATCCTTTCACCATCGCGTAGGCAGAGAAACGGAACGCCACCGTAGGTCGGATTAGCGAATGCGTAATCCGACGAAAGCGGCTTTGCGCAGGCAGGGATGTCGGATTACGCATTCGCTAATCCGACCTACGAGTTTGGCCTGAGTCCGGTCTGCTCACCTTGAAACGCGAAGGTGCAGTTTTCTCCCTGGCAGGTCTTCGGACTCAGGGGCGTGAATCGTTCGATTCGGCCTTGCGTGGCGACTTCCCGGCTTGCGCCAGTGTCTTTATGCCACGCTTGTTCCCCAATACCGCTGCGCGTCAGTTCCGGATTCTCACCGGATTCCCGATACCAGAATGCATCGGGTGATCACGTGCTGACCGAGTTGGTTACGCACTGATCACTACATCTGGTATTTGACCAAGGATGGAGACACTATATACACGATATCTGGAAGGGACAAGGTGGGCAGGCACAAAAAAAGGCCCCCATGAAGGGGGCCAAACACGTGACAGCATCTACTCAGCCGATCAGTGGCTGATCATCCAGGGCCGCATGGAAGGAAACATCTTCTTCCCGTCGGCGGTGTAAAACAGCATGGACTTTCCGGGCTTCGGAGAGCCACAGCCGCAGGCACGGCTATGCTCTTTATCATTGGCCCTTCGGTCTGCGGTGGAGAACACCGGTTCATGCCGCGACCGTTCGTTCCTGTCCTCAGCTGCCCTTTTGGCCGGGTCCATGGCCGCAATGTGCGAGGGCAGTACGATCACCCGTGGCGACAGGGCCTTGCAGCTAGGGCACTCTGCCGGCTTGGCGGCATCGTCCATGGTTGCCAGGGTGTTAAACAGGCCGTGCTCTCGGCACTTGTAGTCATACACAGGCATGGTGATTACTCCTTATCTTTCGACAACGGTACGTCCATGCCCCCACTGACTTTCTTCTGGGGTCCATCGGCGGACGGGTTGATGTCGAAGTCGAAGATGCCCGTTGGCAGCCAGAGCGTGGCGCAGGCGTTGGGGATATCCACCACGCCGCTGATATGGCCTTCCACGGGCGCACAGCCGAGAATTGCGTAGGCCTGGGCCTTGGTGTAACCGAACTTGGTCATGTATTCGATGGCGTTCAGACACGCCTGGCGATAAGCCACGTGTACGTCCAGGTAATGCTGGCCGCCGTCCTCGTCCACCGAGATGCCCTCAAAGATCACGTAATCGTCGTAACGGGGCTTGATCGGGCTGGGCTTGAACACCGGGTTCTTGATGCCGTATTTTTTCACGCCATCCTTGATCAGGTTTACCCGCAGGTGAATCCAGCCAGCCATTTCGATGGCACCACAGAAAGTGATTTCGCCGTCGCCCTGGCTGAAGTGCAGGTCGCCGACAGACAGACCTGCGCCGTCCACGTACACCGGGAAATAAACCTTGGAACCCCGTGACAGATCCTTGATGTCACAGTTACCGCCGTGCTCACGGGGCGGCACGGTACGCGCGCCTTCGGCACCCGCAGCCTTGGCCGCGTCGCCGGTCAACTGGCCCATGTGGGCGGTGTCGCCATTTGGCAAAGTAGCCAGTTCCGGTACGCGCTCCGGATCGGTCGCGACCAGTCCGGCTTCACGCTTGTTCCAGGTGTCCAGCAATTCTTTGGAGGGCAGGCAGCCGATCAGGCCCGGGTGAATCAGGCCGGCAAATTCCACGTTGGGAATGTGGCGGGATTTGGTGAACATGCCGTTAAAGTCCCAGATCGATTTCTGGGCCTCCGGGAAGTGTTCGGTCAGGAAGCCGCCGCCGTTCTGCTTGGAGAAGAACCCGTTAAAGCCCCACTGGCTCTCTTCGAAGGTGCCGATATCGAGAATGTCCACTTCCAGCAAATCACCCGGCTCTGCGCCTTCGACACCAATGGGGCCAGACAGGAAATGCACCTGGCTGAGATCCACATCGCGAACGTCGTCAGCACTGTCATCGTTCTTGATCTGTCCGCCGGTCCAGTCGTAGCACTCCACGATGAAATCATCGCCCGGCTTGACGGTCGCCACCAGAGGAATGTCCGGGTGCCAGCGGTTGTGGATTTTGTCGTTCTCGTAGGCCGACTTGTTCAGATCGATCTTGATAATGGTTTCAGCCATAGCGGAGGCTCCTTGGTATTATTGGCTTACACGTTTAGGTAACAGCTTCACTATCCGAAATCCGGCCCCGGGAAGGTATTCGCGAAATGCCCCCGGTACCTACGTCATTCGACGTATTGGTGCACGGTTATCTCGTTGCCCTGAAGATCCGCTTTGAATAACCGACTCTCGGGATTGGCCAATAAAGCACGGGCAACCAACGGTTCCAGCCGCTGACGAAAAGCGCGAAGCATTTCCCGGGCGCCGTACCGGCTGTCGTATCCTCGGCAGAGTTCGGCCCGCAATTCTGGCGATAACGAAAGCTCAGCGTGCTTGCGGGACAGGCGCTTGTTGAGGCCAGCCAGCTCAATGTCCAGCAAGGCATCCAGCCAGTTTTCACCAAGGTTGTTAAACGTGAGAATCTGGTCGATTCGATTGAGGAACTCCGGATCAAAATGCTTTCGGAGGGCGGTGTCGCGAATGGCGTTCGCATCGCCCGGTCGCAGGCCCAGCCAACGTCGCCAACCCCGCTGATACCGATATTGATGGGCTTCCGCATCGAGTGCGCCCGCATTACTGGTCATGAAAATCAGGGTGTTGCGGAAGTCGATCTCGCGGTTGCCGGACGGAAACACCAGCCGGCCGGTGTCCAGCACGTTCAGCAGCGTGCGCACCACTTCCTTGCTGGCTTTCTCGATCTCATCGAACAGGACAATGCCGGGCTTGCTGAACGAGCCCTGAACCTTGTCCAGATCAAACAGGCTGTGGCCTTCCTTGCTGCCCACGTAACCGGGCGGGGCACCGGTGAGCGCAGCGGCGTAATGTTCCTGGGCCAGTGTGTTCATATCGATGCGGCACACGCCATCACGGTTGCCATGGATGGCTTCAGCAATCAGGCGCACGGTTTCGGTCTTTCCGACCCCGGTGGGTCCGAGGAACAGGTGCACCGCCAGCGGCCGGTTGTCGTCGCCGATGTCGGCTTTCACCCGCACCAGCATGGCTTCCATGGCGGTCAGGGCCTCGTCCTGGCCAACAATGTTGTCCCGCAGGCGGGACATGACGGCATCTGGCTCAAAGCGGAACCGGGAAGCACGAACCGGGCCTGAGGCGGCCCGGTCCTTTTCAATGGATTCCCGGTTGGCTTCCAGCCGTTCGTTGATAAACGGCACTGGCGCCTCCCGGCTTTAAGCCCCTGCGGATTTTTCCTTGCCATCAACAGGCAGGTCGCCCACCGGACACTCGGCGGTTCCGATGGTTTTGCGAGTCATGGCTTCCACGTCCTGCTGTGCCTTCTCGGCATCCATCACCCAGGTACGGTAGAAATCGAATGGGCAATCGGCCACGCCCTTGTCACCATCGCCTGACGCATGAACGCCGCTGTAGCCGCGGTGAAGCAGCTTGAACAGATGGTTCTGGGACTGGTCGTTCTTGCGCGCGTCGCGAATCTGGCTCACGGACAGCTGGGCGTACTGAATGCCCATGTCTTCCTCGCCACATTCACCCAGAGTACGGCCATCAAAGCCGATAAGTGCTGAGTGGCCGAAATAGGAATACACACCATCAAAACCAGAGGCGTTGGCCACTGCCACATAGCAGTTGTTGGCCCAGGCCATGGTCTTGGACATCATGATCTGCTGTTCCTTGGCCGGGTACATATAACCCTGGCAGCGCACGATCAGCTCGGCACCCTTCATGGCGCAGTCTCGCCAGATTTCCGGGTAGTTGCCGTCGTCACAGATGATCAGGCTGATCTTCATGCCCTTGGGGCCTTCGCTCACGTAGGTGCTATCGCCGGGATACCAGCCTTCAATCGGGCACCAGGGGATACACTTGCGGTACCTCTGAACGATTTCACCCTCGTTGTTGATGAGGATCAGCGTGTTGTAAGGCGCCTTGTTCGGATGATCTTCGTGGCGTTCACCCGTCAGCGAAAAGATGCCCCAGGTGTTGGCTTCACGGCAGGCTGCGGAGAAGATGGCGGTTTCGTCACCGGGCACGGTGGCCGCGGTTTCCATCATCTCGTCGTTGTCGTACATGATGCCCATGGTGCTGTATTCCGGGAACACCACCAGATCCATGCCCGGTAGGCCCACCTTCATACCCTTGATCATCTCTGCGATATTGCGGGCGTTGTCCAACACCTCGGCCTTGGTATGCAGCCGGGGCATTTTGTAGTTCACCACCGCCACGCCGACGGTATCGTTACTGCTGGAAATATCACCGTGTCTCATTGTTCGTCTCCTGATGTCTCAATCGATCAAACCGCCAGATAGCTGGCAATCTTGTCCTGGTCTGCCTCGGCACGGCTCTCTTCGTGCACAATCGAGCCCTTCTCGATGACCAGAATCCGGTCCGCGGCATCCATCACAAAGCTCAGTACCTGCTCCGAAACCACAATCGACAGCCCCCGCTCATCGCGAATGCGCCGCAAGGTCTTGGCAATTTCCTTGATGATGTTGGGCTGAATGCCTTCGGTGGGTTCGTCCAGCAGCAGCACTTTCGGGCGCGTGGCAAGGGCGCGAGCAATGGCCAGCTGTTGCTGCTGGCCGCCGGACAGGTTACCGCCACGCCGGCCCTGCATTTCCTTGAGCACCGGGAACAGATCGTACAAATCCTCCGGCACCTTCTTCTCACCTACCGCAGCCAGGGCGGTCTCGATGTTTTCCCGGACCGTCAGGGTGGGGAAAATCATCCGGCCCTGAGGTACGAAACCGATTCCTGCACGAACCCGCTGAAAGCTCTTCATATTGGTCAGTTTGGTTCCGTCCAGGCTCACCTCGCCGCCCTTCGTGGGGGTCATCCCGACCAGGGATTTCATCAGCGTGGTCTTGCCCATTCCGTTACGGCCCACCACGGCCACAATCTCGTTTTTCGCCACATCCAGGTTCAGGTCGTCAATGATGGTGCTTTGGCCATAGGCCACCGAATGATGTTTGATGCTCAGCATGATCAGTGCCCCAGGTAGACTTCGATGACTTTCGGGTCCGCCTTCACGTGCTCGATGGACCCTTCCGAGAGAACCTTGCCCTGATGCATGACCGTCACCCGGTCGGCAATGTCGCCGACAAACTGCATGTCATGCTCGATCACCAGTACCGTGTGGTCTTTGGTAATCACCCGCAGCAGTTCCGCCGTTTTCTTGCGCTCGGTGACGGACATGCCCGCCACCGGCTCATCCAGCATCAGCAGGTCCGGTTTCTGGATCAGCAGCATGCCGATCTCCAGCCACTGCTTCTGGCCGTGACTGAGCGACGCCGCCGATTCGTTCAGGACATCCGTGAGAAAGATGGTCTCCGCCACCTCTTCCACCGCTTCAATAACCACCCTGTCCCGCTTGAAGGCCAGGGCGCCCATCACGCTGTGGCCCTGTGGGTAGGACACTTCGAGGTTTTCGAAGACGGTCAGGTCCTCGAACACGGACGGCGTCTGGAATTTCCGGCCCACGCCCGCGTGGACGATCTGATGTTCCTTGAGTTTGGTCAGCTCTTTGCCGGCAAACTTGATGGACCCGGTGGTGGCCTTGGTCTTGCCGCAGATCAGGTCCAGTACGGTGGTTTTACCGGCGCCATTGGGGCCGATGATGACCCTGATTTCCTTGGGATCGAGGTAGAAGGACAGGTCATCGACGGCCTTGAAGCCATCGAAGGACACAGTCAGGCCTTCGACGGCCAGCAGGAAATCACCGCTCTTGCTCTTGGCTGCATTCATCACGATTTCTCCGGGCTGTAGGAATCGATCATCGGATCATAGTCATCGGTCTTTTCAGCGGTCGGCTTGACGGCTTCAGGTTCCGCTGCGGCTGTGTCTTTCGCCTTGTTACGCTTGAAGATCTTGTCTTCCAGTGGCATGACATAGGTCTGGTAAAGACCGGCCATGCCATTCGGGAAGGCCAGCACCACGCCGATGAACAGGGCGCCCATCGCGAAAGGCCAGAGTTCCGGGAAGGATTCGGAAAACCCGCTCTTGGCCGCATTGACCAGCAGCGCGCCGTAGACAGCGCCAAGGATGGATAACCGACCACCGAGGGCACAGAAGATGACCATTTCGATGGAGGCGACGATGCCGATGAAAGACGGCGACATGAAGCCGACGATCAGGGTAAACATGGCGCCACCAACACCAGCAAAGGCCGCTGCCAGACAGAACACGAAGATCTTGAAGGCGGCAACGTCATAGCCGGAGAAGCGCACCCGGGTCTCCTGGGCATTCATCGCCACAAGGATACGGCCGAGCTTTCGGTTCTGGACTAAGCGCGCCACGAACAAACAGAGGAAGAGCATTCCAACGCAGATGAAGTACAGTGTGGTTTTGGCTTCATCCGTGCGAATGTCCCAGCCATTCAGGGTCTGCAGGTCGGTAATCCCGTTTACGCCACCTGTGAAGCCCTGTTGCCCGATAATCAGGATGGTCAGGACAGCGGCGATGGCCTGGGTGATGATGGCGAAGTACACGCCACCCACCCGACGGGTGAACATGGCAAGTCCGATAACCAAGGCCAGCAAGACCGGCACACCAATCACCGCCAGCAGGGTGAAAGAAAAGCTATGGAACGGTTCCCAGAACCAGGGCAGCGCCGTGAGCTGGTTCCAGTCCATGAAGTCTGGAATACCGGGAGTAGACTGGATGGCGGTGGCTTCCGGTGTGGACGCCTCCAGTTTCAGGAACATCGCCATGCAGTAGCCACCCAGGCCAAAGAACACACCCTGGCCCAGGCTGAGGATGCCCGCTTTACCCCAGCACATGACCAGGCCAATCGCGACAAAAGCGTAGGTCAGATACTTGCCCACCATGTTCAGGCGGAATGGGTCCAGTATCAGCGGCAGTATGATGACCAGCAGCGCCGCCAGTCCCAGGTAATACAGTCCCTCACGGGAGACAAACCATTTCATTGGGGATGCAGTTTTCATCACAATCTCCTAGCGACGGACCTTGAGGGCCATGAGTCCTTCCGGACGCAGCATCAGAATGCCGATGACGACCAGCAGGGTGAGTACCTTGGCCATGGAACCACTGAGGAAGAATTCCATGGTCGACTGGGCCTGGGAGATGCCGAAGGCAGACACGATGGTGCCAATCAGACTTTGCGCGCCGCCAAACACCACCACCAGGAAGGTATCCACGATGTAGGCCTGGCCGGATGAGGGGCCTGTTGACCCGATCATGGTGAATGCCGCGCCCGCCACACCGGCGATGCCACACCCGAGGGCAAAGGTTGCCCGGTCAATACCGGCACTGTTGATACCCACCGCTTCAGCCATAGGGCGGTTCTGCACTACAGCGCGGACCTTCTTGCCATAGCCGGAGCGGAACATGAGGAGGTAAAGTCCAACGGCGATAGAGAGCGCAATGATCATCACGAACAGGCCGTTAATCGGCAATTGCACCAGATCGGTCACATTAAACGCGCCCAGCATCCACTCCGGCAGTTCGACACCCACTTCCCGGGCACCAAAGATGGAACGGTAAGCCTGCTGCATAATCAGGCTCAGACCCCAGGTTGCCAGCAGGGTATCGAGAGGTCGGTGATAAAGGTGCCGTATCATGAGCCACTCTATGAGTGCCCCTAATGCGGCGCAGACCAGAAAGGCCAGGACCATGGCGACAAAGAAATAGCCGCCAAAAAGCCCCGGCAGATAAGATTGGAAAAAACCCGATGTCAGGTAGGTTGTGTAGGCACCGAGGATCATGAACTCCCCGTGGGCCATATTGATTACACCCATCTGACCAAAAATGATCGTCAGGCCCAGAGCCATCAGCACGAACACTGAAAACAGGGAGAGCCCGGCAAACCCCTGCATGGCAAATATCGACATCAATTCACTGCTGGTGTAGCCATCAAACATGACCCTATCTCCCATTCAAACCAACGTGCTTCGCGTTCTGGCAACAAAAGGCGCCGGTGCCCCCCTATCCGAGAGGCACCGGCTATCCGGTCTTACTGGTAACCTTCCGGGAAAGGATCTGGCTCCATCAGTTCTTCGGTCTCGAAGACTACTTTGTACTGGCCGTCAGTCTGAGCCTGGCCGATACGGGTCTTGGACCACAGGTGATGGTTCTCGTGGATGCGCACGTAGCCTTCTGGTGCCTTCTTGAACTCGATGCCTGCGAACTCTTCGCGGATCTTGTCGATATCGAAGGAGCCGGCTTTCTCAACCGCTGCTTTCCACAGCCATGGACCAAGGTAAGCCGCCTGGGTCACGTCGCCGATGACCATGTCATCGCCGTAAGCTTCTTTGAAGGCCGCAACAAACTCTTTGTTGTTCGGGTTATCAAGGCTCTGGAAGTACTTCATGGAGGCATAGATGCCGTCTACGTTCTCACCGCCGATACCGCGGATTTCGTCCTCGGTCACGGAGATGGTGAGCAGCAGTGGCTTCTCATCGGTGAAATCGATACCGGCGGCTTTCATCTGCTTGTAGAAGGCAACGTTGGAGCCACCAACAACAGAGGCGAAGATCACGTCCGGCTTACGCAGTTTGATCTTGTTGATCACCGAGTTGAACTGGGTGTGACCCAGCGGGTAGTACTCTTCACCCGACACCTTGAGGCCTAACTTATCTTCAATGTGCTTACGGGCGATTTTGTTGGAGGTACGCGGCCAGATGTAATCCGAGCCGAGCAGATAGAAACTTTTAGCGCCTTTGGTTTCTGCCGCCCAGTTCAGGCTGGCGAGAATCTGCTGAGTCGCTTCCTGACCGGTATAAATCACGTTAGGAGACTGCTCAAGACCCTCATAGAAGGTGGGGTAGTACAGCATGCCGTTGTACTGCTCCATCACCGGCAGGACTGCCTTCCGGGAAGCGGAAGTCCAGGCACCAAAAATGGCAGCGACGTTATCCTGACGCAGCAACTTGCGGGATTTTTCAGCGAAGGTCGGCCAGTCACTGGCGCCGTCTTCCTGAACGAATTCGATCTGGCGGCCCAGAACGCCACCGGAGGCGTTGATCTGATCAATCGCCAGCTTTTCCGCCTGCACCGAACCGATCTCACTGATGGCCATTGTGCCGGTAATGGAGTGCAGGATGCCCACTGTGACGGTGTCGTCGGTGACGGCCAGTCCTGTGGTGTTGACCTCCGCCGTGCTTGGCGTCGCCGCTTGCGCGGAAGTGGCCAGCATGACGGACGCCGCCAGTGTCATCAGGCTCTTTCGAACCCCCAGTCCCTTGCCAAACGACCGCCCGCTGGCGGTTGTATCTGTCGTACCCATGGTGAATCCTCGCAGTGTTTGAAATCCGGTACCGCGCTTCCTTCCGAAAGCACAGCGCCCACGTCAAACATTCTGCTTGGCCCCCTGGTTGGTGCCCATTCGGCAATCGCCCCAGCGCGCTACGTCATTTGACGCATTCCTGTTACAGGCGAGACAGGCTAAAAACGCAGGCATGCAAAATAAGAACATCCCTGCACCGGCCTATGGCACGGATATTGATCCGGCTTTCCTATCCGGTGCATTTCAGTTTGAAGCTGCACTAACGCGGGGCGTCCAGAAACCAAAGGCAAGGCAGTCATGGCGGCAAGACAGAATATTTTTCGGGTTCGGCGTAGCTACAACCAATGGGTAGCCAACCAGACCCTGGAAGACTATGCGCTTCGCTTTACTGCCAAGAGCGCCCGACGGTGGTCTGCGGCTCGGGTGAGCAACACCGCCCTGGGCGCTATTTCCTTCCTGGCGCTGGAAGCCATTGGCGGCTCCATTACCCTCCACTACGGGTTCGACAATGCGGTCGCCGCGATTCTCGCCGTCAGTCTCGTGATTTTTCTGACCGCCATACCCATCAGTTACTACGCGGCCCGATACGGCGTTGACATAGACCTGCTGACCCGCGGCGCCGGCTTTGGCTACATCGGCTCCACTATTACCTCCCTGATCTACGCTTCGTTCACCTTTATCTTTTTCGCCATCGAAGCGGCGATCATGGCCATGGCACTGGAAATGCTGTTTGGAATTCCTCTGGTCCTTGGCTACCTGATTTGCTCAGTGGTGATCATTCCCTTTGTGATCCATGGCATCACTGCCATCAGCCGGTTCCAGGTCTGGACCCAGCCAGTCTTCATACTCTTACAGCTCGCGCCCTTTGTTTTCATCATCTACGCCGATGCCTCTCTGGTCAGCGACTGGACTCAGTTCGAAGGGGTTAACCCGGCCAACACCGGTGGCTTCAGTATCGTCATGTTCGGGGCGGCGGCGGCGGTGGTTTTCTCGTTGATTGCCCAGATCGGTGAACAGGTGGACTTCCTGCGCTTTATCCCTGAACCCCGCAACGCGAAGGAGAAGCGGCGCTGGTGGGCGGCAGTAATGGCAGGCGGGCCCGGCTGGATTGTCATCGGAATGCTGAAAATCCTGGCAGGCTCCTTCCTCGCCGTCCTTGCCCTGAAACAGGGCGTCACAGCCTCCGAGGCGGCTGATCCGACCCAGATGTATCTGATCGCCTTCAATTACATTACCCATTCGCCCGAGGTCTCCATGGCGATGGCGGGCATCTTCGTCATTCTTTGCCAGCTCAAGATCAACGTGACCAACGCCTACGCAGGATCCATTGCCTGGTCAAACTTCTTTTCGAGGCTGACCCACAGCCACCCCGGGCGCGTGGTCTGGCTCTTTTTCAACGTTGCCATTGCCCTTCTGGTGATGGAGCTGGGCGTTTACAGGGCCCTTGAAGAAACCCTCGGCTTCTACGGCATCGTTGCGATTGCCTGGGTTGGCGCACTGGTAGCGGATCTGGTTATTAACAAGCCCCTGGGCCTGAGCCCCGCTCACATCGAATTCAAGCGTGCTCACCTTTATGACATCAATCCGGTCGGGGTTGGCGCCATGCTGACTGCCTCAGTTGTTGGCATTACCTGCCATACCGGCGTACTAGGAGACTATGCGCAGGCCCTCTCCCACTTCATCGCCATGGCCGTCGCTCTGATCATGGCGCCGTTGATTGCCTGGCAGACAGGCGGCCGCTTTTACACAGCGCGGCCATTCGTTCCTCTTGCGACCGATCACCAGCTGGTTCAATGCACCATATGCGAACATCATTTCGAACCAGAAGATGTCACCACCTGCCCCGCTTATAGTGGCACCATCTGCTCCCTCTGCTGCTCTCTGGATGCGCGGTGTGCAGATGCCTGCAAACCTGGAGCCGGCTACAAGGAGCAGCTCAATCAGTTTCTTGGAAGCATGATGCCAAAGCCCATATTGGCCAGCCTGCATTCACGAGTGGGGCATTTTCTGAGTCTGCTGATACTGATCAACGGCTTGTCCGGCGTGCTGCTGTCACTGATCTATTTCAAGACGCCGGTCGCGTCACCCGCGGAAGGCATACTCCTGTCCGTTACCCTGTGGAAAGTATTCTTTATCCTGGTCATTGTGACTGGCGTGATCTGCTGGCTGTTCGTACTCGCCCATGAAAGCCGGGTGGTGGCGGAGGAAGAGTCCCGTCGCCAGAACCGTCTGTTGATGGAAGAGATTGTCGCCCACGAACGCACTGACCAGGCCCTGCAGCAGGCAAAAGAGCACGCAGAGGCAGCAAATGGTGCGAAAAGTCGCTATTTAACCGGAATCAGCCACGAACTACGTTCACCGCTCAATGCCATCCTCGGCTACGCCCAGTTGATGGAAAACGACGAAGCCATCCCCACCCACCGCAAGGAAGCCCTGGGTGTGATTCGCCGAAGCGGTGAATACCTGGCCGACCTGATTGAGGGGCTGCTAGACATTTCCAAGATCGAAGCAGGCCGTCTGGACCTCCACCGCGACCAGGTCCGAATAGAGTTGTTGATGGGGCAGCTGGTGACCATGTTCCGGCTGCAAGCTGAGGATAAGGGCCTGGCCTTTGATTACCACTGTCCGAATCCGCTTCCGGAAATGGTCACAACAGACGAGAAGCGGCTGCGGCAGATTCTGATCAATCTGCTGTCCAACGCCATCAAATATACCGACCGAGGTGGCGTTTCCCTGACCTTGCGCTATCGCAGTCAGGTTGCGGAGTTCACGGTGCGCGATACCGGCGAGGGCATAGCCTCCGAGAATGTGGAACGCATCTTCCGGCCATTCGAGCGTATCCGGACACCGGGACAAAGCCGGGCCGGCACCGGTCTGGGTCTGACCATTACCCGCCTGCTCACCGAAGTCATGGGCGGTGACATCTCGGTAGAAAGTGAACCCGGCCAGGGCAGCGTGTTCCGGGTGAGCCTGATGCTTTCAAGCCTGCATTCTTCAACACCCCGCTCCATCTCACTCCCCGCCAAACGGATCTACGGCTATCACGGCACCCGGCGCAAGGTGCTGCTGGTAGACGACGACCTTTCCCACCGTCAGGTCATGCGCGCCATGCTTTCGCCCCTGGGCTTTGAAATCGTCGACATTGGTAATGCGCTGCAGGTACTGGAGACCGTAGAGGCCGAGCACCCCGACCTTGTGCTTCTCGACGTATCCATGCCGGGCATGAGCGGCTGGGAAGTGCTGACATTGCTGAGAGAACAAAAGCATTCCATCCCGGTCGTGATGGTCTCGGCCGACGCCAATGAGGGTCACCACGCGGCAGATTCCCCACGTTTGCATGATGGCTACATCATAAAACCGGTGCGACTGAACCTGCTACTCGACACCATTGCCGGCGTACTGGATCTGGGATGGCGTTTTAACAAGAGCGCGGATCCCCTTGCCACTATCCCTGCCCCAGAGCACGGAGCCCTACCCTTACCCGATATAGAGCACCGCCTGGCGCTGGCTGATCTGGCCCGGATCGGTCACCGAAAAGGTCTGCTTGAAGCACTCCATGCCCTGAAACACAGCGGCGATGCCACCGAACCCTTTGCGCTTGAGCTCACAAGACTCACCAACGATTTCCAGTTTGAGAAAATTCTTGAACTCCTCGAGGTAGCCGAACATGAAGCTTCATAATGACCGGAAGACTGTCGTGATGGTCGTGGATGACGCGGTCGACTCGATTCGGATGATCAACGACGCCATGGAAGAGGCTGGCATGACCGTTCTGGTTGCCCTGGAAGGCAACCAGGCTCTGACCATCAGCCAGAACATCACTCCGGATGTGGTGCTGATGGACGCGCTGATGCCCCATATGGACGGGTTCGAAACCTGCCGGAGATTGAAAGAGAACCCGGCATTCGCCGATATTCCCATCATTTTCATGACCGGGCTCAGCGACACGGAACACGTTGTAATGGGTCTCAATGCCGGTGGCGTGGATTACGTGACGAAACCCATCAACACCACAGAACTCCTGGCCAGAATGGATGTACACCTGACCAACGCCCGCATGACCCGAAGCGCTCGCAGCGCTCTGGATACCGCCGGTCAAAACCTGTTTGCGGTGGATCGAGAGGGAAACCTGCTTTGGGGAACACCGCAGGTCTGTCAGTACCTGCCCGACGCTGCACATGCCGAGTTTTCCGACGTTCGGGCTCGACTGGGGGAATGGCTGGGCCATAGCCCTGATCCGGGACACAGCATGGCGTTGGAGATCATGGGCGTTGCCCGCTCTGTCGAGTTCCTGGCCCTGGTGGATAACCGGGAATACCTGCTGCGGCTAAAGACACCACAGAACCAGAACAGCGCCACGGCCGCCTTGCGGCAACGGTTCGAACTGACCATGAGAGAATCCGACGTGTTACTGTGGATCGCCAATGGCAAGACCAATCGGGAAATTGGCCAGATACTGGATATGAGTCCACGCACCGTAAACAAACACCTTGAGCAGGTATTCCGGAAGCTGGGCGTGGAGAACCGGACGGCAGCGGCGGCCAGTGCAATCCGCTTGCTGGCGATTCAATAATCGCCTCGGGCACTTTTGCTCATAGCGTCTGTCCATCGGGGTACTATGAACCTGAAAGCGAGAAGCTGGATGAGAAAGACTGCCACATTTTTATCAGTGCTGGTTCTGATGGGCCTGTCAGGAATTTTGTTGGCACAGACACCATCCCCGCTCACACCTTTCTCGGAAATGCAGTCCCTGAATGATGGCTGGGAGCCTCTGGAATTCCCCAAGATAGATCAGCTCAGCCGCTATGAACTGACAACCGAAGACGGTCAGCAGGTCGTGCGGGCGACCACGGACGGCGGAGCGTCGGGACTGATCGCACGGGTCAGGCTGGAGCCAACCGATTCGCTGATTCTGCAATGGCGCTGGAAGGTCTCAAATGTTTTCGAAAAAGGCGATGCCCGGGAAAAGTCCGGGGACGATTACCCGGCGAGAATCTATGTGGCGTTCGAGTTCCAGCCCGAGAAGGCGGGGTTTTTCGAGCGCGCCAAACGCAAGACCGTCGAGGTGTTATTCGGTGAGTCCCTGCCGGGCAATGCCCTCAACTACATCTGGGCCAATACTCTCCCGAAGGGCGAGATTGTGCCCAACCCGTACACCGAGAAAACCATGATGATTGCCGTTAATTCCGGACCAGAACAGGTCGGCGAATGGGTCACGGTGGAGCGGGATATCATGGCCGACTATCGGGAAGCGTTTGGCGAGGAACCACCACCGGTGGTGGGTATTGCCATCATGTCGGATTCGGACAACACCGGGGAAAAGGCCACGGCCTGGTATGGTGACATCCTTCTTAACCCGGGTTCCTGAGCCCTCAACACTACTAACGGTATTGCTCGGGAAATCCAGGGATCACAAAGCTCTCTCCAAGCTTTCGTATCGGCGGTACTTCACCCTTTTCAGCCAAACGGATATAGGCATCATCGAACTCTTCCCGCAGTATCGCTGCCCGGGGATTGGCTAGCGAGAACAGCCAGGTCAGATTCCTCAAACGGATCGCCGATTCACGGATTTTCTCGTCTTTGGGCATGGTCAGGGTTTCCACAACCGGATCCCGATGGCCAAACAGGTAATGTCCACGGCCAAGCTTGAGCATTTCCAGAGCAGCCCGATAATTTGGGGCCTCCGTGACGTCAATCGAACCTTCCGCCTCCAGCCAGTACAAGAGCCCTCCATAGGTGTAGCCGCCAATCGTGATGACAGTCTTACCCTGCAGTTGATCAAAATGGATGAGTGGTTCGGTTCCCTCCAGATACCAGGCGCTAAGCTGGGTCGCAAGGGGAGTGACCCAGGTCTCGAGAACTTCACCGTTGAGAGCAGGAACGTTGGCGGAACCTGGCCATACGTCAATCCGACCGTTGCGCAGATACAGGTATACCCGACTGATGGGCAAGAAGAGAAATTCCGGTTCGTAACCCGCTTCCACAGCGATCTTCCGGGTAAGCTCTATAAAGCTGCCAGCAGCGCGGCCATCGCTGGACTGGTATGTAATGGGGGGAAACTCCACATAGGCAATGCGGAGAGTTTTGTCTGCGGATTCCGGCTCGGCAAGCGAGGCAGAAGTAAACAATAAACCTGCCAGCAATATCCAAAGCCGGACACCGATCAAATGCATGGCTTCAGACATTGAGGAAAGATGAGCTGGGCAGTTTCTGGGCATGGAATCCGTATTGTTGAAGTCTGTTTAGGCAAAGATTAACAGACCCGAACGAATCTGCACTGACACCGCGCGCAAAAATCCAAACAGAATGTCAAATATGGTTAATAACCATGTACAGACCGACTCCCCCCATCACCAACATATAGGGAAACGCCATCACTACCATCTTGCCGTAAGACAACCGAACCAGCGGCGCAATGGCAGAAGTGAGCAGGAACAGGAAAGCCGCCTGGCCATTCGGGGTCGCAACGCTGGGAAGATTGGTACCAGTGTTGATGGCAACTGCCAGCTTCTGGAAATGCTCGTAGCTGATGGCACCCGCATCCAGAGCCTGTTTCACTTCACTGATGTACACAGTCGCTACGAAGACGTTATCGCTGATCATAGAGAGCACACCATTGGCAATGAAGAACATGCCAGGCTGGCTGGCTTCAGGAAGCGACAGCACGTAGTCAATGATCGGCTTGAACAGATGCTGTTCGTGAATCACCGCAACCACCGCGAAAAACACCACCAGCAGCGAGGTAAACGGCAGGGATTCCTGGAAGGCCTTACCAATCTGGTGCTCGTCGGTAACCCCGGTAAAAGAGGTAATCAGGATGATGACCAGCAAGCCAATCAGGCCTACCTCGGCGAGATGGAAGGCCAGGCCCACCACCAAGATCGCAGCGGCTACAGCCTGTACCCAGAGCGCGGCCTGATCAGCCTTGGTACGCTTGGTCCGCTCGTTCTCCGCAAACTCTTCCAGCACCTGACGCACAGGCTTGGGTAAGCGCCCGCCGTAGCCGAACCAACGCAGCTTCTCCAGGGCCCAGCAGGTGAATAATCCGGCCGCCAATACCGGCAAACTCACTGGCGCCATGTGCAGGAAGAAACCGGCAAAGTCCCAACCCACGACTTTGGCAATCAACAGATTCTGGGGCTCGCCCACCATGGTGGCAACGCCGCCCAACGCGGTACCGATAGCACCGTGCATCAAAAGGCTGCGCAGGAACGCCCGGAAGTTCTCCAGATCTTCCCGATGCAGCTCGATCACCTCGTCATCGCTACCGGTGTTGTGATCCTTGTGCTGATAGCCCTTACCGGAGGCCACCTTGTGGTACACCGCGTAGAAACCCACCGCTACGCTGATGATCACCGCAGTAACCGTCAGTGCATCCAGGAAGGCCGAGAGAATCGCTGCCGCGCAGCAGAACAGAAGAGACAAAGCCGATTTGGAACGTACCCCCACCAGAATCTGGGTGAAAGTCACCAGCAGCAGCTCCTTCATGAAGTAGATGCCCGCCACCATGAACATCAACAACAGGATAACCGGGAAGTTGGTGAGCACTTCCAGATAGACCGCATCCGGCGTGGTCAGCCCGATCAGCAGTGCCTCCACTGCCAGCAGGCCACCCGGCAGAAGCGGGTAACACTTCAGGGCCATGGCCAGGGTAAAAATAAACTCGGCAATCAGAAGCCAGCCAGCCGTCCCGGGCCCCAGCGTCCACATGACAATCGGGTTGGCGACAAGAAACAGCAGGATCACCTGCTTGTACCAGACGGGCGCCTTGCCAAGGAAATTGTGGGTAAAGCCTGAGATTACGGTATTGGGCATTACGGAAATCTTCTGAGAAACGGGTTATTGGTATTGTGTGCCAGCAAGCCCGCATCTTCCTTGATATTTACGTACCGGGGTATGGGCCAAAGGTACAAATTGAAGACCGGATTTAGTCTTACTAACAAGAAAATGAGGAAATTGCGCTGATCAACACAGGTAACTTCGTAATATTACTTAATCAACAGGGGTCCAGCGCACGCATTTTAACCGATTTGCGTGTCTGTGAGGTCGCTTTGTGAAAAAAATACACAAATGTTCTGACGGATGGGAACGGATGGGGTTCTATTGAAAGAAATTTGTTGGAGCTGGCGCGTCCCTGCGCCAGGAGGATAATGTAATCAGAACCGGTAAGTAACCGAACCTGTGACTTCACGGCGGGTGCCGTAGGTGCCCGAGCTGTCGAAGGCCGTTGCCACGTATTTCTCGTCCAGCAGGTTCTGGGCATGCAGGCCCAGTGACACCTGGCCAATGTCGTAGGTAATAACAGCATCCACCAGGGTGACATCCGGTACTTTGAGGGCAGAATTATCCGCGTTGAATGCTGCACCAAAACTCTCGCCGATGTAACGGACGCCGGCGCCAAGACCCAGTCCATGCAGCATGCCGCCCCGGAAGCTGTATTTGCCCCACAGCGCTGCTTCATGCTCCGGGGTGTATTCCAGCGGTTCGCCTTCTTCCACCGGGTTGCTGGCCTTGGTGATCTCGGCATCGGTGTAGGTATAGCTGGCAACCACATCCAGCGCCTGGAACAGACGAGTGCGGGCTTCCATCTCAAGGCCCCGCGAGTTGGCCTCGCCCTTCTGCTCGCTGGCAAAACTGGTTGGGTTGGTGGTCAGGTAGTCTTCCCGGGTCAGGTCGAACCAGGCCAGTGTGACCAACGTGTCCGTGTTGGGCTGGTACTTCAGGCCCACCTCATATTGATGTGCGGTTTCCGGCTCGAACGGGTTGCCTGCCGCATCGGTACCTGTGGTGGGGAGAAAAGATTCCATGTAGCTCACATAGGGCGCAAGGCCATTCGCGAGCTGGTAACTGACACCGGCACGCCCGGTGAAGGCCTCGTCTTCCCGGCTAGCTGTGGCGCCGGTGAGATTATTGAGTGTCTCGGAACGGGCCACGTCATACCGGCCGCCAAGGGAAGCTGTCCAACGGTCTACCCGGATCTGATCCTGCAGGTAAACGCCGGTCTGCTTGAGTTGGCCGTTCTCGTCTTTAAACAAAGGGGCATCAGGGATAGGCGCGCCATAGACGGGATCATAGATGTCCAGGTTACTGGCGGCTCCGAAGAACTGCCGGGATGACACGTCGATATCCTGATGATCCAGGCCAACCAATACCGTGTGTTCTGCCGCCCCCGTCTGGGCGCTCAACTGCAGCTGGTTATCCATGACCAGCCCGTCAATGCGACCGAAACTGTCAAAGCGTGACCGGGTAATGGTTCTCTGATCCGCCAGCAAGCCGGTGGTGTAGATGGTCTGGTCGTCGACATCGTTGCGGTAGTCCCGGACATTCTGACGCAGCACCACCTGGTCATTGATGCGGTGTTCAAACTCGTAGCCTAAGGCGCTCTCGCGACGCTCGTAAGCGTCGTACCCCGGCTCGCCGGTGAACCGGTTGTCAGGAATCGGACCATTCGGGTTTGGCTCAAGAGTCCCCTGCAACGGGTAGCGCTGGGAGGGCTGGGTATCATCATACTGCCAGTGCGCCAGTAGCGTCAGTCGGGTGGCGTCCGTGGGTTGCCAGGTCAGGCTGGGGGCCAGGTACTTCCGGTCGTCGTTGACAAAATCCACTTGGGTTTCGCTGTCGCGAACCAGGCCAACGAGGCGAACGGCCAGGGTATCACTGTCATTCACCGCCCCACTGATATCAAACTGGCCCTGGACCAGATCGTTGGTGCCTGCCTCAACGCGCACTTCTCGACGAGTGTCGAAGGTAGGTCGCTTGGACACATAGTTAACCAACCCACCCGGGCCCGCCTGTCCGTACAGTACGGACGAGGGTCCCTTGAGCACATCAATGCGCTCGGCACCATAGGGCTCCAGGCTGTAACCGGCCGCGAAGCCGGGGTTGGCCAGTTTCAGGTTGTCACGGAACAAACCACTGGTGGCCACATCGAAGCCACGTATTCTCAGAAAGGTGGTGCGCGGTTCAAAACCAAAGGTCTCGCCACGGGCGCCAGCTGTGTAACGCAGAACTTCGCCAAGGTTGGCCGCATTCTGGTCCTGAATCTGATCCGCGGTGACCGTTGAAATGGACTGGGGTGTTTCAACCACACTGGTGGCTGTTTTTGTGCCGGTGACGGTAGCCTCTGCGGTGTAGCCATCACTCGGTGCGGTACCACTAGGTTCGGCGGCATCTGCAGAAACCTCGATTGCATCCAGCTCGGCAACATTCGCTTTCTGCGCGTACAACATCGGGCTTGCCAGAACCCCGGCTATGGCCATGGCCAAGCCTGACCGGTGAAAGTACTGGCGATTATCATGTGACAAATTCATTAATCAGCTCCAAACAAAGCGCTTTACAAGTTTTACTGTAATGCGAATTATTGTCGTTTAGATCTGAGTTTTGGTATTCGAAAGGACAAAAAATCTATGCCGAGTGCTATTTTCCCTGGGCGACCGTGCGTTGTCGGGGAGAAAACCCGAATTCCCGGCGAAACGCCGTCGAAAAGTTGGTCGCGTGAGTGTAACCCACCTTGTTCGCGCTCTGCTGAACGCTGAAGCCTTGCTCCAGATAGTGTTTTGCCAACCGAAGTCGGCATTTTCTCAGGTAGTCGAACACTGATATTCCATACATCGCCCGGAATTTCGCTCGCAGGCCGCTCGGGCTCATCGCTGCCATACGGGCAAGGTCCTTCAGGGTGTGATGATGGTCCGGGGTGAACTCCAGGTGCTGCCTCACCAGCTCAAGTCGCTGACGTTGCTGGACCGGAACCACCGGAACATTCGGCGATTCCTGCTCTTCGGCTACCAGACCCAGTCCGGCAAGCTGCAGTGCAATCCCCTCCAACACCAGGTTTTTCTGGGTGCCCGTCATCAGGAGGCTGGCATAAGTCCTCAGCAGCTCCTGGAGCGCGTGTGGCACATTCCATTGCCGCAGGGGAATTCGAGGAAGAATGGTCAGGCCATGCAAACTGGGTGAGACATGGCCTAATGTTGCACCCCGGGGATCGAAAGCGAGCGCCACAATTTCCAGATGCGGTTGCTCGGGCTGGCGGGCCCGTAACGGGTAGTCCGAATGCAGCTGCATGCTGACCGCATTACCCGGCATCAGAACATGTTCGACAGAACCGAGGGTAAGCTCAACGATGCCATCAAGGACTACCAGGACCAGCAACGGTGCGTGTCCACAGGAAACCGATTCGTAGGCCTCCAGCACTTGAAGCGAGGAAAAGGTAAACCGAAACCCCGATGCCAGACTGTGTTCGGTAATCTCACCCCTGGCCACGATACGGTCATCAGTTCTGGTGCCGCCTTGGATTGCCGGAAACCGAAATTCAATGTCGTAAGGCTGGCTGAAACGTTCGAAATCTGCCTGACTGAATGTGTGCAACCTGTCCACTCCGAGCCTATCCAAACTGGTTTGCTGGCTATGCCTCTGTTGTCCAGTTATGAGATCAGTGAAGCGTCCTCACCATGGTTACCCGTTTCCGTGGAACAAATGGTAAAGAGGGCCAGTTCAGATAGTCAGCAAAGAAGTCTGCGTGCCGCGAAGGGTCGATGAGCACGGCAACGCATTCATGGATATCGCAGCAACTTTCAGTGGGGGCTGCATGGTCCGGGTGGTGCAGGCTCTCCAGTGCCCGGAGAACCACAACATCCATACCTACCCGATCGCCGCGATCGGACAGAGCCCGGGAAACCAGGATAGCTGAGAGGGTCAGTTCAATGTGCATACAAGACTCGTGCCGCGGTCCGTGCAGGCAAGCAAGATCGAAGGCGCTGCCAGCCAGGGAGATGACATCACGCCACTGCCCCTGCTCACTGCAGGCTTGGGCATTCTCCATCCAGAAAAGCCACAGGTCTTTGCGTTCTTCCAGCGGAAGCTCGGCGAATTGCTGACGGTGATTGGGGCATAGAAATTCCATGAGGCTCTCCTTGAATGTCTCATAAATGATAATAATTATCATTATCGTAAAATTCAAGAGAACACATCATTGTTGAATGCCAGCTTGTTCCTTCAAGAACTACTGGATGATTTCGCCACCATTCAACCAAACTCCACCCTCGTGTGGCAGATACATAAAAATCGAACTTGGCAGGTTGGCTGATACAAGCTTCGAGAAGGCCAGCTCAGGCAGAATGCGGCCATCGTTGGCTTGAAGCTTTATGAAGTGGTCCATGCTCTGATCGAATTCCCAGGCTCTGCTGGTGACCAGTGGCACACCATCAGGCGGTTGCACTCCTTCGAGTCCTCCCGCGTTCACGTTGACCAAGCAGTTCGAGAGGACACGCTTATTCTCTTGCACCGTGGTCTCGCATCCGATGTCCGGTGCATCAATGCTGTAACGAGATGTGGACCGATATTGCGTTGGATCAAAGGTGGTCGACAGGTTGCTATCGTTGGTTAAAACGAGCTGCTTGAGCGTCCAACCCATTTCAGAGGCTGCTGACTTTACCGCTTCGTTGTAGTTCTGGTGGAGTTTTCTATGCGCATCCTTATCAGAGATTTCCGAAGTTATTGGTTGCCAGCCCAAGATAAAAGGTCGATCTACCTGGGGTTCAGGCAGCAACGCGAGCTTTTCGGTTGAGGAAAGACATCCTGACAAGACCGCTCCAGTCAGAACCGTCAGGATCAATCCGCGATAGTTATTTAACATACAGATATCTCATACCAGTGGATGGTGAGAAGACTAAGTGGGGCGCCGAAACGCCCCATGTGGATCAGGTGCAGATTGCTGGCAGCGAAATATCAGCAGGATCGAAAGCCTTCACGTTGTCTTTTACTGAGCAGTTGGAACCCGTCGCTATATTGCAGTTAGCAACCCCAATCTGACGATCGCTAGCCGTTGCCGCATCGATATCAGCCTGAGTGATGATTAGCTTGTCGGCGCCAGTCGTGCTGTTGATGATCATTGCGGTTGAGTCTTTCGGATTCAGTGGCTCACCCGCAGCCACGCTGAATACCGCGATTGAGTCTTTGGCTCCCTGACTTTCGAGAAAACGGCCATCGGCCTGATAAAGCTCACACGCGCCCGAGGTACCGGTTTGCGCCTGAAGGTATGCTGTAGCGGTCGGATGAGTCAGCGCTTCCTGGTATCGCTCACGCTCACCAGTCAGTGCGGATTGAGCCGTTACCGCCTCACGCGGCACGCCCGCACCATCCATGAACAACATCGAATCGAGGATTCCAGAACCAATTCCAGTTACCTCATCGTTCAGTGGCTTCCCGGATTGAGCAATGATTGCATCAACTTCTGCTGGGGTGAGGTTCGGGCGCTCGGATAAAGCTGCTGCAATTACACCAGTGACCAATGGAGAGGCGAAAGAGGTTCCATAGACAAAACTGATTCCTCCATCTTCCGTGAAAACATCCATTTGTGAGCCTTGGGCTGAGACGGATACCGCATCACCAAAATTCGAGTAACCAGCGAGGTCGCCTTCCGCCTTCGTGGCTGCCACAGTAATGACACCCTCACAATTTGCAGGAGCGTAATAAGCGGTGTCGGCAGTGTCATTGCCTGCGGCAACAACGACAATGATGCTCCGGGCCCGAGCGTAATCAATAGCGTCCTGCATGTAGGTCGGGCAACTGGTTGGGGCGCTTAGCGACATATTGACAATGTCTACGGGCGCGCTGATATCTCTCAGCCCATTAACACTGGCCCCCGCAAACCATCGTACGTGATCCGCAGCATCGCTGAGAAAGCCACTTCCGTAGCAGCCAAGCGAATTGCCCGCGACTAGCTCGACGTTGCGAGTTGCACCTGCAATGCCCAGCCCGTTATTGGAATTTGCCGCAGCAATCTGGGCAACCTGATGTCCGTGAGTGCTTGGATTATCGGTTTGGCTTGCACAATCAATCTCAGGATCGCTGTTATAGAACTGATCTGACGGAGATCCCAAGGTAAGGCTGGAACCTTCGCTAAAAGTAACTTCAGGAGACTGAATGAAACCACCATCAGCAATCCCGATTCTAATTTTGTTGGTGAAACGGACGCGGCCATGCGCTTCACTTAAACGCGTATTGTAGGTTTCTCCGGCGCGAAAATAGCGCTGATTGGCGTATTGTGGGTCGCTGTATTCTACCGGATCACCACCATTTAGAACTGCCTGGATAGCTGTGCTTACGGGTTCGCTGGTTGGAATGGGGTTGAACGAAACTGTATCCCGTTCAACTAGAAGCACAGAGGGATCCTGCAGAAGCTGCGCTTCCCGGGCATCGGCCTCGTCAGCCGGGACAGTTATTTTCTCGTAGCCGATTTCTCCATTCACGAACTCACGTTTTACGATCAAGCGGATCTCTCCGTGAACCTCCTGAATACTCAGAGCCACCGGCTCAGCCAGCGTCTTCGTCGCTGCGAGTGAGTCAGCACTAAATAATGCCGCAAGCGCGGATACTGCAAAGTGTGTCTTGAGGATTTTCATGTTGATCTCCCGCGGCTTATTGGCTGGCATAGTGAAAAACAGCGTTCAAGAAGTCATAGCTGTTGCTGAATGTGAAGTTGCCGTTTGAGTCGAAAGTGCCGAAATTGGCGTTCATGAATCGACTGAAGCGATCAGCTTGCTCGACATAAGCTAGAGGGTTGGTAGCCTCAAGATCTTCGGGAAGCGCGATTCCCATTGCTGTGAGCGTGTCGGTCACATTATCGATAGCGGATTCACCAGCGTTTCCGATATCACTCAGCGCGCCCGAGGCTGCGGAAAGACGTTGTTTCAGGTCTGTTTCGGGGATATCCCCAGACTCGTAATTAGTCAGGGCCTGATTGAGCAGGGCAATTTCATTTTCAAGGGAAGTTGCAAAGTCGTTTATGTCAGACTCCGCCGCTTGGCTTGTTGTTACCTTTTCCGACTCACTGATACTGCCTGACAGGTACTCAAGCTCCAGCACAATATTCATCAAACGAAGATCGTCTGCCGCCAACGTTCCTGGTGATGTGATTTCAGTCAGAGTCTCAGCTTGATCCACGATTTCCCTGGCGCTCGTGTTCTCTGCATCGACAACGATGGTGTAAGTCAGGCTAGCGCTCGTTTTGAGTGTGAACCGTTCGGTATCCGAATTCGCCAAATCACCCACGGTGATGGTGAGGATATTCTCCTTGGTGCTGACGGAGATATTCGGACTGTCGAAGCCAGAAATGGCGGTGATTGAAGCTTCATCAATCTCACCATTGAGCTGGCGGGTCTCGATGGTGTTTTCAGATATGCTCACCTTAACGGTCTGCTGCTTGGCGGCAGTTGAAGAGGTGCTTCCGCCTCCGCCTCCGCAGCCAGTAAGCAGGACGCCTGTAAAAGCACAGACAGTAAGTGTTTTTAAGGGCTTCCTTGCGAATAACCCGGGTTCGGAGTAATTCATGGCATTGCCTCTCCATTAAGGGGATTTGTTGATTCCTGCGCGTTTACCCGGCCGCTATTCGCTTCCCTGGTTGGCGCCTGCACTGTCATATAGGAAGCTCATGATACTTTATTTAAAGGGAGCAAATGTCATAACACTGTGAAATAACAGGGGAAAAGGATCGGCCTCCTAGACCAGAGGTCTGAAAGCGTTAACTAGTTGGGGGGAGTGCGAGGGACCAGTTTCGGACCTATTCCTTCCGATTTGGGTCGTTACAGTGATACTGAAAGGTCTTTCCAGTGGGTGGTGGTCCGGAAAGTGTCTTCTATTGGGAGGGGGAAGCTTTTTGGGAATACCGATGACGACAAAGATTCATTGCAGCAGGAGAAACGCGACAAGCCCTGCATCAAATGAGATGCGCGAGTCGATATGCCCCATTGCCTTTCGATTCAATTTCCAGCCGCCTGTCGTGTGTCTAGTCGGCCATTCCCCAGGACTCAGGAGGGGAATAGCCTGACTTTTTCACATCAAGAACCCTGACTGACTTTATTATGGCCTCAAAGCAACTGAGGCCCGCCCGCCAGGCCTCGCTTACTCCACCGTCACACTCTTGGCCAAGTTCCGCGGCTGGTCCACATCGGTGCCCTTGAGCACCGCCACATGATAGGACAAAAGCTGCAGTGGCACGGTGTAGACGATCGGAGCCGTAATCGGATGCACGGACGGAATCTGCATCACGTGAATGCCGTCTTCCGCTTTCACATCGGCCTTTTTGTCGGCGAAGACGAACAGCTCGCCACCACGAGCCCGGACCTCTTCCAGGTTGGATTTGAGCTTCTCAACGAGCTCATTGTTGGGCGCGACAGTGACCACCGGCATTTCGCTGTCGACCAGGGCCAGGGGACCGTGCTTGAGCTCACCGGCCGGATAGGCTTCGGCGTGAATGTAGGAGATTTCCTTGAGCTTCAGGGCTCCTTCAAGGGCGACCGGGAACTGGGAACCGCGGCCCAGAAACAGGCTGTGGTTCTTGTCCATGAACGCCTTGGACATCTCGGCAATCTCGCCATCCAGGGCCAGCACATCGCTGACCTGGCCAGGCACGAGATGGAGGGCCTCGACGATTTCAGCTTCCTGCTCCTCGGGCAGCCCATTGTGACGGGCGAGGGCCAGGGTGAAGATCAGCAATGCCGTGAGCTGGGTGGTGAAGGCCTTGGTTGAAGCCACGCCGATTTCCGGTCCGGCCTGGGTCATGATCACCAGGTCGGACTCCCGAACCAGGGAACTACCCGGCACGTTGCAGATGGCCATCGCCGCCCGGAAACCGGCTTTCTTGGCCTGACGCAGGGCTGCCAGGGTATCGGCAGTTTCGCCGGACTGGGAAATGCACAGGAACAGGGTGTCCTGCTGGATCACGTGTTTGCGATAGCGGAATTCGGAAGCAACTTCCACCGAGCAGGCGACGCCGGCCAGCTCCTCAATCCAGTAACGCGCGACCATACCGGCATGGTAACTGGTGCCGCAGGCAATGATCTGGACATGGCGAACGTTCTCGAGGAGATGGGCAGCCTCGGTACCGAGAGCCTGTTCCAGCACCCGGGTTTTGGTAACCCGGCCTTCCATGGTGGCCTTGATCACCTTCGGCTGCTCGTAGATTTCCTTGAGCATGAAGTGACGGTATTCGCCCTTGTCGGCGGAATCCGCGCCGTGTTCGAAACGGGTTACTTCCCGCTCCACTGCCTGACCTGCACGATCCAGGATGGTGATGCCATCCTTCTTAATGTCGGCAATGTCGCCTTCTTCCAGAAACATGAAGCGATCGGTGACCGGCAGCAGGGCCAGCTGATCCGAGGCGATGAAGTTCTCACCGATACCCACGCCGATAACCAGGGGGCTGCCCTCGCGACAAACCACCATATGGTTGGGTTCATCGGCGTGAACAACGGCCAGTGCATAGGCACCACGAAGACGGGCAATGGCGGCCCGCACCGAATCGTGAAGGTTACCCAGGACGCGGTAGTTCTTCTCAATCAGGTGGGCAACGACTTCGGTATCAGTCTGTGAGGTGAACTCGAAACCGTCAGCCCGGAGCTCTTCACGGAGCTCCTGATAGTTCTCGATAATACCGTTATGGACGATGGCCAGTCGCTCGCCCGACATGTGCGGATGGGCGTTGATCTGGGAGGGCTCGCCATGGGTTGCCCAGCGGGTATGAGCGATGCCCAAGTGGCCCGCGAGCGGGTTTGCTTTCATTGCATCCCCGAGTGCGGCAACTTTACCCACTTCCCGCGCACGCTGGACGCTGTGATCGCCACCGATCACAGCCATGCCAGCGGAGTCATACCCCCGGTATTCCAGACGGCGCAGACCCTCAAGAAGGATACCCTGAACGTCCCTTTCCGAAACCGCGCCTACAATTCCACACATGCTACTCTACCTGTCTGTTGATCGTTTCTATCAGTGTTTCTTCGGCTTTTCCCAACCGGCAATATTACGCTGTCGGCCCCGGGCGACTGCAAGCTCGTGATCGGCAACGTCGCGGGTAATGGTCGAACCGGCGCCAATGGTGGCATCCGCCGCAACCGTGACCGGGGCGACCAATGAACAATTGGAACCCACGAAAACACCATCTCCAAGAACGGTCTGATACTTGTTTGCACCATCGTAATTGCAGGTAATGGTTCCAGCCCCCACGTTCACTCGCGCGCCCAGAGTGGCATCACCAACGTAACTAAGGTGGTTGATCTTGCTACCCTCGCCGACTGTGGCTTTTTTGAGTTCAACAAAGTTCCCAACTTTTGTATTGGCACCTAAGTGATTGCCGGGCCGGAAACGCGCGTATGGACCAATCTGCCCATTCTCTCCAATTTTCGAACTCTCGATCACACTGTAGGCCTTGATCTCCGTTCCGTCACCCACTTCTGCATCCTTAAAAATGCAGCCCGGCCCTATTCGGACATTGTTACCAATTTTCACGTCGCCCTCGAAAACCACGTTGATATCGATGAAAACATCGGTACCAACCTGCAAACGACCACGCACATCCACCCGCTCCGGATCGGCGAGCGTAGCGCCGGCGAGCATCAACCGTTCGGCCTGGTGACGTTGAAACCAGCGTTCTAGTTCAGCGAGTTGGACTCGGTTATTGACGCCCTGGACTTCGAACAAGTCTTGAGGTTGGTTCACGACAACATCAACCTCATCACCCGCCGCCAGGGAGATGATGTCCGTTAGGTAGTACTCGCCCTGTGCATTGTCGTTTGATAGTTGGGGTACCCAGGCTTTGAGGTGGGAAGCCATGATCCCCATAATGCCTGTGTTCACCTCCCGGATACCCGTCTGCTCGGTACTAGCGTCCTTTTGCTCGACGATCGATGTGACTCTGCCACGATCATCTCGCACGATTCGTCCGTATCCTGTGGGGTCGTCCATCGTGACAGTCAAAAGGCCGAGACTGTCCGGCGCGACGTGACTCACCAGGGTCGCTAGAGTTGGCTCCTGAATCAGCGGAACGTCACCGTAGAGAACAAGAACCCTTGCATCATCAGGAAGGTAATCCAAAACCTGGGCAACCGCATGCCCGGTTCCAAGACGCTCTGTCTGTTCAACCCAATGGATGCCATCATCCTCAATGAGCTCTTGCACCTGGATCGCACCGTGACCAATAACAGTGTGAATCTTCTCGGCACCCAACTGATGCGCCGTGTTGATCACGTGCTGCAACATCGGTCTTCCGGCAAGGCTATGCAATACCTTAGGCATCGCCGAGTTCATACGAGAACCCTGGCCAGCGGCCAGAATAACAACGTGTAGCGGACTCATGAGGGGTCAGGCTCCCTGTAGTTTGATCTCTATCGTCAGTAAACAAAAAAACCGCACCCCTCGTGGCCGGAGGCACAACGCTTAGCGTTGGTCTTCCAGCCGCTCAGGATGCGGCTTCGGTGTTCGGCAAACCCGAAACGGAAATGCTTAGCGCATTTTGTTACGCAGCTGCTGGATGGTACGAAGCTGGGCAACAGCTTCGGCCAACTCTGCAGCGGCACGGGAATACTCGAATTCACCAGTCTGGTTGGCAAGTGCTTTCTCGGCTTCTTTCTGAGCGTCGAGCGCGGCTGCTTCGTCCACATCCTTTGCACGAACCGCGGTATCCGCCAACAAAGTTACCAGATTGGGCTGGACCTCCAGATACCCGCCGGACACGTAAAGAATTTCTTCTTCACCACCCTGCTTGATGATCCGAATAGGACCAGGTTTCAGCTGAGTCAGCAGCGGAGCGTGACCCGGGGCAATACCCAGGTCACCTTCAGAGCCTGCTGCAACCAGCATTTCTACCAATCCGGAATAGATCTTTGTTTCGGCACTTACCACATCACAATGCACGGTCATACCCATGTCAGTTGCCTCTTTGATCGATCCGGAAACAAATGCAACGGCTCAGATTAGCTCTTTGCCTTGCTCTTCATTTCCTTCGCTTTCTCGACCGCTTCCTCAATAGTACCAACCATGTAGAAAGCCTGCTCAGGCATATCGTCATAGTCACCGTTGAGGATGCCCTTAAAGCTGCTGATGGTCTCCTTCAGGGACACGTACTTACCGGGCGAGCCGGTGAATACTTCAGCAACGTGGAACGGCTGGGACAGAAAACGCTCGATCTTACGGGCGCGGGATACAACGAGCTTGTCATCTTCTGACAGCTCATCCATGCCCAGAATGGCGATGATGTCTTTCAGTTCCTTGTAGCGCTGCAGGTTAGTCTGCACGCCACGGGCCACTTCGTAGTGCTCTTGGCCGATGACCAGCGGATCCAGCTGACGAGAGGTGGAATCCAGCGGATCGATCGCCGGGTAGATACCCTTGGAGGCGATGTCACGGCTCAGTACAACTGTAGCATCCAGGTGCGAGAAGGTGGTTGCTGGCGAAGGGTCAGTCAAGTCATCCGCCGGCACGTAGACCGCCTGGATGGACGTGATGGAACCGTTCTTGGTGGAGGTAATACGCTCCTGCAACTGACCCATCTCTTCGGCCAGAGTCGGCTGGTAGCCTACCGCGGACGGCATACGACCCAGCAGTGCCGATACCTCGGTACCTGCGAGGGTGTAACGGTAGATGTTGTCAACGAACAACAGTACGTCACGGCCTTCGTCACGGAACTTCTCGGCCATGGTGAGACCGGTCAGGGCCACACGCAAACGGTTTCCGGGAGGCTCGTTCATCTGGCCGTAGACCATCGCTACTTTATCAAGGACGTTGGAGTCCTTCATTTCGTAGTAGAAGTCGTTACCTTCACGAGTCCGCTCACCAACACCCGCGAATACGGAGAGACCGGAGTGCTCTTTCGCGATGTTGTTGATCAGTTCCATCATGTTTACGGTCTTGCCTACACCGGCACCACCGAACAGGCCAACCTTACCACCCTTGGCAAACGGGCAGATCAGGTCGATAACCTTGATACCGGTTTCCAGCAGGTCCGCAGACGCTGCCTGATCGGCATAACCCGGTGCCTTGCGATGGATCGCCCAGCGCTCGTCTTCGCCGATTTCGCCCTGCTCGTCGATGGGACGACCCAGAACGTCCATGATACGGCCCAGGGTCTGAGTACCAACAGGTACGGAGATTGCCTTGCCGGTGTTTTCTGCTTTCAGGCCACGCTTCAGGCCTTCAGTGCTGCCCATGGCGATGGTACGAACAATGCCGTCACCCAGCTGCTGCTGGACTTCCAGAGTTGTTTCGCCACCTTCAAGCAGCAGTGCGTCATACACGTTGGGTACGGAGTCACGTGGAAATTCCACGTCGATAACCGCGCCAATGATCTGAACGATTTGTCCGCTACTCATGCTCGGTTCCTCGTTATCTTAGTAGTCAATAAAACCAGTTGGACTGTGGGCGAGATCAGACCGAAGCCGCGCCGCTCACAATCTCCGAAATCTCTTGGGTGATGGCTGCCTGACGCGCCTTGTTATAAGCCAACTGAAGTTCGTCCATAATGTCACCGGCGTTATCAGTTGCGCTCTTCATGGCGATCATCCGGGCTGCCTGTTCACATGCCAGATTTTCTACCACACCCTGGTATACCTGGGATTCAATAAAACGTGGCAGAAGACCATCGAGGATCTGCCTGGCATCGGGCTCGTAGAGATACTCCCACTGGTTCTTGATCTCTTCGTCTTCGCTTTCCGGCAGGGGCAGCAGCTGCTCCACCTTCGGGCTTTGGGTCATGGTGTTCACGAATTCATTGCTCACTACGTAAAGGCGATCAATCTTGCCTTCGGAGAACGAATCCAGCATGACCTTGACGTTGCCGATGAGTTTTTCAGAGCTCGGGCTGTCACCCAGATGGGTCAGCGCCGCGACGACATTACCGCCGTAGCTCCGGAAAAAGGATGCGCCTTTCTGCCCGATAGCGCACAGATCGGTTTCCACCCCTTTTTCCTTCCACGCTCGCATTTCACGGACAAGCGCTTTGAACAGGTTGCTATTCAGACCACCACAGAGGCCACGGTCAGTAGACACCACAATATAACCGACACGCTTAACCTCGCGGTCGACCATGAACGGGTGCTTGTACTGAGCGTTCGCCTTGGCAATGTGCCCGATCACCTGACGCATCTTTTCCGCATACGGGCGAGTTGCCTGCATGCGTTCCTGAGCCTTGCGCATTTTACTCGCAGCCACCATTTCCATGGCGCTGGTGATCTTTTGCGTGCTCTTGATGCTTGAAATCTGGTTACGTATTTCTTTGCCGACGGCCATAACTCACTGCCTTCTCAAGTTAGACACTCATTGCTACGAAAACCGGCCCGCGATAAACATCGCAGGCCCCTTTTCTTACCAGCTCTGAGTGGTCTTGAATTTCTCAAGTGCAGCTTTAAGGCCGGCAGCGATTTCGTCGTTGAAATCACCTTTCTCGTTGATTTTGTCGAGGAGGTCTTTCTGCTCAGAGCGCATCCAGTCAAGCATCTGCGCTTCGAACTTAACAACCTTGTCGACATCAACGTCGTCCAGGAAGCCTTCGTTGGCTGCGAACAGAACCGTGCCCATCTCAGCCACTGACATCGGGCTGTATTGGTTCTGTTTCATGAGTTCCGTAACACGCTGACCGTGCTCAAGCTGCTTTCGGGTTGCTTCGTCAAGGTCGGAAGCAAACTGGGCGAACGCAGCAAGTTCACGATACTGGGCCAGAGCCAGACGGATGTTACCGCCGAGCTTCTTCATGATCTTGGTCTGGGCCGAACCACCTACCCGGGATACGGAGATACCGGCGTTCATCGCCGGACGAATACCGGAGTTGAACAGGTTGGTTTCCAGGAAGATCTGGCCGTCAGTAATGGAGATTACGTTGGTCGGTACGAACGCAGACACGTCACCGGCCTGGGTTTCGATGATCGGCAGAGCGGTCAACGAACCGGTCTTGCCTTTCACTGCACCGTCGGTGAACTTCTCAACGTAGTCAGCGTTAACGCGGGATGCGCGCTCCAGCAGACGAGAGTGCAGGTAGAAAACGTCACCCGGGTAGGCTTCACGGCCCGGCGGACGACGCAGCAGCAGGGAGATCTGGCGGTAAGCCACAGCCTGCTTGGACAGATCATCGTAGATGATCAGGGCGTCTTCACCACGGTCACGGAAATACTCGCCCATGGAAGTGCCGGAGTACGGAGCCAGGAACTGCGTAGCTGCAGGGTCAGCAGCGCCGGCGGCAACCACGATGGTGTGGTCCATGGCGCCGTGCTCTTCCAGCTTGCGCACAACCGCGGCAATGGAAGACTGCTTCTGACCGATAGCAACGTAGATACACTTGATGCCGGTGTTTTTCTGGTTAATGATCGCGTCGATGGCGACAGCGGTCTTACCAATCTGACGGTCACCGATGATAAGCTCACGCTGGCCGCGACCGATCGGCACCATGGTGTCGATGGCTTTCAGACCGGTCTGGACCGGCTCATCAACGGACTGACGTGCGATAACGCCCGGCGCAACCTTCTCGATTGGAGAGGTCAGTTCGGTGCCCAACTCGCCCTTGCCATCAATCGGGTTACCCAGAGAGTCCACGACGCGACCCATCAGTTCCGGGCCAACCGGAACTTCCAGGATACGACCGGTACAACGTACCTTCTGGCCTTCCGCCAGTCCTTCGTAGTCACCCAGAACAACCGCACCTACGGAATCACGCTCCAGGTTCAGAGCCATACCGAAGATGCCGTTGGCAAATTCAATCATCTCGCCGTACATAACGTCGGCAAGACCATGGATTAGCACGATACCGTCAGAAACGGACAGGATCGTACCTTCATTTTTTGCTTCGGAAGAGATGTCGAGCTTCTCGATTCTCTTCTTGATGATGTCACTGATCTCGGATGGATTCAGTTGCTGCATGCCAATATCCTCAAACCTTGTGCTGAAATCAGGAGCCCAGAGCGTCGGCCAGCTTGGTCAGCTTTCCGCGTACAGATGCGTCAATGACCAAATCACCAGTGCGGATAATCGCACCGCCAATCAGAGACTTGTCCAGTGACGCTGCGAGTGACACTTTCCGCTCGAGTTTGGTCGAGAGTGCCTGGGCGAGCTTCTGTTGCTGTTCGTCCGTCAGCTCGAAGGCTGCGGTAACTTCGATATCAACAGTGCGCTCCAGATCAGCCCGGTACGTGTTGAAGAGCGCTGAAATCTCAGGAAGAAGAGTCAGCCGGCGGTTTTCTGCCAGTATGGCAAAGAAGTTACGAACCTGTTCGGTGACGCCCTCTTCGGCGACCTCCAAAATCAGCTCTGCCTTCTTCTGCTCTTCCAGACCCGGATTCGCGAGAAGCTGTCGAATGCTTTTGTTCGCGGTGACCTGTCCGGCAATCGTCAGCACCTGGGACCACTCAGCCATTTGCTCGTGGTCCTGAGCGGCCTTGAATGCTGCTTTTGCGTATGGACGGGCCAGCGTTCTCAGTTCTGCCATGATGAACCTCGTCGTTTAAAGTTCTGCCGCCAGTTTTTCCAACATTTCGTTGTGCTTGGAGGCATCGACAGAGGTTTCCAGGATCTTCTCAGCACCAGCGACGGCAATTGCGGCAATTTCTGCACGCAGAACGTCACGAGCCTGATTTCGTTCCTGTTCAATTTCGGCCTTGGCCTGCTCAATCAGCTTTTCGCCTTCTTTGCGGGCGTCATCTTTGGATGCTTCCACAATTTGGGCGGCACGCTTGTTGGCCTGTTCAATAAGGCCGGCGGCCTGCTGCTTGGCTTCACGCAGTTCCTGAGCTGACTTTTCCTGAGCCAGTTCCAGATCGCGCGCAGCGCGGTCTGAGGCAGCCAGTCCGTCAGCGATCTTCTTTTGACGCTCCTGCAGTGCAGCCATGATTGGCGGCCACACGTATTTCATGCAGAAGACGACAAAGATAAAGAACGCGATGGCTTGACCAATCATCGTCAAATTAATGTTCACGTCTTCACCTCTCGCCTGTTTTGTTAAGAATCATCTGACCGGGGCGAAACCCCGGCTCTGGCGACTCGATTAACCGGCGATCTGGCCGACAAACGGGTTGGCGAAAGTGAAGAACAGAGCGATACCAACACCGATCATGGTTACGGCGTCCAGCAGACCTGCAACGATGAACATTTTAACCTGCAGCATCGGGGTCATTTCCGGCTGACGCGCAGCGCCTTCCAGGAACTTGCCACCGAGGATACCAAAGCCAATCGCAGTACCCAGGGCACCCAGGCCAATCAGCAGTGCAACGGCAATAGCGGTCATTCCAACTACAGTTTCCATGATAACTCCCAGTTTTCAGTTAGGTTTTTCAGTTTAAGGGTTTAGGGTTTAGAACTACGGCTTAATGGTGTCCGATCAGTGACTGTCTTCGTGAGCCATGCTCAGGTACACGATCGTCAACATCATAAAGATGAATGCCTGCAGGGTGATAACCAGAATGTGGAAAATCGCCCAGGGAACAGACAGTGCCCACTGTGCCCAGAAAGGCAGCAGTGCAATCAGGATAAAGATCAGCTCGCCGGCGTACAGGTTACCGAAGAGACGCAGGGCCAGCGAGATCGGCTTGGCGATCAGGCTCACACCTTCCAGCAGGAAGTTGATCGGGACAAGCAAAATCTTCAGGAACAGATTGTCGGAAGAGAAGGGGTGCAGGGTCAGTTCACCGACGAAGCCACCCACGCCCTTCACTTTCAGACTGTAGTAGATGATCAGTGCGAATACCGACAGGGACATGCCCAGGGTAACGTTAACATCCGTGGTCGGAACGACCTTCATGTATTCCAGACCCATCAGATGGAACAGCTGGGGCAGGAAGTCCACTGGCACCAGGTCCATCAGGTTCATCAGGAACACCCAGCAGAAAATGGTCAGCGACAGCGGCGCGATCACCTTGTTCTTGCCGTGGAAGGTTTCCTTGACGCTCTGATCGACAAACTCAACCATCACTTCAACGAAGTTCTGGAGCCCACCAGGCTGGTCCGAGGTAGCACGCTTCGCAGCCAAACGGAAAATAAACAGGAAAAGGGCACCGAGCGCGACCGCCCAGCCCAGTGAATCAATATGCAGTGCCCAGAAGCCCATGTCGGATGCTTCCCTGCCGGTGTGAGCCAGCGTCCAGGTTGCATCTTGAAGTACGGTTCCGTCGGCACGCTCATAGCCTGCCGGAAGTTTACCGTAGGTGAGGTTCTGGAGGTGATGCTGGATATATTCGGATGCACTTCCTGCCATAACGGTTTCCCAGGTCCAGTTAGCTTTGCTGCGTATTGCTGCCCGCCAGAAGCGGTGTCAACCAATTGGTGACCAGCATGATCGCAAATGTTAAAAAAAGTGCCGCTATATCAAGCGGCTGAATCCATTTGAACACCATCGTGAAGAGGATGGCGCACAGGATGAGCTTTCCGGCCTCACCCTGGTAAAAAGACGTCATGATCTTCTTGGCAGACCGCGCGCCGGCGTAGCGGAATGCCTTGAGCGCAAAATAACCATGGGGGATCAGAAAAATAAGTCCACCCAGCAGCGCTGAATAACCGGACACCTCGCCTCGCAAGAGAAACGCCAGGCTGACGAAGACAAGTACCACACTCTCTATAACAAACCATCGTGCGATGGGTGGACGGCCAATACCGCCTGAAGCTGCCTTCGTCATGTTCGTTCCGGAAATACGGTGCTTTTCGGTCGATGTCGTTTAAAAAGTAAGCAAATACACCGACACGAGCGCCGCAGATTATATGTGTTCAATGTGCACGAATCAACAAAACCGGGAACCGGCTGATCGGTCAAAAGCGGCGTAATAACTGGGTTTTGGCAATTTTCGTCACAAATAGACGGCCGTTCAGTTTTTCACCACTACATGTTGTGTACGTAACCAGATACGAACTTTCGTAGGGGGGTCGGAAGACCCACAAAAGCCCAACGATTTTATTTGATGTGGCCCAGAATGCCGTCGAGTTCGTCGAGGGAACTGTACTCGATCACCAGCTTGCCTTTGCCGCGCTGACCGTGATCGATGGACACCCGCGCACCCAGACGCTCAGCCAGATCATCCTGCAGCGCACGAATGTTTGGGTCCACCACTCCCTTTTTCCGGGATTTGCTGTCTGGTGTTTCCTGCTGCACACGGCGGACCAGGGCCTCGGTCTGTCGAACCGAAAGGGATTTGGCCACCACCTGTTTGGCCACCTGCATCTGCAGCTCCGGCGCCAGGGTCAACATCGCCCGGCCATGGCCCATTTCCAGATCGCCATGCTCGAGCATAATACGAACGTCTTCGGACAAACCGATCAGTCGAAGCAGGTTGGTAATGGTAGTGCGGGATTTGCCAACGGCTTCGGCCACCTGGGCCTGGGTCAGGCCAAACTCATCCTGGAGGCGCTGAAGGGCGAAGGCTTCTTCAATGGGATTGAGGTTCTCACGCTGAATGTTCTCGATCAGCGCCATGGCGATGGCCGCTTCATCGGGCACATCACGGATGATGGCCGGAATGCTGTCCAGTCCGGCCATCTGGGTGGCACGCCAGCGGCGCTCACCGGCGATCAGCTCATACCGGCCTTCGGCAATGGGACGAGCCACGACCGGCTGCATCACGCCCTGTTGGCGAATTGAATCGGCCAGTTCCTGCAGGGCGGCAGGGTCCATATCGCGGCGGGGTTGGTAACGGCCACGCTGGATCAGATCAATGGGGACTTCGCGGAGCTCACCGTCGTGGTCTTTCAGCTCCTGGTCAAGATTGACCTTGGAGCCCGCCAGCAGGGCGCCCAATCCACGTTCACCCAATCCTCGTTTCTTCGCCGCCATGGTGTCAGTCATTCTTCCCGTTGAAAATCGTTGTACTTAAGTGAGTGACAGGGCGGTATGTTACACCGCAACCGGCGCGGATGTCTTTTTTGAACCGTGGCGCCGTACCATTTCGCCGGCCAGGGCCAGGTAGGCGATGGCACCCTTGGAGGCACGGTCATATTTCAGAGCCGGAACCCCATAGCTGGGGGCCTCGGCCAGACGGACGTTGCGGGGAATCACTGCACGATACACCTTGTCGCCAAAGTACTCGCTCAGTTGGCCGGACACGTCCAGGGTAAGGCTATTGCGCGGGTCGTACATGGTGCGCAGAATGCCTTCCACCTGCAGATTCGGATTGACCGTTTCCTGGATCTGCTCAACGGTGTTCATCAGCGCGGCCAATCCTTCCAATGCATAGTATTCGCATTGCATAGGGATCAGCACAGAGTCTGCCGCCGAGAGGGCATTCACTGTCAAAAGGCTGAGCGATGGCGGGCAATCAATGAGGATGTAATCGTAGTTGTCACGAACGGTGTTCAACGCCAATCTCAGGCGGTGTTCGCGACCAATCTCGTTCATCAGTTCCACTTCGGCCGCTGTCAGGTCGCCGTTGGCAGGAAGGATATCGAACCCGGAGGCCTCGGCGGGGATAATCACCTCGGCAGCGCTGGCACGTTTGGTCAGCATGTCGTAGCCGGACAGTTCCAGGGCGTTTTTATCCACACCGCTGCCCATGGTTGCGTTGCCCTGGGGATCCATGTCCACCAGCAACACCCGACGCTTGGTGGCGGCCAGGGAGGCAGCAAGGTTGACGCAGGTGGTGGTTTTGCCCACACCGCCTTTCTGATTGGTCACTGCAATCACGCGCGCCATGTCCTGCCTCCTTGTTTATGGGTTAGCGGTTCAGAAATTGGACTGCCAAACTACCGGGAATTCACGGTCCGGGCGATCACCAGCAGATGGCGGTCGCCATCGGCGCCCGGTACGTCCAGGGAGTGGCTGGATGTTACCTGCCAGCCAGCCGGAAGGGCAGACACTTCATCATCCGGAAACTGACCTTTCATGGCAAGGAACTCACCCTCATTTGCCAACAGATTGCCGCACCAGCTCACCAGATTCTCCAGCGCGGTAAAGGCGCGGCTGCTGATCTGGGTAAAAGGTTCCGGAGGATTGCAATCTTCCGCGCGCCCGTGAACAACCTCGACATTATCCAGGCCGAGCTCCAGCACACACTGGTGGAGAAATCGGGTTTTCTTGCCGTTGCTGTCGAGCAGAGTAAAGCGCTTTTCCGGCAGGGCGATCGCCAGGGGAATACCGGGCAGACCGCCGCCGGCTCCTACATCGAGGAGATGATCCGTGGTTACCCACGGCAGAATGCTCAGGCTGTCGAGCAGCTGCCGGGACACCATGACACGCTCATCACGCACAGCCGTGAGGTTGTAAGCCCGGTTCCACTTATTGAGCAGGCCCAGAAAAGCCAGCAGCTTTTCCTGCCGATCGTCTGCCAGCGATAGGCCCATCGTGACCAGCCCGTCCCGGAGCTGGCCCTGCCAGAGTGACTTGGTCATGGGCGCAGGTCAGGCCGACTGTTTGCGCAGCAGATCGCGCTTTTTCAGGTGCACCAGGATCTGGCTTACCGCCGCCGGGGTCACACCCTGGATACGGGAGGCCTGGGCCACGGTTTCCGGTCGCACGGTCTTGAGCTTCTGCTTGATCTCATTGGACAGGCCACCGATCACGTCATAATCCAGATCCACCGGCAGGGCGGTGTTTTCATTTCTGCGCAACCGCTCGATCTCGTCGGTCTGACGTGAGATGTAACCCTCGTACTTGATCTCGATTTCCACCTGGTCTGCGACAACCGGATCCTCGGCCTGCTCGGCACCAATCTCAGCGATGTGGCGGTAGACAATCTCGGGACGACGCATCAGCTCCGCCAGGGACTGATCCCGGGTCATCGGCTGCTTGAGAAACCCGTTCGCCCGTTCGCCGGCCTCGGTGTTCGGATGAATCCGGGTGGCTTCGAGACGGCTGCGTTCGGTGGCGATCGCCTCACGCTTGTCATTGAACTTCTGCCAGCGCTCATCGTTCACCAGGCCCAGCTTGCGTCCCGTTTCGGTCAGGCGCAGATCGGCATTGTCCTCGCGCAGGATCAGGCGATACTCGGCGCGGCTGGTAAACATGCGGTAGGGCTCGGAAGTGCCCATGGTGATCAGGTCATCCACCAGAACACCCAGGTAGGCCTCGTCCCGGCGCGGGTACCACTCGTCTTTTTCCTGGGACCGCAGGGCAGCGTTGATCCCGGCCAGCAATCCCTGGGCGCCCGCTTCTTCATAGCCGGTGGTGCCGTTGATCTGGCCGGCGAAGTACAGGCCCTGGATGAATTTGGTTTCCAGGGTATGGCGCAGGTCCTGCGGATTCAGGTAATCGTATTCGATGGCGTAACCCGGCCGGGTGATATGGGCATTTTCAAAACCGGGAATCGACCGCACCGCCGCCAGTTGGATATCGAACGGCAGGCTCGTGGAAATCCCGTTCGGGTAGAGCTCGTTGGTGGTCAGCCCTTCGGGCTCCACGAAAATCTGATGGGAATCCTTATCGGCAAACCGGTTTACCTTGTCCTCGATCGAGGGGCAGTAGCGGGGGCCCACCCCCTCAATGCTGCCGGCAAACATCGGCGAACGGTCGAACCCGCTGCGGATAATTTCGTGTGTCTGTTCGGTGGTCCGGGTCACGTAGCAGCACACCTGTTCCGGGTGCTGGCTACGGCTGCCGATGAAAGACATCACCGGCGTGGGGTCATCACCCCATTGCTCCTGCATCACCGAGAAATCCACAGACCGGGCATCAATCCGCGGGGGCGTACCGGTTTTCAGACGACCAACGTTGAACGGCAGTTCCCGCAGGCGTTTGGCCAGGGCATTGGCCGGAGCATCACCGGCACGGCCACCGGCATGGTGTTGCATGCCGATGTGGATAACGCCGCCGAGAAAGGTACCGGTGGTGAGTACCACGGTCTTGGCGTTGAAGCGGATGCCAGTCTGGGTGACGACACCGGTGACCTGGTCGTTTTCCACAATCAGATCGTCCGCCGCCTGCTGAAACAGCGTCAAGTTCGGCTGGCTCTCCAGGGTATGACGGATGGCGGCCTTGTAGAGAACGCGATCAGCCTGGGCACGGGTGGCACGGACTGCCGGGCCTTTGCGGCTGTTCAGTACCCGGAACTGAATACCGGCCTTGTCGGTTGCCTCGGCCATGGCACCGCCAAGCGCATCGATTTCTTTCACCAGATGGCTTTTGCCAATACCGCCGATGGCCGGGTTACAGGACATCTGGCCCAGGGTCTCAATGTTGTGGGTCAGCAGCAGGGTCTGAGAACCCATGCGTGCAGCCGCCAGCGCGGCCTCGGTACCGGCATGGCCACCACCAATGACAATGACATCGAAACGGGTCGGAAAATCCACAGCTCACCTCGGAAATCGGGGGATAAAATAGGGCGGCGAGTATAACGCCTCACCCGGGAAATTGCAGTCAGGATGTGCAAATTTTAACCAGAGACGAACCACGTTGAAAGCAGCAGCGGCCAGGTAAGGACTCAAAAGGGGACTTTTCCGGGCGTCCATTGGATAGTGGAAAACCGAAATCTACGGCTTTTCATAGGCTTGGATCACTCTTCTCAGAAAAGTTTTCAAGAAAGTTATCCACATGCAAGACTACTTATTAATCACCCTAAAAAAACAACTAACTTATTGTTTTATATAATTTCTTAGAAATTAATCCAGAGGCTTTCCGTAGGTTGTCCAACTAATTATCCACAGAACTCCCGGCTGTTTTACGTCGAAGTCGCCAGACCACCAGCAACACCACTCCGTTCAGGAGCGAGAGCAGCAGGAAAAACCCCGGAATGCTGACCTCCAACACACCAAGCACCACAATTCCGGCCAGGGCACTCACCACCATGAACAACGCGTTAATGACATTCAGCGCAGCAATGATACGTGCACGCTTGGTCCGTGGCGTTTCGTGCTGAATAAAGGCGTACAGAGGCACGATGAAAAGACCACCGCAGATTCCGATACCGACCAGATCCATCAACACCCGCAGGTAGACAGGATCGGTTACCAGGGTCCACCAGGTGGAGGCCACGGGGTCATCCGGCACAGCAAAATACAGGTCGATCCCGAATAGACTCAGCCCCAGGGCACCCCAGGGCACGGGCGACAGGGTAATCCGGTGTTTGGTAAGTCGCTCACACATCATGGAGCCAATGGAAATGCCGATCGTGAACATGGCCAACAACAGGGTCACCACGGTTTCGTCGCCCAGAAGGTTGGTGCGGGCAAAATTGGGAAACTGGGTCAGATAGGCTGCTCCGAGAAACCAGAACCAGGAGATGGTCAGCACTGCCAGCAACACCTGCCGGCGCTCGGCCGCCAGAGCCATCAGTCTCCAGGTTTCGAGCACCGGGCGAAAACGGACATGAACACCGGAACCATCGGATTCGGTCGCCGGAACCTGACGCGCCGCCAGATAGCCGAGTACCGCCATGACAAAAACGGCCACCGCCGTCAGCCGGGCGGCCGTCTCAAAACCCATCAAAAGCCCCGCGGCAATGGTGCCCAGAAGAATCGCCACAAACGTGCCCATACCAACAAGGCCATTGCCGCCCACCAACTCATCGTCCGCCAACACCTGGGGCAGGATCGCGTATTTCACCGGGCCGAAGAACGTGGACTGGGTACCCATCAGGAACAGCAGAACCAGCAACAACTCGTACCAGCCGAACCACAGCCCGAGTGCGGCAATGGCCATGATCACAATTTCCGCCAGCTTCACATTCCGGATGATCCGGGATTTCTCATAGCGATCCGCCATCTCGCCGGCAATACCGGAGAACAGGAAAAACGGCAGTATGAAGAGGAAAGCCGCAAGGTTAACCACCACATTCACCGAAAGCCCCATCAAACTGCCGGCACTGTAGGTAATCAGCAGCAACAGCGCGTTCTTGAACAGATTGTCGTTGAAGGCGCCGGAGAACTGGGTCAGATAGAACGGCAGGAACCGGCGTTGGCCAAGCAAACGGAACTGACTTTTTGATGGCATCAGGAAATCCTGTTTTGGTGCATTGCCAACGTTCCCGCGCATAATCTGCCCGGATCCGGTGCAAGAGTGCGGAAACCGGCGGCAAAGCTCAATTATTTGACGGGGTTAAGCAAAGCTAAATGCTTGATTTTTGACTGTCTGGTACGGAATTCGCTTAATCTCCCTGTTCAGACACTCTTTTATCATCAGGCCAGGATGGCCAGACCATTGGCAGTATAAAGGTTCCTGACCATGAGCAGCGTAGTCCGACTTCCACGGCGCATCTATCGCGGAGCCGAAATAACCCGGGCTCCCAAGATCATTGACGACTATGATTTCAGTTCTGTTTACCAGCCGATCCTGAGCCCGACCCATCGAAAACTGGTTGGCTACGAGGCATTGGTCCGTGTCAGAAAGAACAATGAGAGCATCTCTCCGTTTACGCTTTTCGAACAGGCCGAAAAAAACAACCAGACGCCGGAGCTGGACCGGCACCTGTTGCAGCTTCACCTGGATAATTTTGCGGCCAGCTCCCAGGCCGTATGGCTGTTTCTGAACATCAATCCCGGCACCTGCATCCACCCGGAAGCCTCCCTGGAAAAGCTTGCTCTGCAATGCCAGCGTAGCGGAATCGATCCCGAGAAAGTGGTTCTGGAGCTGGTGGAAACGGCATCCGACAACCCGGCCGCACTTCTGGAATTTATCCTCAAGGCCAAAGCACATGGCTTTCAGATCGCTATCGACGATTTCGGTATGGGCGATTCCAATTTCGAGCGCCTTTGGCGCATCAATCCGCTCATTGTGAAACTCGACCGAAGCCTCTTGGTAAACGCCGAGAACAACAGTCGCGCCCGGATGCTGCTGGAAAGTCTGGTAAAGATGATCCGCGAAAGCGGCAGTCTCGTGCTTCTGGAAGGGATCGAGAACCACACCCAGGCTCACATTGCCCTGCAAACGGAGGCAGATCTTCTGCAGGGCTTCCTGTTCGCAAGGCCGTCCAACCTGAAACAACACGAGCCGGAACTGACCGAACAGGCGTTGAAACGCATCATTGCCGATTCCAGCGAGTCGTCAGCCCAGGACATACGGGATCAGGAAAGTTATTTCCGCCTTCTGCGTTTCGAAATTCTCGAAGCCTGCCATTCCCTGAGCCGGGAGCTGCCGTTCAACAACGCCTGCAACAAGCTGTTGGAAGTGGATGGCGTGAAACGCTGCTTCCTGCTCAATCCACAGGGCATCCAGCAAGGCAACCTTGCCCGCGCCAATCCGGACATTCATCGCGGAAAGTTCAATCCGCTGTACCATTCCGCCGGCGCTCAATGGACCCACCGGGAGTACTTCCGGAATGCCCTGGAGAGGCCCCAGCACATCAGCAGCTGTCGGCCCTATGTCGGTCTGCCGGACGCAAAACGTACCGTCACCCTGTCAACAATGCTGCCGGGGCAACAGGTTTTCTGTGTCGACATCCACCCGGATGAAATGTTCGGCGGCCAGCTGGAATTCCCGGCCACCCTGTAATCATCCGGTCGGTCAGAAATCGTCGGCGCGTTTCTGTGGAGCGGCGGCCATTCCTGTGCCACCAGCCTGTCCGGACGCCTGGCGTTCCAGTTCTTTTTCCACCGCATTGGAAGATTTGGCAAACCGTGCCAGCAGGTTGTAGAGCACCGGGATGATGAACAGGGTCAGCGTGGTGGCGAAGATCAGCCCACCCAGAATAACCATACCAATCGCCGCCCGACTCTCGGCGCCGGCACCGGTGGCAATGACCAGGGGCACGGCACCGAAAATCGTCGATATGGTGGTCATCAGTACCGGACGGAAACGCAGGCAGGCGCCCTCGAGAATCGCCTCCCGCACCTCGTAACCCTTGTCCCGGAGCTGATTGGCGAACTCGACGATCAATATCCCGTTCTTGGCCATCAACCCCAGCAACATGATGATACCGATCTGACTGTATATGTTCAGACTGATACCCGTCCACCAGAGCGCCAGCAGCGCTCCGGTTACCGCCAGCGGCACCGATAACATGATAATCAACGGATGTATCCAGCTTTCAAACTGGGCTGCCAACACCAGGAACACGATGACGAAAGCCAGCGCAAAGGTAATGTAGATTGCCGCCGAGGATTCCTGGAATTCCCGGCTCAGGCCCTTGTAGCTGACGCGGGCTTCCGGCGGCAGGTTATCCACAGCCAGGTTGTTCAGGTAGGTCAATGCCGAACCCAGGTCGTAGCCATCCGCCAGCGAAGCACTGATCACCACGGCGGGCAGCCGGTCGATGCGGCGGAGGTCCGGGTTGGCGCCGATTTCCTGCACGGAAACCAGTGCCTGCAAAGGAATCAGGTTACCGCCCTCCCGAGGCCGCAGGAAAATCTGGCCCAGGTCTTCGGGCGTCGCCCGGTTGGCGGCTTCCGCCTGGATAATCACGTCGTATTCCCGACCACGATCAATGTAAGTCGTTACCTGGCGCGAGGCCAGCATAGTCTGAAGAGTGAGGCCCACGTCCTCTACCGTGATATCCAGATCCGCGGCCCGCTCCCGGTCGATATTCACCCGCAGTTCCGGTCGGGTCAGTTCAAAGTCGGTATCCAGGTTCTGGAGATTCGGGTTTTCCTTGGCCCGCTCAACGATCTCCTGACTCCAGGCCTGCACTGATTCGTAGTCCGGACCAGCCACCACAAACTCCACGGCCTGACTGAATCCCCGCTGGCCGAGACCCGGCGGGTTCACGGCCACGGTTCGGATCCCGGACACATCGGCCAACTTTTCGCGGATTTCGCTGGTCACTTCCTGCTGCTTGATATCCCGCTCTTCCCAGGGCACCAGGCCCATGATCATGAACGCATTATCCTCTTCATCACGGAACCCGACGATGGCGAGCAGGCGGTTGGCAATGCCCTCATCCAGGTATGGCAACAGGGATTGCTCCACCTGGCGAACGTAATGATCGGTGTACTCCACCGTCGAGCCCCTGGGCGCACTGGTAGGCATGATGATCACGGCACGGTCTTCGGTGGGCGCCAGCTCCTGAGGCAATTTCGGATACACCACGGCGGCAATGACCAGTCCGACAAGACCGAGGCCCAGTAACAATCCCGGCTGCCTCAGGGAAAACTGCAACAGCCTTCGGTAACCGTTGGTCAGGCCATTCAAGACCTTTTCGCTCGCGGCCCAGAGACGATGCCCTTCTGCCGATTCCGGGCTGTGCCGGAGCCACTTGGAACACAGCATCGGTGCCAGGGTCAGGGCAACGAGGCTCGAAAACACCACCGCGGCGGCCAGGGTAAAGCCGAATTCGGCAAACAGCCGGCCAATGTTGCCGCCCATGAACGAGATAGGGACGAACACCGCTACAAGGGTCAGGGTGGTCGCTATCACGGCAAAGGCAACCTGCTTCGCGCCCCGGTAGGCGGCAAGCAACGGCGGCTCGCCCTCATCAATCCGGCGCTGGATGTTTTCCAGCATTACGATGGCATCATCCACCACCAGGCCGATGGCGAGGATCACCGCCAGCAGGGTCAGTACGTTGATGGAAAAACCCAGGAAGCCCAGACCAATAAAGGCGCCAATCACCGCGACCGGAATGGTCACCGCAGGAATCAGGGTAGCCCGCCAGGAACGCAGGAACAGGAAGATAACCAGAATAACCAGGGACACAGCGATGGCGAGCGTGGTGACGACTTCCTTTATGGAAGCCCGGATGAAGATGGATTCGTCGTAGCTTTCCGCGATGGTCACTTCCGGTGGCAGGGTCTCGCGAATTTTCTCCAATTCGGCGCGGACGGCATCGGAAACCGCCACGGTGTTGGCCTTGGACTGGCGGATAATACCCATGCCAATGGCGGTCTGGCCGTTGGCGCGCAGGCGGCTGACATCCGACTCCACCCCCATCTGAACATTGGCCACCTCACCGAGACGCAGCAAATCGTTGCCATCGCGACGAATCACCAGTTCCCGGAACTGCTCGACGTTAGACAATCGGCCTTCCGCACGAACCGTGAAATTACGAGTGGAGGAATCCACCGATCCTGCTGGCAACTCTACGTTGTTCGAGCGCAACGCCCGCTCAACTTCCGCCACGGTGATATCCCGGGCCGCAAGCCGTTCCCGATCCAGCCAGACCCGGATGGCATAGCGCCGTTCTCCACCGATACGGACGTCGGCAACACCATCGAGTACCGACAACCTGTCCGCCAGGACCCGGTCGGCAAAGTCACTCAACTCGGCACTGTCCCAGACATCACTGCGAAGGGTGACCCACATCATCGGCCGTGCATCGGAATCCGCCTTACGCACCACCGGTGGATCGGCTTCGTCCGGCAGCTGGTTGGCCACCCGTGACACCGCATCACGGACATCATTGGCGGCAATATCCACATCCCGGGCCGTAGTAAATTCAATACTGGTTCGGGATTCGCCCTGCTCGGTGGAGGATTCGATAGAACGAATGCCCTCGATGCCACTGATGGCACCCTCGATCACCTGGGTAATCTGGGTATCCACCACCTCGGCTGCTGCGCCGGTATAATCGGTGGAAATGGAGACGACCGGTGGGTCAATATCCGGGTATTCTCGCACTGGCAGGCCCATCAGGGCTGCCAGCCCGAACACCACGATCAGAAGACTGAGAACCGTTGCAAATACCGGCCGCTTGATGGAAACGTCAGAGAGGACCACCGGTTACGACTCCCTGGCCGTGATAAAACGGTTCTCGGGAATGGCCTTGTCATCCTCAAGCACGCGTACCCTATCGCCGCTGCTGAGCCGATCCTGGCCAGTCACAATCACTGGATCGTCCTGGCTCAAACCGTTCGAAACTTCCACAAACCCGGGCATGCGCGACCCCAGGTTCACCGAAACCCGCCGGGCCACACCATCTTCAGCCACAAACACATATTGCTCATCACCCCGTATCATCACCGCCTGCTCGGGGATCACCAGTGCTTGCCGTTCCCGGAGCGTTAGCGTCGCAGACATGAACTGTCCTGGCCGGAGCAGACCATCCGGATTATCGATCAGTGCCCGGACGGGCAGCGACCGGCTCAACTCACTGACCCTGGAACCCAACTCCACCAGCTGACCGGAAAACTTCTGGTCCGGGTAGGCCGGCGATGCGCCTCTCACCTCTTGTCCGAGACTCACCTGCCCCAGAAAACGCTCCGGGATCGAAAAACCCAGTTCCATGCGGTCGGTGGTATCCAGGGTAGTCACCGAGGTTCCGGCAGTAATGTAGGCCCCGATACTGATGTCACTCAGCCCGACCACACCGGCAAACGGCGCTTCGATCCGGTGGTTCTCCAGACGGACCCGCGCTGACTGTCGCTGGGCCACGGCCACATCGACTGCCGTTCTCAGCTCATCCACCTGCGACTGGGAAATACTGTTGTTGGAGCGCAACCGCTGTGCCCTTTCATACCGCCGGCGGGCATCCGCCAGTTGCGCCTCGATCACCTGCAGGTCTGCCCGGGCCTGGCGATCATCAAGCCGCAACAGCACCTCGCCCTGCCCCACCCGGCGGCCGGTTTCCAGACTCAGTTCCACCACCCGGCCACTGACTTCAGTGGTCAGTTCCACCGCGTTAAGGGCTTTGAGACTGCCAACGGCATTGACCACATCCCGTACCGTCTCCATCTGCGGAAGCATGGTGTTGACCGCGCTGGCGGGACGTTCACGGCCGCTCTGGGCGGCGGTCCCATCATCGAAGTTCTGATACACAAAAGCGCCACCGATAGCGACAGCCACCAGTACCAACGCAATCAACCACTGTTTCCACATAGGATTTCCAGATATTTCGGGGTCAGGTTAGTCGTCTGTTACTTTTTCTGGATGACCAGAACCACCTCGCCCACGTCTATTCCCCACTTGCTCATGGTGGTCTGATTGATCAACGTGTCGGGCGTAATCAGATACATCCAGTCATCCATGCGTACATCCAGGGTTCCGTCGCCATAGGCCACCTGGAGAACATAATTCATGTGAATCGCGTTGCCACTCCAACGCATGGTTCCCGGTTCAACCACATCACCGGCGTCGGCGTGGTACCCGTCCGCCGCGGGAGTGAGGGTCCAGACGCGGGTCTGCACTTCGCCATCATTGAAGCGGAACACCTCATCCAGGGTGCCCACGCCTTCGTCATCCCATGACGCGCTGATATCCGCATCAAAGGTGCGAATCACCTCACCGGAGAAATTCTTGACCACCCCCCGGGCGGAAAGTTCGCCGGTAAAGAACTCTTCAGGGACCAGCTCTGGTGTGCGGTCTGCGTAGTCCTCGAGCGAAGGGCTGGCACAGCCACTGAGCAACAGTGCCGAGGCCAGTACCCAGAGTATAGGTGTCGACAGGCGTTTCGATATCTCAGTTAACAGGCTTTGCATGACTTTTACACTCTCTGAACGGGAATATTTGGGGATCTCGGGCGCAAGGAAATACGCCGCAACCGTCTTTTACGATCATTACCCGAAATCCGCAGGGTCTGATACGTCATCTCGGCCAATTGTCCATTCTGACAGTCTGCAGGGCGCTTTTCGTCAATGGCAGTGCCCGAGTATTGGCGTAAAACAATAGAAAACGGGCGGTGATCGCCCAGTCACGATTCCGAGAAAGACACAGAGGATTCCGCTATGCCGGTTTACAAAGCGCCCCTGCGCGACATGAAATTCCTGCTGAACGAGGTGTTCGACTACCCAGGCCATTATTCCACCCTGGCCAGCGGAGAAAACGCCACGCCGGATATCGTGGACGCGATACTGGGCGAATGCGGAAAATTCTGTGAGGAAGTGCTGAGCCCACTCTACCTATCTGGCGACGAAGAAGGCTGCAAACTGGCCAACGGTGAAGTCACCACACCCACCGGTTACCGTGAGGCCTACCAGCAATATGCCATGGGGGGCTGGCAGGGACTCTCAGCGCCCGAGGAATACGGCGGCCAGGGCCTCCCCGCGTCCATGGGACTGCTGAAACAGGAAATGATGGGTACCGCCAACTGGCCCTTCTCGATGTATCCGGGGCTGTCCCTGGGGGCCATGAACACGATTTTCCTTCACGGCACGGAAGACCAGAAACAGACCTACCTTGCGCCACTGACCGAGGGCCGCTGGGCCGGCACCATGTGCCTGACCGAAGCCCAGTGCGGCACCGACCTGGGTCAGGTAAAGACCAAAGCCGAACCTCAGGCCGATGGCAGTTACCGCATCACGGGTACCAAGATTTTCATCTCCTCCGGCGACCACGACCTGACCGAGAACATCGTCCACATTGTTCTGGCCCGTCTGCCTGATGCCCCCAAGGGCACTCGGGGTATCAGCCTGTTTATCGTGCCCAAGTTCCTTCTGGACAGCCAGGGTGGCGTGGGCGAACGCAACCCGGTGGTCTGCGGCAGTCTGGAAAAGAAAATGGGCATCAAGGCCTCGGCCACCTGTGTGCTGAATTTCGATGGCGCCACAGGCTTTCTGATTGGTCCCGAGAACGAAGGGCTCAATTGCATGTTCACGTTCATGAACACCGCCCGCATCGGCACCGCGATCCAGGGTGTGGGCCCGGCGGAACTCTCCTATCAATGGGCACTCGCCTACGCCAGGGACCGACGTTCCATGCGAGCGCTCTCGGGTAAGAAAGAGCCGGACCAGGTAGCTGACAGCCTGATCCATCATGCCGATGTGCGCCGCATGTTGCTGACCCAGAAGGCCATCGCCGAAGGCGGTCGGGCCATGCTGTATTACGCGGCCCGGCTGGCCGATCACATGGTGGAGGGATTCACCGAGGGCGACGATAAAAAGGCGGAAAAATACGATGACAAACTCGGCTTCCTGACGCCAATTCTGAAGGGCTTTCTCACCGAACTCGGCTGCGAAGCGGCCAACCTGGGAGTCCAGGTTTTTGGCGGCCACGGTTACATCCGAGAACACGGCATGGAGCAGATTGTCCGGGATACCCGCATCGCCACCCTTTATGAGGGCACCACCGGAATCCAGGCGCTGGACCTTCTGGGACGAAAAGTATTGCTGATGACCCAGGGCGGCGCGGTGCGCGAGTTCACCCTGAACATTGCCAATTTTGCCCGTAAGCATCTCACCGATAAACGGCTACGGCCCTGGGCTCTGGAACTGCTCAAGCTGACCGGGCAATGGAACCTGCTGACCGTCCGTATCATGCTCGCAGCCCGTAAGGACCGGGATGTGGTGAGTTCCGCATCCTTTGATTTTCTGATGTACAGCGGCTACGTCACCATGGCCTATATCTGGCTGCGTCAGGCTGCGGTGGCTGTGGATAAACTCGATAACGGAGGCGAGGAATCAGTCGGCTTTTACCAGGCCAAACTCGCCACCACCGAGTTCTATTTCGAACGTTTGCTGCCCCGGGCCCAGAGCCACGCTGCCAGCATGCTCAGCCCCAGCAAAAACCTGATGCAGCTCGATGCCGAAGATATGGCCTTTACCGTATAACACGGTTCTGTGATTGATTGAGACCAAAAAGGGAAGACTCAAGTCTTCCCTTCGCCTAGTCTTTTTTATCCACCGCAGCCGTTTGGCCAAACAACAGTTTCTTCCCTTCATCGGTGACGGCCGGTCGTTTAGACCAGGGAGCACCTTTCTCATAGGCAGTCACTACCGCAGGCCTCGCCTGCATTGCATGAAACCACCGCTCAAGGTTTGGAAAGTCAGACAAGGATTGCTGTTGCCGCTCGTGGGGAACAATCCAGGGGTAGATGGCCATATCGGCAATGGAATAATCGTTGGCAACCCAGTCCCGACCACTCAAACGGGTATTGAGTACGCCGTATAGACGATTGGTTTCATTGACGTACCGATTGATCGCATAGGGAACTTGCTCAGGGGCATACTGGACGAAATGATGATTCTGACCCGCCATGGGCCCCAGACCGCCCATCTGCCACATCAGCCATTCCAGTACTGTCTTCCTGCCACGGAGATCAGCTGGCAGGAAGCGACCGGTTTTTTCCGCAAGATACATAAGGATGGCACCGGACTCGAACACCGTAACAGGCTCGCCATCCTCGGCAGAATCGTGGTCGATGATAGCCGGCATACGGTTGTTGGGTGAAATCGCCAGAAATTCCGGTTTGAACTGGTCTCCGGCACTGATATCTACTGGATAAATCCGGTAGTCCAGTCCGGACTCTTCAAGGAATATGGTGATCTTGTGGCCGTTAGGCGTAGGCCAGTAATAAAGATCAATCATCACTTCGCTCCGGGCTTTGATTCCAGCGTCTCCGCCAGCAACTCAACCCGATCTTGCCCCCAGAATTGCTCACCATTCAACAGGTAGGCCGGCGCACCCAACACGCCCTGGCCAACGGCATCGTCACTGTTGCGCTCGTACTGGTCCGCAATATCGGTTGACGCCGCGGACTTGAGCACGTTCTCGGCATCGAATTCGAGTGTGCTCAGGATCTCGCGAATCACCGCTTCGTCGGCAATGTTTTTCTCCTCAGACCAACAGGCGGCCAAAGCGCGCTGCACAAATTCTCCTGGATCTTCACCGGCCTGTTGCAGTGCAATAACGCAACGGTCAGCCAGGCCCGGGTCTGTTGGAAAGTGCGCCGGCTTCAGGTTGATAGCCAGATCCCGTTTCTTCGCCCAACGTTCAATTTCGAGCAGGCGGTACTCCTGTCGGCATACCGGACGCTCTGGAACGGGCTTCGCTCCGGAGTTGGCAAACACTTTTGCCAGCTTCACGGGCCTGAAATTAACCTTGGCACGTGCGGTGCCGGCTGTTTCCAGAAATGCCCGATGGCCGAGATAAGTGAACGGAGAAATGCAGGTGAAGTAATAATCGATCGTGGGATTCATCGTTTATGGCTCCTGGACGATTGCGTTTGTTGTTAGCCTGTCCAGTACTCTAGTCTTTATTGAGCGATCGCTCAATAAAAAATTCAGCAGGTTGTTGCCGAGAATCAGTGCAACTGAGGGGTTTGCTGATTACTTCCCGATGCAGAAGCTGCTGAATATCTTGCCCAACAGCTCATCCGGGGTGAGGTGTCCGGTGATCTCTCCCAGGGCATCCTGTGCGGCCCGCAAGTCCTCTGCCAGGAGTTCGCCTGCACCGAATCCCTCCAGCTGGCTCTGGCCCTGGATCAGCAGGGCCTGGGCCCGCTCCAGGGCATCCAGGTGGCGGCGCCGGGCGAGGAAACCACCTTCTGTGGTGCTGGCAAAGCCCATGCACTGCTTGAGATGGTCCCGCAGAATCTCCAGTCCCTCGGCAGACTTTGCCGCCAAACGAATCACCGGGGCGCTCTGGTAGTCTTCAGCAGTGATACCAACCGGTTCACCGGACAGGTCCACCTTGTTACGAATCACCGTCACCGGGGCGTTGGCCGGTAGCTGGTCGATAAAGTCCGGCCAGATTTCATGGGGACTGGTTTTATCGGTGGTAGTCGCATCCACCATCAGAAGAATGCGATCGGCCTGACGGATTTCCTCCCAGGCCCGGGCAATACCGATCTGTTCCACTTCGTCCGGGCTGTCCCGCAGGCCTGCGGTATCGATGATGTGCAGGGGCATCCCGTCAATGTGGATATGCTCTCTCAGGACATCACGGGTTGTGCCCTCAATCGCCGTAACAATGGCCGCTTCGCGACCGGCCAGCGCATTGAGCAGACTGGACTTGCCGGCATTGGGCCTTCCGCCGATAACCACTTTCATGCCGTCACGAAGGATAGTGCCCTGCTGGGCTTCGGCCAGGATTTTCCCGAGCCGCTCCAGCAGGTTCTGCAGGTCACTGGCCACCTTGCCGTCGGCCAGGAAGTCGATCTCCTCCTCTGGAAAATCGATCGCCGCCTCGACGTAGATCCGCAGGTGGGTCACCGCGTCCACCAGATCCTCGATCTGCCGGGAGAACACCCCCTGCATGGAACGAACGGCGCAGCGGGCCGCCTGTTCCGAGCTGCTTTCAATCAGGTCGGCAATGGCTTCGGCCTGGGCCAGATCCAGTTTATCGTTGAGAAACGCCCGCTCTGAAAACTCACCGGGACGGGCCAGTCTTGCGCCTTGGCAGCACACTTCACGAAGCAGAAGATCGAGAATCACGGTGCCACCGTGGCCCTGAAGCTCGAACACATCCTCACCGGTGAACGAGTGAGGGTTGGGGAAAAACAGCCCAATGCCCTCATCAATCAACTCGCCCCGGCTATCTTGGAACGGGCCGTAATGGGCATAACGGGGTTTGGGCTCAAACCCAAGCATCTGTCTGGCAATAGCCCGGGCTTTAGGACCGGACACGCGAACGATTCCAACCCCGGCTTGTCCGGGTGCGGTGGCGATGGCTGCGATGGTTTCAGAACTCTGGCTCATGCTTTTTCCACAGGCTGAAAACAACAAAGGCTCCATACAGGAGCCTTTGCCGGGTCGGTTCGGGCACCGGTCAGTGCTTCTTGCCGGCCATTTCTGTTTCGATCTTGCGGGTAATGTACCACTGCTGCGTAATGGACAGAATGTTGTTCACCAGCCAGTACAGTACCAGACCTGCCGGGAACCACAGGAAGAAGACGGTGAAGATCAACGGCATCATCTTCATGATCTTGGCCTGCATGGGATCCGGCGGAGTCGGGTTCAGGCTCATCTGCACGAACATGCTGGCACCCATCAGAATCGGCAGGATGAAGTACGGGTCCATGACCGACAAATCCTGGATCCACAGCATGAACGGCGCGTGGCGAAGCTGAACACTTTCAAAGAGTACCCAGTACAGGGAGATGAACACCGGCATCTGCACCAGTATGGGCAGACAGCCACCAAGCGGATTGATCTTCTCCCGCTTGTACAACGCCATCATTTCCTGGGACATGCGCTGCCGGTCGTCCCCGTACAGTTCTTTCAGCCGGGTTAGCTGGGGCGCAACGGCCCGCATCTTGGCCATGGACTTGTAGCTGGTTGCGGATAGGTGGAAGAACACCGCCTTGACCAGAACCGTCAGCAGGATGATAGACACGCCCCAGTTGCCAACGAGGCTGTGGAACCAGTCCAGAATGATAAACAGCGGCAGCGAAATGAAGAACAGCCAGCCGAAATCAACGGTACGGTCAAGGTTCGGAGCCATGCCTTCGAGACGCTCAATAATCTTTGGCCCGACGTAGGCCCGGGCACCGATCTCTGCGGTCTCACCCGGCGCTACTGTGGTGGCGGGGTAGACAAAGCCCATTACGTAGTTTTGGCCACGTTGTGTGGTCTGATACTGCGCAGAGATGTCGCGTTCGGGTACCCAGGCAGACAGGAAGTAGTGCTGGAGAAAGGCCAGCCAGCCATTGGTGACGGACTGGTTGATCTGGGTCTCCTGCAAGTCGCCAAAATCGAATTTCTCGTAGGGATCTTCCGGGGAGCTGATCACCAGGCCAAGAAATGCCTGAATACCCATGCTGGTCTGGGAGGTCGGGTCCGGAGACTGGTCACGGACGATCTTGCCGGTGAAATTGCCTTGCCAGTTCTCACCTGACTGGTTTTCAACCAGATACTTGACGCTTATCTCATAGCTGTCGCGTTCGAACTGGTAGCGCTTGGTGATCTGCACACCGCTATCGGTGGTGTATGTCAGGTCTACCTGGAGCTGGTTATCACCTTCGGCCAGCTCATAGCTGGAAGCATCCGCACTGTATACGGGTGCTGAACCGTTCTTGCGACTGTCAGGACCATCACGACCAATCAGACCACTTTCAAGAACGTAAAGACGATTCTGCGTGTTGTTCAGGAGTGTCAGCGGTTCCTTGCTGTTCAGGGAGTCGTCGTAATTAAGCAACTGGGCTTTCACCAGGTTACCGCTGACCCGATCAATTTGCAGGTCGTAAACGTCAGTGCGGACAGTAATGAACTGGTCGCTGACTGTGGTGTTGTTTTCTGTTGAGCTTACGACAGCCTGACCTGTTTCCGGTGTAGTGAACTCGCCATCACCGTCTACCTGTGCAGAACCTTCCTCCGGAAGCACCATATCGTCTGAATTGCCCATGCTGGCTGTGTTTTGCGAAGGCTGCGATTCAGCGACTTGAGCCGTCTGCGGCTGCTGATGGTAATCCTCATTCCAGGCAAGCACCATCAGATAACTGACAATAGCCAGGCCGGCAAATAATACGATGCGTTGAATATCCATAGAGTTACTGTCTGGTCTGGGTTGTTGTGTGGGAGTGATCAGCGTGTACGCAGGTTGTTGCCGCTTCCTGAACCCGGGGATCGGTAGTTCCCGGTACAGGATCATAACCGCCTTCGGCCCAAGGATGACACCTTAACAGACGCCGGATTGCGAGAAATAATCCTTTAAGCGCGCCATGATGGGTTATGGCTTCAACGGCGTATTGTGAGCAGGTGGGATAGTGGCGGCAGTGACTTGCCATCAGGGGACTGATTGCGTACTGGTAGAAGCGGATGGGCAGAAGCAGAAGCTTGCGCATTAACCCGTTCCTCGACCGGCAGGTTCGGATGTTGCTGCCCGGGATGGCTGAGATTGAGCGTACTTTTTCCTGAGACGGCGCAAGAGGTCGTCCATGGCTGCGCGTACCAAATGGTTGTCCAGGGAAACCAGCCCCTGACGTCCCAGAACAACAAGGTCGACACCGGGCAGGTCCGTCTGGTGCCGGAAGCTTTCCCTGACCTGTCGTTTTATCCGGTTTCTCTGGACGGCAAGCTTCAGGTTCTTCTTCGAGAAGATCAGACCGATCCTGGCGTGACCGAGATTGTTCGGTGTCGCCAGGATCAGAAAATTCCGGTGCGGAACTTTCAGCTGCACGTCGTTGAAGACTTTGCCGTAATCAGCAGGTCGCAAAAGACGATGTGATTTCGGGAAACTCAAAGCCTTCATGAGGCGATCAGAGCTTACGCGGACAGACGTGCGCGGCCTTTGGCACGACGACGGGAAATAACCTTGCGACCGTTGGCGGTGGCCATACGGGCACGGAAACCGTGAACGCGCTTACGCTTCAGGACGCTTGGTTGAAACGTTCTTTTCATGGTGATGATCTCACAATTCGTAAGTTGGAAATTCAGTAACTGGCTGGAAAATGAACAGCCAAAACAGGAGCGGCATTCTATGCAAATACCGGTGGGAATTCAATGCTTATTGCTTGCGGGTTGTGCGCATCCTGAAAATTTCGGAATGGCCTGGCCAGCTAATAAATTCAGTAAGTCTTTTTAGAATTCTTTTAAGGATTAATTATTACTGTTATTAGTATCGAAGATTTCTGTGGATAAGCGAAAAAATAGGATGAAAAACAAATCCCTGAATGGTTTATAAGGGTATTGATAAGGCACCCTGAGGGCTGTGGACGGCGGCAGGGCGAAATGTGGGTAAGTCTGTTTCGTGCGATGGGTCCAAGTTATCCCCGGTTGCGTCCCGGGGTTCTTAACAGGGTTAAACCCGGGCTATACACACAGGCCTGTGGGTAACTTTCCGAGAAGTTATTTTCTGTACACAAGGTTGTAGGTAAGTTCGTAAAAAACTGAAATACAAAGAAATAAATTTCCACAGGCTGTTCATTAACTGGCTTTGGCTCTTTTACTGGTGGGCCGGTCGGGTTAGAATTCGTGGTCATCTCACAGGACAGGAAGTCCCTTGTCCGTTCAGAGACATTTCAGGGTTATCGGGAGCAGGCTGTCGTGCCAAACAGTATGTGGCATCAATGTCTTGAAGTACTCCGGGACGAGTTTCCCGCACAACAGTTCAATACCTGGCTCAGGCCCCTGCAGTCCGATCACCGGGAGGGGCAGCTGATGCTGTTCGCTCCTAACCGCTTTGTGATGGATTGGGTGAACGAAAAGTACCTGCGGCGTATCGAAGAGGTGCTGAAGGATCTGAACGGCGGGCAGGCGCCCCGCGTCAATATGAAAGTGGGTTCGGCACCCCGTGAAGGTGAACCGGTCAAACGCTCGGAAGTACCTGCTCGCGTGAATGGTCAGGTTCATGAAGAGACCGGTAGCCGGGTAACCGAAGAAGAGAAAGGTGTGGCTGCTACGGTGGCCGGTTCGCCTTCTGTTCGTCCGAAAAGTGGCAGTGAGCGGCGGCCGGTTCAGGTTGAAGGCGATATAAAGCACCAGAGTTTCCTGAATGAAGGATTCACCTTCGAAACCTTTGTTGAAGGTAAATCCAACCAACTGGCAAGAGCCGCCTCCATGCAGGTAGCGGAGAACCCGGGTGGTGCCTACAATCCGTTGTTCCTTTACGGCGGTGTTGGTCTGGGTAAAACACACCTGATGCATGCCATCGGGAACGAAATTGTCCGTCGCAACCCCAAGGCGAAAGTCGCCTATCTTCGCTCGGAACGATTTGTGGCGGATATGGTGAAGGCATTGCAGCTGAATGCCATCAATGAATTCAAGCGCTACTACCGGTCTGTGGATGCCCTGTTGATCGATGACATCCAGTTCTTTGCCCGCAAGGAGCGTTCCCAGGAAGAGTTCTTCCACACTTTTAATGCGTTGCTGGAAGGTGGTCAGCAGGTCATCGTCACCTGTGACCGGTTCCCGAAAGAAATTGTCGATATGGAAGAGCGGCTCAAATCCCGGTTTGGTTGGGGTCTGACTGTCATGGTTGAGCCACCGGAACTCGAAACCCGGGTCGCCATTCTGATGAAAAAGGCCGATCAGGCCAACGTAAAGCTGAGCAGCGAAGCGGCCTTTTTTATTGCCCAGAAGATCCGTTCAAATGTTCGAGAGCTTGAAGGCGCGCTTCGTCTGGTGATAGCGAATGCTCACTTCACCGGTTCGGAAATCACGCCCCCGTTTATCCGGGAGAGCTTGAAAGACCTGTTGGCGCTGCACGAGAAACAGGTGAGCATCGATAACATTCAGCGCACCGTGGCGGAATACTACAAGATCAAGGTAGCCGATCTGCTCTCCAAGCGCCGGACCCGAACGGTGACGCGGCCCCGGCAGGTCGCCATGTCCCTGTCCAAGGAGCTGACTAATCATAGCTTGCCGGAGATTGGCGACGCCTTTGGCGGTCGGGACCACACCACTGTATTGCATGCGTGCAAGAAAATCGTGGAATTGCAGGAGACTGATCCGGGCATCCGCGAAGATTATCAGAATTTTATGAGACTGCTGACCACCTGATGCCGGGCGTTGGCGAATACCATTCACCCTTCCAACATAAAGAAAGCTGAGTGCCATGAAACTGACGATCAGCCGTGAATCCCTGCTTACCCCGCTGCAAAGCATTGCCGGCGTGGTGGAAAAGAAACAGACCATGCCCGTGCTCTCCAACGTGTTGCTGGTGGCCGAGGACAATACCCTGACCCTGACCGGTACCAATATGGAGGTGGAGCTGGTGGCACGGGTAACGCCGGTGCATGTGGATCAGCCCGGCCGGATTACGGTTCCGGCCCGCAAGCTGTCCGATATTTCCCGCGCCCTGGGCGACGAGGCGCCGATGGAACTGTCGCTTGAAGGCGATCGGTTGCATCTGCGCTGTGGCGCCAGTCATTTTACGTTGTCGACGCTGCCGGCGGAGCACTTCCCCAACGTGGAAGACGAAGATGAAAGCTTTCGCCTGGAGTTGCCCCAGAAAGAACTGGGTCGGATGCTGGATGCCACTGCATTTGCCATGGCTCAGCAGGATGTTCGCTATTACCTGAACGGCCTGTTGCTGGAAGTGGACAAAGATCATGTACGGACGGTGGCGACGGATGGTCACCGGCTGGCGATGGCACATCTGGAACTGCCGACCAATTGCCCGGAGTTGCGGCAGGTTATTGTCCCGCGTAAAGGGGTCCTTGAGCTGGCCAGGTTGCTGGATGATGTGGAAACACCGGTCACCCTGGTGATCGGCGACAATCATCTGCGGGCGACGGTGGGTTCGTACACCTTTACGTCGAAACTTATTGAAGGGAAATTCCCCGATTACAACCGGGTCATTCCGCGAGGTGGCGATAAGGTTGTTTTGGCCGACCGCGCCACATTGAAGAATACCCTGCAACGGGCGGGGATCCTGTCTCACGAGAATATCCGTGGTGTACGACTTAACCTGGCATCGAATGAACTCCAGGTCTTCGCCAACAACCCGGATCAGGAACAGGCCGAAGACGCGCTTCCGGTGGACTATCAGGGCGAATCCTTGCAGATCGGTTTTAATGTAGGCTATTTGGTGGATGTCATGAACGCGCTGGATGAGGATCAGGTAAAGATTACCCTTTCCAATCCGAACAGCAGTGCGTTGATAGAGGCGCAGAATGATAACCGCTGCCTCTATGTTGTCATGCCCATGAGGCTGTAGGAGGAGACGAGATTGATGAGTACCGTAACGAATGGAATCAAAGGCGTGTTCAGGATTGGCCAGACTGTGTCGGTACTCGGGCGCACCGGGATCAATTGGCTGAGAGGGGAGCGTCCTCCCACGCCGAGGCTGCTGAGGCAGACGTTTGAATCCCTTGGTGCGACCTACATCAAGCTGGGACAGTTTATTGCCAGTTCCCCTACGTTTTTCCCGAAGGAGTATGTGGAGGAGTTCCAGCACTGCCTGGATAGAACGCCTAACCTGCCCTTTGGCGTGATCAAGAAGATTATTCGGGAGGAATTGGGTCGGCCGCTGGATGAGGTCTATGCGGAAATCGATCCGGTTGCGTTGGCATCGGCTTCGATTGCCCAGGTTCACGCCGCCAGGTTGCTATCCGGTGAAGATGTGGTCATTAAGGTGCAGAAGCCGGGAGTCGAGAACATCCTGCTGACGGATCTGAACTTTCTGTATGTTTCAGCCCGCATTATTGAAACCCTGGCGCCAAAACTGTCCTGGACCTCTATGTCCGGTATCGTCGAGGAAATCCAGCGGACCATGATGGAAGAGTGCGACTTCATCAAGGAAGCCAACAATCTTAAGGTATTCCGGGATTTCCTGCACGACACCCATAATGAAGACGCGGCAGTGCCGAGGGTATTCGAGCATTGCAGCACTCGCCGCATTCTGACAATGGAGCGCTTTCATGGGGTTTCGCTGACGGATCTGGAAAGCATTCGCGGTTACGCCCGTGATCCGGAGCGGACCCTGATCACCGCGATGAACACCTGGTTTGCCAGTCTCACCCAGTGCGAGTTCTTCCATGCCGACGTTCACGCCGGAAACCTGATGGTGTTGAAGGATGGCCGGGTCGGTTTTATCGATTTCGGCATTGTTGGCCGGATCAAGCCGGATACCTGGCAGGCAGTCAGTGATTTTATTTCGGCGGTAATGGTTGGCAATTTCGAAGGGATGGCCGACGCCATGATTCGTATCGGCATTACCCACCAGACGGTCCGGGTGGATGATCTCGCTGCTGATCTCAGAAGGCTGTATCAGCAAATGGACAGGATGGTGCCGGATGAGGTGCCTTATGAGGCGGATCAGGCAGAGGACGATGTAAATCATATCCTGATGGATATGGTTAAGATCGGGGAAAGCCACGGGCTGCATTTTCCGAGGGAATTTGCCCTGCTGCTGAAGCAGTTCCTGTACTTCGACCGGTACGTTCATATCCTCGCGCCGGAGATGGATGTGTTTATGGACGAACGGCTGAACATGCTCCACTGAGGCTGTCGCCTTGAGCGATTGGCTTTTGTACACTAGGGCGGCGTTACTGAAGGGAGGTAACGCCGCCTTTTTCGTTTGACGGGTTTCATTCGGTTTTCTCCCCTCTGCCCCTTCGAGTTTGCTTTTCTATGGCGCTTGTAAAATTCCAGACTGAAAATTTTCGAAATCTGTCTTCCGCGCCTGTGAGCTTTTCGCCTTCCTTCAATCTGTTGTACGGAGAAAACGGCAGCGGCAAAACCAGTGTCCTGGAAGCCATAGGTTACCTGGGGTTGGGTCGTTCGTTTCGGGTGAACCGACATCAGGCGGTGGTGAGTCACGGTCAACAACGACTTACGGTCTTTGGCGGGTTGGATCACGGTTTGGAGGAGAGTGAGCGCACCAATAATTCCGAACTCGTTCACCGGCTCGGAATATCTCGGGATGTTGGGCAGAAGGAAACGGTTTTACGAGTGGATGGGGAAGCAGTGCGGAGCCTGTCTGGTCTCGCCAAGCACCTGCCAGTATCGGTAATCGATCCGGGAGTGTTTGATGTAGTCGCCGGAGGACCAGGAAAGCGGCGACAGTTTCTCGACTGGTTGGTGTTCCACGTGGAACCTTCTTTCGGATCGTTATGGCAACAATGCCAACGAGTCACATCACAGCGGAATCAAACGCTGAGAAATGGTAGACTAGACGAAGCTTTAATGCGGGTCTGGGATAACCAGTACACCACGCTGAGTGAGCGGATTACCGATGCTCGCGCTGGCACGTTTAGCCGGTTTAAGGCGGCTTTTGAAAAGCTGGTTCGGGAAGTGGAAGTACCCTGGACCGAAGGTCTGAAGCTTGAGTACTACCCGGGCTGGGATGTTAGCCGCCCACTAGTGGAGTTGCTTGCAGATCATCGGGAGCAGGAGCGAAAGGTTGGACATACGCTTTATGGTCCGAACCGAGCCGACATCCGGTTGAAGTTTCAGGGCAGGCCTGTTGCTGAAACCTTCTCCCGGGGCCAGCAGAAAACCCTGGTGATTTTGATGAAGATTGCCCAAGGCATGGTTCTGAGTGAGATGGGCAAGCAGGTGACCTTTTTGCTTGACGATATCAACGCCGAGCTGGATGAGGGCCATCGAGCCATGCTGGCTAGCAGGTTACAGGCATTACGTTGTCAGGTGTTCATTACGTCTATAGTGCGTCCCCTCGTGGAGCAGCTCTGGCCAGGCGGTAAGGCACCAGATTACAGATTGTTCCACGTGGAACATGGCAAATTGACGGAAGAATAAGACCGGTGCGAAGAGCGAAATACTGCCCGGGCTATCACGCTTCAGGAGTTTCCGAATGAGTGAATCGAACTACAATTCCTCCAGTATCAAGGTCTTGAAAGGACTCGATGCGGTGCGAAAGCGGCCAGGTATGTACATCGGGGATACCGATGATGGCACCGGCCTGCACCACATGGTCTTTGAATTGGTGGATAACTCCATCGACGAAGCGCTTGCGGGCTATTGCTCAGAGATTGGCGTGGTTATCCACCCGGACGAATCGGTGACTGTTAAAGATAACGGCCGTGGTATCCCGGTGGATCTGCACGAAGAGGAAGGGGTTTCTGCAGCCGAAGTTATCATGACCGTGCTGCACGCCGGTGGTAAGTTCGATGACAACTCCTACAAGGTGTCTGGTGGCCTTCACGGTGTGGGTGTATCCGTGGTCAACGCACTGTCCTCTACCCTCACCCTGACGATCCGTCGTGAAAACAAGGTGTACGAGCAGACCTACACCCACGGTGTTCCCAATGCGCCTCTGGCGGCTGTTGGCGAAACCGACGCATCGGGCACCAAGGTGCACTTCATTCCGTCGCCGGAAACCTTCACTCACATTGAGTTCCACTACGACATTCTTGCCAAGCGCCTTCGTGAACTGGCGTTCCTGAACAGTGGCGTCCGCATCCGTCTGACCGATGAACGTTCGGGCAAGGAAGAAGTCTTTGAATATGAAGGTGGTCTGCGGGCATTTGTTGAGCATCTGAACGCTAACAAGACTCCGATTAACCGGGTATTTCACTTCAACCGAGAGCGGGAAGACGGTATTGCCGTGGAAGTGTCCATGCAATGGAATGACGCCTTCCAGGAAAACCTTTACTGCTTCACCAACAACATCCCCCAGCGGGATGGTGGTACCCATCTGGCCGGTTTTCGGGCGGCTCTCACCCGTTCCCTCAACAACTACATTGAGCATGAAGGTCTGGGTAAGAAGGCCAAGGTTGCGACTTCCGGTGACGATGCCCGGGAAGGCCTCACTGCCATCATTAGCGTGAAAGTTCCGGACCCGAAGTTCTCCTCCCAGACCAAAGACAAGCTGGTGTCCTCCGAGGTAAAAACCGCGGTCGAGCAGGAGCTGTACCAGAGTTTTGCGGAATACCTGCAGGAACAGCCCAACGAAGCCAAGCTCATCGTCAACAAGATGATCGAGGCCGCCCGGGCCCGTGAAGCCGCTCGCAAGGCACGGGATATGACCCGTCGAAAAGGAGCCCTGGACATTGCCGGCCTGCCCGGAAAACTGGCGGACTGCCAGGAGAAAGATCCTGCCCTTTCCGAATTGTACATTGTGGAGGGTGACTCGGCCGGCGGCAGTGCCAAACAGGGCCGTGACCGCAAGACCCAGGCGATCCTCCCGTTGAAGGGTAAAATCCTGAACGTAGAAAAAGCCCGCTTTGACAAGATGCTTTCCTCTGCGGAAGTGGGCACCCTGATCACGGCTCTGGGTTGTGGCATCGGCCGGGAAGAATTCAATCCCGACAAACTGCGTTACCATTCGATCATTATCATGACCGACGCGGACGTGGACGGTTCCCACATCCGGACCCTGCTGCTGACCTTCCTGTTCCGTCAGATGCGCGAAATCATCGAGCGAGGCCACGTCTTTATCGCCATGCCGCCGCTTTACAAGGTGAAGCGTGGCAAACAGGAGCAGTACCTGAAGGATGAGAAAGCCAAGGAAGCCTACCTTACACAGACCGCTCTGGAAGGCGCCCAGCTCTATGTGAACCCGGAGGCTCCGGCGATCAAGGATTCTGCGCTGGAAACCATGGTCAAGGACTACCAGGCTGTTATGAACATGATTGGCCGCCTGTCCCGTGCCTACCCGGCCAAGGTTCTGGAACAGATGCTTCAGAACGTCACGCTCAAGCCCGAGCACCTGAAAGAGGAAGCGGAAGTGGCCCGCTGGGTCGCTCGCCTGGGTGACGGCCTGGACCTCGATACCCGTACCGGGACCAAGTACACCTTCTCGGTAACCAAGGATACCGAACGGGGCCTGTACCTCCCGAAAGTGACCATCTACGTTCACGGGATCCCCTACGACCACGTCTTCAGCCATGATTTCTTCGAATCATCCTCGTACGCAGCGATCGCTCGTATGGGTGAGACCCTGGATGGTCTCATTGAAGAAGGCGCTTATATCCAACGGGGTGAGCGCAAACAGGCGGTTCTTTCTTTTGAGGGCGCTCTGGACTGGCTGATGAAAGAGGCTCAGCGAGGTTTGAACATTCAGCGCTACAAGGGACTGGGCGAGATGAACCCGGAACAGTTGTGGGAAACTACCATGGATCCGGAGACCCGTCGGATGATGAAAGTGACCATCGAAGACGCCATTGCGGCCGACCAGATCTTCACAACTCTGATGGGCGACGACGTAGAGCCGCGTCGCAACTTTATCCAGACCAATGCACTGGAAGTGACCAATCTTGATATCTGATCAATAACGTTCAGGCGCAATAAAAAAGCGGCGGAGGCTTTAAACCTCCGCCGCTTTTTTGTGTCGGGCCTTAACGGAAAATCCAGGGGACTGTTATTTCCCTGTGGTCGATTCCGAGGATTTGTTTCGTTCCTTCTCTTTCTCAGCCAGATGAGGCGCCATCACCTCTTCCAGCGTGTAGCCAGTCAGCCGTCGAATGGTCCGCCACAGATAATAGAAAATCAGCATCATCATGATCATGGAAGGAATGGCGATCATCGGATAGCTCACCAGTGTCATCCGGCCGAGCTCCTCATTGAATGCCTCCGTACCAGACGGGCTGACCACGATCCATTTGGCTATGACGTAGTTCATGATCGAGGAAAACAGGAAGGTGCCCGCAAAGAAGTAACTGGCCTTGAGCAGGCGGGCCTCGAACTCCCCCACCCGGTTTTGCTCCTCGAGGGTCTTGTGGATCTTGTCCACATCCAGAACTGACGGGTTATACAGGAGGGTGCGTACCAGGGGATATTTCGTCCTTGTGGAAGCCAGTACCGCCAAACCAATGATCGCCGGAATCGCAGCTTCCTTGATGGCCAACCATCCCGCATCCAACTCAAGCAGGCCAATGCCGCCGGTCAGTCCGACACTGACCAGACCGAGTACCGCAATGAAGTTTTTCTTGCGATACCTGATCAGTTCGAATAAACCCCAGCCCAGTGGAAACGCCAGGCCGATGAGCAGCGCGTTCACGCTGCCCAGATGTTCTTCGCCACTGAACTTCATCAGGATAACGGATGGAATGATAATGCTGACCAGCAAGTCGACCCAGGGTCTTGGCTTGTGGTCCGGAACGTTGGCAGAGCTCGGAGACGTCATGATCTAGCCTGATTGGTGGAACTGGCGCAGGCCGGAAGGCACTGCCGGAGTAGTCTGGGCAGTATACGATGAATCCGAGTGCGGACGTAACCGCCGTCCCCGTACACTGAAGCGGTGGTCTGGCTAGCTGAATAGACGCCTTCCAAACGGGCATAAAAAAGCCGGGCTTATGCCCGGCTTCTCTAACTCCTCGTGAACGTCAGCGCCGATCAGGCACCCACTTCCTTGAGGCTCTCTTCCACAATGGCCAGGCCTTCTTCCAGTACATCGTCTTCGATGGTTACCGGCATCAGGAAGCGCAATGTGTTGCCATACATGCCACAGCTCAGAAGAATCAGACCCTTCTCCTTCGCCTTCTTGGTCACCGCAGCCGCCAGTTCTGGCTTGGGTGTATGGCTATCCTTGCTTTCCACCAGCTCGAAGGCTGCCATGGGGCCGAGATTGCGCACATTATCGACATGGGCAAACTGTTCCTGCCACTGGCTGAAGCGCTGCTTCAGCTTCTCACCCAGCGCCTGGGCCTTACCAAGAATGTCCTCTTCCTTGAACACGTCGAACACGGCGAGGGCTGCGGCACAGGCCGTCGGGCTACCCGTGTAGGTGCCGCCCAGGGAGTTCGGACCGGAGGCATCCATGTGCTTGTCTGTACCGACAATTGCGGAGATGGGCATACCGTCAGCCATACTCTTCGCCATGGTCATCATGTCCGGCTCGACACCACTGTGCTCGATGGCAAACATCTTGCCGGTCCGGCCAAAGCCGCTCTGAACTTCGTCCACAATCATCAGGATGTTGTTTTCATCGCAGATTTTTCGGATTTCCTTCAGGAAGCTGGTTGGCGCTGCGTAAAAACCACCCTCACCCAGCACTGGCTCAATCACGATGGCGGCCGTATTGTTGGCCGGCGAGTCCGCTTTCATGGTCATCTTCAAACCACGAAGTGCCTCGTCTTCGCTGACGCCGTGATACGGCACCGGATATGGCGCGCGATAGACAGTTCCTGGCATCGGCCCGAAGTCGGTCTGGTAGGGCGCTGCCTTGCCGTTCATCGCCATGGTGTAGAAGGTACGACCGTGATAACCGCCGTCAAAGCAGATCACGTTGGTCTTGCCGGTCGCCGCACGGGCAATCTTCATGGCGTTTTCCAGGGCCTCGGCACCGGAGTTGGCCAACATCACCTTGGCATGGCCACGTACCGGTACCACGCCACTGAGTTTCTCTGCCAGTTTAACGTAGCCCTCATAGGGCATAACCGTCTGGCAGGTATGCATCAACTTGTCCAGCTGTGCCTTTACCGCTTCCACCACCTTCGGGTGGCGATGGCCGATGTTCAGTACGCCGATGCCACCGGCAAAATCGATCATGCGCTTGCCGTCTGCATCCCACAGTTCCGCATTCGTTGCATGGTCGGCAAACTGTTCGTTGGGACTTGCCGCGCCCGCCGCAACGTAGCGTTCTTTGAGTGCCTGCAATTCTTTATTGCTCACTTTGCCATTCTCCCTGGGTTCAGGTTCGAAAGTTTCACCTACCAGTGTAAGTAGTACGGTCACAGGAAACAAACCGACTATTGTCTCCCTCAGGCGGCATCGTCCCTAAACTGCAGTTTTGCGAGGCGCTGATAGAGGGCGTTTTGGCGCATTAACTCCTCGTGACTGCCTACTGCCAGCAGGCGTCCCTGGTCCAATACCGCAATACGGTCAGCGTCCCGGACCGTGGCCAGTCGATGGGCGATCACCAGGGTGGTTCTCCCGGCGGTGAGCGCCGGCATAGCCTGCTGGATCAGGTTTTCACTTTCCGCATCCAGTGCACTGGTAGCTTCATCCAGTAACAGGATCGGGGCATCGGCCAGCAGGGCGCGGGCGATGGCAAGACGCTGCTTCTGGCCACCGGACAGGCCCAGGCCAGCATCCCCGAGCGGCGTCTCGTAGCCCTTTGGCAGGCTCTGGATGAAATCATGGGCATGGGCGATCTTCGCGGCCTGCTCCACGTCCTGTTGGCTGGCATCAGGCCGGGCGTAGCGGATGTTGTCGGCCACCGTGCCATGGAACAGGGCGGGATTCTGGGGCACCAGGGAAAAACACCGGCGCAGGGCATCGAGAGACAGCTCGGCGGTGTCCATGCCATCAATGAGAATGCTGCCCTCCGTTGGCTGGTAGAAGTGCAGCAGCAGATCAAACAGGGTGGATTTGCCGGCCCCGGACGGGCCCACCAGGGCCAGGGTCTCGCCAGCGTTTACCGTCAGCGTGAGATCTGTCAGCGCTGGAGTTTCCAGACGTCCCGGGTAACTGAAGCTCAGGTGGTCAATCCGGATCTCACCCTGAACGGGCTCCGGAAGGCTTCGGGTGGTCTCTTTACGCTCAAACGCCGGCTCGGTTTGCAGCAGCTCGAACAACCGTGCCGCCGACCCGGCGGCCCTTTGCAACTCGCCAATCACCTCGCTGATGGCACCGGCAGCTACGCCTACCAGCAGGCTGTAAAACACGAAGGCCGCCAGCTCGCCGGGGCTGATCCGGCCGTTAATCACATCCAGCCCCCCTATCCAGATAACAATCCCGACGGCGCCCATCACCAGGGAAATAGCCAGCGTGGTCAGCCAGGCCCGCTGACGGATACGCTGCCGGGCTATGTCGAAGGCCCGTTCCGATACCTCGGAAAAATACCGACGGTCGTGGGGCTGATGGTTAAAGGCCTGAACCGTCTTGATCTGGGTAAGGTTCTCACCTACATAACTGCCGACATCGGCCACCCGGTCCTGGCTGAGCCGGGACAGCGCCCGTACCCGCCGGCCAAAAAAAAGGATGGGGGCAATCACCAGCGGAAAGCCCAGCAGAATAATACTGGCCAGCTTGGCGTTGGTAATGAACAACAGCAGCAACCCGCCGACCAGCATCAGGGCGTTGCGCAGGGCAATGGATACGGTGGAGCCAATCACCGACTGCAGCACGGTGGTATCGGCAGTAAACCGTGACTGGATTTCCAGGGCCCGGTTCTGCTCGAAAAAGCCGGGATGCAGATCAATCAGGTGGTTGAACACCTTCTTGCGAATATCCGCCACTACTCGTTCGCCGATCCAGGACACCAGATAGAAGCGGGCAAACGACCCAAAGGCCAGACCTAATACCAGTATGAAAAACAGCCCGATGGCTCTGGCCAGATTCTCCGGCGACTCGGTGGCTAATCCCTGATCGACAAGAATACGTAAACCCTGCCCTAACCCGAGCGTAATACCGGCCGTTAAAATCAGCGCCACCAGGGCACCTGCGACGGCCCGGCGATAAGGGCTGATAAAGTCGATGACCAGTTTCAGGGCCTTGCGGTGACGAGTGTTAATGATGTGCCTCCTGGATACGGGGTGCTGTAGACTCCGTCAAAAATACGGTTTGTACTGGATACAAGACCTATCATAACTCCGGGAAGAGCCCACATGGGTGGAGGGTCCTTCCGAGACACGCTGTAAATACGTCCCTGTACGCTCGTCAAAAGCCATCCATGGCTTTTGACGGTCTCGGAAGGACCCTCCACCCACGCGAGCTCCGAGAATTTGGAGTTAACTCGTAGGTCGGATTAGCCCAGCGTAATCCGACAACATTGTTAAAGGATATTCCCAGTGCGCGCATACGCCGACAACGATTACCCGGCAGATCATAAACCGGACTGGAAAATCATTTCAGGCCTCTGGCCCTATCTCGCCGAATTCCGCGGCCGGGTGGCCTTATCCCTGGCTTTGCTGGTGCTGGCCAAGCTGGCCACCGTCGCCACGCCCATCGCCCTGAAATACATCGTCGATTACCTGGACCAGAACCGCGGGGCCGACATGCTGCTGTGGATTCCGGTGGTTCTGGTGGTTGCCTACGGCGCGCTACGCTTCGGGGCGACGCTGTTCAACGAGCTGCGGGATGCGGTCTTTGCCAGGGTGGCAGAGCGGGCCATGCGGCGGGTGTCCCTGCGGGTGTTCGAGCACCTGCATCAGCGCGAACTGGCCTTCCACCTGGACCGCAAGACCGGTGGCCTGGCCCGGGATATCGAGCGGGGTACCAATGGCATCAGCTTCCTGCTCCGCTTTACCCTGTTCAACATTGTGCCCACCCTCCTGGAAATTCTGATGGTCGCCGGCATCCTGTTCGTGGTGTTCAACGTGGGTTACGTGTTGGCGATCCTGGTGGCCGTGGTGGTCTACGTGGTCTTCTCCATCAAGATTACCGAGTGGCGAACCAAGTTCGTTCGTGAGGCCAATGCCCGGGATAACCAGTCGAACTCGCGGGCGATAGACAGCCTGCTGAACTATGAAACCGTCAAATACTTCAACAATGAACGCTATGAGGCGCAGTTATACGACGTTGATCTGGATGACTGGGAACAGGCCCGGCTGAAAAACCGGTTGTCCCTGGCTGCGCTTAACTCCGGTCAGGCACTGATTATTGGTCTGGCGATGATCGTGATTATGGCCATGGCGGTCCGGGAGGTGGCCAGTGGTGAGATCACCCTGGGCGACTTCACCATGATCAACGCCTACCTGCTCCAGCTGTTCATTCCCCTGAACGCCCTGGGTTTTGTCTATCGGGAAATCCGGCAGGCCCTGGTGAATGTCGAGCGGCTGTTCAAACTGCTGGGGGATAAACCGGCCATTGAAGATGCCCCGGACGCCACCGAGCTGGCTGTGGATAAAGGCGAAGTCCAGTTTGAACACATCCACTTTGCCTACCGCCCTGACCGTCCGATCCTGCGGGATGTGAATTTCACGATCCCGGCCGGTCACAAGGTGGCGGTGGTGGGGGCCAGCGGTGCCGGCAAATCCACCCTGGCTCGTCTGCTGTTCCGTTTTTACGATGTCGATCAGGGCGCCATCCGTATCGATGGCCAGGACATTCGGCAGGTGACCCAGGACAGCCTGCGATCGGCGATTGGTGTGGTGCCCCAGGATACGGTGCTCTTCAACGATACCCTGTACCGGAACCTGGCCTATGGCCGGCCGGAAGCCACCGAGGAAGAGGTGTACCGGGCGGCTCGAATGGCTCACCTGGAAGACTTTATCCACAGCTTGCCGGAGGGTTATGAAACCAAAGTCGGCGAACGTGGCCTCAAGCTCTCCGGTGGCGAGAAACAGCGGGTGGCCATTGCCCGGGTGATTCTGAAGAACCCGCCCTTGCTGATCCTGGATGAGGCCACGTCCTCCCTGGATTCACTCTCGGAGCAGGCAATCCTTGGGGCTTTGAATGAGGTCAGCCAGCAGCGGACCACCCTGGTGATTGCCCACCGGCTGTCGACCATCCGGGATGCCAACACCATCTTGGTGATGGACGCCGGACGAATTGTCGAGGGTGGCAGTCACAACGACTTGTTGGCCGCCGGTGGCTACTACGCCAATCTCTGGGCGCAGCAGCACAGCCGGGACGAAGAGGGCAATGACGACGAAAAGGACGCCAGTGACTAGTTCGCCCTGAGTCTCTCGGCCAGGCCGGAGGCCCGGATTACTTGCTGCCCCACGGCGTCTCTGAGAACGTCCACATTGCCGGCGATAAGGCTGAACCAGTTCCGGGCCCGGGTGATCCCGGTGTAGATCAGCTCCCTGGTCAGGACCGGGCTCAGGCGGTCTGGCAGCACCAGGCAGGTGTGGTTGAACTCCGAACCCTGGGACTTGTGCACCGTCATGGCGTACACGGTTTCCAGCTGCTGCAAACGACTGGGAGAGATCCAGCGGATACCGCCAGCCGTGTCGCTGCTGGGGAACGCCACCCGCAGGGTATAGCGGGACTCCCCGGTTTCGGTCCGGTCCCAGGGAACGCTCACGGCAATACCGATATCCCCGTTCATCAGGCCCAGGTTGTAGTCGTTACCGGTAATCAGCACCGGCCTGCCCGGGTACCAGCCTTCTGCCCGTGGGATCAGCTTTTCAGACAGTAATTGCCTTGCGATCCGGTCGTTCAGCCCTTCCACGCCCCAGGGGCCTTTGCGCAGGGCACAGAGCACCTGGAAGTCACTGAAGGCTTCAAGGAGCTGCACCGCCATCGCATCCCAGTCTTCCCGGGGGCAGTCTGCGTTCAGACCATGATTCTGTAATCGTTCCAGATAATAGCGATAACCAACGGGTGGCGGCAGGGGCTGGCCGTTCACTTGCCGACCCTGCCCAGCACTTCGGAATGACTCGGGTGAGCCGGTGATGGCATGTCGACACACCAGGTCCAGAGTGTCTTCCGGATCGGGTTTTCCGGACCGGCCGTTAAGCAGGATGACATCGTTGAATTCCGCTTCCCGAATCTGGCGCAACATGGCGCTATCAAGGGCATTGGTGTTCACGGCTTCCGCGAACGCCCGGATGCCGCTGTCCTCCTGGAACCGGTAACTCCTGCGCAGCATGGCCACGGCCTGATCCATGGGTTGGCCGGTTTTGTCCACCAGTGACTCCGTTATCTGGCTGCCGGTTATGGCGGCCAGCCACTGCGCCGTTTCCGGTGTGTAGTGGGCCTGCAGCGCCCGCTGGCACAGCTCTCCCAGAACCGCACCGGCATCCACGGAGGCCAGTTGGTCCTTGTCGCCCAGCAGGATCAGTTGGGCGTTGGCGGGCAGGGCATCGAACACCGACGCCATGAGGTCGACATCCACCATGGAGGCTTCGTCGATCACCAGGATATCCACCGGCAAAGGATTGTCCCGGTTATGGCGGAATTTGCGGGTATCCGGCCGGCTGCCCAGCAACCGATGCAGGGTCGTGACCCTGGTAGGAATATCATTCAGGTCCACGTTGCCCGGCAGCTCGGCAAGCGGCAAGCGGCTGACCGCCCCACCGATCGATTCGTTCAGCCGGGCAGCGGCCTTGCCGGTGGGGGCGGCCAGGCGGATCCGGTATTTCCGACCCGCCCGCTCGGGGGATTCCCCGGCGACCGCCTGCAACGCCGCCAGCAGGTTGACCACGGTGGTGGTCTTGCCGGTGCCCGGCCCACCGGTGATAACGGTAAAACGGTTTCGAGCCGCCAGGGCACAGGCCAGTTTCTGGTAATCCACCGGTTCTGACGACTGAAACAGGGTGTCCAGCGCAAGAGACAGGGTGCGGGCCGGCCCGGATTCAGGGTCTGTCAGGGGCGATGGCAGAGCCAGCCGTTGCCGGATGCCCTCCGCAATGCGTTGTTCGTAGCGCCAGAACCTGCGCAGGTAGAGCCGGGTTCCGTTCAGCACCAGTGGTGCTGTATGTGAGCCATCACTTACGGCACAGGCGCTCTCCAGTATGCTCAAACATTCCGGCAGCGTTACAAGTGCAAGCACGTCGTCGGGCTTGGGCTGGTCAGGTTTGTCGGCGGTGGAGTCCGTGAGTGGCTCGTGAACCGACTCCTCCGGTGGCAGTGACAGCGTCTGCCGGGCATCGGTCAGGAGATTGCCCAGATCAATACAGACATGGCCACGACCCACCTGATGCGACACCAGTGCTGCCAGCAGCAGAACCAGAGGGTCCGGGCGTTCGCCCTGCTCTTCCGACAGCTCCCGGATCAGCCGGGCGAACCCGACATCCAGCGGGCGGATCCACTCCGCCTGCTGCCAGTGCACCAGCAGAACCTCGGTTTTATCCGGGCTGGTGAGCAGATCGTTGATATCGAAGGTGGTATCACCGGTTGCCGTTACGGTTGACGTTTCCGGACCGGTGTCCTCGGCGAACAGGTCAATCTGATGGTCGGACTTTCCGGTGTGGGAACGGGAACGGCTCATGCGGCCACCTCCCCAACGGACTCGCCATCGAACAGGGCATCCAGTTGTTCAATCAGGACTCTGGGCGGTTTATCGGTGAAGGCGCCACCTGTGCCGGAATCAACGCCTCGCAGGAACAGGTAAACCGCGCCGCCCATGTGCCGGTCGTAGTCGTAATCCGGCAAACGGGCTTTCAGCAGCCGGTGCAGGGCCAGCAGGTAGAGCACGTATTGCAGATCGTAGCGTTTATCCAGAATGGCGTTGCCCATCGCCTGGTCGGTATAGGCGCTGTCGTCCTCGCCCAGGGTATTGGATTTGTAGTCCAGCACGTAATACTGCCCGTTGTGTTCGAACACCAGATCGATAAATCCCTTGAGCATCCCGTTGAATCTTGTCTCCTCGACCCTGGGGCGGTCGGCGCCATTCAGCGTGTGCGCGGTTACCAGCTGATCCAGTTTCCGAATACTGACGTTGCGGCTTTCAAACCAGAACTCCAGTTCAGGGCGCAGGGTTGTCAGGCCCGCCAGGCTAACGCTTTGAGTGACGGCCCGGTCGAGGTTCAAGGGTTTGCTGATCAGCGCCAGCAGCCAACGCTCCAGTGGTTCCACCCAGTCACTCCAGCCGCGAGTCCCACAGCGGCGGGTCAACTGCTCACGGAGCAGGGCCGGGTTATCCACAACCCGTTGGAACCCCTGCTGTGTGCACCATTCCAGAAGTTCGTGCAGGAAGGTCCCTGGCCCAGCGCCTTTGGGGAAGTTGTGCTGGTTGCCGTGAGTGGCCAACTGAACCGCCTCGTCCCCTTCTTCCTGGGTGCTTTCCTCCAACAGGTTCTGGGTCTGGGCATCTTCCACCTCACCGGTGAAAGTGATGCCGGTGCCGGTCATGCCGGTGTATTCGATGGAGGAGTAACTGGCAATCCACCAGTCCTCTTTGGCCTCGCGGGAAGAGATCATGGCCGGTCCCAGGGCCTTCGGCGCCGGTTCGTGGTATTGCCTTTCGTCTGGATCCGGTAACGGGGTTATCCGGATCTCCGCTCTGCCCTGTGCCAGACGATCCAGGCAGTCGCTGATACGGCCCTGCCCGTCGCATGCAATCAGGTAGCCCAAGCCGCTTTGCTGCCAGTTGTCGAGGGCCGCTGTGCCGACCCAGGTGGCGAAGCGGGCCCGGGTCAGAGCCACGTAGAGTTTACGGATATCCTCGCCGAGGCGTTCCTGGTCGGCTTTGGCAACGCTCTCCGCCGCCGGATCGAACACGGTGATCAGCTTGCCCTGGTCATCGTGATAGCGCACGAAGGCCTGCTTTTCACTCTGGGCGCGAAAGGCTGTGCCGAAGGGTAGGAACACCAGCGGGTACTCCAGACCCTTGGACTTGTGCACGGTGATGACCTTCACCAGGCCGGCATCGCTTTCCAGCCGCAGGGTACGGTGTTCGTCTTCCTCGTCGGCTGCTCGCAGAATCTGGGTGTAGTGATGCACCAGGGCATGCTCGCCGTCCAGTTGCAGGCTGTCCTGCTGCAGCAACTCGGCAATGTGCAGAATGTCGGTCAGCCGCCGCTCGCCGTCAGGGCGTTGCAGTAACCGGCCCGGCACCTCGAAATCCATCAGGAAGGTTCGCAGCATGGGCAGCACACCCTGCCTTTGCCATTGCTGCTGGTAACCGATAAAGCGCTCGATTTCCCGCTCCAGCACGAGCTCGTCGATGAGCAGCTGATTCATGGCATGCCAGGACTGACCGAGGGTGGGCGTGGCCAGGGCTGCGCGGATATAGGCCAGCTGCCGGGGCTCGGCGAACGCCCGTAGCCAGCTCAGCATTTCTTTTGATTCCCGGGAGGTCAGCACTGAATCCCGGTCTGACAGGTACACACTCTTGATGCGCCGGCGCCCCAGGGCGTCCCGCACGGCGCTCGCCTCATTGCGGTTGTTGACCAGTATGGCGATGTCTTTCGGGGCGACCGGCTCCAGATCCTCCGGATTATCCGACAAGGCAAAACCCGCCTGCCCGGCCTGGCCCAGGGTCAGCAAGCGGGCGATCTCGCTGGCGCAGGTTTCTGCCACATCGGCTGTGGCAGTGCCCTTGGCAATGCCCTTGGGGTTGCCGTCCCTGTCCTCTTCCCCGGATTCGTGGGTCCAGAACACCAGGCTGGGCTGAACCTCGCCGTTGATCGACCAGATTCGTTTAGTGCCGTTGGCATCCACGCCCTGGAACGGCAGCGGTGAGGTGTCACCCTTGCCGAACAGGAAGGCGCCGTCACGGCTGTTCTGGTCGCTGTGTTCAAATACCCGGTTAACCGCCGCCACCATGGTTTTGGCGGAGCGGAAGTTTTTACCCAGTGTGTAGGTGCGCTCTTTCACGCCCTGCCGGGCCTGCAGGTAGGTGTAGATATCGGCACCCCGGAAACCGTAAATGGCCTGCTTGGGATCGCCGATCATCAGCAGGCAGGTATCGTAATCGCCGTCCGCGACATCGTAGATGCGGTCGAAGATACGGTACTGCACCGGGTCGGTGTCCTGGAATTCGTCGATCAGGGCCACCGGAAAATGGCGGCGGATGGTGGCCGCTAACTGGTCGCCCCGGGGGCCGTGCAGGGCATCGTCCAGCCGGGTGAGCAGGTCGTCAAAGCCCATCTCCGAGCGTTTCTGTTTCTCCGATTCCAGCCGCTCGGCAATCCAGTGGCTGGCGTGGCGCAGGATGTCGGATTTGGCGCTGGGCTGGTTCTGGCTGAAATCCAGCAGCGCTCCGATGGCATCAAAGGCCGGGTGATGGGGGGCAGAATCATCACCCTTGAGAATCTTGTCGAGCCCTTCGGGCGTCTGATTCTTGAAGCCCGCGGCGCTATCGATCTTTTCGGGTAAAAGGTCGTCCGATTCCGCCCAGGCAACCAGCAAATCCCAGACCTTGATCATGGCATTCTTGCTGGCGCCATGGAGTCGCTTGCGCTTGTTCAGATCGTTCAGCAGCTCGATGACGTCATCGCGCCACTGGCGCCAAGGGTGGGCTTTCAGAGCCTGTGACTGTTCCAGACGCTGCTGGACCACCTGATCGATGGCCTGATGAACGCTGTCCGGCGGTGGGCCCAGGCTCAGGGGATCGTCAATCAGATTGCGAACACCCTGGCGCAGGTCCCCGGGGGTTTTCCAGTGGCTCAGGGCCTCGTCCATCAGCGCCGGCGGCAGAGGGTAGACGAAGGTGCGCCAGTAATCCCGGGCGACCTCGTCCAGCAATTCGCTCTGGTCGGTTTCGAGGGTGAGTTTGAACAGGCTGCCGCTGTCGAAGGCGTGCTCGCTGAGCATGCGGTTGCAGAAACTGTGGATGGTGGATACCGCCGCCTCGTCCATCCATTCGGCGGCCAATAGCAGCTTCTTTCGGCATTCCGGCCAGCTGGCCGGATCCGGGTAGCTTTCATCCCGTAGCTGGTAGATCAGTGCCGTTTCCGCGGGTGGATTGGGCTCGTCGGGCGCGTCAGAAAACACCTCGGCGGCCTGGGTGAGGCGGGTGCGGATACGGTCACGCAGCTCTTTGGTGGCGGCCTCGGTAAAAGTGACCACCAGCAGGTTGGGAGGCAGCAGGTTCTGCAGAGGGCTGTCAGGCGACTGGCCGTGGCCAAGCACCAGGCGCACGTACAGAATGGCAATGGTAAAGGTTTTGCCGGTGCCGGCACTGGCCTCGATCAGAGCACTGCCGTTGAGGGCCAGTGCCAGGGGATCCAGGTTCGGATTCCGGTTGGTCATCTGCTCGGTCATTCCAGGCCTCCGATCTGATCTGCAGCCGATTTGTCCTGCTCGGCTTCCCAAACCGGCACGTAGAGCTGATGCAGCAGGGCTTCGAATTCACCGCTGGCCATCAGCAGCTCCGGTGTTTCAAAGGCTCCTCTCAGGTAACCCGCATCCCGCTCCAGAGCAGTGGTATAGGCCTGCTGCGCCTCTGATATGGCTCGTTCATGGTCACCGACGTACTTTTTGCTGCCGTAGAAACTGGTGATCCAGGCAAAGCCGGCCTCGCAGTGAATGGGCAGCGCCCGGGTGGTGGCGTCCATCCACCCGCTGAGCACCGCTTCGAACAGCGGTCTGGCCTGCTCTGGATCCAATGGAGCAAAGCGGAATTTCCGCCCCTCCTCCTTGCCCAGAACCAGGGTCTCAAAAGGTTGACCGCCGAGCTGGCCTGCCAGATGGATCAGCCAGTCCCGCATCAGATTGGCATAGCGTACTTTCTTGCTGGATCCTGAACCGCTCAGCAGGCTGGAACTGGCTACCACCAGCCGGCACAGCTCTCCCTGGGCATTGCAGCGCAGGTTGTCGATCAGATCCGCGATTTCCACCGAACCCAGGGCGTTTTCAAACCGGTAATCAAAGGGCAGCGGTTCAGCAACCGCTTCCGGCCAGTCAGCCAGTGCGTTCTGGTAACGCTCGAACAGATCGGGCAAGCGCCCCGCCAGCTCGGAACGCAGGCGGTGTTCGGTCACGCCCATACCCAGGTCGCCGCGTCGCGCCATGCGGTCCAGGGTTGCCTGCAACCGGCCGTGCAGTTCCTCCTCGCTGCTGGCTTTCAATAGCCCGTCCTGGATCAGCTCGTTGTCCAGGCGCCAGCGGTCCAGGCCGTCCAGTTCGAAATTTTCGTTGTCGGTGTCGTCGTCTTCGACATCCTCGAAGCGCACCTGCAGCCTGCGCTGGTAAAAGGTGTCGATGGGCTTTTTTAGGAAAGCCGCCAGATCGTTCAGGCTGATGGGCTCTTCGGGCGCCTGGTAAGGTAGTGCCGACTGTGTCTGCGCGGCAGACTCGCCACCGTGGGCACTGCGCCATTCCCGCTCGTAGGTGAACAACCGGCGTGCCTCCAACACCTCGGCCAGGGGACGGGGCGAACTGTTTTCCCCCTCTCCACCCTCCTCCAGCCCGTTGGCTTTCGGGAAATAGCTCCGGCTGAACGGCTGCAACGGGTGTTGGGTCGTGAGTGCCTCGATCACCTTGGTTTCGGGTTGCCCTGCCACGGACCAGAGACTGTCCAGATGATCCTGCAGCTGGCCGACCAGGACTGATGGTGGTCGTTCGGAATCGTCCTTGATGCTGCGGCCGACCCAACTGATGTAAAGCTGCTCCCGGGCGGATAACAGGGCTTCCAGGAACAGGTAGCGATCGTCTTCCCGGCGGGAGCGATCACCCGGGCGGTAATCCTGGGCCATCAGGTCGAAATCCACCGGTGGCCGGGACCGCGGGTAGTCGCCGTCGTTCATGCCCAGCAGGCACACTTTGCGGAAGGGTATGGCCCGCATGGGCATCAGGGTGGCGAAGTTGACCTTGCCGGCCAGGAATCGCTGGTTCAGGCCGCCTTCATCCAGCCCTTCCAGCAGGATATCCTTGACGATATTCAGGGGCAGGGTCTGGTCCTCAAGGCCTGCTGCCAGGGCGTCTTCAAGCCACTGCTCCAACTGGCGGCGGAAACGGTTCAGCAGCAACAGGTCGCTGCCTTCGACCTTGTGGAAGAACTGCCCGAGCATCTCTGAGAACAGGCGTTCCCATTCGTCCGGTGTGCGATGGGTCTGAAGCGCCTGCCAGAGGGTTTCCAGCTGATGCACGAAGTCGTTCAGGCGGCCGGCAAGACTGGCCTGCAGGCCGCCGATCTCGCCGAAGGGTTCCACACCGGCCCAGGGCTCATCGTCGCCCATACCATAGCCCAGCAGCATTGAGCGCAGCCCGGATTGCCAGGTGTTGCGCTCCAGCTCGGAGGGCAGGTCCAGGCTTTCCCGGTGCTGGCCGTGCAGACCCCAGCGGATATTGGCGCCCTCGACCCAGCGACGGGCCAGGGGGATCTCGTCTTCATTGATTCCGAAACGGTCCCGTATGCCCGGTACTTCCAGCAGGCTGATGATCTCACTCACCGCAAAACGGCTGCGGGGCAGTGACATCAGGGTTTCCAGGGCAATCAGCACCGGCTCGTGGTGGCGCTGGCCCTGGTCGGAAATGGTGAAGGGAATGTGGCGTTTCCGGCCCGGCTGGTAGCGGCCGAATACGGCCTGGATGTGGGGCGCGTACACGTTGATATCGGGCACCATAACGATGACGTCCCGGGGCCGCAGCGTGGGATCGACGTTGAAGGCCGCGAGAAGCTGATCGTGCAGAATTTCCACTTCCCGCTGCGGGCTGTGGGCCTGGTGGAACACCAGGGAATGATCCTGCTGCACATCCAGCCGGCGTTGCTGGGCGCGGATTTCCTGCAGGGGGGTCAGGTTGTGGATATCGTTCTGCAGCTGGTGCAGCAGGCGCGGTGCGTCATCGTTGCCGTGGTCTGAGAAGATATCGATCTTCCGGTCCGGCGTCTGGAAGCTGCCCCTGTATTCATCCGGGTTATCGAACTCGTCCAGCAGCCGTATGTAGTCCCGGCCCTGCTTGCCCCAGGCGGCCAGCAGTGGGTTGGCGTGCTGGTGCAGCTGGTCCGGATCTTCAATGGCGGACAGTGCCGGATGGGTCCTGCCCCGCTTGCGCTCGGCGGTGAGCAACTCCCGGTCGCTGATGATGTCGGCCCAGTAGAACTGACAGGGGTTATGAACACACAGCACCACCTGACTGAACCGGCTCAGCACATAGAGGGCTTCCAGCGCTTGCCGGGGCAGCGAGGAGACGCCAAAGACGACAATTCGGGTCGGCAGCCGGGACGGGTTGGCCGGCGCCTGAATACGCTGACCTTGTTCCATGAACCGGGTATGGATCTGCGAGCGGCTGGTATGGGCTTCAGCGCCCACATCCTCAACGAGTCGGCGCCAGAGCAGGGGTTGCCAGCGGGTTTCCGCATCCAGAGGCTTTTCCTCGGCCCGGGCGGTGATAATCACGTCCTTGCCCTGCTCCCAGGCGGCCAGCCAGTCGGCCCGGAACACCTGGTACTGGTCAAACAGATCGGCCACCTTTTCCGCTAGCTGGAAATTGCGCAGGTCCGGATCGTTGCCTTCCAGAAACCGGGCCAGCGGTGTAAAGGCCTCGTCCTGCCCCACCAGGCGTGGCAATAACCGGTACAGGCGCCACACCAGCCGCCGCTTGTCGAAGGGCGACTGTTCCGGCACCTCGCCGTCCGGGAGCACCGCCCGGTAGGCCTGCCAGATAAACCGGGCCGGGAACAGGAAATCCATGCCGGCAGCGATACCCAGGCCGCCCTCCACGCCATCGTCAGTGCGCTTCTCTGCCAATGCCAGTTTCAGCCATTGGGCAATGCCGTTGCTCTGCACCAGGAAAGTCTCGCTCTGCAGCGGGGGCATCGGGTTATGCCGACAGATGTACACAACGGCCCGGCGCAGATCTTCCAGATGGTTGGCGTGGATCGCGTGAAACCCCGGCTCGATGCTGACGGGTTGCTCGGTGGAGAGTGCGGCCATGAATTTCCTTGTCTGGTGTGCAGTTCAATCCTGTTGCCACAGGTTACCGTATGTGACCACAGATGCGGACAGTCTGAAACGTCTGATCTCCGAAAATCATAACGGCCCGTCGCGACAAACGGTGTCGTGAATTATCTGCAAAAGGGAGAAGCACTATGTGGACACTGATCACTGGCGCGGGGTCAGGCATTGGGCGGGCTCTGGCCCTGGAACTTGCCGCTCGGGGCCATGACCTGATTCTTGCTGGCCGCACCGTGTCGAAGCTGGAGGAGGTCGCGACCAAGCTCCGCGTTGAGGCGCCCGGCTGTGAGGTGATGACCCTTGAAGTGGACCTTGCAGATCCCACAAGCACCCGCAATCTGGCGCAACAGGTGAGTGATGCCGTCGATCATCTCTCAGCGTTCGTGTATTGCGCTGGCGTTGGTGAGCCGGCTGCGGATTTTGCCAGCCTCGCGCTCATTGATTTTCAGGAAGCCCTGGCCGTGAACGTGTCCGCGCCCATGCTCCTCACCCAATCATTGCTGCCGCTCTTGCAGGGGAGTGATCCGGCGTCAAGAATCGTGATGATTGGTGCGGGTATGGACAAGCACGCGCAGCCCGGAACCGGCAGTTACGGGATCAGCAAAATGGCGCTGCGACGCTTGGTGCGGCAGATGGCGGTAGAGTTCGACGCCATGTCGGACGGGCCGGTTGTCAGTCTGTTTCAGCCTGGGCTGGTGGATACTCCGGGTATTCGAAGCCACATCGAGAAGGCCGGCATGTTGAATCTCCCCCATGCGGAGTGGCTGGTCAACCGACTGGCATCAGGGGATTGTCTAAGTGCCGAGCAGGCAGCCAGCGCTCTGGTGTTCACGCTGACCCAGGTTCCGGAGAGCGATTTTCACGGGGCGGTGTTCAACGGCGCCGACCTGGTGGATTCTCTGTCATTCGCTGGCAGCTAAGGGATCCTCAAGCGGGCCCTATAGGGGTACCCGCATGGTTTCAGAGCTGCTGTCTGGCATGCCGATCATTTCATCGGTTCCCGTCGGCGGAATCACCTCGGTGCGCTCAACCTCGTACTCGTGGAAATGTTCTCGCACAGCACAGGCCCCGGTGAACATGACCGGCTTGTCGTAGGCGTCAGTCAAAACATAGCCCTGATCATCCAGATAGAACCGCGCCATGTAATAACGCCCTTCCATCGAGACAATCTCCAACAGAGAAATCGTGTCGTGCTTGTGTTTTTTCAGTTCGCCGGTGTCCATGTGCATGGGAAGTCTCCCGCAGGTTTGTTGTCGTAAGGAAGGGTACGAAACGCTTTCCGTTACAGGTCATAAAACGAGCAACTATGAGCAGGATTGATTTGGTGAAAGCCGCCGTGGACGAGCAGTTGAATGACAGCTACGACCTGCTGGCCATGCGGATGCTGTTTCCTCCGAACCATGTGGAAGTGAAAATTGATCAGGAAATCAAAGACCTGTACGTGTATCCGGAAAGGCTTGATACCGGGTATCGCGACGAATGGCGAGCCATTGCCACCCGGGCCCTGTTCCGGAACGCCTTTGGCGATCACTGGAGGCCTGATGAAGAGAACCTGGATCGCTACCTGCATTTTCTGAGGGATGAGGCCATTCCCCGTTGTGTTCACGACAACATCGAACTGTTTCGTATGCTCGGCGAGGTACTGTCAATTGCGAGGTCTGACAACGCCATTGCCTTCCCGGATCCAAAGCGTCGGGCCCTGATGAAGATCATCTGGCCGGAGAAGGGTCGTCGGTGAGAGTAAGCTGGTTGGCGGAACTCGAATCCGGAGCCCTGATTCGGCCGTATTGTTTAAAAGGTGAACAATAGAGAGGTGCCATCATGGGTCACCAACACATCATTTTCGGAAAGTGGCTGATTCCTGTTCTTATGGCCTTTGTGGGCCTGGCGATTCTCGGGTCTCCACAGTCTGTGGCCAGCGACAAGGACGCAGACATCCGCGACACCATCCTGCGCCAGATCGAAGCCTTTGCGAACAACGACGAGGAGCAGGCCTGGGCCCACGCGTCCGAGGGCATCAAGCGTCGATTCGGCTCGTCACAGGTGTTTGTCGACATGGTTCGTGAAGCCTATCCGGCGGTGCACAACGCCACGGCCATCGAATTTACCCAGCGCGTGCCCCACGGCGCCTTTGAAATCCAGGTGGTGCGCTTGCAGGGGCCGGACGGCAAACGTTGGGACGCCTACTACCGGATGGTGCTCACGGAAGGTGCCTGGAAGGTAGCCGGCGTGAGGCTCCAACCGGCCGAGCTTGGGATTTAACGGGATCAGGCCAGGTGCTCAGGCAAGGTGCTCAGGCAAGGTGCCGCCCGCCATCCAGGGGCAGGGTCCTGCCCGTGATGTAGGGGTTGTCCAGTAGAAACTGCAGTGTGGCGACAGCGACCTCGGCCCCTGGCTCTATGCCCATAAGTGATTTCTTCAGGGTTTTCTCCCGGTAGGCTTGGCTATCCCCTTGATTGAACATGATCAGTGACGGCGCAACGGCATTGACCTTGACCTTGGGTGCCAGTAGACGGGCGAACGACAGGGTCAGGTTAGTCAGAGCTGCCTTGCTGGCGGCATAGGCAATGTGTTTGGCGCTTCCCTTCTCCACCACGTAGTCAGTCATGTGGATAATATCCGTGGTCGTATCGCCCTGCTCCAGCATCGATCGGCAGGCCAGGTTGATGAGGTATGGTGTGGTCACGTGAATCTGCATCATGGCGTTCATCACGTCTGCCGGGTCGGAATCTTCGCTCTCTGGTAACCAGTCCGAGGCATTATGAATAATGGCACGGAGCGTGTCCGTTTTGGATTTCAGGGCCTGGATGAAGTCATCAATGCCTTCATTCGTGGCAAAATCCGCGTGGAGACACACAGCCCCGGCCTTTTGCAGCGCGTCGATGGCCGGTCGATAGGTGCGGTAGGTGACAATAATCGGTTGGCCATGATCAAGGCAGGCTTTGGCAAAGGCCAGGCCGATTCTCTGGCCGGCGCCGGTGATCAGAATGGGTGCGGTCATGGTGTTCTCCTGTAATCAGTGTCTTACCTACGTTAATGTCATGGCGACGGCTCAACGTGGTAGCGTCACATTCCCGAACCATCCTGAAGGAATATCAACCTGGCCATGTCACCGGCAAAGCCACAGAGCAAACAACTGGCCACTGCGGATCTCGATAATCCGCTTTATTACCTTGAAAATATGGAAACCGTCCTTGGCTGGGTGCTGAGCCATCACGGTGACTTGCTGACAGCAGAAGAGCTGGATCGACTGGCCAGTTTCCATACCCTTTCAATGCCGGCCCGGGCCTTGCTGACGCGCATGGTGATGCGCACGGGCGATCTCTTTCGGTCGGACAAGCTCAAGTACCCGGAGCTTGGCGTACCAGAGCACCGGGCCCTGGCGGAACTGACTGACGCGGGCTGGCTGGACACTGACCCCTTGCTCACCCTGGACGAGCTGTTTCGGTTGTTCACTCTCGGAGAACTGCGTCCGGCCCTGGAGCCCCTTCTGAAAGCGGCCGGAGAGCCTGCCAACCTGCCCAAGGGCCGGATGCGCGACGCCCTGCTTCCGCGGTTCCCCGACCCTCTGACCGTCGCCGACTGGCTCGGTCAGCACGCCAGGCCGGTTATCAGGCTCAAAACCATGGCGCTGTTTGACCGGGTGCGCCTGATGTTTTTTGGCAACCTTCGTCAGAGCTGGTCTGATTTCGTGTTGGTGGAACTGGGTCACCAGCGCTACGAGCCGGTGACCTTCACCCCGGAATCCCGTGCGTTCCAGAACCGTTCGGAGGTGGACCTGTACATTGCCATGCACCAATGCCGGGAGTGGCTGGACGCGGGCATACCCGCTGTTGAGGTGTGGCCGGAAGTGCCGGGGCCTTCGGACAATGCCTGGTTGACCAGTCGGCGCGACCGGCTCTTGCTGGAATTGGGCCGGCAGGCGGAGCGCCAGGGGGAGCGGGAACTGGCGTTAGAGGCTTTCGCCAGCAGCGGCCATCGGGAAGCGCGGCTGAAACAGCTCCGGTTGCTGGAACGGATGAAGCGTCACCAGGAAGCCTGGGTCATTGCCTCCGATTGGCAGAACCAGGAACTGAGCGATGCCGAGGCCCAGGGCCTGGCACGAATTCTGAAAAGGCTTGCGGGCCGGCTTGGCCAGATACCGCCACCGCCTCCGGCGCAGCCGCCCATCCGGGAGATGACCCTGACCCTGCCGAAACCAGCGGTCGGGTCGGTCGAATACGCGGTTCGGGACCACCTGCACCGGGAAGAGGCGCCCGTGCTTTATGTGGAGAACACCCTTATCAACGGCCTGTTCGGCCTGCTCTGCTGGCAAACCATTTTTGCGCCGGTGCCGGGGGCCTTTTTCCATCCGTTCCATGTGGGCCCGGCGGATCTTACCCGGGAAGACTTCGTCAGCCGTCGGAAGGCATCGTTCGAGCAATGCTTTGCGCGGCTGGCGGATGGCAGCTACCGGCAGCGGATCCTGGAGAATTACCGGGCCAAACAGGGCACCACCAATCCGTTTGTGATCTGGCCGGTACTCGACGAAGAGCTGCTGAGCCTGGCGCTGGATTGTCTGCCATCGGAGAATCTGGAACGGCTGTTCCGTCGCCTGCTTTTGAATATTCGTGAGCATCGCAGCGGCTTCCCGGACCTGATCCGGTTTTTTCCCGATGCTGCTGACCCTGATAATCGCTATGAAATGATCGAAGTGAAGGGCCCGGGCGATCGCCTGCAGGACCACCAGATTCGTTGGCTCGAGTTTTTTGCGGTTGAAGGCATCCCCGCCAGTGTCTGTTACGTGCGCTGGCAGGACAGCGAGGCGATGGAATGACGGTGAAGGTTGCCGTCCGTACCCTGTGCGAATTTGCCGCCCGTAAGGGCGATCTGGACTTCCGCTATACCCCGGCACCCAGTGCCGAGGAAGGCATTGCTGGCCATCAGGCGATACAATCCCGGCGCGGTTATGGTTATAAAAGCGAGTATTTACTAACCGGTGAATGCCTGGGACTGTTGCTTTCCGGGCGCGCTGATATCTATAACCCGCACCGAGGCAGGCTGGAGGAAATCAAGACCCATCGGGGTGACCTGGCCCGAATCCGCGAGCATCAGCGGGCGCTTCACCGTGCCCAGCTGCGAGCCTACGGCGCGCTTTTGTGCCGGCAGGAAAATCGAAAAACCCTGGAGCTGGCGCTGATCTATTACGACACCGGCAAGGACAAGGAAACGCCGGTGGTGGAGACCGCCCGTGCCGAGGAGCTCTGGCTGGAGCTGGAAATCCTTTGTGATCAATACAAGGCCTGGGCCGAACAGGAAGAGCACCACCGAGAGCAGCGAAATGCCCTGCTCGCTGGCCTCAAGTTTCCTTTCCCCGAATTTCGACCCAGGCAGCGCCAGCTGGCGGAGACGGTGTACAAGAACACGATTAAGTCCGGCACCCTGCTGCTGGAAGCTCCCACTGGCCTGGGCAAGACCCTCGGCACTCTGTTTCCGGCGTTGATGGCGATGCCATCGGCCGGGCAGGACCGGCTGTTCTACCTCACCTGTCGCAATACTGCCCGTCAGCTGGCCATGGACGCGGTGGCCCGCCTGCGTTCGGCTCAAGCCGCGCCGCATTGGCCACTGCGAACCCTGGAGCTGGTGTCAAAAGACGACGCCTGCGAGCACCCGGACAAGGCCTGTCATGGCGATTCCTGCCCGCTGGCCAAAGGGTTTTTTGACCGGCTGCCGGATGCGCGGGCGGAAGCGGCCCAGACCCAAGGGACGCTGGATCAGCACAACCTGGCGAAGATCGCTGCCGGTCATAATATTTGCCCGTATTTTCTCGCCCAGGAAATGGCCCGCTGGAGCGATGTGGTGATCGGTGATGTGAATCGGCTGTTCGATCAATCCGCCCTGCTCCACGGTTTGATTCGCCAGAATAACTGGAAGGCCGGTTTACTGGTGGACGAAGCCCATAACCTGGTGGACCGTGGCCGGGGTATGTATTCGGTTCGGCTGGATCAGCAGCGGTTGCTGAGGATCAAAAAAACCGCGCCGAAGCCGCTGAAATCCGCCATCGACCGGACAGCCCGCGCCTGGCAGAGCCTGATCCGGGATCACCAGACTGATACAGAGAGCCCGGAGTTTCTGGAAACACTGCCGACGCAATTGCTTGGGGCCTTGCAGGCGATGGTTTCCAACCTGACGGATTACCTGGCCGACAATCCGCCGGATCTGGCCCTGCAGGAACTGCTGTTTGAAAGCGTTTCCTTCATGAAGCTGGCGGACTCCTTTGGTGATCATTCCCTGTGCGAATTTCAGCGCGCCGGTCGGGGGCGGGCCAGTCTGACCATCCAGAACCTGATCCCGGCGGATTTCCTGCGCGAGCGGTTTGAAGCCGCGCACTCGGTCCTGCTGTTCTCCGCTACCCTGAGTCCCGGTGTTTACTACCGGGACCTGCTGGGATTGCCCGAGGATTCCCGTTTTACCTCGTTGCCCAGCCCGTTCAGCGCGGACCAGCTGCAGGTGCACTTCACTCCTGACATCAGCACCCGCCAGGCCCACAGGGAGGCGTCGCTCGCGCCGATTGCCGAGCTGATTGCCCGGCAGTTCCGGGAAAGGCCCGGGCACTACCTGGCGTTTTTCAGCAGCTTCAAATATGCGAGGCAGGCCAGCAACGCGCTGGCGAAGCAGGCGCCGGATATACCCCAGCGCATCCAACAGCCGAGCATGTCGCCTCAGGAGCGAGCAGACTTTCTGGCAGGTTTCCGGAAACCGGAAGGCAGTGTGGCGTTTGCGGTGTTGGGTGGGGTGTTCAGTGAAGGCATTGATCTGCCGGGTGATCAGTTAATCGGCGCCTTTGTGGCCACCCTGGGCCTGCCGCCGTTTGATGCCTGGCATGAAATCCTGAAGGCTCGCCTGGAGCAACGATTTGGCGCCGGCTATGACTACACGTATTTGATTCCCGGTTTGCAGAAAGTGGCCCAGGCGGCCGGGCGGGTTATTCGTACTCCGGAAGACCGGGGCGTAATCTGGTTGATTGACGATCGATTTATGCGGCCGGCGATCAATCAGCTATTGCCGCGATGGTGGTTTGAGTAGAACAGGGTATGTAGTCGACAGTGGCGTAGGTTCGACGCTGCTTCAGGTTTCGGGGTGTTGGCGCAGGGACGATTCCAGGTTTTTGGTCTCGGTGATATCCACCAGCGTGATGACCACCCCGTCAATCATATTGTCCAGCCTGCGGTAGGGTATGATTCGGACCGAGAACCAGCGGTCATCCTCAGTGGTAATCTGTTTTTCGCAAACCGCCAGGGTATTGAGGGTTTCCCGGGCGTCCTGCTGTAGCTCGGAATAACGGAGGCTGCTGGTCAGGTCGCTGAGCGGCCGTCCGATGTCGTTTTCGCGCAAACTGATAATGGTTGCTGCCCGTTCAGTATAACGCCGCACATTCAGGTCCTGATCGAGGAAAAGAACCGCAATTTCAATACTGTTGAGCACATTTTGCATGTCACTCTGTGCAAGAGCCAGGTCATCCAGCTTGGTTTGCAACTCCGTATTGATAGTTTGCAATTCCTCGTTCATCGACTGCATTTCTTCTTTTGATGTTGTCAGCTCCTCATTGGCAGACTGCAACTCTTCGTTGGTGGACTGAAGTTCTTCGTTGGATGCCTGCAGTTCTTCCCGTGTCATTTTTGCCTGCTGGCGCAGGCTTTCGATTTCCTGTTGATACTGTTGGATTTCTTCAGAGTGCTCCGCCTTCTTGTCTGAAGCGGTTGTGTGCCGCTTTGGGGGTGATGGCGCATCGCGGAAAACTACGAGGGTCATACCTTTCAGGGCATCGGGTGTATGCAGGGCCTGAACCGTCAGATTCACGGGCTGTGTGCCAGAGCCTGTTTGCACCAAGACTCCCGTCAGCTCAACCGGCTCATCCTGAGCTGATGCTTGTTTCAAGGCGCTATAGAGGGGTTCGCGTAGACCGTCCCTGGCCATGGCGTGGATGTTCCAGTCGGCTTTGCCTGCAGCGGGTTCAAGATACTTACCCGTCCGTCCACTGATGTATACGATGTCAGCATCGCCGTTGAGCACCACAGCAGCCGGCGCATAGACTTGCAGCAAAATATTGTCTGCGGCCGACTGCAGAGAGTGGGTCGTCTCCTGCGTGGAAACCTTGGTGGGCGACACGGACTGCTCCTTGGGCAATGTGGACATTGGTGGAAACGATTTTAGCAGGAACTCGGAGTGCCGGGTGGATTCGAAAGGTTTGCGTCGGTAAAGGCGCATTTTAGGCTTAATCGGTGCAAACAGATGATTCAGGCGACCGATCGTTTCCGAACTTCCGAGCATCAATAAACCGTTGGGGCGAAGGCTGTAATGCAACAGGGGCAATATCCGCCTTTGTAGCGTCAGGTCAAAGTAAATGAGCAGGTTGCGGCAGGCAATCATGTCGAGTTTAGTGAAGGGCGGATCCAGAATGATGTCGTGCTGGGCAAACAGGACTTTGTCCCGTATTGATGGGCTTATCTGGTAATAGCCATCGTGTTTGGTAAAAAAGCGTGCCAGCCTTGCTTGGGAGACGGTGTTTTCAATAGTGAGGGAATACTGGCCTCTCCTGGCAACAGTGATGGCTTCTGGATTTATGTCAGAGGCGAAAATCTTAAGGTCCAGGTCTCGTTTAGGCTCCATTTTTTCCATGGCTTCGCTGAATGCAATCGCCAGCGAATAGACTTCTTCTCCCGTTGAACAACCGACCACCCAGGCCCGCAGGGTATGTTCCGCTGGTAGATTTGCGATCAGCTCCGGCAGGCCCGTTTCGACCAGGTAATCCCAGCTTTCAGGATCACGGAAAAACTTGGTAACCCCGATCAGAAGTTCCCGGAATAAAAGCTGAGCTTCCTGATCGTTCTCGGCGACAAAACGGGTGTACTGGGCAAGATCCGAGATCCCGTGGATAACCATACGCCGCTCTATGCGGCGGTTTAGCGTGGTGGGCTTATAAAGGGAAAAGTCGTGTCGGGTGTGTTGCTGGAGCAAGTTCAGAAGTGGAGCCAGCTGGCTACCCGGCATGACTTCGCGCCTGGTGGGGTGACGGTGTTCACCCGACTCTGGGACGCGCCGGATATACTCCAGAATACGAGCTGGCAATTCGTCTGCTGGTGCCACAATATCGGCACACCCTTTTTCGATTGCGCTTTTTGGCATGGCATCGAACTGGGCTGACTCTGGACTCTCTGCCAGAGTCAGCCCACCGGTGGCCTTGACAGTCTGCAGGCCCAGAGTGCCGTCGGACCCCATGCCGGAGAGTACAACGGCAATGGCCCGCTCGTTTTGCGCACTGGCCAGCGATGAAAACAGCACATTGATCGGGAGACGCAGCCCCCGGGCTTCTGCTGGTTCCTTCAATTTCAAGGTTCCATTGGTAACCCGCAGCTCCCGGTTTGGCGGGATAACGTAAATTGAATCGGCACGGACTGGCATGTCCTGCTTTGCCTCGAAAACGGGCATTTCAGAGTAGCGTTGGAGAAGTTCCGGCAACAGGGCCTTCTGAGTCGGGTCGAGGTGCTGTACCACGAGGAATGCCATGCCGGTATCGCAAGGGGTATTGCGGAAAAAGTTTTCTAACGATGCCAGACCACCAGCCGAGGCTCCGATACCAACAATGTGCATCAGAGCTTTGCGGAAAGCGTCGTTGCTTCGGTCAATATCATGAGAATGCTGTTCCCTGCAGCTGTGGACTTTGCGCTGATTTTTACCCGTTTACGGTCCGCCAGTTCAAACGATGCATGCGTATTTTTCTCTATCTGGCAATTCCTGAGTAGTGTGTCGACCGCGACGTTTTCACCCGGCGATAGAAATGCGCCCAGAGGCCTGCCAGAAAGTTCCGGGGCATTTTGGCCCAGAAGCACGCCTGCAGCATGGTTGCCTTCAATGATCTCACCGTCGTTGGCAACAATCAGATAGGCGACCGGCGCATACTCATAAAGCGCTTTGTAGTGAGCCAGTTCCTCGTTGATTTCGTGTTCGTTGGCCCGAAGCTGCTCATAAAGAAGATCAAGTTCGACCTGATAGGTCTGAAGCTCATGGAGCAGTTTGAGGGCGTCGGCTGCAGATTCCGGTGTGCTGGCGCGCTCATAAAGCAGCTTCAGAGCATCGACGCCAAGATTGCCGCCCCGGCTGGACGGTGCAACTCCGTGGTCGATCAGATCTTTGGCACTGCGCCGCAGCTTGTCATAGCTCTCGGCATCCGGGTATCCGTCCTGGTTTTTCATAGGCCCTCCGATATGCGCCTCCCGAGATCTGACTCTGAGCTACCTCGTTTGAGTTTACTCCGATGTCGGGGATCAGGACAGCGCGGAGGGCTGCTTCGGTACCGGAGAGCCTTCTATGTGCGTTAGCGAACGGAAGCTTCCGAAGGGCCGGTTTAGGGTGAATTATAGGTAATGTTGAAAGAGCACCTGCGCGCGATATCGCGGCGGCACTTCAACCGGTCGCCAGCAGAATCGCCGGATTGAGGTTGCGATCGAAACCGGAGATGGACAGCATGCTGAGATATCGAGATTTTTTCCCCCTGGCGGCGGACCATCGTTCAAGCACGGGCCCGGGCAAAGGTATTCCGTTCAGTGATGCCTTGCCATTGGGCATATTGATTACGGATCGAAATGGCAAATGCCTGTACAGCAATACCGCGTATCAAAAACTCTGTGGCTGGAGCGCCGAGGAGCTGATCGGATCGCATTGGAGCTCTGTTATTCACCCACAGGATCATGAAAAGACACTTCAGCACTGGGAAAAGGCGGTTCTCGGCCATCGACCTTTCCTCTGTGAAGCCCGATTGAAGTGCGCTAACGGCCACGTTATCTGGACCCGTCGCAACGCTGCCCTGCTGACAGATGGCGTGCCGGGGCACGGATACGTGCATACGGTCGAGGATATCAGTACCTATAAAGCCCATGAGAAAGCCCGGAAGAAAGCCGAGGAGCAGCTGTTCGATGAGAAAGAGCGGGCGCAGGTGACTCTCGACTCGATTGGTGACGCTGTATTGAGTACGGATATCGACGGTCGTGTGTCTTACATGAATATGGTGGCGGAAACGCTGACCGGTTTCAGTCGACAGGAAGCCATTGGTCGCCCCCTGCGTGAGATTTTTCACGTAGTGGACGCAAAGACGCACAAAACCACGCCCGATCCTGCAAGGCGGGCAATCCTGTCGGACAGTATTGTTGCTCTGGAGGCAAACGCTCTGCTGGTAGCCAGGAATGGTGTGGAGTTGGCGATTGAAGACTCGGCAGCGCCCATCCACAACCGCCATGGAGAGGTGGTTGGCGCCGTGATTGTATTTCATGACGCCCGCTTTTCCCGGGCAACCACTGCCCGAATGGAGCACCTTGCACAACATGATGAACTGACGGGGCTGCACAATCGCAGGGCGTTTTATGAGCGCTTTGATCAATCGCTGTCACTGGCCCTGCGACACGGTGCCCAGATGGCGGTCTTGTTCATTGATCTGGATAATTTCAAGAGTATCAATGACGCTCTAGGTCACGACAGTGGTGACATAATTCTGACGGCCATGGCTGAAAAACTGAAAAGTTGCGTGAGGGCAGCGGATACCGTGTGTCGGTATGGCGGGGATGAGTTTGTGGTGCTGTTGGCCGAAATCGCCCAGCCGGATCATGCTGCTGCCGTTGCCGATAAAATACGTGAAGCCGCAGGCGTTCCAGTCGTAATCGGCGGTCATGAAGTGTCACTTCAGCTCAGTATCGGTGTGAGTGTTTATCCTGATAACGGAGAGACCGCTGATTCTCTTCTGAAAACCGCCGACAGTGCCATGTACCGGGTGAAGACGCTCAATCGGCGCCCGATGGATGGAAGCCCGAAGATCGTGCCGCTCCTGCTCTAGACTGGCGGACCGCTGGCGGCAAGGCGGTCTGTCTCCCGCTTGACCACTCTGTAACATTCACAGGAGTGTGCTTCGAGTTGTGGTCTGTCCAGGACGGTAATGTGTCCTCGTTGGTACTCGATAATACCCAGTTTCTGAAGTTTGCCAGCGGCTTCGGTAACTCCCTCACGACGGACTCCCAGCATGTTGGCAATGAGTTCCTGGGTCATGTTCAGCCGACTGCAGGGCAACCGGTCAAGTGACAACAGAAGCCAGCGGCAGAGTTGTTGGTCAATCGTATGGTGGCGATTACACACCGCCGTTTGGGACATCTGGGTGATCAGCGCCTGAGTATAGCGCAGGGTCAACACCCTGACTTCGGAGCTGTTGTTGAACTCAGTCTTGAGTTCAGCGGCGGGCATTCGGTAGGCGAAGCCCTCGCTTTGAACAATCGTTCGGTTGGGGGTGCTTTCGCCACCCATGAACACGGCGATACCGGCCATACCCTCATTTCCCACCACCGAGATTTCGGCGGAAGAGCCGTCGATCATGACATTCAACAAGGAAATGATGCAGTTGGTCGGAAAATAGACGAACTCAATGGGCTGACCCGATTCGTAAATCACGTCTCCCAGCTTCAGCTCAACCAGTTTGAGTCGCGGGAATATCCTGGTTTTTGCAGGTTCAGACAGGGCTGCCAGAAGTTGGTTTTGTTCCGGTTTGGTTGATGCCTCAGACATAATCACCTCCTCTGTGACGCCAGGGTCGGAGACGCTATCACTCTAGCCCAGCGGACCAGTGCAGCCCCAGAGCTTGTAAAACGGCCCCTTTCAAGGGCCGTTTGCGATTAACCGAAAACAAAAAACGCCAGCTTGTTGCCGTCCGGGTCCTTCACGTAAGCACCGTAGAACTGGTCCGGAATTCGCTGACCGGGCTCGCCGTCGCAGGTGGCACCGAGATCAATGGCCTTCTTGTACATGGCATTCACGCTCTCTTTCGAACCGGCAGGCAGAGCGACCATGTTACCGTTGCCGGGATGGTTGGGCTCTTCATTGAAGGGAACGCAAACTGCCAGCATAGGGGCGCCCATGCTCTTGCCAATGAATGCGATGCGGCCCATATCCAGAAGTACCTTGGCCCCCTGGTCGCTCAACAAGTCCGCATAGAATGTTTTTGCTCTTTCCATATCACTGACGCCAAGGGTGACGTATCCGATCATGTTTATTCTCCGTTGCTGATTGTCGTGGGCGTAATGAATACGTTGAATGTTGCCCCGGGATCATTCTCCGTTGCCATCGGCCACGACCCGGTTCCGCCCCGCTCTCTTGGCGGTATACATTGACTGGTCGCAGGCCGAGAGTAAATCCCGCACAGATGTGGTCTGGGACTCTGAGCCGGATCCGGACCAGTTAACCACACCCGCACTGAAGGTAATGCCAAACGTTTCGCCTTCGTCACTGACAAAGCTTTCTGTCTGCAGGGCAATGCGCAGGGATTCCGCCACCTGCCCGGCTTCGGACAGCCCGGTGTTGGGCATGAAGATAATGAACTCTTCGCCCCCTGTACGCGCCACGATATCGGATTTTCGGGTCCTGGATTCGATAATATCGGCGAACCGTTGCAGCACCGCGTCGCCAGTGGGGTGCCCGTAGGAGTCATTGATGGTTTTGAAGAAATCGATGTCCAGAGAGATTAGCGAGAAGGTATCCCCGTACCGCTCACCCTGCGCCACGGATTCGTCCAATTTCCGTAACATATAACGCCGGTTGTACAATCCGGTCAGCTCATCGGTAATCGAGAGTTGCTCCAGCTCGAGCTCCAGGTTCTTCTCGGTGTCGATATTAATGGTCATTCCATGCCAGCTGATTCTGCCATCCGGGTCTTTCTCGGGCTGCGACACACCTTTAAGCCAGTATGTGCCGCGACTGGTCTGAACGCGGTATTCGCAGACCCACTCGTCCAGGGTCTCGGCAGAAACGGCGATGCTCTCATGCACCCTCGGGAGATCATGCGGATGGATCAGGTTAAAGATTTTGTCGGGGTCATCCAGACATTCTTCGTTGGTCAGCCCATAAAAATCCCAGGTCTTTTCGCTCAGATAGGAAAAGTAGTAGCGACCGCCTGGTTCAAGTACAAAGGTATAGATGATGCCTGGCAGGGATTTGGCGAGCTGCTCCATCTGGTGCTGGCTTAGTTTCTCCCGAGTGACATCCAGATGGGTTCCCATTAACCAGCGGGTATCCAGTCCCCGTTTATCACTAAGCAGCATGCCGCGGGTGTGGATGTAGCGCCAGCCACCATCTTTGTGAAGCATCCTCACCACGCACTCAAACTGGGGGGCTTCACCGCTCAGGTAAGCGTTCAGCGCGTCGTTTGCCGACTCTATATCGGTTGGGTGACTGAGTTTTTCCCAGGTTTCGAACGACAACGGCGCAAGTTCTTCCAGGGTGTAACCCAGCATGGTGGCCCAGCGTTCATTAAAAATGATTTCGCCGGTGTCCAGGTTGTATTCCCAGGTGCCTGCCCCGGTGCCGTCAAGAATGGCATTGAGCCTGGTTTCTGCAGTCAGGTGCATGTGATCCCTCACACAAAGGCCGCTTGTTCGCGGCTAGTTGTGGCCCGAATGGTAACGAGCCCAATTGAAATTATTGGCCCAGTCGAGCGCTTCTGCCAGTGGCAGAGGTGGACTGTACCGGTAGCCCTGACCGACATCACAGCCAAGTTCGAGGAGACGTTGTTCTTGCTCGGCCGTCTCCACCCCTTCCGCCACAGCGCGCCTCTGAAAACTCTGGGACAGGCGTAAAATAGCTTCTACGATCATCGAGTTATCCTGGTTCCCTATCAGATCACCCACAAAGGTTCGATCAATCTTCACTTCCTGGGCCGGCAATGTCCGGAAGTAATTCAGTGACGAATAACCGGTTCCGAAATCATCCAGGGAGATGCAAAGACCGGTATTGCGACAGACACTGAGATTCTTCATGACGGTAGTGGTATCGTCCAATGCGGTCGTTTCCAGGATTTCAATGATCAGCCGGTCACGCACCTCGTGAGGGCACTCGTTCAGCATGCCCGTTATATCGTCGGGGAAGTGTTCACTCAGGAAGTGGGAGGGGCTGAGATTGATACTGACCGTATACGGCAGCCCCAGGCTCATGAACTCACAGATCACGCCAACGGCGCTTTCCATCACGAACAGTCCAACTTCTCTGGCGTAGTCGGTAAACTCCAGGTGCTCCAGGAAGCGGGCCGGGGAAAGAAGCCCTTCTTCGGGATGGTTCCAGCGGATGAGGGCTTCAAAGCCCTCTACCGACCCAGTCCGGAAGTTGATTTTCGGTTGGTAATAAAGCTCGAACTGTTTTTTTGCCAGCGCCTCGTCAACCTGCTCAAGAACACGCACGCGTTCCTTTCGAGTGAAGTGAGAGGCCAGATCAAACAGGCTATAGTTGTCCTTTCCCGCGTCTTTCGCCGCATACATTGCCTGATCGGCATGCCGAAGCAGAGTATCCGGGTCTTCGGCGTCATCGGGATAAACGGTTACCCCCATACTGGCCGAAAGTTTCATGACGGCATTCTGGTAGCTGATGGGGCGGCGGATAGCTTCCAGAATCCGGCTGTAGACCGTTGAGTCTTCGACATCCCTGAGAACGGCGACGAATTCATCGCCCCCCAGCCTGCCGATGGCATCGTGTTGCCGGATAGTGGCTTTCAGACGTTCGGAAATGATCTTCAGAACAGCGTCGCCCAAAGCATGGCCATGGTGATCGTTGATGGCTTTGAAGCCGTCCAGATCAATGAAACAGAGCGCGACTGTGCCATGGCGAAGGTTGGCTTCATGGAGCTCCTGGGTGAAGATTTCCGTGAGCCTCCGACGGTTGGGCAACCCCGTTAGGGCATCGTAATTAGCGGCCTTTTCAAGGCGTTCCTGATGCTGTTGTTTTTCGTGATGCAGGCGCTTCCGTTCAATCAGGTTCCCGAGGGTTTGTAGCAGTGGCTCCAACTCTTCGGCTAGCCTGACCTTATATCCCCCGAGGCGATTGGCCAGCCCTACGAGCCCCACCTGTTGATCGCCCGAGAAGACCGGAATCCCGATATAGGCGTCGATGTTTGGGTGCCCTTCCGGCAAACCTCCGCGGCGGGGGTCGGTTGTCACATCTTGGGAGATCACCACCTCTCCCGTGGTCATCGGAAGGGCAATCAGGGTATCAAGGCGGTCGAAAACCAGCCCCCGCCTTTCCACCTGCTGGTAAAGCGCCTGTGTTTTCGGGTTCCAGGCAATGTTGGTGATCGCGCCGATTTTCAGATAGCGGTCGCCGTTAGCCCGGAACAGCGTTTCGCCGATGAAACCGAACTGGCTGCCGGTGAGAGAGAGTATATCGTTCAGCATCTGCTCGAAGGCGGCGTGCTGGTTGTCACTGGTCAGAAAGACGTTCAGGGCACGCTGGATCGACCGGTTCAGGTGGGACACTTCCACAAATTCATGGTTTTCGATCGAGAGATAGGTTCGCTCGAGTTCGTCCTCAATCATCGTGGCCAGGTTGCGAAGGATATCGAGATCCAATTCCCCAAAATCCCTGGGCTTATCGTCGATGATGCAGATCGTGCCTATTTTGAATCCGGTTGGCTCCCGCACCGGCATGCCGGCATAGAATCGAATATGGGGGAAGCCGGTTACGAGGGGATTTTGCGAAAAGCGTGGATCCTTCGTGGCATCCGACACGATAAACGCTTTGTCCTGCTGGATTGCGTAATCGCAAAAAGCAACGGAGCGGGGGGTTTCGCTGGTTTCAAGGCCCTGGCGAGATTTAAACCACTGGCGCTCATGATCAATAATCGAAAATAGCGCGGTTTTCACGCGATAGTACTGGCGGGCAATCCGGGTGAGTCTTTCGAACCGATCTTCCGGTGGCGTATCCAGGATGCCCAGGCGCTCAAGTGCGGTGAGCCGACGTTTCTCCAGGGTACTGCTGTCCATGGTTCTGACTCACTTTGTTTGGCCAGACGGCTGCTGGGAAAAGAGTTCAATGGCTTCTTCAACAGGTAGTGGCTTCGACAGTAGATAGCCCTGGCACAGATGACAACCCATTTCACGTAACAGTTCGAACTGCTGAACAGTTTCCACGCCCTCTGCGATAACCTGAATATCGTGAGCGACGGCGATATCAATAATGGATTTGACGATCACTGCTCCTTTTTCCGTCAGTACCTCATCAACAAAGGTTTTGTCGATTTTCAGGTCATCAATACCAAGGTATCGCAAATAGTTCAGTGAAGAGTAACCAGTGCCGAAATCATCAATAGCGGTACGAACACCCTGGGTGCGAAGCGCATCAAGGTTCTGATGGGCTTCTTCCGACCTTTCCATGACTGCACCCTCGGTAATTTCGAGTTCGATGCTTTCAATCGGAATTTGCGCCTCTGCGATGCCTGCCAATACCCACTTGTGGAAATCCGTTTGTGAAAAGTGTGCCGGTGTTATGTTGATGGCGACCGGTGGAAAGCCTGGAGTCGTGTCTCGAGCGGTTGAGACGATTGCAAAAACCTGACCCAGAACATAGCGATCCAGCTCCAGACCGAGCGATGACTTTTCCGCTATCGGAACGAACTCGCCCGGAGAGATAAAGCCTTCAATTGGGTGATGCCAGCGAACCAGGGCTTCATAGCCGGCGATAGTCCGATCAGAGCAGTAGTATTTTGGTTGGAGATAGACCGACAGTAATTGGTTCTCAATAGCATCCTTGAGCCCCTGCTCAATCTCTATTTGCCGGTGGAGAACCTTGTGATGTTCGGAATCAAAGACGCCGATACGCTGGTTGCGTCGCCGTGCAGACCCTTTGGCGGACTCCGCCAATTCCGGTAGTATCTCAACAACCCCGGAATCCGCAGGGTACATCGCAATCCCGATGGTTGCCCTCACATTCAACTGGTTTTCCCGAAGTTTAAAAGGCTTCGAAACGTAGTCGACAATGCGTTCAGCAATGGCCTCTGCGTCTGCACGGCTGCTGACATGCAGTGCGACAATGAACGTATCCGCTCCTGCGCGCGCGCAATGATTGGCTCGCTGAATAGCGCGACCGATACGATTGGCAAGCTTGATAAGAACTGCATCGCCAATCTCGTAACCATAACTCTGATTGATAAGGCTGAAATGCTCAATATCGATGAAGAGCAGCGCCCCGGGACTGGCGCTTTTGAACCAGACCTTACAATCTTCAACGAGTGTTTGTTTGTTAAGCAAGCCAGTTAAAGGATCGTGGGTTCTGAGATAGTGTGCCTGCTGGAGCGCCCGCTCCTGTTCAGATACGTCGATGCCAAAGCCCTGCAGCTCGGCATCGTCGCTTCCGGGCGCCGACGTCCTTCTAAAGTTCCATTCGACCAACGTTTGCGCGCCGTCTTTTCCAATCATGGTTACTTTGACGGCAATCTCGTCAGACGCATCCTTATCATTGAACAGTGAAGCCAGTCTTTGACGGAGTCGGTGGCCTGGTTCGTTAAAGAAGACCGTGATGGGGGCACCGATAATATCGGTGTTCTCTGTTCCGAGTGCCCTGGTAAATGAGGCATTAGCAAAGGTAATGCGGAAATCGCTGTCGAGGCGAAGGATAAACTGTTTCTGCGCCTGGACGATTTCCCGATAACGCTCCTCGGCTGCGGCAAGTTTGTCGAGTGCATTTTTATAACTGCTGAGGTCATGGCAGATGCCGACAAACAGATGTTGGTCAGCAAGTCTGGTCTCGCCTACCGATAGGTGCATTGGGAAGGTTTGACCGTTCTTCCGCTGGCCCCTGACATCACGACCGATGCCAATAATCTTCCCAACGCCGCTGCTTTTGTAGTTTTCGATGTATTGGTCATGATGCCGGGCGTCGGGCTCAGGCATGAGCATGGACACGTTCTTACCCAATACTTCCTCAGGAGCATAGCCGAAAAGCACTGTCGCAGACTCGGAGAACTGCTGAATGATTCCTTTGTCATCAATAACGATAATGGCATCAACCGCCGCATCCATCAGCGCCGACGCCAGACCTTGTTTAATCATTGTCGTCGTGCCACCTGGAATAATCCGTCACTTGAACCTTACGACGAGTTCGTGCAAATCATTCGCAATCTGTTCAATGTTTTTCACGCATTGGGTGGACTCCTCACCTTTGGCCAGGTTGTTGGACGCCAGATCGGAGATTTTCTCCACTTGTTCGTTGATCTGGTCCGATACCTGAGCCTGTTCCTCTACGGCTGCCGCCATTTGCAGCGCCATTTCAGCAATGTTGGTGACGGACTCGGCGATATCATTCAGAGTGCTCTCGGCCGAGAGCATTTTTTCCATGCCTTCGTCTGCTGAAAGTTTGCCTTCGTCGGCCTTTTGATTGGCCTCCTCAGAGCGAGAAATCAATTCGTTTACGATGCCATGGATTTCACTCGTCGAGTTGCGGGTGCGGGAGGCCAGACCTCGCACCTCCTCGGCTACCACAGCGAAACCGCGACCATGTTCCCCGGCCCTGGCTGCTTCTATGGCGGCATTCAGTGCCAGCAGGTTGGTCTGTTCGGCGATTTCCTCGATAATCTTTGCAGCGGAGGCTATTTGTTGAGTCTGTTGCGCCAATTCCCCGACGGAATCGCTGATGCCATGGACGGAACCCTTAAGGGTCTCAATCGCCTCCCGAGTGCCGCGAACAACAGAGCGACCCTCATTGGCAAATTCCTTGGCACTGTCTGCTCGCTCTGCGGTTGATTGAACATTTGATGAGACTTCAGCAATCGTTTGAGACATCTCGTGCACGGCCGCTGCGACCTGTTCGGTCTCGGACTGCTGCTGCTTCAGGGCCTCCTGTGCTTCGAAACTGACCTCCCGACCTTTAACAGAGTGCAGCCTCATCTCATCGGCAGAATCTTCAAGTCTGGTAAGTACCGCATCCAGGTGTGCTTGTTGGGCTTTCACTGCAACTTTGATGCGCCCAAGTGGCAGGTCGTCATCGGTGTAGCTCTTTGCAGCGAGATCATCCGTAAAGCTGTGTTCAAGTAGCTTCGTGACCGACCCCATTAGTTGCTTACGGGCCAGATGCATCCAGCCGGCATAAGCAATGACGCCACCGGCCAGAACCAGTTCCGAGAAGGTTTGCTGACCGGCCAGAAACAGGGCGCCTGCGACGATGAATACGAGGGCAAGAAAGATGGTGGGAGGTTGCACCCTGTGCCACAGAGGGATGCCGGACTTTCCTGCACGGATGGAGGCATACAGTTTTTCCGCCCGCTTCACGTCTTCTCTGTCCGGGCAGGATCTGACGGACTCGTACCCGACCACGTTACCGTTCTGGGTTACGGGCGTAACGTAGGCACTGACCCAATAGTAGTCACCGTTCTTACACCGATTTTTTACCAGACCCATCCAGGGCTGACCGGCTTTAAGATGGGACCACATGTTTTCGTAGGCGGCCGACGGCATATCCGGATGCCGGACGATGTTGTGAGGCTGGCCGACCAGCTCATCACGACTGAAACCACTGACCTCGACAAACGCGGAGTTACAGTGGCGAATCTTCCCCTTCAGATCAGTGGAAGAAATCAGTTTCTGGTTGGGCGAGAAGGTTTTCTCGTTATCCGTGACCGGTAGATTCTTTCGCATTACAAAGCCTGGTTTGAATGGGAACAAGAATATTCACCATTTCAAACTAGGACAAATATTGCAAAAAACTATAGGGGATACGACTTAAGGAGCTAGGGGAATTCCTGATTGCAAACGCGAATTTGCCAAGAATTCAGCGCTAAAACTCCTTGTTCCAGAGTTGTTTTCATGTGTCACAGAACGTTTGGGTGCGTTTCACCCTTGCCGGTTCGGAAACTTATCTTTTGGCCGGTTTCGCGAGCCATTCATGCCCCTTCAACATACCATGCCAGTACAGGGCGGGCAGTTGCTTTGCCTTCAGCCACCAGGCGGCCCGGGTGGCCTTGGTGCCATCGTTGATCCATTTCGGGAAACTGGGTTGGAGAACCCCACCATAGCCGAACTCGGCCAGTACGATCTTGCCGTTTTCTACAGTAAGGGGGCATGAGCCATAGCCGAGGTAGGCGGCCTCGAGCTGATGGTTTTTCAGTGTAGCGACCAGATTTTCGGCGACTACCGGTGCCTGTTTGCGCACCGCAGCAGCGGTTTTGGCGTTGCCGGTTCCGCTTACGTCGCCAAGGCCGAAGATGTTGGCGTAGGTCTTGTGGCGGAGGGTGTCGTCTTCAAGATCCAGCCAACCGCCCTCATTGGCCAGTGCGGATTCCCGGATAAGCTTCGGTGCCCGCTGTGGCGGCACAGCGTGGAGCATTTCGAAGCCTATCTCGCGGTCCTGACTCTTGCCCTCGCCATCGGTCGAGCGGAAAACTGCTGTTTGCGCCGGCCCATTCACTGCAACCAGTGTGCTTTGGAACTTCAGGTCGATCCCGTATTTTTCAATGTACGCTTCCAGGGCCGGGACGTAATCGGCCACGCCGAACAGCACGGCGCCGGCGTTATGGAACTGAATATCCACATTGTTCAGGACGCCGTGCTTGAGCCAGTAGTCGGCAGACAGGTACATGGCTTTCTGGGGCGCACCGGCACACTTGATCGGCATTGGCGGCTGGCTGAACAGGGCCCGGCCTTTCTTGAGGCTCTGCACCATGTCCCAGGTGTAGCTGGCCATACCTTCCCGGTAATTGGACGTGACCCCATTGGAGCCCAGAGCTTCCTCAAGGCCTTCAATGCCGGCCCAGTTCAGCTCCAGGCCTGGAGCGAGTACCAGGGCCTTGTATTCCAGGGAAGAGCCGTCACCCAGAGAAACCTGGTTGTTGTCCTGGTCGATGGCGGTTACCGGTTGCTGGTACCAGGATACGAATTTTGGCATCACTTCTGACATGGGCTTGGAGGTGACTTCTGGCCGGAAAACCCCACCACCCACCATGGTCCAGCCCGGCTGGTAGTGGTGCCGGGTAGCTGGCTCAATAATGGCGATGTCGATATTGCCATCCCGTTTGTGGATGCTTGATGCCACCGATATACCGGCCGCTCCGCCGCCCACGATTACGACGGTATGGGTTTTGACGCTGCCCGTGGTGGTTGTGTTGCTGATCATGCCTCGAACCTCTTGTCTTTGTTTGCTGTGCGCGAGTGGTGCTTGAGATATATCAAAGCGTACCAAACTTAAGGTTCTATCGTTAGACTAAATAGAAATATGCAAGGTTGGTCAGCTTTGCCACAGGCATAGCGTTGAAAGTGACTTTGTCACTGAAGGCTCGATCTTGGCCAGATACATTGGTTTCGAAGTCTTTCGATCAACCAAAAAGGAGCTTTTCCCATGATCAAGTCAATCAAAGCCATCGCCGCGGCTGCGCTGATTGCAGCCGTACCTATCGGCGTTCATGCCGACAGTCATAAAGGTGGTGTTGAAGAAGTGCTGGTGATCCTGTCCAGCGATTCGCTGCAGACACAGGGCATGGCGATGGTGCTTTCGAACACGATGGCCCAGCAGGGAGCCAAGGTAAACGTGCTGCTGTGCGACAAAGCCGGTGACCTGGCAATTAAGTCCTACAAAGCCCCCGCGCTCAAACCCAAAGATGTGACTCCGGGGCAGATGCTGCGCGGTCTGTTGAAAAACGGTGGTGAGGCGAAGGTCTGTGCGTTGTATCTTCCGAACAGCGACTACGCCAAGGACGATCTGATTGACGGCGTTGGCGTTGCCATGCCTCCGGAAATGGCCGGCCAAATGCTCAACCCGAAGATGCGTACGTTCACCTTCTGAGTTTGAAAGCCCGGTGTCCATTGACCCCGGGCGTTTACATCCGACTCAAGGACGATAGATCTTCTCGGCGTCTAGCGTCATGGACCACGGCAGGCCTTCATTCTGCCAGCCATTTACAATTCTCATGCCTTTCTTCTTGCCTTCTTTGGCGCCACTTCCCTGAAAGCCGTGGTCAATGTACTTCACATTGGTGAAACCCCGTTCCAACAGGTATTCCGCGCTTGGCTTGCCACGGCTGGACCCGGAGCGGCACATGGTTATGACCAGGTCATCCTTGGTGAGACCTTTCTCCTGAAGCGCCTTTTCCACCTCCGCTGCGAACTCCGGATTGTTATTCATGGCAAACCGGCCTTTGTCCTCCAGGAAATTCGAGCGATCGGCGAGTTTGAACGGGATATTCTTGTCGACCACATCGGTGAAGCCGATAAACATGATTTCAACCGGATCCCGGACATCCACAAACAGCAGTTGATCCCCCTGCTCCTGAACCATGTCATAGGTTTCCTGCGGGGTCAGGGAAAGTGCTTTTTCCGCCTGGGCGCTGAAGGCAATGGTGATAGTGACGAGCAGGGCTGTCAGTATCTGCTTCATGGTGGTTTCCTCCTGCATTGGGGAGGCCCGCCGAATGGCGGGCCCCTTATTTATCCGCGAACCGGATTAAAGCTTGGTGGTGCGGAGGTAAGGACGGATTTCATTCCAGCCCTGCGGGAACAGACCCTTGGCTTCCTCGTTGGAAATGGAGGGCGGAATGATCACGTCGTCTCCTTTACGCCAATCTGCCGGCAGGGCAACTTTGTTGGCATCACCGGTTTGCAGGGCATCGATGACCCGGAGGATCTCGTCGAAGTTACGGCCTACCGCCATCGGGTAAGTCATGGTCAGACGAATCTTTTTGTTCGGGTCGATGATGAAGACGCTGCGCACGGCTGCAGTTTCGCTCTCGCCGGCGTGGATCATTTCATACAGCTCGGCCACTTTGTGGTCAGCGTCGGCAACGATCGGGAACTGGAGGTCACAGTTCTGGGTGTCGTTGACGTCTTCAATCCACTTTACGTGCTCTTCCACGGTATCGGTGGACAGACCCAGGGGCTTCACGTTGCGGGCTTCGAATTCTTTCGCGAGCTGCGCGGTGCGGCCCATTTCGGTGGTGCAAACCGGAGTAAAATCAGCGGGGTGGCTGAAGAAGAATACCCAGGAATCACCTGCCCAGTCGTGGAAGTTGATCTGGCCGGCGGTGCTGTCGATGGTGAAGTTCGGGGCGGTAGAGCCAAGCAATAAACTCATGATGAATCTCCTGTCGGGTTTTGCTGATGGAGGCGGGTTGCCTCTTGATGTCGAAATAACAATAACCCGTCAGGAGGCTCTTAGCCAATACAGTTATATCTATAGAACAAATAGGCTTAAAGAATTAAGGACGGGCCTTTTTCAATAGATCGCTCTTCCGTGAGGGTTACTTCTCTGTCCTGATAAAGCGTTTACTCTGTGGCATGCTTTAGATTGTGCCCATAGCCGTAGGCCCCCTTTGAAAATGACCGAAAGCCGAACTTTCGCCCCTCTTGCACTCCTACTGCTCACAGGTCTTCTGGCGGGTTGTGCATTGCCCTCCCTGAAAGACCGGTCACAGTCTGTCGCATTCGTTCAGGAGCAGACGGCAGATACGCGCCTTGGCCACGCAGTTGGCAGAGAGATTGAAACCCACCCTGATCTCAGTGGTATTACAACGCTGGAGCATCCACTCGACGCTTTTGTTGCCCGCGCTTTGCTCGCTGAGGCCAGCGAGAGATCCCTGGATGTTCAGTACTACATCTGGCGGGACGATATTACCGGCAAGCTGCTTCTGTACTCGCTTTATCGCGCGGCCGAACGCGGCGTTCGGGTTCGGCTGCTTCTGGACGACAACGGCATCGCGGGCATGGACGATTTCCTGGCGGCGTTAAATCATCACGACAACGTCGAGGTTCGGCTGTTCAATCCGTTTGTGATCCGTAGTTCCCGGACTTTGGGCTTTCTGACTGACTTTGGTCGCCTGAACCACCGGATGCACAACAAGTCATTCACGGCCGACAACCAGGCCTCCATCGTTGGCGGCCGCAACATTGCCGATGAGTATTTCGGTGTGGGTGACGGTGCCCTTTTCGCGGATCTGGATGTTCTGGCGATCGGGCCCGTCGTGGAGCGTGTGTCCAGGGATTTTGATCGCTACTGGGCGAGTCAGTCCGCGTACCCGGCGGATCGATTGCTGGCAGGCGCCGATGATGAGGATCTGGAGGCCATGGCAGCAAGTCTTGCTTCCGTTGAACAGGATACTGAGGCCCGGCGCTTCGTGGCTGCTTTGCAGAACTCGGATTTTCTCAGGGAATTGCTGGACCGGGAGGTCTCTTTTGTCTGGGCGCCGGTAGAGATGGTAAGCGACGATCCTGCCAAGGCCCAGGGGCTCGAAAAAGAGCAGGGTCGATTGAGCCAACAGTTGGCCCTGGCGTTGGGTGAACCAGAAAAAACAGTGACCCTGGTTTCGCCCTACTTCGTTCCCGGTAATCGTGGCGTCGAGCTGTTTCGCGAGCTGGAAAGCGCCGGTGTGCAGGTACGGATCCTCACCAACTCCCTGGAAGCCAACGACGTCGCCCTGGTGCATTCAGGCTATGCGAAATACCGGGAGGCTTTATTAAAGGCGGGTGTTGAGTTGTTCGAGCTGCGTAGATTCAGGTCGGAGGATGAAGACAGAAAGCCGAGTCCTGGCGGCATTGCCGGCAGCTCGGCCGCCAGCCTCCACGCCAAAACCTTTGCCGTAGATGGTCGCACGCTTTTTGTGGGTTCCTTCAATTTCGACCCCCGTTCAGCGAACCTGAACACCGAGCTGGGTTTTCTGATCAAGAGCCCGGAGCTGGCGACCGCACTGGAATCCGCCTTTCCCGAGAAAGTCAGGCTGGCGGCTTATGAGGTTAGGCTGGATGAAGACGGTGATCTCCGATGGCTGGAATTCACAGGAACAAATACGATTGAGCACCGCCATGAGCCCAATACCGGCCCTTTCAAACGGGCATTGGTGTATCTATTCTCTTTGTTGCCCTTGGAGCCGTTGCTGTAATCCGGCATGCCCGATTACTCTCATGAATCTATCAGCGAATCCTTGAGTCCTCGTTGCTCACGTACTCTCGTGACGACGCGGTGCTCTGCGTATTGAGTAACAAGTCGTTGCAGCTTCTCCATTCGCAGCGGCTTGGTGCAGTAGTCATCCATGCCGGCCTCGAGACACTGGAGTCGATAGCTTTCACTCGCGTTGGCGGTAACCGCGATAATGGGTGTGTCCAGATTGGCTGCGGCTTTCAATCTGATCTCACGGGTGGCCTCAATGCCGTCCATGACTGGCATCTGGCAATCCATAATAACCATATCCCAAGGTTCGTTCATGGCGGCTTTTACGGCTTCCAGGCCGTTTTGTACCCCCTCTGAAATTACCCCCATTTTCTCCAGCTGTTTACGAAGGATCATCCGGTTGCCGGCATCGTCTTCTACCACAAGAACGCGCGGTACCTGAGTGGGGGCTCCGGGGTTTAACAGGTCCGAATCATGGGGCTCTGGCTGGTGAACGTCGCCATAGGGCACTGTGACTTCCAGCGTGGTGCCATGATCCGATGTCTCAAGAACTCTCATCTGGCCGCCAAGGGCATTTGCCAGAGAACTGGCAAGGGGTAATCCCAGGCCCACACCACCGTAACGCCGTGTGAGGCCAGCTTCTCCCTGCCTGAAGGCCTGGAATACTTTCTCCCTCTGTGCATCCGGGATGCCAGGCCCCGTGTCTGATACCAGAATCCGCAAAACGGAATCGTCTGTCAGTCTGCTCCCCCGAACCAGCACCTCGCCCCCTGCAGGTGTGAACTTCACGGCATTGTCGATGAGCTGGTACAGGACCTTTTCAAGCATCAAACCATCCATGAAGACCTTGCCAGGTACTGAGTCTTCCATGCCGAAGGCAAGGGAAAACGGTTTCGCTCTTGCGGCTTCCCGGAACTCGTATTCGAGGAGGTCAAACAGGGATTGAGGCTCGAACACCTGGGGTGAGCTGAGCAGGTTTTCTTCCTGGGCATCAACGAAGTCCAGAATGCCACCGACTTGCCGGGTCATTCGCAGATTGGCGTACTCGATCAGACGGAATGCGTCGTTCTGCTCCCGGTTAAGCGGTGCCTCCCGAAGCAGATCCAGCTGGCCCTGGATGGTATGCAGGGGCGTGCGCAGTTCATGGCTGACCGCGTTCAGGAAGTCATCCTTGATACGGTTGCTGCGTTCGAGGGCCTTTCGGGCTTTTTCGCTGACCTGGATCTGCTGGGCCTGCAGGGTGTCCCGTTCGTCGCGGAGGATTTTTATGCGGGATGCTAGGGCAAGTGAGAACAGGGCCATTTCCCACGCTAATGCAACGGGTACGAAGTAAGACACCCAATTGGTCGGTTCTATAAGAGAGGCGTATTCGACGCCTGTCAGGATGACTGCAACAAGATAGGGAACCCAACCGACGATAAAGTATCGTGCGGGATGATATCCGCTTTTTGCTAGCTGGGACGCAATAAAAAGTGCCCCAAAATAAACCGGATAGCCAAGTACCATCCAACCTAATACAAGGACATCATAAGTAAGGAGAGGCGATAGAATGAGCCATATAAAGCCAGTTGCAGCAATACCACTCGCAAGCTTGTGGATGCGAGGATATTTATTCTCGGTATCCAGCAGCCGTTGAAAGAGGAGCACATGAAAGATGAAAGTTACTAACCCAGCCAGGAATCCTTGTTTGGGATTCAGGCTCGAAGCATCCACAAAATAAACTGCGATATTTGTGAGCAAACAAGAATAAGCCAAGGCGGAAAGAGATGCCGCTACGTAGATAAGGTATACGGAATCTCGGACACTGAAATAAAGAAGGAGATTATAAATCGCCATGATTGCGATCATGGCCAGCAATGCAAATGCCAGAGCCGTGTGAAAGGTCAGTTCCTTCACCAGCTCAAGGTCATTCAGCAGATAGAAGAATGTATTGATGTGAAAAAGCGGCTCGACCCTGATGTGGATCGTGTGGTTCTGCGCTGATGGATTCAGATCCACGGTGTTTAGGGGGATTGCGATGAAGTGGTGCGGTAGTGGTCGGTCGTCAGGATTGCTCCAGAAATGCACCGGTTCAGCGGTTGTAGCTTTTCCGTCAACAAATGCTGTTACTTTCTGAATATAGGGATGGAGTAAAAGCCAGGGCTTTGTCGTGAGCTCAGTTTTGCTTATCTCCGCGCGTAACCAGACAAATTCTCTTCTATCATCGGCCCTGAAAGACGTTTCACTAAGAGGTGTCCACCCCTTTGCCGATGAATCGGGACGATCGGCTTTATCCCAATCGCCCTGAAACACTTCGATTCGGGGTTCCAGATCAAGAAAGCCCCCTGGCTTGTTTTCGTCAGCCAGCAAAACGAAAGAAGCAAAAAAACAGAAAAAAAGAGTGATAATTTGAGTTTTGCAGGCATCCCTTCCGATTCGATACATCCAGCTTTCCCGCCTTGGCCAAACACCTGAGTTATTCAATTTACAACTTTTGACACAGTCACGTGGAGCGATGTGCCGTTGAAATCTATACTTCGGAGCCTACTCAAAAGGATGCTGTATGTATAGTTCAAGGTCAGGTTTTGTAAAGGAATTTCGTTCAGTTCTCCTCGTAACTGTATTTACTCCATTGGTCGCTTCTGCGGGCGGTCTGTCCAATAGTGATCAAAGTGCCAGTACTTCCGCAGTCAGCAACGCAGGCAGTGTCGCCAACCCGGAAAATGCTTCTACGATCTTTTTCAACCCCGCCGGAATGAGCGGACTTTCCGGGACCAACCTGTCTTTCGGAGCAATCCTGTTCGAGATCGACGCCGTCGGTCGGGATTCGCAAACATCAGCCACCCGTGCTAACGGTGACCTGGTGGTCGGTGATGGTGGTGGTGATCACGTTGAAACGTTTGCAGTACCCAATGCATACCTTACCCATGAAGTGAACGACTGGCTGGATGTCGGGCTGGGGCTCTACGTTCCCTATGGCCTTGGCTTCGATTACGGCGATGCTTTTGCAGGGCGGTATATTGGTGATGAAATTGAACTGGTGTCCTACGGCGTGAACCCTTCCTTTTCGGTGAACAGTGGTGAGGGATTCTCACTGGGTGGCAGCATCAATGTACTCTGTGCCGATGCCGAGCAGCGTAATCCAGTTGATTTCAGTGGAATCGAATCACGTTTTTCACTTCCTCGCGGCACCCTGAACGATGGCTACGCGACATTGGAGGGCGACGATGTTGCATTGGAGTTCACCGTCGGCGTGCTCTGGCAGGCGACTCCCGAAACGTCACTTGGACTCGCGGCCCGTACGGGCACCGAATTCAATCTGAAGGGTACCGGCACGATCAACCAGTTTCCCACTTTGTCAGCCAATGGGCTGACTCAAACCACTGTCTCTGAGCAGATAGAAGTCCCGATCACGATTCCTCAAAGCCTGAGTGTCGGTCTTGCTCACCAGTGGAGTGACACACTTAAACTGCTTGCAGGCGCAACCTGGGCGAAATGGAGTGATGCCTCTGCCCTGTCCGTAGTGTCCCGAGAGACGTTGCCAGTTGCTTTTCCCGGCGAGCAGCCATCCGAGGAGCAGGTTCAGAGTTGGAAAGACACCTGGCAGTGGCGGGTTGGCGCAGTCTGGCAGGTGGCACCGACATGGTCACTAAAGGCCGGCTACTTGTTTGATGAATCGCCCGTTACCATCAAGACGCGTTCACCGCTGACTCCATTTGATGATTACCACCAGGTTTCTCTGGGTGCACAGATTCGTGATCTGGCAGGCGACTGGACGGTAGACATGTTTGTCGCAAGAGTCTTTTATGAGGGCGATATTTCCATCGATTATAAGACGACAGATCCTCTGCAGGGGCAGACTTCATTTAAAAGCGAGTATGACGTGGTGCCGTGGACAGCTGGCTTGCAGTTAAGCAGGGAGTTTTAACACAGGAAGGAGTCAAAGCGGGAAAATGGTCGGCGTGGCAGGATTCGAACCTGCGACCCCTTCGTCCCGAACGAAGTGCGCTACCAAGCTGCGCCACACGCCGATCAACGGCCGGTATTATACGGATTCGCTTTGGTTTTACCAGCCCTCGGCGGATAAAAGGGCATCCGTAAATTTGCTGAGATTATCGTAGATACTGACATCGGCGCCGGGTATGGGTCTGGCGTCCAGATGGCGTTCGGTGTCCAGTCCATTACCGGTTCGCACAAGCACCGGACGACACCCTTCGGCGTGGCCGGCTTCCAGGTCCTTGCGGCTGTCTCCCACCATGATGACCCCTTCAAGGCTGGCGAGATGAAAATGCTCGCGGATCTGCTCCAGCAGGCCGGTGAGTGGCTTGCGGCAGCAGCACTGGTCGTCGGGGTGGTGAGGGCAGTAGGCAATGAAGTCGATGCAGCCACCCTGGGCTTCCACCAGCTGCTCGAGCTTCTCGTGCATGGCATCCAGCTCATCGGTGTCGTAGTAGCCGCGGCCGATGCCTGACTGGTTAGTGGCGATGGCAATGCGATGGCCGGCAAGACAGAGCCGGGCCACCGCCTCAACGCTGCCGGGAATGGGGTGCCATTCATCCGCCGAGCAGATGTAGTTGCCATCGTACTCGTTGATGACCCCGTCCCGGTCGAGAATGATCAACATCGTTGTGCGCCTGCCCCTTGGTCCGGTCTCAGCCTGCTGTGGGCAGCAGGGAGATATCCGCAACGCGCAGGAACAGGTTGCGCAGGCGGTTCAGCAGCGCCAGCCGATTGTTCCTTACTGCCTCGTCGTCGGCCATGACCATCACTTCATCAAAGAAGTTGTCCACCGGTGCCCGCAGGCTTGCCAGTGAGCTCAGGGCACTGGCGTAGTCGCCGTTCTCGAACAGCGGCAGAACCTTGGCGGCCTGTTGGTCGACCTGCTCGGCGAGGGCCTTTTCGGCGCTGTCCTGCAGCAGGCTGGCTTCGACCGTTTCACCGATGCTGTCGCCACCCTGTTTGGTCAGGATGTTCGAAACCCGCTTGTTGGCGCCGGCCAGGGCCTGCGCTTCAGGCAACTGCCGGAAGGCTTCCACCGCTTTTACCCGGCGGTCGAAATCCAGCGGGCGGGTCGGACGGCGGGCGTGAACGGCCAGATAGACCTCGGCGCCAATGCCCTGCTCGTCGTAGTGGGCGCGGAAGCGCTCCAGCATGTAGTCCACCACGGTGCTGGCGGTGTTCTGCTCGGTCAGCACGGTGAAGTTCTCTTCGGCCCACTCGCAGCAGGTTTGCAGGTCCAGCGGCAGTTCGCGCTCGATGATAATGCGCAGCACCCCCAGGGAGGCCCGGCGCAGGGCGAACGGGTCCCGTGTGCCGGATGGCGGCTGGTTGATGCCGAACAGGCCCACCAGGGAGTCCAGGCGGTCCGCGATGGCAATGGCACAGCCGGTCAGGGTTGTTGGCAAATCGTCGCCGGCGAAACGGGGCATGTACTGCTCGTTCAGCGCCTTGGCCACGTCTTCCGGTTCGCCGTCATTAGCGGCGTAGTATTGGCCCATGATGCCCTGCAGGTCGGTGAACTCCAGGACCATTTCGGTGACCAGGTCAGTCTTCGCCAGCATGGCGGCGCGCTCGGCCAGTGCCGGATCGCTGCCGATGGCGTCGGCGATTTTCTTGGCCAGCGCTGCAACGCGCACAGACTTGTCGTAGATGCTGCCCAGTTTTTCCTGGAACACGATGGGCTTGAGGGCGTCGATGCGATCCTCGAGCTTGGTCTTCCGGTCGGTTTCATAGAAGAACGCGGCATCGGAGAGCCGGGGCCGGATCACTTTCTCGTTACCGGAAACAACCTGTGACGGGTCCTTGCTTTCGATGTTCGCCACGGTGATAAACAGCGGCAGCATTTCCCCGTCGGCGGCCACCACGTGGAAGTACTTCTGGTGTTCCTTCATGGAGGAAATCAGGGCCTCCGCCGGAACCTCGAGGAACCGTTCCTCGAAGCGACCCATCAACGGCACTGGCCACTCGTTGAGTGCGGTGACTTCGTCCAGCAGGTCCTCATCGATGACTGCCTTGCCACCGGCTTCCTCCTCGGCCAGCTCGGTGACGCCGGCACGGATCTGTTCCCGGCGCTCGGCGAAATCGGCAATCACATAGCCTTCCTGCTTGAGGACGACTTCGTAATCGTTCGGCGTGGGCACGATCAGGGATTTCGGGCAATGGAAGCGGTGACCGCGGGTCTTGTTGCCCGGAGTCAGGCCCATGATGGGCGCCTCGATCACCTTGTTGCCGAACAGCATTACTACCCAGTGGACCGGGCGCACGAACTCGGTGCGGTGGGCACCCCAGCGCATGCGCTTGGGAATCGGCAGGCCGGCCAGGGATTGCTCTACCAGTTCCGGCATCAGCTCTACGGTGGGCTTGCCCTGCTCGACCGTGCGGTAGACCACCCAGGCACCCTTGTCGGTTTCCAGGGTGTCGAGCTGGTCCGGGGTCACGCCCAGAGAGGTGGCAAAGCCGGTCAGCGCGCGGGTCGGATTGCCAGCGTCGTCGAATGCCGCCTTGACGGCAGGGCCCCGTTTTTCAACCGACTTGTCCGGCTGGGAGTCAGCCAGATCCCGGATGCGCACGGCCAGACGGCGCGGAGCGGCAAAGGCTTCAACCTTGCCGAATTCGATCCCCGCTTCTTCCAGGCCCCGGGCAATGCCCTGGGTAAAGGCGTCAGACAGCGGCTTGAGGGCCTTGGGGGGCAGCTCTTCGGTACCCAGTTCGACCAGAAAATCCTGTGTAGCCATGATTATGCGTTCCCCTGTTCCTGCTGTGCCTTCTTCGCTTTCTTGCCCTTCTTGCTTTTCGCCTTGTCGTCGGCGGCCTCAGCGGCGGCAAGGACTTCCTTGCGCAACGCCTCGGGGGCGAGCGGGAAGCCAAGCGAGCGACGGCTGTCGAAGTACGCCTGGGCAACGGCACGAGCCAGGGTACGAACCCTCAGGATGAAGCGCTGACGCTCGGTAACCGAGATGGCGTGGCGGGCGTCCAGCAGGTTAAAAGTATGGGAGGCCTTGAGAACCTGTTCATAGGCTGGCAGGGCCAGGCCGGCTTCGATCAGCCTTGCGCTTTCCCGCTCGTGAACGTCGAAGCTGTGGAACAGGAATTCGGTGTCGGCGTGCTCGAAATTGTAGGTGGACATCTCCACTTCCTGCTGGTGGAACACGTCACCGTAGGTGACCACACCGTCCGGGCCTTCAGTCCAGACCAGGTCGTACACGCTGTCGACGCCCTGCAGGTACATGGCGATCCGCTCAAGCCCGTAGGTGAGTTCGCCGGTCACCGGGAAGCACTCCAGGCCGCCAACCTGCTGGAAGTAGGTGAACTGGGTCACTTCCATGCCGTTCAGCCAGATTTCCCAGCCCAAACCCCAGGCGCCCAGCGTCGGGGACTCCCAGTTGTCTTCTACAAACCGGATGTCGTGAACGAGCGGGTCCAGACCCAGCGCCCGCAGGGAATCCAGGTACAGTTCCTGGATGTTGTCCGGTGACGGCTTCAGAACCACCTGGAACTGGTAGTAGTGCTGCAGGCGGTTGGGGTTCTCACCGTAACGGCCGTCGGTGGGACGGCGGCTGGGCTGAACGTAGGCGGCGTTCCAGGTTTCCGGCCCGATGGCACGCAGGAAGGTGGCCGGGTGGAACGTGCCGGCACCCACTTCCATGTCCAGTGGCTGGAGGACCACGCAGCCGTGCTGCGCCCAGAAATTCTGCAGAGCCAGGATAAGGCCTTGAAAGGTCCCGATATCCGGAGTTTTCTGTTTTGTTGCCTTGTCTGTCACGACGGTTGCCTGCTGATCAGTCTGTGTGTGGCGCCCCGGTTGTCCTTCGGGGCACTCCGAAAAAAGAAAGGCGCATTATACGCGTGCTGGCTGTGTATTTCTAAGTCAGAAGAAGGTAAGACCCACCTGGAAGAGTTTTTCCACATCCCGGATGCGGGTTTTATCCACCAGGAACAGGATAACGTGGTCGTCCGGCTGGATCCGGAGGTGATCGTGGGCGATCAGAACTTCATTGCGACGCACGATGGCGCCGATGGTGGTGCCTTCTGGCAGGTTGATTTCATCAAGCCGTTTACCGACCACTTTCGAAGACCGGTGATCCCCGTGGGCAATCGCTTCAATTGCCTCTGCCGCGCCCCTGCGGAGTGAGTGAACGTTCACAACATCACCCCGGCGAACGTGGGTCAGAAGGCTGCCAATAGTGGTCTGCTGGGGTGAGATGGCCACGTCGATGTCGCCACCCTGAATCAGGTCCACGTAGTCCGGATTGTTGATCAGGGTCAGTACCTTCCGGGCGCCCAGGCGCTTGGCCAGCAGTGAAGCCATGATGTTGGCTTCATCATCGTTGGTCACTGCGCAGAACACATCGGTATTCTCGATGTTTTCTTCCAGCAGGATGTCCTTGTTGGCGGCGTTCCCCTCCAGCACCACGGTTTTTCGCAGCTTCTCGGAGAGCATCACGCAGCGTTCGTGGTCCCGCTCCAGCAGCTTGACCTGGTAGCGGTTTTCCAGGGTATGGGCCAGCCGTTGGCCGATGTTGCCGCCACCGCAAATAAAGATTCGCTTGTAGGGTTTTATCAGCGGTTGCAGTTCACTCATCACCGACTTGATGTGATCGCCTGCGGCGATAAAGAACACCTCATCACCGTCTTCAATTACAGTGTCGCCCTCGGGCATGATCGCCCGGTCTTTGCGGAAGATGGCCGCAACCCGGGTATCGATCTTGGGCATATGGGTTCGCAGGTAAGACAGCTCATGGCCAACCAGCGGCCCACCCTTGGTGGCGCGGATAGCCACAAGGCGGGTCAGGCCCTTGGAGAACTCCAGTACCTGAAGGGCGCCAGGGTTCTCGATCAGCCGGGTGATGTGTTTGGTCACCAGGTGTTCCGGGCTGATCAGAACGTCAATGGGGAAACCCCGCAGGCTGTCGAGATCCTTGGTCTGGTCGCGCTGATAGAAAAGCTCGGATTTCGCCAGGTAGGCGTTGGCGCGCACCCGGCAGATGGTGGTCGGGGTCTTGTACAGCAGTTTGGCCACCTGGCAGGCGACCATATTGGTCTCGTCGCTGTTGGTGACGGCAATCAGCATGTCGGCGTCTTCCGCCCCGGCCTGTCGCAGTGCCGTGGGATAAGACGCCGCGCCCTGAACGGTGCGGATGTCGAGCCGGTCCTGCAACTCGCGCAATCGGGCACCATCGCTGTCGATGATGGTGATGTCGTTGGCTTCGTTGGCAAGGTTTTCGGCAAGTGTACCGCCGACCTGGCCGGCACCGAGGATCAGGATTTTCATGGTTCGGGTTTCTCCAGCACGGCATAAAAGAAGCCGTCATGGCTGTCCGGATCCGGGAGCAGTTGCCGCCCCGCACCCATATCGCGCCCCCACTGAGCATCCGGCTCAACGAGAATGGCATCGGTCTGCTGCTTGCAAAACCGCTGAATTATACGGTGGTTTTCCTGCGGGAACACCGAGCAGGTGGCATACACCAGCCGGCCTCCGGGTTTCAGGATAGACCACATCGCGTCCAGCAACCCGAGCTGTATGGCCGCGAGCGGGGTGATGTCGGATTCACGGCGTAATAACTTGATATCGGGGTGGCGGCGAATCACGCCGCTGGCGCTGCAGGGCACGTCCAGCAGAATGCGATCGAATGCCTCGCCGTCCCACCATTGTTCGGTCGCGGCTGCATCCGCCTGCTTCAGGGTGGCGTTGAGATCAAGGCGATCCAGATTCTCCTGTACCCTGGGCAGGCGATCAGCGGATTCGTCAATGGCGACCACTTCCGCCAGCTCGCCACAGCTCTCCAGAATTGCGCAGGTTTTGCCGCCGGGGGCAGCACAGGCATCCAGAACCCGCTGGCCAGGCGCCAGGTCCATCAGGGTGGTGCACAATTGCGCGGCTTCGTCCTGAACGCTGACAGCGCCATCGGCGAACCAGGGCAGCCGGTCGACAGAAACAGGGTTGGCCAGCTGAATGCCGTGGGGCGCGAAGCGCGTCGCGTTTGCTTCGATACCGGCCTCAGCCAGCAGGCCAAGATACTCATCCCGACCGAAGCGCAGGGCGTTTACCCGCAGGGTCATGGGCGCCTGGGCATTGTTGCCGTCGAGAATGTGCTGCCAGTCTTCCGGCCAGTTGTGACGGAGCTTTTCCACCATCCACCCCGGATGGCTGAACCTGGCGTCGTCGTCTGCAGGTTCCGGAGCGCCTTCCCGCTCTGCGGCCCTGAGGACACCATTCACTAGCCCGGTCAAATGGGGCTTGTCCAGGGCCCGACAGGCTTCAACGGTTTCGTTGAGAACGGCGTAATTGGCCTGTTGGCTGAAGCGCAATTGGAACAGGGCAACCAGCATGAGGTGATGGATGATGCGGTCGGGCTTGCGCAGAGGTTTTTTCAGCCGGCTGTTGAGCTCGCCGTCGAGGCGGTGAAACCAGCGGCAGGTGCCGTAACAGAGCGCCTGTAGCTCCGGGCGTTCATTGGCGGGCAGGCGGTTCAGTGCGGGCGGCAGGCATTGGGACAGGGACTGACCATTCTCCACGGAAAGCATCACACCCGCGGCGATGGCGCGCATGGGGTGTTGTCGGTCGCCCATCTCAGCGCAGCTCCTGGCCGGGCATGAGCAGTTCCTTGCCGCCATTGATCAGGTCGTTCACGCTCTGGGCGCGAGAGCCCGGCAGCTGGAGACGGGTAATGCGCAGGGTGCCGTTGCCGCAGGCAATGTCGATCCCGTCCCGGTCCCGTTGCACCACAGTGCCGGGGAAAGCGTCGCTGGCGGTAACCATGGCCCGGGCCTCGTGAATGCGGATTCGTTGGTCGCCAAGATCGGTGTAGGTGCCAGGCCAGGGGGTGAAGGCACGAACCAGCCGTTCAATCGCCGAGGCATCTGCGGACCAGTCAATATGGCCTTCGGTTTTGCTCAGTTTGCTGGCGTAGCAGGCCTGCCCGTCATTCTGCGGTTCGCCACCGAGTTCGCCCTTCTGAAGAAGCTCCAGGGCCTTGATGATGGCCTTGCCGCCCAGGTCTGCGAGCCGGTCGTGGAGACTGCCTCCAGTGTCGTTATCCTCAATGGTGGTCAGGGATTTCAACAGCATGGCGCCGGTATCCAGGCCCTCATCCATCTGCATGATGGTGATGCCGGTTTCCACATCGCCTGCCGCTATGGCCCTCTGAATAGGTGCGGCTCCGCGCCAGCGTGGCAGTAGAGAGGCGTGGATGTTCAAGCAGCCTTGGGTTGGAATGTCCAGGACCGCCTTCGGCAGGATCAGACCATAGGCCGCGACAATCATCACGTCCGGATTCAGGTCGGCCAATTGCTTCTGGGCGTCGGGCGTTTTGAGTGTTTCGGGTTGGAAAACCGGGATCTTGTGATCCAGGGCCACCCGCTTGACCGGGCTGGGCAGCAGTTTTCGGCCACGTCCGGCGGGACGGTCCGGCTGGGAATAAACGCCAACAATAGTGTGGCCGGCTGCAATCAGGGCTTTGAGCGCGGTTGCCGCGAAATCCGGTGTGCCAGCAAAAACAAGTCGCACGGTGATGTGGTCTCTGTTCCGTTGTATACGAAAAGACCGGGTCATGACCCGGTCCGGAATAGTGTCTGGTTTTGGGCTAGGCCAAAGCCTGATCAGGCACTCTTCTTGTGCTCCTTCTCCAGCTTTTTGCGAATGCGGTTGCGCTTGAGAGAGCTGAGATAGTCAACGAACAACCTGCCGTTCAGGTGATCCATCTCATGCTGGATACAGACAGCCAACAGGCCTTTTGCTTCCAGTTCAAACGGCTTGCCGTCACGATCCAGCGCGCGAATCATGCAGTGTTCGATCCGTTCAACATCTTCGTAGAAACCGGGTACAGACAGGCAGCCTTCCTGCATGGCTTCCCTTTCGCCGTCCAGCACTTCGACCTCGGGATTGATGAACACCCGCGGCTCGCTCTTGTCCTCGGACAGATCCATAACGATGATCTGTTTGTGAACATTCACCTGGGTGGCCGCAAGGCCAATGCCGGGCGCATCGTACATGGTCTCAAACATGTCGTCGATCAGCTTGCGGTCGGCGTCTGTCACCTCTTCTACCGTTTTGGCAATGGTGCGTAGACGGGGATCCGGGTATTCGAGAATCTCTAGTATCATAGGTCAGTCTTTTCGGCTGTGTGTCGGGATGCCCGCAGTGTTGTGCCGGTATCCCTTTTGACTTTGCTGCTCTTTGTAACAGTGTGAAACTGATCTCCGAAATGCGACAGCGTACTGCGCAAATTTTCGCCCTGCCTCTACTATTATCGGGGCAAGGCCCCAGCTTTCAACGGCTGGAGGGGTTATCAAGCTTTACACGACCATTATCCAACAATTCGTCGATTGAGTACAAACTGATCAGTTAATAGTTAAAATCTTTCAGCGACGGGATAGAATTTACTGGAAGAACAAAAGATAACATCACAATTTGCGAGACTTCTTCTATAGTAACTGGAATAACAACGTAATAAGCTGCAGGTAACTGACTGCATCCCAACAGAATGCAAAGAATCAAGGCACGCGATCAAGGACTTACACAATGAGGAAACTGCTGTACGCTCTGGCAGCAACTACGCTGCTTATAACCTCCTGGGCCCATGCTGCACCGGAGCTGCGGTCCGATCATCCCGAGCGTTACACCGTAGTTAAGGGTGACACCCTCTGGGATATTTCGGCCCGTTTTCTGAATAACCCCTGGTATTGGCCGGAAATATGGCATGTAAACCCGCAGGTCGCCAACCCTCACCTGATTTATCCCGGTGATCGCCTTGCCTTGGTTTATATTGACGGAAAGCCTCGTATTACCAAGGTTGCCAGCAACGATGTCGTAAAGCTGTCGCCCAAGGTACGTTCCGAGCCCATCGATACGCCAATCCCGGCGATCCCGCTTGATGCCATTGGCAGTTTCCTGACGGATACTCGTATTGTCAGCCCGGAAGAGATCAACGGTGCTCCGTATGTTCTCGAAGGTGAAGACGGCCGGATTATCACCGGTGCCGGCGACAAGCTTTATGCTCGCGGGGAAAAGCCTGCAGACAAGGTGGGTGTATTCCGTCGCAGCAAGGAGTTCCGCGATCCGGACACTGGCGAGTTCCTCGGTCTTGAGGCGCGCAGTATTGCCCGTGGTGATGTCGCCCGGGAGAACGGCGATGTGTTGACCGTAAACCTGACCAGCTCCAGCGAAGAAGTTCGCATTGGCGATCGGCTTATGGTGAGCGAAGACCGCCGCTTGACTACCAGCTTCGTGCCCAGCGCTCCCAGCGAAAACATTGAAGGGCAGATGATCTCTGTTGATGGCGGTGTGAGCCAGATTGGTCAGTTCGATGTGGTTGCCATTAACCGTGGCACCCGGGAAGGACTGGAAGCCGGCAACGTGATGGCCGTTCTGAAAAGCGGCAATCTGGTTCGCGATCCGGTCACCGGAGAGACCATCGAGCTGCCCTCCGAGCGTGCCGGGCTGCTGATGGTATTCCAGGCTTATGAAAAGATGAGCTATGGGCTGGTGCTGCAGGCCAACCGCGTGTTGACGGTGGGTGACAAGGTTACCAACCCCTGATTGACTGACTACCGATAGACGCAATGGCCGGACCAGGAAGGTCCGGCCTCGCTGTTTTCAAGGACGATGCCGTGTTTTCCTCTTCCGCAGCCCAATGGCTGTTTCTGACTTGCCTGCCAAACGTTGGTCGCACCCGTCGACGTGAACTGCTGACTGAATTCCCTGACCTGCCCCAGCTGCTCTCCATGAACGCTGCAACTTTGCGAGCCATGGGCATGACTGCAGACGCCATAGCCGCAATTCAGGCCTGGCAAAAGCAGGATGATGCTCATCCTGCAGTGCATGAGGTACGGACCATAATGCATGATTGCCAAAAGCATGGCATCGGTATTCTGACCTGGCCGGATACCCATTACCCGGAGCAGCTCCGCCACATTCACGATGCGCCCCTGGTGCTTTATACCCGCGGTGATACGGCGCTTCTTGCCCGAGATCAGATCGGCATCATCGGTAGCCGCAAGGCTACGCCCGCCGGTCTGGATCATGCCCGGCGTTTTGCCGCCGAACTCAGTGCCCGCGAGCTGATGGTGACCAGCGGTCTGGCGCTGGGGGTAGATGGCGCTGCCCATGCGGGGGCGCTGGATGCGGGGTGTTCCACCATAGCGGTGATTGGCTGTGGCCTGGACCGCATCTACCCTCATCAGCATCGCCGCCTGGGTGAGCGGGTCATTGCTAACGGGCTGATGATTTCCGAGTATCCACCTGGCACGCCGGCAAGGGCAGCGCACTTTCCCCAACGCAACCGGATCATCAGTGGCCTGAGCCGTGGGGTGCTGGTGGTCGAGGCGGGTCTGCGCAGTGGCTCCCTGATTACCGCGAGGATGGCGCTGGAACAGGGGCGGGAAGTCTTCGCCATTCCCGGCTCGGTGCACAGCCCGGTTGCCCGGGGCTGTCACCACCTGATCAAGCAGGGTGCCCGCCTGGTGGAAACAGTGGACGATATTCTGGAGGAACTCGGTGCCTGGTGGTCCCCGCCACTGGCAACCGAAGCGGCTGGCACCCCGGAGCCGAAGCCCGGAGGCAAGGGACCGCTGGCCGGCCTCGACCGCCGCGAAATCGCGGTGTTTGAGGCTTTAGGGTATGATCCACAGTCAACCGATGCACTGAGTTCAGCAACCGGCCTTCCTGCCGATCAGCTTATGCAGTCCCTGTTGCTTCTGGAGTTGCAGGGGCTGGTCAGCTCGGCACCGGGAGGCTTCCAGAAAATCGCCTGAACCCCGTGTGACCATCTACCCGGATCAACGTCTGGCACAAGCAGTATGGCCCATTCCCACCCCCTATCTGACTGGCAATTGCACTGCGCTCGCCGCACGGTTCTCGGAGGCGGCGTTATTGCCTATCCCACCGAGGCTGTCTGGGGGCTGGGTTGTGATCCCTGGGACCAGGAAGCGGTGGAGAAAGTTCTGGAGCTGAAGCAGCGCCCGGTCGAGAAAGGCGTGATTCTGGTGGCTTCTTCCCTTGACCAGGTCCGCTTCCTGCTGGATCCCCTTCCCCCTCTGCTCCGGGCCGAGGCCGAGCGTCACTGGCCCGGCCCCGTGACCTGTCTGCTGCCAGACCCAGAGCGACAGGTGCCGGAATGGGTGCGCGGAAAGCACAGTTCCATCGCGGTTCGGGTCAGCGAGCACCCGGTGGTGCGGGCGCTCTGTGAAGCGACGGGCATGCCCCTGGTCTCCACGTCCTGTAATCCGGCCGGGCGACAGCCCGCCCGCCATATTTGGCAGGTGCGCGGGTATTTTGGCGATCAGTTGGACTGGATCGTTCCGGGAGCACTGGGCGGTAATCGCAAACCCAGCCGTATTATTGATATTGTCAGCGGTCAGCAACTTCGTTAGGAGCGTTTATGGCACAGCAACCCGACAGCCAGGCGGTCAAGCAGTATCTGCTGGGCCTGCAGGAGTCCATCTGCAACCGTTTGGAGGCCCTCGATGATGGCGCATCGTTCATCAAGGATGCCTGGGACCGGCCCGAAGGTGGTGGTGGCGTAAGCCGGGTGATCACCGAAGGCCGGGTGTTCGAGAAAGGTGGTGTTAATTTCTCCCATGTCATGGGCGATACCATGCCGCCCTCGGCCACGGCCCATCGTCCGCACTTGGCGGGAGCGCCCTGGCAGGCCATGGGTGTGTCGCTGGTTATCCATCCCAACAACCCCTACGTGCCGACCTCCCACGCCAACGTGCGGTTTTTCATTGCCACGCCGGAGAACAGTGAGCCGGTGTACTGGTTTGGTGGCGGCTTCGACCTGACGCCTTATTATGGTTTTGAGGAAGACTGTGTGCATTGGCACCGGACAGCCAGCGATGCCTGCGAGCCGTTCGGAGAGGGCACCTACAAGCGCTTCAAGGAATGGTGCGATGATTACTTTTATCTGAAACACCGGGATGAACCCCGGGGTGTTGGTGGTCTGTTTTTTGATGACCACAACACCGGCGACTTCGAGCAGGATTTCGGCCTGATGAAAGCGGTGGGCGATAGCTACATAGACGCCTACGAGCCTATCGTCCGGCGCAGAATGGATCATCCGTTTGGTGACCGTGAGCGGGATTTCCAGCTCTACCGCCGGGGGCGCTATGTGGAATTCAACCTGGTCTATGACCGCGGCACCCTGTTTGGGCTGCAATCCGGCGGTCGCACGGAATCCATACTGATGTCCCTGCCGCCGCTGGTGCGCTGGGACTATAACCGGAGTGCCGAGCCCGGTTCGGAAGAAGCCCGGCTGACAGACTATTTCCTGACCGGGCGGAACTGGCTGGAGACCCAACATGACTAACGAGCTCTACGCGGTAGTTGGCAACCCCATCAGCCACAGCAAATCGCCGAGGATCCACAGCCTGTTTGCCAGCGAAACCGGTGAGCCGGTTGAGTATACGGCCATCCAGGCCCCGCTGGATGATTTTGCCGGCACGGTGAGGCAATTCTTTGAACGGGGTGGCAAGGGCCTGAACGTAACCGTGCCCTTCAAGGAGGAAGCCTGGAAGCTGGCGGACCGCCGTACCGAGCGGGCCGAGAATGCCGGGGCCGCCAATACCCTGTATCTCGATGATGAGGGCCGGCTCACCGCTGACAACACTGACGGGTGCGGTATTGTGCGAGATCTGGTTGTAAACCACGGTGTCGTCCTCGGGCAGGCACGCATCCTGGTGCTGGGGGCCGGTGGCGCGGTTCGTGGTGTTCTGGGGCCGATCCTGGCGGAGCATCCTGCCGCCATTACCATTGCCAACCGGACGGTTGCCAAGGCTGACGCGCTGGTTAACCTGTTTAAACCCGTGGCGGGCGAGACCGCGCTTTCTGCCTGCGGATTCGAACAGCCCCGGGAGCCTTTTGACGTGATCATCAACGGTACCAGTGCCAGCCTTCAGGGCGATTTGCCACCGCTGTCAGCTGACGTGCTCGGAGAGCAAACGGTGGTCTACGACATGATGTATTCTCTGCAAACCACGACGTTCAATCAGTGGGCGCTGGAACAGGGTGCACAGAACGTTCATGACGGGCTTGGTATGCTGGTGGAGCAGGCGGCGGAATCCTTCCGTATCTGGCGCGGCGTGAACCCTGCCACCGGCCCCGTCATTGAGGAATTGCGTAACGACTGAGCCGCTGCCCCCGGATTGGGCTATGCTCAGGGTCAACTTCCGTAGGGATTTTCGATGGATATTCTTACCCTTGTAGGGCTTGTGGCAGGTGTCCTGATCGTCATCATGGCGATGCTCGCCAATGCCTCTTTCCTGACGTTCCTGAACCTTCCGGGGCTTGCCATTGTGCTGGGCGGAACCTTCGCCGTTACCCTGATCAAATTCCGAATGGCGTCAGTCATGAGCGCCTTCCGCCTGGCCATGTCGGCGGCGTTCACCGACCGTATGGCACGGCCGACGGAGTTGATCCGGGAAGTGGGTTCGCTGGCCATGGTGGTGCGTAAGGAGGGCATTCTGGGCCTGGAAAACCACCAGACCGACAACGAATTCCTCCAGAAGGCCATCAATCTGTGTGTCGACGGCCACCCGCCGGAACTCGTGGAGGAGGCGCTGGCCCAGGAAACCCAGCAAACCGCCGAGCGGTACGAAGTGGCCGAGCGGGTGTTCCGGGGTATCGGCGAATCGGCTCCTGCCATTGGCATGCTGGGCACCCTGGTAGGCCTGGTGCAGATGCTCAACACCCTCGACGATCCGTCCTCCATTGGCCCGGCCATGGCGATCGCCCTGCTTACCACCTTGTACGGTGCGTTTATTGCCCAACTGATTGCCCTGCCCCTGGCCGACAAGCTGCAGCTGAAAGCCGAGGATGAGGCCCGGAACCAGGTGCTGATCATCACGTCCATCAAGAACATCATGCGCGGTGAGAATCCCCGGGTAATGACCGAACTACTGTCGTCGTTTGTTCACCCGGAGCAGCGCACCGGCCTGGCGCCGGAGCGGGAGGCCTGAGGGTTTGGAACTGGTCCATAAGAAAAACAGGAAGCGTTTACAGAACCAGACGCCGGCCTGGATCGTCACATTTGCCGATCTGGCCACCCTGCTGCTGACCTTTTTCATACTCCTGCTGTCGTTTGCCGAGATGGACGTGGAGAAGTACCGGGCCATGGCCAATTCCATGGCGGTCGCTTTTGGCTCCAGTAATGTCCTGGCCGATGATATCGGTGGTTCCCCGCTGACCATGATTGAATCCGAGACGGTATCCCTTCCCGAGCCAACGGAATCCCAGACCAGGGAGCCCGAATTCATTGATGAGCGCGCCGAGGGTGTCGCGCCCACCCAGATCCCCGGTGGCGTGATTGATCTGGCCAGCCGGATGATCCGGGAGCTGGAAGCGGAAGTGGCGTCGGAGGCCCTGAGTGTCAATTACGACCAGAACCAGGTGGTGATCCGCTTTTCCGAGGAAGCCACCTTCCGCTCCGGTGACGCGGCCATCAAGCCGGAGATGATTCCGATCATCGAACGGGTGGTCAATGTGCTGTCCGCCTGTACCGGCGATGTTCTGGTGTCCGGCTACACCGATGACCGGCCCATCTCCAGTGATCGCTACCGTTCGAACTGGGATCTTTCGGCGGCCCGAGCCGTATCCGTGGTGCACGAGCTGGTGATGAATCGCCAGGTACCCGCTGACCGCGTGGTGGCGGCCGGTCGTGCCGAGACCAATCCTCTGGCACCCAATGATTCGCCGGAGAACCGGGCCCTTAACCGCCGGGTGGAGATCGCGATTCGTAATCCCGAATGCAACGATGACGTCCCGACCGGCGACCTGCCGGTCGAAATCATGCCCTGAGTCTTATATCCGGCGTGCAGCTTCTCATTCGTAATCCATATAACTGTCGTGCTTTCAGGGCTTTATACTGTCCGCCGATTATTGACTGGCATAGCGGAGCGAGAGAGCAACCATGAGTGGACCGGACAAGCCAAAAGTGATTGGCGAAGAATGGAGTGATGAACGGGTCAGGAGTTTTCTGGCTATCCAGCCCTGGGATGCTGCCGAGAACGCCGACTTCAACGCCCTTTTGAAAGCCTATCAGGCCATGCGGGCCGAAGATTTCGAGCGCTTTATCGGCTTTTTTGTTGCGGAGGGTCGGGACCTGAATGCTGCAGGCCCAGACGGGGAAACCATTCTGGACCTGATTTCCCGTCATCGCCGCAGTGTCGATTATGCCAGGGCGCTGGAGAAAGCCGGTGCCAAAAAAACGACCACGGCCGGGGATTGATCGGGCTTCAGAGTTCCCCGAAATGGCGGTGTAAAAACGGGCGGAATCGGCTCATGGTGGCGCCCGCCGTCTCCGGATCTGGCCGGATACCGGGTTGAAATCCCGGAAGCTCGCCAGACAGGAAAGGTTCCACCAGCGATGGGTCGGCACTGATGACATGAACCACCACATCCCGGCTGGCATCCTCGCCGGTGATCAGTGGCGCCGGCTGATGGTCACCCAGAATGATCATCAGGGCGTCCTGGCGCAGGTAGTGGGCGGCGAAGCCTCCGGCAACCTCCAGGGCATAGGCAATCGCCTGACCGTAATGTTCCCGGACCCGGTCCGGATCCCGCCACAGCGAAACCGGCGTCTCGCCGGCACCCTCCCAGCGCCGGAACACTTCACCGTTGCCGATGCTTTGCCAGTCATCGAGCACCGGCAGGATCGGAACCCAGGGAGCGTGGCTGCTGATCAGCGCCAGCTCGGCAAACAGCGGCCCCTCATTCGCATCGCGGATGTCCTGAAACCGGTGCCAGGTGTACTGATCGGGCATGGTGACCCAGTTGAATGGTGGCCCCTGGTAATCCAGGTCATCGTGATCGTAAATCCGGTCGTACCGGAACAGCCGGCCCTCGGGCCAGGCCTGGGTGATAGCAGGCATCACGGCGACAGTGCTGTGCCCGGTACTGCGGAAGTCATCGATCAGGGTGGCATAGCCGGAGCTGAGGAGGGTTTCGTAGGCAAGCTGGTTGTGGATCCACTGGCCACTCAACACGGATAGGTGGCCGAGCCAGGACTGGCCACCCTGGATGGGTGATTGCAGTCTGCCAGTCACCACCGTTAGCCCGGCAGCGTCGAGCGACCGGCCCATGGCCTCAAGGCCCGGGCTGACGAGTGACCGGTAGCGCTCGTCGGTGACCGTCGACACCCCGTAGGACTCGATAAAACCCAGAATGACATCGGTATGTGCCAGCCTTGGCAGGGGCGATGCCCGGCCTTCCCGCCCTGGCCGCGCACTCAATTCGTTGGCAAAGTTTTGGCTTGTCTGGTGAGTATGAGTGATCAGCGAGGCCTGATTGGCAACGAAGGCCAGCGCCGGGCTGCCAATCCAGGGTGTGACGGCCCCGGCCAGAAACAGGCCGGCCACAAACCAGAGCGGTTTGCCCAGGTGCGCCGGCGAGTGATGTGCCAGTCGCTCCAGGCCATGGTGAAACAGCCAGCCCACGCCTGCAAGCAAACCCAGCAGAGCGGCCAGGGCCGCAACCGCCAGAACCGCACCCAGGTTCGTGTTGAGCAGATTCCAGGCCGCATCCAACAGGCCAACTTCAAGATACAGGTTCAGGCCGCGGCCAAGACTCTCCCGAATCAGGGCATCTGCCAGAACAAGCAGGAACAGAAACGCGTAGGCGACAGCCAGCAAACGAGCGACGCGGTATCTCCGCTCGGGTTCCCTGAGCCCGCAAATGATGGCCCAAAGGATCAGGGCTTCCAGAGAAAGCCAGGGGGTGTTACCCGGCAATGCCAGGGACGGAAACAGGAACAGCCCGTTCAGCAGCAAAAGCCAGACCAGTATCACGAAGCGACCTCAACCCAGGCGATCTGTTCTTGCCGCCGGGGCAGGGGCACCGGTACCGGCGACCCCCCTTCAACCGATTGCGCCATACGGGTCAGTGCTTCCCGCCAGGGTGATTCGTGGGAGGCATGCCAGGCGCGCCAATGCAGGGCGGCTAGCGCCTCCGGGTGGTTGCAGATCAGGCTGAGCTCCCGGTGAGTCAGGCCCCGCTTGCCTTCCGTGGCGCAGCGATCTACCAGAGACGCCAGGGCACGTGCTTTCTTGCCCCGTACTGGCGAGGCACCGGGCCTGTTCTCCCGGGCAGAGGCGGGAGACAGAACCATCTGTTCGAACCAGCCCAGGCTGCCCGGTTTCCGGTGACCCAGAGGTGTGGGACCGGCAAGATCAATCACCGTCGTTGTCCGGTAATCTTCGGGCACCGCCAACCATTGCCCTTCGCCCGGTTTTCGGCTCAGCCACCACGCCAGAGCAGGTGATAACAATACCGGTGCCAATACGGGCAGCGCCCAGGGTGTCAGCGACGGCGCGTGCCATTGAATCAGGCTGAGCGCCGCAACGGCGGAAGCCAGCAGGAGGGCAAAGTGCCGGAGGCTGAGCCCCGGCTTGGCACCGCCGGACCGGTTCTGTCCCTGCCAGCCAACTTTAATATTCGATAACGCGCAAACAACATGGAAGGTGTGAACCAGCATCCGGATGGGGGCGAGCGCCAGTGCTGCGAGCGTCTCCATCAGCGTGTTCGCCGAGAGCCTGAGCAGCCCGCCAAACCGGGTAGTCCGCTTTGCCATTGCGTGGTCCGTTATTGCAAGAAGCCGGGGGCCGAAAAGCAGCACCGCGGTGACTGACACCAGCAGAAAGCCCGGGGCCGAGCCCGTGTCTGTGGAGGCCATCACGCCCGGCAGCGCCGGTTCGGGTGTCGGATCGGCCAGCGCCACATAGCCTGACAAGCCCAGGAAAATCAGCCAGAGCGGAGAGGCCAGGTACGAGAAAATTCCGGTCAACAGGGCCATCCGGTGGGCGAGCCGGATCTTCCCCAGGGTTGCCAGTAGCCAAAGATGCTGGAGGTTACCACGGCACCAGCGCCGGTCTCGGATCAGGTCATCCTCGAGGGTTGGCGGTGATTCTTCAAAACTGCCGGCGATGGCAGGTTCCAGCCAGACCTCGTAGTCGGCCCGGCCCATCAGTGCCGCCTCGATAAAATCATGGCTGAGTACAGGCCCCCGGAACAGACCGGGCCCGCGAAGCTTGCGAAGACCACAGTGGGCCATGAACGGCGCCACCCGGATGATCGCATTGTGGCCCCAGTAGGTGGCCTCTCCCAGCTGAATGGCGGCCAGTCCGGCTCCGTAAAGCCTGCCATAACAGCGGTTGGCGAATTGTTGCAGACGCGCAAACCGGGTTTCTGCCCGGGCAAGGCGGGGTGTGGTCTGGATAATCCCTGCTTCGGGCCGGGCCTCCATGAGCTGTATCAGGCGGGTAATGCAGTTGGCACTGAGCAGACTGTCGGCATCCAGAACCACCATGTAGCAATAGCGCCGGCCCCATCGACGCAGGAAATCGGCGATGTTGCCGCTCTTGTAGTTCAGATTGATGTTGCGTCGCCGGTAGAACAATTGCTGACCGGGCGCCAGCTCTGTGCGTATCCGGTCGCAGGTGGCCTGTTCCTCGAGCCAGATTTCCGGGTCCCGGCTGTCCGAGAGCACATAGAAATCAACGGATTCCTGTTGTCCCGTTCGTTCGAGATCCCGGATGATCGCTTTCAGACCGCCGAGGGTGCGCTGCACCGGTTCATTGCAGACAGGCATCACGACGGCTGTAGGCGCGACCGTTGTTTCTCCGCGCGTAGGCTGCTGAACGCGGCTGGACAGACTCCAGGGGTCGCCGCCAAAGCGAAGCGCAAAAAAGCCAAAAACGGCGGTCCAGAAGCCCACGCCGATCCACGCAAAAAGGAGCCCGAAGACGGCCAGCAACATGGCAGTTGTTCCGCCATTCGCCTGCTCCGGCACCGTCTGGGCAAACAAATAGACGCCGGCCAGGGTTTGAGCGGCCACCAGGAAAACAAGCAGAAGGCGTCGCCGGAACGCGACCGGGCGCCAGCACGCGGCGCTATTCACGAGGGTAACCGATACTGGCCCGGGTAATGGGTGGCAGAGGGCGCCCCTGGCATGGCCCGGGCAGGGTAAACCACTCCGGCATCCGCGCCAGCAATTGCCCGTTGCTCAACGCCGGGTTTTCAGCTGCGTGCACCTGCAGCATGCTGTGCAACCGCTTCCGGGTTTCAGGACCGGTATCGTGGCCTGCCGCGCGCAGGTAGAGCAGTGCTCGATCAAACGGTTGGTCTGGTGTGTCCACAGTGGTCTCCGGGATGTGAGGTTACCCCGAAAGATACGGCCACGGCGGTGACTTCAGACCACTGGCTTACTGATCGTTAAGATACTCATCCTTGAGGCGGACATAGTTGGCGGCGGTATATTTGAAGAACCCGCGCTCCTTCTCCGTCAGCGCCCGGGCTTTTTTGCAGGGCGACCCCACATAGAGGTGCCCGGATTCGAGTGTCTTGCCGGGCGGAACCAGACAGCCTGCGGCGACAATCACCTCATCCTCCACCACGGCGCCATCCATGATAATACAGCCCATGCCGACCAGAACCCGGCTGCCAATGCTGCAGCCATGCAGCAGCGCCTTGTGGCCTACCGTTACATCATCGCCAAGCGTGAGCGGATAACCACCGGGGTTGTAGTCACTGGCGTGGGTGATGTGCAGAACCGACCCATCCTGGATGCTGCACCTGTGTCCTATGCGGATTTCGTGCATATCGCCACGAACCACGGTCATCGGCCAGATGGAAACATCATCGCCGGTTTCCACATCGCCAATTACCACGGCACTTGGATCGACCCATGCCCGTTCCCCAAAATGTGGCGTGATACCCTTGTGTGAACGTATATTCGTCATTACATAGTACCTGTTCTATTGAAATTGCACGCGTATACCCGGAGGCCCGGGGCGCCTGTGGGAGAGGTCCTTCCAAAACTGTCTGTCGCCATGGATGGCGACAGTCAAGCGTCACATGGACGTGCCGCCAGGAGCGTGTTTTGGAAGGACCTCTCCCACAGGTGCCAGCCCCAGAGAATTAAGAAACCAAACTACCCAAGATTCGACGAACTGAGAAGGGGACCTATGAATAACCCGTTACTGACTGACGACCTGTTGCCGAAGTTTGACCATGTCCGCACCGAACACATGGAAACGGCAATCGACCAGATTCTCAGTGAAAACCGGATGAAAATCAGCCAAATCGCAGAGCAGGACGATCCCACCTGGGAAACCCTGGCGCAGCCGATGCAGGCGCTGGATGACAAGCTGAGCAACGCCTGGTCGGTGATTTCACACCTCAATGGTGTGATGAACAACGACGAGCTGCGAAAGGTGTACAAGAACTGCCTGGAGAAGCTCACCGAGTACAGCACCGAGGTGAGCCAGAACTCAGCCCTGTGTGACGCCTACAAGAAGCTGGCTGATCGGGACGATTTCAAGAACCTGAACGAGGCCCAGCGCAAGTCCGTGCAGAACACGCTCCGGGACTTTCACTTGGGTGGTGTGGACCTGCCGGAAGACAAGAAAAAGCAGTACGCCGAGTTGTCCCGGGAGCTGTCCGAACTGTCCAACAAGTTCAGCGATAACGTGCTGGATGCTACCCAGCACTGGTTCAAGCATATCACCGACGTCGATGAACTCGCAGGCGTCCCCGAGACTGCGATTGAAAGCGCCAAACAGGCCGCTCGCCAGAAAGACCTGGACGGCTATGTCATTACCCTGGATTTTCCCAGTTTCTTCCCGGTCATGACCTACGGTGATAACCGGGATCTGCGCCGGGAGGTTTATGAGGCCTTTGTGACCCGCGCTTCCGACCAGGGCCCGGATGCCGGCCAGTGGGACAATACCCCGGTGATGGCGGAAATCCTCAAGCGCCGTCACGCCCAGGCCAAGCTGCTCGGCTTTGACAACTACGCCGAGCGCTCCCTGGCCACCAAGATGGCCCGCAGCAGCGACGAAGTGCTGGGCTTCCTGAACCAACTGGCGGCCAAGTCCAAGCCCCAGGCCGAGAAAGAATTTGCCGAGCTCAAGGCGTTCGCGAAAGACGAGTTCGGCGCCGAGGAACTGCAAGCCTGGGATATCGGCTATTACAGCGAAAAGCTTCGCCAGAAGCGCTACGACATCTCTCCGGAAACCCTGCGTCCCTGGTTCCCGGTGAACAAGGTAGTGCCCGGGCTTTTCCGTGTGGCTGAGAAGCTGTTCGACGTCCAGATTGAAGCGAAGCCGGAAGTGGAAACCTGGCACGAAGATGCCACGGCGTATTGCATCAGCCGCAACGGCGAGCCCCTGGCCTGGTTTTATCTCGACCTCTATGCCCGCCAGGGCAAACGTGGCGGTGCCTGGATGGCCGATTGCCGGGTGCGCTGGCGCAACCTGCGTGGCACGCTTCAGCTCCCGGTGGCTTTCCTGACCTGCAACTTTACACCGCCGGTCAACGGCAAGCCGTCGCTGCTGACCCACGACGAGGTTACCACCCTGTTCCACGAATTCGGCCATGGGCTGCACCACATGCTGACCCAGGTCGATGTCCTCGACGTGTCCGGTATTAACGGTGTCGCCTGGGACGCAGTCGAGCTGCCGAGCCAGTTCCTGGAAAACTGGTGCTGGAATCCGGAATCGTTGGGGTTGATCGCCTCGCATCACGAGACCGGTGAACCGCTTCCGGAGGATCTGCTGCAGAAATTGCTGGCGGCCAAGAACTTCCAGTCCGGCATGGGCATGGTACGCCAGCTAGAATTCTCCCTGTTCGACTTCCGCCTGCACGCGGAATTCACCGACGAAGCGCCCACAAATCCGCTGGATATGCATCGCAAGGTGCGCAGCGAGATTGCGGTGGTGGAAGCCCCGGAATTCAACCGCTTCCCCAACTCTTTCTCGCACATCTTTGCCGGTGGCTATGCGGCTGGCTACTACAGCTACAAGTGGGCGGAAGTGCTGGCGGCCGATGCCTTCTCCCTGTTTGAGGAGAAAGGCATCTTCGACCCCGAAACCGGCAATGCCTTCCTCCACAATATCCTGGAGAAAGGCGGCTCACAGGAGCCCATGGAACTGTTCAAGGCTTTCCGGGGTCGTGAACCGCAAGTGGATGCGTTGCTGAAACAAACCGGCATCGCTGACGAAGCTGCCTGAGACCATGGTGTCGGATTACGCTTTGCTAATCCGACCTACGTGATATCGGTGGCAAGACAGAGCTGATCAATGTAGGTCGGGTTAGGCTGAAGGCCGTAACCCGACAACCACTGCCCAAATTTACGGGAGTTTTAAAATGGCGAGTCCAAAACGTTTTATCGCCGGCGCCGTCTGTCCCCGCTGCGCGGAGATGGACAAGATCATGATGTTCACCACCGACGACGATGATCAGGTTCGCGAGTGCGTGGCCTGCGGCTTCACAGATGCAGTGTCTGACGCCGAACAGCCGTCCAACCCCGAGCTCGAGACGCGGGTGAACAAGCGCAAGAACGAGGACGATCACACGGTCAAGCAGGTCGTGTTCTTCAAATCTTCTGCCGACGACGAGTAAGCTGTTCTTCCTAGCCTGCAGGTTTGCGGGCGGAGAGGCCATGGGAATGCTTTTCTTCTGGGGAAAAGCAACTCGCTTCGCTCAGACATCTTTTCCCCGCCAGAAAAGCACACCCACACCCTCTCTACCTGACTCAAAAGATATTTCTTCAGAACAAGATCTTTTCAGCGATATCCGTGAGTTCTTATGTGAGGGGGCCGGATTATTTTTCCCGCCGGAAATTGATGTCTGAGCGCAGCGAGTTGCCATTTCCAAGGGAAAAATAATCCGGCCCCCTCGCAATTCCCCTCAACACGAAGGCTACGAGGGACGGCAAACTCCAAGCTCAGAGAACCATAGCCGCCAACCACCCAAAGCCAAGCAACGGCAAATTGTAGTGCAGGAACGTCGGCACCACGGTATCCCAGATGTGGTTGTGCTGGCCGTCGGCGTTCAGGCCGGCGGTGGGGCCGAGGGTGGAATCGGAGGCCGGGGAGCCGGCATCCCCAAGGGCGCCGGCGGTGCCGACCAGGGCCACGATCGCCAGCGGACTGAAACCCAGCTGCAGGGCCAGGGGCACGTAAAGGGCCGCGATGATGGGGATGGTGGAGAAGGACGAGCCGATACCCATGGTGATCAGCAGGCCCACCACCAGCATCAGCAATGCGGCCATGGCCTTGTTCTCGCCGATCACGCCCACGGAGCTGTCCACGAGGCTGGCGATTTCACCGGTTTCCCGCATCACTTCGGCAAAACCCGACGCGGCGATCATGATGAAGCCGATCATGGCCAGCATCTTCATGCCCTCGGTGAACAGATCATCTGCCTCCTTCCAGCGCACCACACCGGACAGGTTGAAGAGCACGAAACCGGCGAGGGCGCCCAGGATCATGGAGCCCAGCCAGAGCTGCACCACGAAGGCGGTGACGATGGCCAACAGGGCCATAACCAGGGTGCGCGGGCTGTAACTGGTGTTTACCCGTTCGGCTTTGGTAATGGTTTCCAGGTTATAGGTGCGACCACTGCGGTAGCTGAAAAAGACCGCAATCAGCAAGCCACACAGCATGCCCAGTGCCGGCAGCGCCATGGCTTTCATGACGCTCAGGCCGGAGGCATCGACGCCGTTGGCGTTGATCTTGGCGATCAGGATTTCGTTCAGGTAGATGCCGCCGAAGCCGACGGGCAGGAACATGTATGGGGTGATCAGGCCGAAAGTCAGCACACAGGCAACCAGGCGGCGGTCCATGTTCAGTTTTGCCATCACGTAGAGCAGCGGCGGAACCACCAGGGGGATGAAGGCGATGTGGATCGGCAGGATGTTCTGGGACGAGATGGCAATGGCCAGCAGCAGGCCGATGATCAGAAAGCGGATGCCGTTTACGGCGGTGCCTTCTTCCTGGCGGCCCACCAGAGCCAGGGCCCTGTCCGCCAGCGCGTGAGCGAGACCGGACTTTCCGATGGCAACGGCGAAGGCACCGAGCGTGGCGTAGGACAGTGCCACGGTGGCACCGCCGCCGAGGCCGCTATTGAAGGCTTCGATGGTGGCTTCCAGGGACATTCCTGCAATCAGGCCACCGGATACGGCGCCGATGATCAGGGCAACAACAACGTGGATGCGGCACAAACTCAGGACGAGCATAATCGCGACCGCGGCAACGACGGCATTCATGGCAAAACTCCGGGTAGGAATTAACGGTTGTTCCGGCCCCTTGTGGGGGCCGGCATCATGAAAAGCGCGGTAATGTGCAGGAAATGGTCGCGGTAGTCAAAGCGGTTGTGTAACGGTCAGGCTTCATCGAGGCGGGCAAACCGGGGCACCTGTTCGCCGGCAACTTCCACGGTTTCCCGGAACATGGTCAGAGGACGCACCCAGAGGCTGTAGTCACCGTAAAGGCAGCGGTAGACCACCATCTTCTCCTCGGTCTCGCTGTGCCGGGCAACGCCGATCACTTCATAATCCTTGCCCTTGTAGTGTCGGTATTTACCCGGACGTATCTCGTTCTTGCGCTCGGTCATTATTGGCCTCAATGGATTCGGGCTATGCTGGCCCTATCGTTGCGGAGGACGTAGCACGCGCAACCGTCTAAACTGAAAACAATTGCAGGGATGCGTACGACTCAGTCAGGGCCTGAAAGTGTAGATTACCCGGACGGGCCCGGAAACCGGAAACAGCTATGATGCGGCAGTTAACCTGCATCCTTCTCGTTTTATTGTCGCTGGCGTGTCTGGTCAGCACGCCTGTTCAGGCTGCTCCCGTCGCATTTGACTGGCTGGAAGCGCCCGTGGATGAGTTGGCGCTGGAAGACGTTCGCGCCCTGCCCCCGAGCGACTGGCAGACATCGGGCTCCAGTGAGGTGTTCAACCGTGGCTTCAGCGATGGCAGTTTCTGGCTGAAAGTCGAGATTCCGCCTGACCCGGCGAACCGGGTGATGGAAATTGGGTATCCGTTGCTGGATGAGGTCTCTGTGCACTGGGTCCTCAACGGTGAGCTGATCCAGACCCACCACACCGGCGATACGCTGCCCTTCAGCAGTCGCCCGATTCACCATCGTAATTTTGTTTTTCTGGTACCCTCGAATACCGAGCCGGTCACCGCCTTCGTGCGAGTAAAAACCCTGGGTTCCGTGCAGATTCCTCTGGAAGTTATTCCGTCTGCGGAATTCCTCGCCAATGAGCAGTTGTCCTACGGTTGGCAGACGATGTTTCTGGGCATCATCGTGGCCATGGCGCTGTATAATCTCTTCCTGTTCGTTATCGTGCGCCATTCCACCTACCTCTGGTATGTGCTGACGGTTGTGTTTACCGGGCTGGTTCAGCTCAATTTCAATGGCCTGCTGTTTCAGTGGCTGTGGCCGGATGCTCCCGGTATCAACCGATATTTCACCATTCCGGTTATCTGCTTCGCCCTTTTCTCCGCCATTATTTTCGCAATCCGCTTCCTGCACATTCGGCACTACAGTCTGAAAAGCTATCGGTTCCTGCAGTGGGTTCTGACCGCTATTTTCGCCTGCTTCTTGTTCGGTCTTTTTGGCAGTTATCAGACCGGCATTGTGCTGGTTAGCGGTATTGCGGCAGTGGTTACTCTGGCAGCCTGGTTCATCGGTTTTCTGGTGTGGCGCAGGGGCCAGGTGCTGGGTGGTTTTTACGTGCTGGCCTGGACGCCCCTGCTAATTGGCCACTTGATTCTGGCCGTCAGCAAGCTCGGTATGATGCCGCGCAGTTTCCTTACCGAGTTCATGCCCCAGATTGGCGTGGCGCTTGAGGTGGTTCTGCTGTCCTTTGCCCTCGCTTACCGGATCAATCTGGAGCGTCGCAAACGCCACGAGGCCCAGGAGCAGGCGCTGGCGATCCAGCAGCAGGCCAACGTGACCCTGGAGATGCGGGTTCAGGAGCGCACCGACGAACTGGAGCGCGCCAATGAACAGCTCAGGGCGATCAGCCTCACCGATGGGCTGACCCACGTCGCTAACCGGCGCCGGTTCGATGAGAAACTGCAGGATGAGTGGAGGCGGGCTCAGCGACAAGGTCATCCGTTGAGCCTGTTGATGCTGGATATCGATCATTTCAAGCGGGTAAACGACGAGCTGGGCCATCTGGTGGGCGACGACTGTCTGACCGAAGTGGCTGCCTTATGCGCGGCAGAAGTCCAGCGATCCGGGGATTTGTTGGCCCGCTATGGCGGTGAGGAGTTCAGTATCCTGCTACCGGCAACACCGGAAGAGGGGGCGCTTCGGGTAGCCGAAAAGGTACGCCAGGCGGTGGCCCGTTCGCCGGTCTATTTCGGCGAACGGGTGGCCCCGGTCAGTCTCACCATCAGTGTGGGCGTTGCCTGCGTGGTTCCAGGCCCGGATATGGAACCCCAGGAACTGATCCGTCAGGCCGATGAAGCCCTCTACGCGGCCAAGGAATCCGGCCGAAACCGCGTCATGCTCGCCGATGATTTCAGGGCCGCGAACGCGCCCGTCGCCTGAGTCGCCAGTCAGTTCTTCAGCTTGTAACGCCCCGGCCCCAGGAAAATGACCGCCACGGCCGTAAACAGGAAGAAACCCTGCAGTTCCAGCGCCCAGCCGCCACTGCGGCCAAGGCTCAGAAGCTCGTTGCCGTGAACCAGGATAATGGCAAACAGCATGTTGAAAATGATCAGCAGGGCGCCGATCCGGGTCTGATAGCCCAGGACCACCATCAGAGGTGCGATGATTTCGCCTATAAATACTCCGTAGGCAAGAAAGGTAGGCAGGCCGTGGCTGGCCAGTTCGCCTTCGATAAAACCAACACCGTTAAGCAGTTTGGCAATGCCATGGAACAGCATCAGCCCGCCCAGGGTCAGGCGGATAATCAGTTTTCCCAGATCAGCGTTTTCGAGCAAGGTTCGGGTCTCCGTTCTATAGGTTGCGAATGTCAGGATACAGCGGAAGAAGCTGTTTGATCAGCCGGTTCTGGGCGCCCGTGGGAATATCGTTCTTCTCCATCGCCAGGATCAGGTTTTCCGCCAGGGCATTGAACTGGGTGTCGGTGATGGCCATGTCGGAATGCAGTTCGCGCATCTCCCGCCCGGTGTAGGTGCAGGGTCCGCCACTGAGCTCGCACAGCTGATCCGTGAGATTGTGGTGGAACTGGGCGACATCCATGCCTTTGAACTGTCGGTTGATGCGCTCATCCTCGACGATCAGGTAAAGCAGGTCCTCCACCACGTTTGCGATGCCTTCCCGTTCACCGAGCTGCTGATACAGGGTTTCATCAGGTTGACTGTTCAGACTCTGGCAGCCAGCCAGAACCACGGTTGTCCCGAACAGCAGAGCGGCGATCAGAAGCTTGAGGTTCGGTTTTGCCATAATCAGAAACTCCCCTGCAGCGACAGATACAGACCTTGCTGGTCTTCCAGTGTGGCAACGTCACCCAGGTTGACCAGAGCGCCTGTGACCGCCAGGCGACGGTCCGGAACCCAGGCGACAAAAAGGTCCCACCAGTCGTCTTCGGTGGCAAAGCTCAAGTTGTCCGGCTTTTGCCGGTATTCGGCACCTACCAGCCACTGACGATTCAGGAAAAGCCCGACGATGCCCTCCATCATCAGTTCGTGGCTGTTGTTACGGTCCCCGCCAAAACCCAGCAGTCCGCCCTGGTTGGCTCGCGTCCCCCGCGCGGTCAGATTTACCAGCAGGTTGCGCTCCATCAAGGCGGCAAAGAACAGCTTGCTGCCACTGACATACACATCGGTGCCACTGTCATCCCGGGCACCGATCGCCGACGGCACTGTGAAATCACGCTGGCGCTTGTACTGCAAACCCGCAGACCACTGGCCCCAGGGGCTGTACAACACATCACCGGCAAGCCGAACCTTGGCGCCGAAAATATCCTGGTTCAGCTCGTCCTGTTCCAGGCCGAAGCCGTCTTTGAGGGTAAACGCCAGGCTGTCCAGATCCAGGATCTGCCGCGCCACGGTGAGCTCCAGCCGGTTATTCCAGTTCAGGCCGGCACCGGTCACCGAGAGCGAGTAATCGTCCACTTCGGCCCGGCTGAGTGCCAGGGTGCCGCCCCACTCCTCGTCGCTGGCGTAGCTTCCAAGCAGTGCCCAGGGCACCAGGCCGCCGCCGGCACTGCCCTCAATGGTGGTAACGCCCCCGGTCGCCCAGATCCGGCTGCCAATATCGGCGCCGGCCACCGGTGCGATCAGTAGTGCCATGGCCATTGTCACCAGGCATCTTGCTGTCATTCTGAATACTCCGGGTTGGTATGGGTCAATTCCTCCCGGCGTTCAGCCAGGGCGCGGGCTGTTTCAGGCAGGTCCTCCGGTGCGACCGGACGGCTCAGGTAGAAGCCTTGGGCCAGGTTGCAGCCCCAATGCTGCAGAAGGCGCCAGGCCTCCAGGTTCTCGATGCCTTCGGCCACGACTTTCAGTCCGAGGCCATGGGCCATATCAATGGTGGAACGCACAATCAGCTGGTCCTGGGGCTCGGTATCCAGCTTGAGCACGAACGACTTGTCGATTTTCAGCTCCTGTACCGGGAGCTTGCGCAACTGGGACAGCGAGGAATAACCGGTACCGAAGTCGTCTACCGACAGGGTTACGCCGAGCTCCCGGAGCCGGTTCAGTGTCGCCATCGCCTCTTCCGGGTCTTCCATCAGGGCGCTTTCGGTGACTTCCAGGGTGACCCGCTCCAGATCGTGATGCCAGCCATGGAAGGTGTCACCAATGTGTTGGATAAGGGCGGGCCACGTCAGGTCCATGGCGGACAGGTTGATGGCGACGCCTGCATCTACACCCTGTTCGTGCCACCGCCGGGCATCGCTGGCGACCCGTTGAAGGATATGGGCGGTCAGATCGTGGATTTGTCCTGACTGCTCGGCAAGAAAGATGAACTCCTCCGGGGATATGAAACCCAGCTCCGGGTGAATCCAGCGTACCAGGGCCTCCACCTGAACCAGCTCGCCGGTCTGGCTGTTCAGTTTTGGCTGATAGTTCATGTGCAACCCGTTATTCAGGATTGCGGCGTGCAGATCGGTAACCAGTTTCAGTTCCCGGAGATGACTTTCATCCTGTCCGGGCTTGTAGCGGGTGAAGGCTTCGGGATGGGCCTCGGCCTGCTCGAAGGTGAGATTGAGCCGGCGACGCAGGGCATCGGTATCCGAGGCATCTTCCGGCAGTTCCATGGTGACGATGGTGACCCTGAGGGAGAAGGGGGTCTGGTCTACCTGCAAGGGAGATTCGATGAGCGCGTGCAGTTGCCGGATTCTGTCACTGCCTTGCTCCGGGGGCAGTGAAGGAATCAGGGCCAGGAATTCGCCGCCGCCGGTGCGGGCAAGGATGCGGGCGTCCGGGAGTTCCTGCTGCAGGCGCTTTGCAATATCGATCAGGACCTTGTCGCCGAATTCCAGCCCCAGCGTGTCATTGATGTCGGAGAGGTCGTTGAGCCGGATCCCCACCAGTGAACCCGTGCCACGGTTTTCAAACAGTTCGGCGGCCTCCTGCATCAGAGCGTTGCGGTTTTTCAGTCCGGTGACGTCATCGTGGGTTGCCGCATAGCGGATCTGGGCTTCCCGTTCCCGAAGGCCAGACAGCATGTCCCGCAGGGCGTTCCGGAGCTGGGTCAGTTCGCCGCCGGCCCGGATTGCCGGTGCCTGGGGCGTCGTGCCCTCACCGATAGCCCGCGCGTAGCTTGCCAGCTGCAACACCGGGCGCCCGAGGTTTCGGGCAATGACCAGCGCCAGCAGAATGGCGAAAATCAGGATAGCGGTCACCAACAGGGCAATTTCCACCGCTCGTTGGTAGTAGTTCTGGAGCGTGGCATCACGGCTGATCAGGAGCACGGCCTGGACGGCGGCGGGGTCTGATTCGCCCAGGTTGATTATCCGGGTGAAATAACCGGCACTTTCGATGAAATTGGCGTTGCCGGATGCGTCTGAAAGCTCCTGTTCCAGCTTGGCATCGATGCTGGTGGTGGCGGCAAAACTGTTCAGGCTGTCGTTCTGGTTCGATCGCGCCCGGAAGATCACCGAGGTGCCACTGAGCCGGGCGATGACCTCCGCCAGGGACTGGTCCATGGCAAAGCCGCTGACCAGCGAGGCCCGAAGCCCCGGGGCTTCTATCGGGATGATGAGAATCTCGTAGCCCCTGCCATCAATGGCCCGAAGTGACCGGGTAAATCCGTTGCGGCGGGTGCTTGTCAGCTGTTCCTGGCTGACTGCAGGAAAAGAGTTTTGCAGGGTCGAGGCCAGGGGCTCTCCCTGACTGTCCAGCAAGAGCGCGAAGTCGGCACCCACCCTGCCGCTGTGGTTTTCCAGGGCACTGTCGATGGTTGCCGGGTCGCGGCTGGCAATGGCGGAGCGAAAGCCGAAATCCTGCACCACAACACTGAGCCGGGACAGTTCCAGTTCGGTTCGGCGGTCAATGACCTCGTTGGTCAGCCGCTCCCCGATAGCCAGCTGTTCCAGTGCCCTGCTTTTTTCATCCTCGAACAGGTACACCATCAGCAAGGCGACGATCACCAGACTGACCAGCGCCACCAGCGAGATCATGGCGGCAATAAGCCGGCCCCGGAATCCGAGACGAGATACCAGACCCATCAAAGTTCCCGAAAGCGTTGCTGGAGACGGTCCAGCGAGCCCTCTTCGGAAGGCTCGGGCTCAAGATTGAGGGTGACGATTGCGGGCTCGCTGTCACGTTCGATTTTGCGGGTGACCGGGCGGGTGTTATCTGGCAGGCGTGGGTGCCAGATCTCAAGTGTCACCTTGTCCCGGCGGCCCTCGCTGGCCAGAGTGTCGAGCGACAGAGTGACCCGGCCGGAGGCATCCGTCCGGCCGATGGCAGCGGTGTCGGTGACCACCACAAAGCCCTGCATGTGATCGTGAATGTTGCATCCCAGTTCAACGATGCCCGGCGTGTCGAAAACAATTGGAGCCGCCGGGCGGTCGGCGTAAAGTTCAATGTTGAAGGTTTTCGCCGGCGAGAAGGAATACACGTGGTGCTGGGTATTGTCGCGATTCGGAAAATCCACGCTGGAGCCGACTGGCACCACCAGCACGTGCGGATGGAAGGCGCGATCCTTCTGATAGATTTCGGCAGAAACCGGGGTTGCCGGACGGGTGCTGTCTACGGAAACCACAGCATTGGCCACGGGCTCGGTGCTGCCATCCAGGGTAACGGTGACGGACAGCTCATAGGCGTTGGCTGTTACTGATATGGCAGGCATTAACAGGCCCGCCAGTACTGCAATCACTGATACTCTCATTAAACCTCTGAACCTGTCAGGCCAGGCCGGAACCGAGGGAGAATCGAATGTGGTTCCTTACCAGCAGATTTTCCCAGTAATGCCGCATCCAGTCCCACGCGGCGTTGTTCACCTGCTCGACAAACGGGTCGAGGTTCAGCTCGTAATAGTCCGGCGTGCCGGCTATCTGCAATACGGTTACGGTGATGGAGTCGTCCAGCTCGTTGGCAAAGGGCTCGCCGATAAGCTGATGAGCCAGAAGATTAGCACGAGTTGCTTCCATATCCACGATTTCGCTGGCTCGGGTACATCGGTTGTTTTCGTACATTTCTTCCATCAGCCTGTGGCAAAGGTAGGCGCGGATCAGCAGGCCATCGAGACCGTCATAACGCACCAGGAGCGCTGATGGCTGGGTGAAATAGCGAATGGCGGCAGTCACAAAGGGCTCAAACAGATCGGCTTTTCCGGCTTCCCGGGCACAGGCTTCAACGCACTCGATCAGCCTTGGTGCCATTTCGATGTACTCAACCACGAACTGGAACAGGCAGGTGGCGGGCTGATAACCCTCAATAGTGACCGCAGACGGCAGCGCGGCAACCTTTTCGTGAAGCTGTCGGAGGAAGGTCCCGGAGCGGGCTTCCTTGCGCCGCGCCTGGTCAATAATCTCAAGGACTACCTGTGGTGTCATTTCAGGAGAAGCCAATGTCTGAACGAATTGAGGTCGCAAGGCGCCTCCCGTTGTTAGCAACTGATAGCAACGAGTTCCGGGGCAGGAGAAGAGGGCTGGCTACCACATCGTGCCTGCCTGTTCAGACAAGTGTAGCCGAGATTTTTGGGGCTGCTTTTCCGCTGTGGTGAAAATACCCGGCTGTAATGTTACAGATTGAATCTGGATCACTGGCTCTGGAACCAACGATCGTTTCTGGTGTGGGACCAGCAGAGCCACCCCATGCTCAGGGCCCGAGCCACCATAAGGGAGATCAGTGCGAACCAGAGCCCGTGGTTGCCCCAACCGGTGGTCAGCCACCATACCGGTGCAAACACGGCCAGGGCCGAAAACAGCATGGTGTTCTGCATGTCCCGGGTCCGGGTTGCTCCGATAAAAATACCATCGAGAAGAAAGCCCCAGACTGCGGCAAAAGGTAGCAGCCAGAGCCATGGCAGGTAACGCCAGGCGGTGCTTCTTACCTCTTCGATACCGGTCAACAGTGCAATGAGCCAATGTCCGCCGGCAACGAAAACAATAGTGAGTAACAGGGCGCCCCAGAGTGACCATCGCAGGGCACTTCGAAAGACGACCCGGAAACGCCGTCGGCTGCCTTTGCCGATGGCCTCGCCAATCAGCGCTTCGGCGGCATTGGCAAAACCGTCCAGGGCGTTGGAGATCAATAGAAGAAAGGTGATCAGAACGGCATTGGCGGCGAGGATGGTGTCTCCCTGGCGGGCGCCCTGGGCAGTAAAGAATGCCAGCACCAACAACAGCGCGATGGTGCGAACCATGATGTAGCGGTTGACCCGGAGGATCTTCAGGTAATCCTCGAGCTTGCCGAACAGAGCCCTCGTCAGCCCTTGTCCCTCAGGCATTCGCCCTAAAACGATCAGGAAACCGATGGTGGCGGCCCCGTATTCGGCGATCACAGTGGCAATGGCCACGCCCCGGCTGTTCCAGCCAAGCACAGTAACAAAAAGGATATCCAGCACGATGTTCAGGCCGTTTGCCGCAATCAGCATGATCATCGGGCCCCGCGGAAACTGGGTGCCGATGAGCCAGCCAACCAGCGTGTACTGGCAAAGAACGGCCGGCGCGCTCCAGATCCGCATCCCCGCATACTCGGCCGCCAGTTCCGTAACGTTGTCGCTGGGGTTCATCAGGCTCAGGCCGGTCTGGATTAGTGGCTGGTGAAACAGAATCAGTAGCAGGCCGATACCGGTTGCCAACAGGATCGAGCGAAGTAGCAATGCCACCTGGCTGAAGCTGTCCCGCTTGCCCCAGGCCTGGGCGGCCAGGCCGGTCGTGCCCATGCGCATGAAGCCAAAGGTCCAGTACAGGATGCTGAACAGATTGGCGCCGACAGCAACGGCCCCCAAAAACTCGGGACTTTCCAGGTGGCCGAGCACGGCAGTATCCACCAACCCCAGAAGAGGAACAGTGAGGTTGGTGAGCATCAATGGCCAGGCCAGAGCCCAGAGACGCCGGTCGGTTGTCGGCAGGTTAAAAGTCATATTCTTTTTAAGTCTTAAAATTCCGCGGTTAGCTTTTTTGGATTTAGCCGATTTTTTAGTCTTTTTTTGATCTGTGTCTATACTCGAATCTGAGGTATCCGTAAGCAGGCTTCCACTCTGGTTTTTCCGGTGTATGCGAGCGCCAGTCAGGCCGGTGGGATAACGCAAAATCCGACAAGAATAACACTCTGTGGAGACACAGTATGCGCGTGCACGCTCAGCGGGCAGGTGCCCTTTTAGGCGGTCTGATGTTCCCCGCCTGGTCCATGGCGGACTGGACACTGAACATGACCCCGGGGGTGACCGGCACCAGTAACGAAATTTTCAGCCTTCACATGACCATACTCTGGATCTGCGTCGTCATTGGCGTCGTGGTCTTCGGAGTCATGTTCTGGTCTATTTTTGCCCACCGAAAATCCCAGGGCGCCAAACCGGCCAACTTTCATGAAAATACTCTGGTAGAGATTCTCTGGACCATCATACCGTTTGTAATCCTCGTTGTTATGGCGATTCCTGCCACCGCAACCCTGGTCGATATGTATGACACCACCGAATCGGAGGTCGACATAAAGGTCACCGGGTATCAATGGAAGTGGCAATACGAATACATCAATGAAGACTTTGGCTACTTTTCCAACCTGGCGACACCACGAGACCAGATTGAGAACCGACAGGCCAAAGGTGAAAACTACCTTCTCGAGGTGGACAACCATCTCGTGATTCCGGTCGGGAAAAAGATCCGTTTTCTGGTGACGGCCAACGATGTTATCCACTCCTGGTGGGTGCCTGACTTCGGCGTCAAGAAAGATGCGATTCCGGGCTTCATCAACGAGACCTGGACTCGGGTCGACAAGCCCGGCATTTATCGCGGTCAGTGCACCGAGCTTTGTGGCAAGGACCATGGCTTCATGCCGGTGGTTGTCGAAGCCGTTCCCGAGGAGGAGTACAACGCCTGGGTTGCGGAGAAGAAGGCAGCTGCCGAGCGCGAGCGCCAGTTGACCCAGAAAGACTGGACCATGGCCGAGCTGATGGAACGGGGCGAAAAAGCCTATCAGACCGCTTGTGCTGCCTGCCATCAGGCCGACGGCAGTGGTGCTCCCCCGGCATTCCCGGCGCTCAAGGGCAGTCCGATTGCGACCGAGGACATGGCGGCGCACATCGATATTGTCGTGAATGGCAAGGCCGGCACCTCTATGCAGGCGTTTGGCAGCCAGTTGAGCGAAGTGGACCTCGCCGCGGTGATTACCTACGAGCGGAACGCCTGGGGTAACAACACCGGTGAAATGGTCACTCCGAAAGAAATTTTTGATTACAAGAACCAGCAGTAATCAACGCCAGATAACAGATATCACCAGCCACAATAAATGGCGGTAACGGGGGTTTTCATGAGTGCGGTTGCAGATACCCACGCCCAGGATCATCATCACGGCCCGGCAAAAGGCATCAGCCGCTGGCTGCTGACCACGAACCACAAGGATATCGGGACCATGTACCTGATATTCAGCTTCGCCATGTTCCTGTTGGGCGGGAGCATGGCCATGGTCATCCGGGCAGAACTCTTCCAGCCCGGGCTGCAAATCGTGCAGCCGGAATTCTTCAACCAGATGACCACGATGCATGGTCTGATCATGGTCTTTGGTGCGGTCATGCCGGCGTTTGTCGGCCTTGCCAACTGGATGCTGCCGCTGATGATCGGCGCCCCCGACATGGCGCTGCCCCGGATGAACAACTGGAGCTTCTGGCTGCTGCCCTGCGCGTTCCTGATTCTGGTTTCCACCCTGTTCATGGAAGGCGGCGGTCCCAACTTCGGCTGGACCTTCTACGCGCCCCTGTCCACAACCTATGGGCCGCCGAGCACTACCTTCTTTATTTTCGCTGTCCACATCATGGGTATCTCTTCGATCATGGGCGCGATCAACGTGATCGCCACCATCCTGAACCTCCGGGCGCCGGGCATGACCCTGATGAAGATGCCCCTGTTCGTCTGGACCTGGCTGATTACGGCGTTCCTACTGATTGCTGTGATGCCGGTCCTGGCTGGTGTTGTGACCATGATGCTGATGGACATCAACTTCGGTACCAGCTTCTTTGACGCCTCCGGCGGCGGCGATCCGGTACTGTTCCAGCACGTGTTCTGGTTCTTCGGGCACCCCGAGGTATACATCATGATCCTCCCGGCCTTCGGAGCGGTCTCCCATATCATTCCGGCATTTTCCCGCAAACCCCTGTTTGGCTATGCCTCCATGGTCTATGCGGTCGGTGCCATTGCCCTGCTGTCTTTCGTGGTCTGGGCACACCACATGTTCACCGTTGGTATTCCCATCGTTGGCCAGCTGTTCTTCATGTACGCCACCATGCTGATCGCGGTGCCCACCGGGGTGAAGGTGTTCAACTGGGTGGCGACCATGTTCCGGGGTTCTCTTACCTTTGAGGCGCCCATGTTGTTTGCCGTGGCCTTTGTGATCCTGTTTACCATTGGAGGTTTTTCCGGTCTGATGCTGGCCATTGCGCCGGCTGACTTCCAGTACCACGACACCTATTTCGTGGTTGCCCACTTCCACTATGTGCTGGTGCCGGGCGCCATCTTCGGGATCTTCGCTTCGGCTTACTTCTGGCTGCCCAAGTGGACCGGTCACATGTATGACGAAACCCTGGCCAAGACCCATTTCTGGCTGTCTTTTATTGGCATGAACCTGGCGTTCTTCCCGATGCACTTCCTGGGACTCGCCGGCATGCCACGCCGGATTCCGGATTACGCGCTGCAGTTCGCTGATTTCAACATGGTTTCCAGTGTCGGGGCCTTCATGTTCGGTGCCACACAGCTGTTGTTCCTGTTTATCGTGGTCAAGTGCATCAGGGGTGGCAAAGAGGCGGCTGCCAAGCCATGGGATGGTGCAGAAGGTCTCGAGTGGACTGTGCCCTCACCGGCGCCTTACCACACCTTCTCGACACCACCGGAAGTGAAGTAACCGGAGGCCGGCACCATGTCGAACCAGCAGGCAAACAAGGCAGGCGCATCCCGTAGCACCAACCGTGTTGTCGGTTGGTGCCTGGCCGGGGTGGTTGGCATGTTTGCCTTCGGCTTTGCCATGGTGCCGCTCTACGACGTGTTCTGTGAGATTACCGGGATAAACGGCAAAACCGGCGGGCGATACGAGTCCACCGAGGTGGCCGAAGCGGACATGAGCCGGACGGTGAAAGTACAGTTTCTTGCGTCCAATGGCCCGGGAATGACCTGGAAGTTTCGCCCGGTTGTGCGTTCCGTGGAGGTGCACCCCGGTGAGCCGACAACGGTGAATTTCTACGCGGAGAACCCCACGACCGAGCCTATGGTCGGGCAGGCGGTTCCCAGCCTTGCGCCCTCGGAGGGCACGCTCTACTTCCACAAGACCGAGTGCTTCTGCTTCAACCAGCAACCACTTCAAGCCGGCGAGAGCACTGAAATGCCTCTGATTTTTATCGTCGATAAAGACCTGCCGGCGCACATCACCAAACTCACCCTGTCCTACACGCTTTACGATCAGGGCAAGCAGCCGGCGGTAACGCAAACTTCCCGGAAAGACACAACAACAAACGATAACGGATAAGCCATCGGAGACTGTCATGGCGGAAAACCAGACCTACTACGTTCCGGAACAGAGCAAGTGGCCCATCATTGCGACCGTTGGCCTCGGCGTGACCCTCTACGGGGTTGCGGCCATCATGGTCAACGGCAAGCAGGGCGAGAGCACCACCGGTGCCTGGATCATGTTCATGATTGGCGCCATCATCATGGCGTACATGTTATTCGGCTGGTTCGGGAACGTCATAAAGGAAAGCCAGGCCGGGCTATACAGTCCGCAGATGGACCGATCTTTCCGCTGGGGGATGAGCTGGTTTATTTTCTCGGAAGTGATGTTCTTCGCCGCCTTTTTCGGGGCCTTGTTTTACGTTCGCGTGTTCGCTGTGCCCTGGCTGGGTGGCGAGGGCGACCGGGGTTCCTCCAACATGCTGTGGGAAGGCTTTCAGTCGAGCTGGCCTCTCGTCAATAACCCTAGCCCGGAGGCCTACCCCGGACCCAAAGAGGTCATCAGTGCCTGGGGTCTGCCGTTAATGAATACCATTCTGCTGGTGACATCTTCCTTCACGGTAACCGTGGCTCACCATGCCCTGAAGGCCGGCAATCGGGCGAAAACCAAGCTCTGGCTCGCCTTGACCATCGCGCTGGCCATCGTGTTCGTGTTTGTCCAGGGCTACGAGTACATGCACGCCTACCAGGACCTCGACCTGACTCTGCAATCCGGGATCTACGGCAGCACCTTCTTTATGCTGACAGGCTTCCACGGGGCGCATGTGATTCTCGGGTCACTGATGTTGATCATCATGCTGATTCGCATAAACAAAGGCCACTTCACGGCCGATAATCACTTCGGGTTTGAAGCGGCGGCCTGGTATTGGCACTTTGTGGACGTGGTGTGGCTTGGTCTCTTTGTCTTTGTCTACATTCTCTGAAAAAAGGCTGATCAGGGCGTCGGGTTCAATGTCAGGGCGCCCTGCCACAGCGAAATCAGAATGACCGCCAGGAGCAGTATGCTGAGTGTGACCCGAACCGCCAGGGAGTTCACCACCCGGTTGGTTTTGCCTCCATCCTTGATGAGAAAGAACAGTCCACTGAACAGACTCACCACGACGGCAAGCATCAGAAAAACGATAAAGCCCTTGAGCATGGGAGTTCCTGTTTTTGTTGGTGCAGTGAATGTACGGGCAGGAACAGGTTCCAGACCCGTTGAGGTCACTATAGCAGAGCATGTCTGATTCGCAGGGCCAACACCGTCAATGGCACTTTGACTGGCGATTGCTGGTTTTCAGCGGCGTCTTCCTGCCCATACTTATAGGCCTCGGTGTCTGGCAGCTGAATCGGGCGGAAGAAAAACAGCTTCTGCTGAACCAGTGGCAGCAGGAAGCGGAAAACCGGGCCTGGCAGGACGTGGTGTCCGGTGATCTGACCCGTGGTCGGCCTTTGACACTGACCGGGATGTACGGAAGCCGAAACTGGCTGCTGGATAACCGGACCCGTGATGGCATCCCGGGTTATGAAGTCCTGACAGAGTTTCGTCCTCTGGACGGGCCGCCGGTGGTGGTTAATCGCGGTTGGGTTCAGGCGCCGCGAACCCGGGATCAGCTCCCGCAGCTGGAAACGCCGGAAGGGATTTTTACCCTGGAAGGACGGGTCAGTGACTATCCGGTGCCGCCGGTGCTGGTGGATCAGCCAGAGGCAGGCGGTCAGTGGCCCCGGCGGGTACAGAGTCTGTCCGAGGAGGCCGCTCGAAAGGAGATTCCGGATCTTCCCGGTAGAATCGTCCGACTCGCCGGCAATCGCCAACCGGGCGCTTACCGGGCTGACTGGGAACCTGACCTGATGGGGCCACAAACCCATTACGGATATGCCACGCAATGGTTTGCGCTGGCCGTGGCGCTGACTATATTGACTATAGTGGCGAGTTACCGAAAGACAGGAGCCAATAATGACAATGACAATGGCTAACCGGATATCCGACGAGGAACAGAACGAAGGGCCCACACCCGAGCAGGCCCGTCGCGGTCGCCGCACGGCGTTCCTGCTGTTTGCGCTGGGTTTTGGCCCGATGATTGTTGCAACCATCATGTTTTACACCGGCTGGCTGAACCCGGCTGGCCACACCAATAACGGCGTTTTGCTTCAGCCAGTGGCCCCGGTCTCAACGCTCAATCTCGAAACGGCTTCCGGTACTCCGCTGGCAGAACGCTTTGGCCCGGACAAAATCGATCCGGACTGGCTTATGATTGTGGCTGCCGGCCAATGTGGCAGTCAGTGTGAAGAGCTGCTCTATCTGGCCAGGCAGGTGAATATCGCCCTTGGCAAGAACGCCAACCGAGTCTCCCGGGCTGCCGCACTGGGTAGTGTGCCCTCCGATCTGCAGGCGCGTTGGTCTTCCGAATACAGCTCCATGGAGCGCCTTGTTCCTGCGGCGGGTACCCGGCCTGACTGGCCATCCGGTATCAATCCGGAAGCGGAGCCGCGCATCCTGCTGGTTGATCCGTTCGGTAATGTGATGATGCATTACGGTTCCGAGCATACCGGTAAGGATATGCTGGAGGACCTGAAACACCTGCTCAAACTGTCGCAGATCGGTTAATGGCCAGAGCGGAGAGTCAGCCTTGAATCAGTCATCTGTTTCCCCAACCATGGCAGCCCACAAGATGGCAAAGTGGGCAACCTTTGCCGTTCTGCTGGCGGTTGTCGTGATCATGCTGGGTGCCTGGACCCGCCTGGTGCACGCGGGGCTCGGGTGTCCTGACTGGCCCGGGTGCTACGGTTTCCTCACGGTGCCCCAGAGCGAATCAAACATTGCCATCGCGAATGCCCGTTTTCCCGACACGCCGGTGGACGTGCAAAAAGGCTGGCCCGAAATGATCCACCGGTACGCCGCCGGCACCCTGGGGCTGGTGGTGTTCGGCCTGGCGGCCTACGCGGTTCGTAACCGGCGCCAGGGTGTTCCGGTAAAGCTGCCTTTGTTTATCGCCGGTTTCATCATTCTTCAGGGCGCTTTCGGCATGTGGACAGTGACTCTGAAATTGTGGCCCCAGGTAGTGGCGCTGCACCTGCTTGGCGGCTTTACCACCCTGAGTCTCCTGACGCTGCTGGCCTTCCGGTTGCGACGTAAGGCCACACAGGCAACGGATCGGGAACCACCGCCATCAAATGCCCTGTCCGGTTTCCGGCCATGGCTCTATGGCGGGCTGCTGTTAGTGGTGATGCAGATCGCCCTGGGCGCCTGGACAGCAGCCAATTACGCGGCCGTTGCCTGTACCGATCTGCCTACGTGCCAGGGCCAGTGGTGGCCTGAGGGCATGGATTTCCGGCACGGCTTTGACGTGACCCAGCACGTGGGCCCGAACTACCTGGGTGGCCAGCTGACGGCGGATGGCCGGGTGGCCATTCATGTCACTCACAGACTCGGTGCCATGCTGGTGCTGGTCTATTTCACCGCTTTACTGGCGTTGATGTGGCGGCGACGTGGTGATTCCGGCCTGGATAACGCCATTCGGCTGGTGGCGGTCCTGCTGGGTGTTCAGATCCTGCTGGGCCTCGCCAACGTTATTTTCCATATTCCGCTGTCCATCGCCGTGGCCCACAACGCCATGGGCGCAGGTCTGCTTCTGTCACTCATTCACCTGATCTGGCGGCATCAGCTATTACTCAAACCACATAGCATCCCGTCAACACACACAACAACAATGAACCAGGAGGTTACGGCATGAGCGAGCAAGTGGAAGCACTGCCGGCCCAGGCAATTGCGAGCGACTCCAGAACAACCATTTCCTGGCGTGACTACCTGGAGCTGACCAAGCCCAGGGTTGTCGCGCTGATGATCCTCACATCGGTTATCGGGATGCTGCTGGCGGCGCCAGGCGTGCCTGGTTGGAGCGTGTTGGTCTGGGGCAATCTGGGTATCGCCCTGTTGGCCGGCGCGGCTGCGGTGGTCAACCATGTGGTAGACCAGAAAATTGACACCGTCATGGCTCGCACCCGCAAGCGCCCGGTGGCCACAGGCAAGATCTCGCCTCTGGATGCGGTCCTGTTCGCAACGATACTCGCGTGTGTTGGTATGGCCGTGCTGATGTGGCAGGTGAACCACCTCACCGCCTGGCTGACCCTCGCGTCCCTGGTGGGCTATGCCGGTGTCTATACCCTGTTCCTCAAGCGGGCTACGCCTCAGAACATCACCATCGGTGGCCTTGCCGGTGCCATGCCACCGCTGTTGGGCTGGACCGCTGTGACCGGCCAGGTTGAGGGCCACGCTCTGCTGCTGGTGCTGATCATTTTTGCCTGGACCCCGCCGCATTTCTGGGCTCTGGCTATCCATCGCAAGGAAGAGTACGCCAAGGCGGGCATTCCCATGCTGCCGGTCACCCATGGCAACAAGTTCACCGAGCTGCACATCCTGCTCTACACCCTGATGTTGCTGGCGGTCAGTCTGCTACCTTTTGTCACAGGCATGTCCGGCGGTATCTACCTGGTGGGCGCGCTGGCCCTTGGCCTGCGCTTTCTACAGTATGCGGTAAGGCTGTTGAAGGGTGACGATCGGCGGGTGGCCCTGAATACCTTCAAGTATTCCATCACTTACCTCATGGCCCTGTTTGTGGTATTGCTTGTGGATCATTTTGTATTCTTCTGAGTCAGAGAGTTGACGCAGGCGGGGATGGCTCTGTGAAAAGCCATCCCCGCCTGCTTATCTGACTATCGAATTGGACGATCCATGAAAACATCCAGCTCTGTTCGCCTTACCCTTTTTTTCCTGCTGTTAATCGTCGTTCTGATCTTCGGACTGGTTGTCGGCCGCCAGGTGTTCCTGGTGGGCAACGAGGAACCGATTCCGGCGCCGGAGCTGACGGATTTCAACACCTATGTTTATGACCAGCCACGGCAGCTGGCGGAATTTACGTTGACGGACGAGAACGGTGAAACGGTCACAAGGGATAGCCTGAGGGGTCGCTGGACCATTGCATTCGTGGGCTACACCAATTGCCCGGATATCTGCCCGGCGGCCATGGCCAATTTGCGCCAGACCGACAAGCTGCTGTCGAAGGAATTGCCCCAGCCTGACTATCTGCTGGTCAGCGCTGACCCGGAGCACGATACGCCGGAGAAACTCAAAGCCTACACGGACTTCTTCGGTGAAAATTTCCATGGTCTGACCGGAGATCTGGACACCCTGCGGGAATTGGCCAAGAGCCTGAACGCCGTGTTTGTCCAGCGCGAGGTGGACGGCGAGCTGCTGGTGGACCACAGCGGCCACTTTGCGCTTCTGAACCCCGACGGGGAACTAGCTGCCGTGATCCAGCCGCCCCATAATCCGCACAACCTGGCCGAGGCCTTTGAGCGGATTTACCAGTGGGCAAAGGCCAATCGTGAACGGGCGAGCTCCTGACGCTGCAGAAACACGGAATCCGATGCTCCCCATTGATGCCATTCTTCCAGACCTGAAAGTGGCCCTGGAAAGCACGACTACCCTACTTCTGCAGGCTCCGCCCGGTGCCGGTAAAACCACCCGTGTGCCTGTTGCCCTTCTGGATGCGCCCTGGCGCGGTGACCGCAAGATCCTGATGCTGGAGCCCCGTCGGCTTGCAGCCCGCTCTGCCGCCCGGTTCATGGCCAGGCAACTCAATGAAAAGCCCGGCCAGACGGTAGGTTATCGCACAAGGCTGGATACCCGTGTGTCCGGGGCCACCCGGATCGAAGTCGTGACCGAGGGCATCCTGACCCGGCTGATCCAGGCCGATCCGATGCTGGAGGAGTACGCGGCGGTCATCTTTGATGAGTTCCATGAGCGCTCACTCCAGGCGGACCTGGGCCTGGCCCTGGTGCGGGAATCGCAGCAGGCGTTGCGGGAGGATCTGCGGTTGCTGGTGATGTCCGCGACCCTGGATACAGGGCCGATTGCGCAAGTGCTTGGAGACGTACCCGTCATAACCAGTGAAGGACGGGCGTTTCCGGTCGATGTTCATTATCGGCCGTTGCCGCGCAGTGGCCGCATGGTGGATCAGGTCACCTCTGTGGTCCAGGAGGCATTGAGTGATCAAAGCGGCTCACTGCTGGTGTTTCTGCCCGGTGTGGGTGAGATACGTCGGGTTGAGCAACAGCTCCGTGCAAACCTGCCGGACCGGGTGATGCTTGCTCCGCTCTACGGCAATCTGAAATCGGAGCAGCAGGACCAGGCAATCTCTCCGGCTCCTGAAGGCCAGCGTAAGGTGGTGTTGGCCACGGCTATTGCCGAAACCAGCCTGACCATTGAAGGAGTGCGGGTTGTTATCGATTGTGGTCAGCAGCGTCGGGCGGTGTTTGACCCCAACAGTGGCATGACGCGACTGGTGACTGGCCGGGTGTCCAAAGCCTCGGCGGAACAGCGGAAGGGGCGCGCCGGGCGGATTGAACCGGGCATCTGCTATCGATTGTGGAGCGAATCGGAACAGTTCGGATTGGCCGATTACACTCCGCCCGAAATTCTGGAGGCCGATCTGGCACCCTTGGTGCTGGAATTGGCCCAGTGGGGCGCGCGGGAAGCCGATGCCGTTGCCTGGATTGATAAGCCCCCCGCCGCTCATTGGCGGCAGGCTGTGGCCCTGCTGCAGTGGCTCGATATGCTCGATTCAGACGGAGCTATTACGGACCACGGCAAAGCGGCCCGGGAACTGGGGATACACCCGCGACTGGCCCATATGGTGCTGAAAGGCCGCGCCGTAGGGCTCGGGGGAGCGGCTGCGACTGTGGCCGCCTTGCTGGAAGAGCGAGATCTCCTGGGCCCCGGTGCTGGTGCGGACATGCACGAGCGGGTTCGGGTGTTCTTCGGTGAACGGCGGGATCGCACGCTGGATGTCGCTCGCCTGAAGGCTGTACGCCAGTCGGCCCGACGCCTTTCCGGGCCCGGGCCGACTGACGCACCTCTGCCCTCGGAGACCGAGATCGGCCGATTGCTTGGCCTGGCCTATCCGGACCGTATTGCCAGGCGGCGATCAGGTAAGGCGGCAAGGTATCAACTCAGTAATGGCAAAGGTGCAGTACTGAGAGAGGATGATCCCCTGGCCCGGCACGAGTGGCTGGTGGCGGCCGAGCTGGATGGCCGTGCTCGCGAAGCCTCGATTTACCTGGCCGCGCCGGTAGACATCCCGGATCTGGAACTTGATCTGGCTGACCATATACAGGAGATCGAAGAGGCGCTGTGGGACGAAAGCCAGGGTAAAATTCTGGCGAGACGTGCGCGGAAACTGGGTGCACTCGTGCTTCAGGAAAAGCCGCTTGCCCGGGTGGATCCGGAGCTGGCCCGGCAGGGGCTGCTCAGTGCCATTCGAAAAAAGGGCCTGGAGAGTCTGCCGTGGAGTGATGACAGTCGCCAGTGGCGTGCCCGAATGAAGTTGCTTGCCAGAACCTTCCCGGATTCCGGCTGGCCGGACACAGATGACGCGGCGTTGCTGGATAATCTCGAGGTTTGGCTGGGCCCGTTTCTGGTCGGTATGGTCCGATGGTCTGATCTGGCCCGGATCGACCTGCTGTCGGCCCTTAACAGCCTGATTGATTACCCGGCCCAGCAGCAGCTTCAGAGTCTGGCGCCAACACACCTGACCATACCGACCGGCCAGCGGGTGAGTCTGGATTACACCGCCGACAATGGCCCGGTTCTGGCGGCCAAGCTCCAGGCGCTGTTTGGCTGGAAAGAAACCCCTGCCGTTGCCGGCGGGCGGGTACCGGTGGTGCTTCATCTACTGTCCCCCGCGCAACGGCCTCTGGCGGTCACCGCGGATCTGGCCAGTTTCTGGCGTAACGCCTACCCCGAGGTGCGCAAGGATATGCGTGGACGGTATCCCAAGCATCCCTGGCCGGAAGATCCGTTTACCGCCGAGGCTCAGCAGGGCACGAAAAAACGCCCAACTCGCTGATGCGTTTGCTGACCAGCGCGTGTGGCACCCGCTCAAAGTAGATATTCCGTGGCGTTATCCAGTCTCCCGCCGGTGCGTTGAGTTCTTCCGCGGGCATTTCCTCGAGTTCAACCGACCCGGGGTCGGCGTCGCTGTTCCGGAAGCTGTCGGCAAGAACCCAGAGGGGCTTCCCGGCCGCATGGGCCGCCAGAGCCAACAAGTGTGTACCGCTTTTGTTGATAAAATGCCCATTGGTAAGCCAGGTATCGCACCCGGTGATCACCAGGTCAGCCTGGGGCACAAACAGCCCCATCTGCGCATCGGTGATCAGGGTGACGGGTATGGCTAGCTCGTTCAGCGCCCGTGCCAGGGAGTGGCCCTCTAAGCCCGGGCTGCTCTGGGTGCAGATGACAGAGAAGGCCTGGCCCTGTTCCGCCATGTTCCGAAACAGCGCCAGCACCGCGGAGCTGGCGCTATGGGTCAGTATCACCGGGGAGCCTGACAGATGATCAAGGGCGTGCCGGGCAATGGTTCCGGTGGCGTTTTCCAGCTGGTCTCTGATGCCCATGACGGCCTGCCGTGCAATCTGAGTACCACTGGATAGCCGCTGCTCGATCATGGACAGTGCATTGCCAATCACGATCATGCTGGGGCGTGCCGCCTGGAGTTCTGCCAGAAGCCTCAGAAATGTCTGGTCCTCTGGCTCGACATCGTCCAGGTAAGATAGCAGTTGATTGAGGGTGCTCAGTGCCAGCTGTGTAGCGCCTGACTGGGAGTCCGCTTTCAGTGCTGCCAGAAGAGACTCTGCCCTCGCATCAAGTTCCTGCATTCCGCCCTCCCATGCTTTTTTCTGCTTCAAGGGTAGCACCTGTGAGGTCTTTTCCTGATGACTGGTCGTGAAAATACCGCTTGCCTGAATGTCATCCCTGTATAAAATACGCGCAATTCAACCCCGAGTGCGCAGTATCCATGCACCTTGTTTCCTTCGATATTTTCCGAACCCTGGGCTTTCCCAGCACCACCGTTCTCAAGCCGGACCAGTTTCTGCGTCATAAAGAACTGTTGCGGGAAGCGGATTGGGTCCTGTTCCCCGAATACTGGCAGTTAAATGCCCTGGTTCACGGTCTCAAGTGCCGGGTGTTTCCAAGCGAAGCCAGCTATCGCATCGGCCACGACAAGGTGGAGATGACTCGTGCATTCCAGGCGGTGGCCCCGGAACACACGCCCTGGACCATGATTGAGGCCAACGGCCCGGTGGAACGTGACATGATCTGGGATGCCATGGTGCATCCGTTCGTGGCAAAGCTCCCCAAGGCCAGCATGGGCGAAGGCGTCTGGCTGATTGAATCCCGTGAGGACTGGCGTCGCTATTGCGAACGCACCGACGTGCTCTACGCCCAGGAATACCTCCCTCTGGACCGGGATGCGCGAGTTGTGGTGGTTGGCGATCGGGTGCTGACGGCTTACTGGCGAACCCAGGCCGATCAGGGCTTCTACAACAATGTGGCCCGGGGTGGCCGCATTGACAACAGTCCGGTTCCCCCGGCGATGACGGAGCTGGCGTTGCGGCTGGCTCGGGATCTGGGTGTTAATCACGCAGGCTTTGATATTGCGATGGTGGATGGCCACCCTTACGTACTGGAATTCAACCGGCTGTTCGGAAACAAGGGATTGGGCCAGGGCACGGAGCTCCAGGAGGCGATTCTCGGCTATCTCCGGGAACAGACCGAACCGGAAGACCCGGACGGCCCCACCGAACCACCGCCGATATGGCCGGTGGCGGTCTGAAGGCTAAGCGCGGACGTCGATCAGACTACCGACGCTGTCAGACGGATTAGCGCCGGCGGTCGCTACTGCCGTTTCCGTCACGCCTTCAAGCAGCTGCAGGGCGCCCTGCTGGGCCATATCGAGGGAGGCTTTCAGGACAGAAAGCTGTGCCTGCTCCTGCACGCGCTGCTGATTCAGTTGAGTGCTGGCGGCGGCAATTGAGCTGATGTCCGACATATAAAAACCATACAGTTCTGATCAAATTATGTTCAGTTTAACATGAGTAGAATAGCCCTCAACGCTCCTTTTCATTCGGTAACAAATTCTCTTCTTTTTATGGGTAAAAGTGCTCATATCCGGGCCCTTAAAAAAGCCCGATGATCGCGCCATCTAACGGGTGCTGCAGCGTTGCTGTAGTGCCTTTTTTTATGCCTGTTTGCCCTGTGGAGGGACACACCACCCATGACCGAAGCCGCTAACGCCAATATTGCCGATTACTACGAAGCCGATACGTTCAAGCGCATCAAGGACTTTGCCGACGGCAAGGAAACTCCATTTGTGGTGATCGATACCGCAACGGTTGATCGTCAGTACGACGAGCTGATCGAGGGCTTTCCCTACGCCAAGGTTTATTACGCGGTAAAAGCCAATCCGGCCCCGCAGATCCTGACTATGCTGCGCGACAAGGGCGCCTGTTTCGATATCGCATCGGTGTACGAGCTGGACAAGGTGATGGCTCTGGGTGTGACCGGTGAGCGGATCAGCTACGGCAATACCATCAAGAAGGCGAAGGACATTCGTACCTTCTACGAGAAGGGCGTTCGTATGTTTGCCACGGACTCGGAGGCAGACCTTCGCAACATCGCCAAGGCGGCACCGGGCTCGAAGGTGTACGTGCGTATCCTGACCGAAGGCACCCTGACCGCGGACTGGCCACTGTCCCGCAAGTTCGGCTGCCAGACCGACATGGCCATGGACCTGCTGATTCTTGCCCGTGACCTGGGACTGGTGCCCTACGGCGTGTCGTTTCACGTCGGTTCCCAGCAGCGCGAGATTGGCGCCTGGGATGCAGCCTTGAACAAGGTGAAGGTCATTTTCGAACGTCTGAAGGAAGAAGACGGTATCGAGCTGAAGATGATCAACATGGGCGGTGGTTTCCCGGCCAACTACATCACCCGCACCAACGAGCTGAAGGTGTACGCCGAGGAGATTTCGCGCTTCCTGCACGAGGATTTCGGCGCGGAGCTGCCGGAGATCATCATCGAGCCGGGCCGATCGCTGATTTCCAACGCCGGTGTTCTGGTGAGCGAGGTGGTTCTGATTTCCCGGAAATCCCGCACGGCTCTGCACCGCTGGGTGTTTACCGATGTGGGCAAGTTTTCAGGCCTGATCGAGACGCTGGATGAGGCGATCAAGTTTCCGATCTGGACAGAAAAGGTGGGCGAAGGCGAGGACTGTGTGATTGCCGGGCCGACTTGTGACAGTGCCGATATCATGTATGAGCATCACAAGTATCCGTTGCCGTTGAATCTGGCGATCGGGGATCGGATGTACTGGCTGTCTACCGGAGCCTATACAACGACGTACAGCGCCATTGAATTTAACGGGTTTCCTCCGTTGAAGGACTATTACATCTGATCCGGTTTTAGTTCGGAGTCTGGCCGCGGGGCGGGGGTGTCCTTTCCTCTGGGAAAAACAACTCGCTTTGCTCAGACATTTTTTCCCGGCGGAAAGGACACCCCCGCCCCACGGCCGTTCTGGCTGGATACGTGGGGGCCGCGATGGAAAATTGGTATTCAGAAAAGGATCAGCTTTCGGGCTGGTCCTTTTTTCGTTCCAGATTCAGGGTAAAGGCTAGGGGCAAGACCAGCAGGCCATAGGTGATCATCAGCATCAGGGCGTGGCGGGCATCGCCGGTCCAGTCGGCGACGACACCGCCAAGCATGGGCACGCAAAAAGCGACGGTGTAACCGACCAGGAAGGTGCCGGCGGAGAGGCGGCCGGTTTCGGCGGCGGAGACCACCAGAGGGGGTATCGCGACGAGCAGGATCAGCAGCATGCCGGCGACCAGGCTCATGAGGGTGGCGCTGACGATGGACCACCAGCCGGTAAGCATGACCGCGCCAATGGCGCCGAGCAGGCTGATGCTGGCCAGGGTGGCGATGACGCCACGACGGCCGACCCAGTAGCGCGCCATTTTCAGCATGATCAGGGAGGCGAAGACCTGCGCAAGGTTGTACCAGAACAGGGCGTCCGGCAGTTTGTCGAACTGGCCCTGATGCTGCAGCAGGTTGCCCATGTACGCGTTGAGGCCAAAAAACAACGAGCCGGAGAGGCCGAGCAGTAGACCGATTCTCAGGGTCAAAGGGTTATGCCAGTCCGGTAGCCAGGCGACTTTTCGCACCGGTTTGGCCCGGTCCCGTTTGGGCAGGAACAGTGCCGCAGCAATCAGCAGCGCCGGGAGTGACCAGGCCAACAGGGTGGCGCGCCAGCTGTTGTCCAGCAGGGGCATGAGCACAGGCAGCGTGATGCCGGCACCGATGAACTCTCCCATCAGCATGCCGTTCATGTAGATCGCCGAGCCTAACGCGAGGTGGTGGGGTTCCAGCCACCGGGGCAGTAGTGCCGGCAGTGACGGTTGCATCATGGAGACGCCGATGCCCATGACGGCACTGGCGATCATCAGGGTCAGGGTGTCGGGCATCAGGCCGCGCCCGGCGGAGCCGATGACCATGATCACCATGGCGAGAGCCAGTGTATTGCGGGGGCCGATCCGGGCGATGGCCAGTGAGCCGGGCATGGAGCCGATGGCCAGCATCAGGATGGGCAGGGTGGTCAGTGCGCCGGTGAGTGCCTGGGTCAGTGCCAGTTCGTCGCTGATGAACGGCGCCAGGGGCGGCGCGACCAGCACTGGTATTCGCAGGTAAACGCCGGCCAGCCAAAGCAACACCGCCACCGGCAGCAGCTTCGCTGGCGGTGGCGGTGTGGTCGCGGCCTGGTGTTCAGCCACGGGCAAAACGATTCAGTCTTCGCTGGTATCCGGCAGATAGGCACCGTCTTCGTCGTGTACTTCGCGACCGGTTACCGGTGGGTTGAAGGAGCAGATCAGTCTCATGTCCTCGGTACCGCCGTACAGGGTATGCTGGTCGTGCTTGTCGAGTGCGTACAGGGTCCCGTCAGTAATCTCGTGAGTTTCCCCGGTCGCCTTATCCAGAATTTTGCCGTTGCCGGCCACGCAGTAGACGGCTTCCAGGTGGTGCTTGTACCAGAGGTTCAGAACCGCTCCTGCAGGAATGATGGTCTCGTGGAAGGAGAAGCCCATGCCATCTTTCTTGAGCAACATACGGCGGCTGGTCCAGCCCGGGCCGGTGACTTCCCGCTCGGTACCGATGATGTCTTGCACTCGTACGATTTTCATTCGCATTCCCCATTTGTGATGGAATAGCTTTCTAGTATAAACATCCCTTTCAGGTTCGGTTCAACCGCCAATCGTCGTAAACGATCATCGCCTGCTCAACCGCCGCGGTAAATGTCTCCCGCTGGCGTTGCTCGAGAGGTCGCCGTTTTCGGCGCTTGTCGAAGGCCCGCTGGATGTCCTGTCTGCTGGTTTTTCCAAGGCTTTCCAGCCAGTGATGGTCTGCTGGCTCCAGGTCCAGCAGGTCTCGTCCGGCGTGATTCCGGTGGCTAATGTGCCACCAATGATCCACGGCACGTCCCAATACAACATAGCCGAACTGACTGTCCTGTACAGGACCGAAGGTGGCTGTCTTCAATCCGTCACGAAGTACGCCGATGTTCAGCGCCGGCAGGGCCAGTCGGTCGCCGTATAAATAACTGCCGGCGGCGCCAATCAGTCCGCCCACCAGAGCTCCGGTTCCAAGGGATGAGCCGAAGGTCAGTGCGTCGATGCCGGCACCGCTGACAGCGCCCGCGCCGAAGCCGGCGGTGGCCAGATAGCGCTTGCTGACGGCCCAGGCTTGGCGGCTGTCTTCCGAGAACAGGTCGTGTTCGCTGTGCCACTCGAGTTCTGCTTCCTGGCGGCGGATGCGCTGGTGCTGGTACAGGTGCTCGATATCCACGCGCAGGGTCTGTTCCCGCTTGCGCTGGTGGCGATACCAGTGGTCCCGCAGCTGTTCGGCCAGAGAACCGTCGCTGGTTTCGACAGCCTGGCCGGCGGTGAGGGTGCGTTTCTCCTGGTAGGACATCATGTCCTCAAGCGCTCTGACGATCAGTGCTGCGGCCTGTTGGCGGCGCTGCTGTCGCTGGCCGGACAGGTAGTTGGTGGCCTGCTCCAGTGGCATTTCCCAGTCTGGCTCGAGCTGTCCGAAAGCCCGTAGAAGGCCGAGATGTTGCTCAAAACTGGCGCGAACGGCGTCGAAACGGCGGACAACCTGAAAGAACTGGCCCAGGGCGGCCTGCCAGGTATCACTGTAGTCGTCGGTACCGATGCTGTTGATCAGGGCCAGGCTCGGGCGGCCAGTCCAGCGCAGGATGGTCATTTCTGCCTCGTGCTCTGCGCTGTAGGGCACCGAGCCGTCCACAACGTAGATGATCCCGGCACCCTCGATCAGAGGCTTGAGGAGCTCACACTCATCAGTGAACCGGCCGTCCCCCTCATGCTGTGCCACAAAGGCTTTGACAGTGTCTGCATGATCAGAGGCGGAGACACTGTGGGCCTCCAGCCACTCCATTACCCGTCTCGGCCGCTGGAATCCGGGGGTGTCCACCAGAGTGTAGAGGGTCTGACCGTCCACCCTCAGCGGGTAGGCCTGATGCCTGCGTGTGGTGCCAGGTTCCAGGGCAATGGCGATGGCGTCGTTCTGGGACAGGGTCGCCACCACACTGGATTTACCCTTGTTCGGGTGTCCGACGACCGCAAACGTTGGTATCTGAGTCATGACCCGCCCTCGATGGCTGTATAGGGATCCTGAATCTGAAAGGGGGGCAGAGACACCTGGACAAACTCGCTGCCCACCCTATCGGCAAACCGCAGCCAGGGCTGGATCTGGTGGGCATCCGGTTGCTGATTGCTGTCCGGGGCCAGTGGGACCAGCGCGACCCTGGAGTCGTCTGGCCAGATGTCTCGGGCGGCCGACAGGAAGTCCTGAAGCTCGCCGGTGGGGGGTTGCCAGCAGCGAACCAGCAGGATGACCGCCTTGGCGCGGTTTTTCAGATGCTCGGCGATCCGGTTCAGGGCCTGATCATCGTCCGAAAGGCTGGCGCTGCCGCCGGCCCGAAGCACGAGCTGCTTGCCTGATCGAAGCGACTCTGGCAATTCCGGTTCACCGGCGCCGGCCCAACACAGCAGGATGTCGCTGTCGGGCAGTGGTAGCAGGTTGCCTCGAGTGTCGGTGTCCGGCAGGTCGTTGGCATCATGGTGGCTGTTGCCAGTGTCCAGGGCGGGCGTTTCCATGCGATACAGCAGGGCGTGCATGGCCGGATGACTGGTGAGCAGGCGTCGGGCTTTCTGCCGGGCCTGCAGGGACGCCCATACCCAAAGAAGTACCCTTGGCAGAAGAACCCAGGTTGCCCACATCATGGTCACAAACGGCCACCACTGGCCCCAAAGGGCCGGGTCAGGACTTGCCGTTGGGTTTCCGGCCCGGAAAAAACGCGTCGCCTCGACCAACGCCAGATCCGGGGCCGCAGCCGGCCAGAGCCAGGCCCAGGGCGTCGCAATGGCCTTTACCAATCCGTGATAGCTGGTGGCAGCAGTGTTCAGCGTGGTGCTCCAGCCGAAGGCGAGGTCCTGCATGACGACCATGGTCAGCAACGTAAACAGCCCTGCGATGGCGAACGCAATACCGCCCAGGTGAGCGGCCCTGGCCATGAGGACGGGCTGCAGACGATTGAAGGCGCCGTTCCCCGGGTTGACCCCCAGCCGCCGCGCCAGCCAGCGCCAGGGCTGCCACCCGGCCATGGCTTGCAGGGTAGTTAGCAGGGCAAATGTCAGGTTCAGCAACACGAAGGCCAGAAAAACCGTGACGTTGATGCGCTGGCCACCGTCGTAAAACAGCAGCCCGGCCATCGCCAGCATGCCCGCGACCAAGCCCAACGCTGCAAAACCGCCGTTGATTCGGCGCCAGGATGCCAGTGTCTGGTCCGCGGATGTCGGGGTTGTCCGGGGACCACTGAGTCGGTTCAGATGGGCCAGCCAGCGGGCAGCGTCCGGAGCCGCACCCTGCTCTTCACAGACGAGTGCGAACTTGCGGTCCCGTCGATGCAGGAAGGTAGGCGGTTGTGATCTGTCCCGTTGCGCCTGGCTGTCGAACTCCAGCAGCAATCGGAGGGGGTTGTCGGTCATTCAGGGTTCCGGTGTCGAATTCGGGCTGTCGGGCCCCGTCGGGCTTTAGTGCTAGGATATAGGGATACCCGCACCTGATACCAGACAACGAGAGTCCATGCCCCACCATCTGATGAACCTGCGCCATGTACCCGATGACGAGGCCGAGGAAATCCGGGCTCTGTTTGATTCCCATGAGGTAGCCTATTATGAGACGCCACCAAGCCGCTGGGGCATCAGCATGGGCGGTTTCTGGGTCCACGATGACGAGGAGGCGGCCCGGGCCCGGGCGTTGCTGGATGAGTATCAGCGGCAACGTTATGAAACCCAGCGGAGGACCTACGAGGAGCACCTGGCCAGGGGCGAATCCGGCGGTTTCTGGTTCATGCTCAGGCAGCGGCCAATCCGGACTCTGGCAGCCTGCATTGCCATTCTGGTAATCATGGGCCTGAGCCTACTGCCGTTCATCCGGATCGGATAACAACCCGGCAATCAGCGACCATTCTGGCGGTCGAGGAACGCGATCGCCTCGTCAACCGCATCGCCGGCCGTCAGAAAGCTGGTGACATGCCCTCGAAGATGCATTTCATAGAGTTCGCTGTATACCTGATGACTCGCCAGTACGTCCCTGAAACGTTCAGCCTGGCTGAAGGGCACGAGCATGTCCATGGCGCCGTGAAACAGGAAAAAGGGCGGTGCATTGGCGGTCACATGGCTGATCGGTGAGGCATTGCGATAGGTGTCCGGCATCTCTTGCTGCTCAGCACCCAGGAACTGCCGGATCAGCTTGCCCGAACCAAACGCCATGAGGTCGGACGGCAGTCCGCCGGCGACAACAGCTTGCAAACGGGACTCCGGCCCCCCAAAGGGCTGGTTCAGCTCGCTGTCGGAACTTGCCACCAGGGCCAACAGGGCAATCAGATGGGCGCCGGATGAGAAACCGAAACCGCTGACTTGCTTGCGGTCGAGGCGGTACTCGTCGGCATGCTCGTTCAACCATTGGCGGGCGAGCTGGAGATCGTGCAGCTGCGCCGGGAAGGTGTATTCCGGTGCGAACCGGTAGTCGATGTTCAGCACCGCGAAGCCGTGGCTGGCCACATCTTCCGCGATCCAGGCCATGTCTTCACGGGACCGTCGTTGCCAGCCACCCCCGTGAACCATCAGGACCACCGGATGACGATGCTCTGAAACCTCATTTTCCGGCAGGTAAAGGTCGGCAAACAGGCGTTCTGGCCAGTTGTCGGGGGAGAACTGTAAATTGCTCTTTACCTGAAAGGATTGCTCTCCCGGCAAGGCCTCGTTCTCTGGTCCATCGTGATGGGTCGCGCATCCGGCCAGCACCAGCAGGCTGCCAATGATGCCGGCCAGTCCACGCCATCTGGCCCCTGTTCGGTAACCGGGCACTGGGATCTCCTTTTTCAGGCGGATTACAATCTTCTAACGAATTTACGACAGGCTGATATTGATGGATGTCGGTACGGTTCGGATTGCCTTATCCAGACTCCATTGTCCGACATTCAGTACACTGTCCGGATTCGAGGACAACCTGTTCAAGGCTCGCAATGGGCGGGTTTTTCGATGATTGCCGGGCCCAGGGCTGTCCGGAAATCCGGAATTATTCTCCCAAGTTCAATTCATAGGCACATTTAATATATATAAATCAGCTATATAACTAATTGGCACAGGATACGCATGGCGTTCCCGGGGCCCGGCTTGAGGCCTGGTCTGTTCGTTTACAACAACAAACAAGGAACGATCATGAAACGAATAATGCTCTGCGCCCTGATCGGCGCCACGGGGTTGACCCTCTCAGCTTGCAAGGATAATCCACCGTTTAACGAAATCCCTGGCTTCATTCAGGGCGATATCAGTCAGACCAGCTATGACGGTATTACCGATGACCTGCTCACTGCGGGCCTGGGTGCCAGCGGTCTGGCCAGTGCGCCCGGGCCTGCATTCGCAGACCCTTTGAATCCTGCCGCTGCAGAACTCCGACGGTTGGCGATCTATAACAACTACCGTGCACTGGTGGATACCGCACCCGGAGGCGGTTATGGAACCTTCTTTGGTCCGCAGGTCAACGCCAGCGGTGAAGGCCTGATTCCGGGAGATGAATTCATCGCCTACATGACGGTGCCAGGGACCGACGTGCCGGTAACCGTGATGGCCCAGGTGCCCGATAGTTTTGATCCTGATCGACCCTGCATGGTCACGGCGCCTTCCTCCGGCTCCCGGGGCATCTATGGTGCTATCGGCACCGCTGGCGAGTGGGGCCTGAAAAAAGGGTGCGCTGTCGTTTACACCGACAAGGGCACGGGAACCGGTTCCCATAATCTGGCCACAAACACCGCCCAGCGGATTGATGGCACGCTCACCTCCGATGATGAACCAGTGCAGTTCCGGGCCGACCTGACCGATGAGCAGCGAGCGGATTTCGACAGCGCCTGGCCGGATCGCCTTGCCTGGAAGCATGCCCACTCCAAAGCCAATCCTGAAGCCGACTGGGGCCAGCATGTACTGCAGTCCATCGAATTCGGGTTTTACGTGCTGAACGAGAAGTTTGGCCGGGAACTGGGCAACGGCGAAACGCTTCTGACCATCAAACCCAAAAACACCGTGGTCATTGCCTCCAGTGTCTCCAACGGTGGTGGTTCTTCCGTCCGTGCAGCCGAGCAGGATACGAAGGGCCTTATCGATGGCGTGGCGGTGTCCGAGCCCAACGTGAACCCGCAGGTGGACCGAAGCTTCACCATACGCCAGGGCGAGGGCCCGGAGATTACCGAGCACAGCCGCAGCCTGCTGGATTACACCACGGCCCTTGCCGTCTATCAGGGCTGTGCCAACCAGGCGCCGGCGATCCGGGACGATGCGCCATTGAACGCCACCTTCAATCCCCCGGCAATCGGCGAGAATATCTGTAACTCCCTTGCCAACAAGGGTCTGGTGAGCGGTGCCACTCTGGATGACCGAGCCACAGACGCGCTGCGCATCCTGAACGAGGAGTTTGGTATTCAGCCGGAGCAGAATCTTCTGGCGCCGGTGCACTTCGGGCTCGCCGTAGCCCAGAGTATTTCCATGACCTATGCCAATGCCTATGGTCGGGCCGGTGTCGAGGATCGTGTCTGTGATCTCAGCTTGGCGGCAGTGGATGGCGCCGGGGCAGTGACTCCGATAGCGCCGGGGGTAGAGGCCGCTCTGTTCTCTGTCAGCAATGGCATTCCACCGTCTGCCGGAGTGAACATCGTGTACGACAGTGCCGATGGCCAACCCACCAACCTTCCTGCCAGCGCGTCACCAAGCACCAATCAGCTGGACTATGGCCTGGATGCCCTGCTGTGTCTTCGGAGCCTTGCCCAGGGTAGTGACGCCATCAGCGGGAGTGCACTGGCTGGTTCTGACGCCGAGCTGGCAACCGCCATTGCCGAAGGTATTTCGGAGGTGCGTGCTTCCGGTGACCTTCAGGGCAAGCCCACGGTGTTCGTGACCGGTCGTGCCGACGCGATTCTGCCCATCAACCACACCTCCCGGCCCTATTTTGGTCTGAACCAGCGAGTGGAGGGAAAGAAAAGCAATCTGCGGTACTACGAAATCCTGAACGCCCACCATTTGGACGTGCTCAATGGCTTCCCTGGCGTTGCCGACCGTTATGTGCCCTTGCACCACTACTACTTCCAGGCGTTGGACCTGGTCTGGGCCAATCTGACCGAAAAGCAGGCGTTGCCGCCAAGTCAGGTAGTCCGGACTGTGCCACGGGGCGCAATTACAACACCGCTGGCGGAGGCCAACCTGCCGGCGATCGACCCCGCGCCGGATGCCGCCGACCGGATTGTCTTTGCTGACGATCAGGTCCGAATCCCGGAATAAGCGTGACGCATGCCGGCCCGTCGTAGGGCCGGCTTCGTTTGCCCCCGGTCCGGGGGCCCCATATACTTCCGTCACTGCACCCGGCCTGTCGGGTGCAAGGGTTATCAAGATGAACGACATTCGACCCGTTGGTGCGCGGTACATGACACAGCTGTTTTCTGACAACAATAAAAGTGGCCTGACCAGAGACCTGATCGAAGCCCTGTTTCCCATGTTCGAGGAAGCCAGCGCCGGTGCCATCGCCGTGGACTGCGATGCACGGATTACCTGGATTAACAGCAGCTATTCCCATCTGCTTGGCCTGGGCGATCCGTCCACAATCATCGGCAAACCGGTGCGCCAGCTGATCCCTCACACCCGAATGCCCGAAGTGGTTGAAACCGGTAAACCCCTGCTGCTGGACATCATGGAGCACAACCAGCAACAGTTGGTGGTAACGCGCCTGCCGTACTACGACGACGATGGAAAAATCGTAGGTGCCGTGGCCTTTGTACTTTACGACGACCTTCAGCCCCTGACGCCACTGGTGTCGAAATACCGTCGGCTCCACCAGGATCTGGCGGCCGCGCGCAAGGCGCTGGCGAAAAAGGCGCGGGGTACTCGCTACAGCCTCGGTGATTTCGTTGGTGCCAGCCCGGCAGCGCTGGAGGTCAAGCGTCGTGCTCGTTTGGCGGCCGGTCGCGACATGCCGGTTCTATTGCTCGGTGAGACAGGCACCGGCAAGGAAGTGCTCGCCCAGGCGATTCATACGGTCTCGGGACGTGCGGAGAAACCTTTCGTGGGAGTGAATGTGGCTGCCATTCCGGACAACCTTCTTGAGGCCGAGTTTTTTGGCGTTGCACCCGGCGCTTACACCGGTGCCGATCGTCGAACCCGTGATGGCAAGTTCCAACTGGCCAACGGTGGCACTCTGTTTCTCGATGAGGTGGGTGACATGCCGTTGCCGCTGCAGGCCAAGCTGCTGCGAGCCCTGCAAGAGGGGGAGATTGAACCGCTGGGCTCCAACAAGGTGGTTTCCGTGGATGTGCGGGTTATCGCGGCCACCAGCCGAAATCTCGAAGTCATGATCTCCGAAGGAACCTTCCGCTCGGATCTTTATTACCGCCTCAATGTCCTGGAAATCCCCATCCCGCCCTTGAGGGATCGCCTGGCGGATCTTGGTGTGCTCTGCGAAGCACTTCTTGAAGAGATATGCGAGGGTCTGGAGTTGCGGGGTGAGATTACGGATGCCGGCGTCTCGGCGCTGGGCAGTTATGACTGGCCCGGCAATATCCGTGAGTTGCGCAACGTTCTCGAGCGGGCAATGACCATGGGTGAGGAAGGTGGCTTGCTGGATGCCGACGCGATTTTCAAGGTGTTGCCCCGCGGAGGGACCCGTCCGGTATCTTCTCTCGCGCCGCAACCGGTTAGGCCGTTGTCCCAGACTCTTGCTGAGGCAGAGGCCCAAGCCATCGAAGAAGCCCTGGTGGCAAGCCGTGGCAACCGCACCCGGGCTGCCAAGCTGTTGGGCATATCCCGATCCGTTCTTTACGAGAAACTGGCCAGGCTGTCCTGAAATCCGGACGACTGTCTGTTCATCCGTACAATCCCTTACGACTGATGTCTAAGACTGTCCCGAAATCCGGACATTCTTTGCTCGATCGATTCACGCACGAATTCCTAACGTTCTGAAAAATATAGATAAAGTTAATCTGGCATGGAGCCTGCTATATCCGAGGTGCAGGACGTCAGAACAATGCAGAGAACAAGACTGACGCGAACTGTTGGACCCCCATGATTAATCCTGTCCGTCTGTTCCTGCATTCTCTGACTATACTCAGATCAGGCCCCGGCTATCCGCGCCAGGCCAGATACAATAACAAAGCTAGGAGACTTGCCAATGAAACTTCTCAAGGCTCTCACCGGTGTGGCCGGTGCGATCGCTCTTACCACGGGCTCCGCGTTTGCAGACGACCTGCGCTGGAAAATGCCCGTAGCCTTCGCTACCAACCTTCCGGGCCTCGGTTCCCCCGCCGCCTGGGTTGCAGACAACCTTACGACCGCTTCCGATGGCAGCATCCAGGTCCGTGTCTACGAGCCCGGAAAGCTGGTTCCGCCATTTGATATCCTTCAATCCGTCTCGGACGGCAAGGTCTCTGCCGGCTACACCTGGATCGGCTACGACCAGGGCAAAGTGCCTGCAATTCCCCTGTTCGCCGCTGTTCCCTTCGGCATGAAGCCCCCTGCCTACATTGGCTGGTATTACTTCGGTGGCGGCCATGAGATGCTGCAGGAAACCTATGCCAACAAGGGCTTCAACGTTCACGCACAGCTGTGCGGCATCATTGGGCCCGAGACAGCCGGTTGGTATTCCGAGCCCATCAAAACACTGGAAGACTACAAAGGCCTGAAAATCCGCTTCGCAGGTCTCGGTGGTAAGGTTCTCGAAAAACTGGGCGCCTCTGTCACCATGATGCCGGGCGGCGAGCTTTATCAGGCGCTGGAAAAGGGCACCATTGATGCCACCGAATTCTCCATGCCCGCCATCGATCAGATCCTCGGCTTTAACCAGGTGGTCAAGTACAACCTGTTCCCGGGTTGGCACCAGCAGTTCACAGCCCAGTACATGCTGATCAACAAGGACGAGTGGGCACGAGCCACCGAGGCACAGAAGGCGCTGGTTGAGGCTTCCTGCACCGCGGCAACCACTCGTGGCCTGGCCGAGGGTGAGTACAAGAACGGCAAGGTTCTGGCCGAGTTCCAGGACAAGGGCGTTCAGGCCGACCAGATCCCCCGCGACGTTCTGCTCAAGCTGAGGGAAGTAACCGAGGAAGTGCTTGAAGAAGAAGCCTCCAAGGATGCCGACTTCAAGCGTGTCTATGAAAGCCAGCAGGAGTTCATGGAATCCTACAAGATCTGGGATACCCGCGCCTATGTTCCGGCGGACCTTTAAGGTTCGGGGCTGACCCTGGGCACCGGATGCAATTCCGGTGCTCTTCGATCTAGTCTGGATGGCCCTGCGGGGCCATCCTTGTTTCACGGCAGGCTTTCTGAACGAGGAACTGTTGTATGACAGTGTCTGATAAAGGCTCACCACCCGATGTGCATGCATCGGCGTCGGACGCCGGTCAATTTATTCATCATCACACGGAGTTTCCAACCACCTGGTTAAGCCGGGCTCTGGACGCCGTGATTTCTGCAATAGGCAAGAGCGCTTCCTGGCTCTGGATTGTGGTCACGGGGGTGATTATCTACGCAGTGGTGGGGCGCTATGCCTTTGGCATGGGGTCGGTCACCCTGGAGGAAGTTCAATGGCATCTGGCCGGCGCGGGCTGGTTGTTGGGGCTGGGCTACACCCTGGTAACCGATGATCATGTCAGGGTGGATGTGATCCATGAGCGTCTCTCGCTCAAAGGCCAGGCCTGGATTGAACTGTTTGGACTGGTGTTCCTGTTGTTGCCATTTCTCGTGCTGGCGGTCTACGAAATGATTCCCTATGCCGTCAGTTCCTGGGAGCAGGGAGAGACCAGCCAGGCACCGGCGGGCCTTCCCTACCGCTGGATTCTCAAGGGCGTTCTGGCACTGTCTTTTGTGCTCCTGATTACCGCTGCCCTGTCCCGTCTGCTGAAAGTTACTGCCCTGCTTTTCGGCTTTCCGAAGCCAATCCGGGTCGAGTCCGGTGAGAACAAGAAAGAGGATGCGTCCTGATGGAGCTTGAAACCCTTTTTGTAATCGGCATGTTCCTCACGTTCGGGGCGCTGTTGATGACCGGTTATCCGGTTGCGTGGGTGTTGGGCGGCACCGCGGTTATCTGGACCGTTGTCGGTGTTGTCGCCGTTGAGAATTTTGGTGCCAACCTGTGGTTCGACTATTCCTCGTCCATGGGGCTTGTGCCCGAGCGGATATGGAAAGTCGTCAGTAGCGAAACCCTTGTTGCCCTGCCCATGTTTATCTTCATGGGCATCATGCTTGACCAGTCCGGTGTGGCCGAGCGGCTGATGAACAGCATGGTCAAACTGTTTGGCGCCGTTCGCGGGGGCTATGCGGTTACCGTAATCGTTATCGGCGTACTGTTGGCCGCGACCACGGGGATCATCGGTGCTTCCGTGGTACTCCTCGGCATGTTGTCCCTGCCAGTGATGATGGAGAACAAGTACGACAAGGGCTTTGCGGTGGGTACGGCGTGTGCCACCGGGACCCTGGGTATTCTGATTCCGCCCTCCATTATGCTGGTTCTGATGGCTGACCGCCTGGCGGTTCCCGAGGCGTCAGTCGGTGACCTGTTCATGGGCGCCTTCTTCCCCGGCCTTATGCTGGGTGCCATGTACGTCGCCTACGCGATTATCCGTCCGATGCTGCAGCCGAACATTGCGCCGGTGCCGGAAGGTACCGAAAAAGTAAGCTGGGCCATCGTCTGGGAAGTGGCAAAAGCCGTAGTGCCAACCGCCGCGTTGATTCTGGGCGTATTGGGTTCCATCTTTGCCGGCATAGCGACTCCAACGGAGGCTTCCGGTGTGGGCGCCCTGGGCGCTCTCCTGCTGGCACTGATGTCTGGCCGATTGAACCTGAACGTGCTGAACTCATCCATGCAGCAGACGACGCGCACGGCCGCGTTCATCTTTGCCATCTTCCTCGGTGCCACCGCGTTCTCAGTGGTCCTGCGGGGTCTGGGCGGCGACCAGGTGATCGAAGACGCCCTGTTAGGTCTGCCGTTCGGTCCTTATGGCGTGATTCTGACCATTCTGTTCGGTGTATTCCTGCTCGGCTTCTTCCTGGACTGGGTGGAAATCACCCTGATCATCCTGCCGCTGGTTGCCCCGGTTGTGCAAAGCCTTGGCTTTGATCTGGTCTGGTTTACCATCCTGTTTGCCATGTGCCTGCAGACCTCTTTCCTGACGCCACCGGTCGGATTCGCGCTGTTCTATATCAAGGGTGTAGCGCCGCCGGAGATCGCCGTTACCGACATCTACCGTGGCGTTATACCGTTCATCATTATTCAGCTGGTAGCGCTGGCTATTGTGTTCGTGGTACCGGAAATCGCGACCTGGCTGCCCAGCGTGGCTTACGATTAAGGAGAAACTAACCATGCGTCTGGAAAACCGGATTGCTTTGATTACCGGTGCCGGCCGTGGCATCGGCCGGGCCATTGCTGAGGCCTACGGCCGCGAAGGCGCCAAGGTCGCTGTGGCGGATCTGACACTCGAGGCGGCACAGGACACCGTAGCTGCCATCGAGCAGGCCGGCGGCACTGCCATCGCCCTTGAAATGGATGTGACTGACGAAGATGCAGTTGACGTAAACGTCAATTTTGTGGTTAAACAGTGGGGTGGTCTGGACATCGCCATTGCGAACGCCGGCATCCAGCACATTGATCCGGTGCACAAGCTGGCTTATTCCGATTGGCGCAAAGTTATGAATGTGCATCTTGATGGCGCTTTCCTGGTGACTCGCGCGGCACTCAAGCACATGTACGAGAGTGGCGGTGGCACCATGCTCTACATGGGGTCGGTGCATTCTCTGGAGGCCTCTCCCCTGAAAGCGCCTTATGTGGCGGCCAAGCACGGCATGCTGGGGCTGTGTCGGGCGGTGGCAAAAGAGGGAGCGGAACACGGAGTGCGAAGTAACATCATCTGCCCCGGGTTTGTGCGCACGCCACTGGTGGACAAGCAGATTCCGGAACAGGCCAAGGAGCTGGGCATTTCCGAAGAGGAAGTGATCAGCAAAGTTATGCTCAAGAACACTGTGGACGGGGAATTCACCACCCTGGAAGACGTGGCAGAGTTGGCCGTTCATCTGGCTGCATTCCCCTCTGCGGCTTTGACTGGCCAGTCCATCGTGGTCAGTCACGGCTGGCATATGCAGTAACATTCAGGAGATATGGATGAGCAATGAAGAACAATCACCGGTAGTCTGGTCTCCGTCGGAAGACACCCTGGCGAATTCCCGCATGGGCCAGTTCGAGACATGGCTTGAGCAGCAGGGCTTCGGCCCGTTTGCTGACTACCACGCACTGCACCAGTGGTCCATTGATGAGCTGGAAACCTTCTGGCAGAAAGTCTGGGATTACTGTGGCCTTGTCTGCGATACATCGGCTCAAAAGGTACTGGGCAAGCGTGAAATGCCGGGCGCCGAATGGTTCCCCGGGATGAAGCTGAATTTTGCCGCCAACCTGCTGAGGCTCGCGGATGGTGAGCACCGCGATCGTGAAGCGGTCGTGGCCTACTGTGAAACCCGTCCGGTGCTGCGTCGCACCTATGCCGAGGTCAAGGCAGACGCGGGTGCCCTGGAAGCCTTTCTGCGTGACAAAGGCGTTCAACAGGGTGATCGAGTAGCCGGTGTCGTCACCAATGGCTACGAAGCCCTGGTTGGTATGCTGGCTGCGACGAGCCTTGGCGCCATCTGGAGTTCCGCGTCTCCCGATTTTGGCATCGGTGCGATTCTCGACCGCTTTGGCCAGATCGAACCGGCAGCACTGATCGTGGTGAATGGTTATGGCTACGGCGGTAAAGTCTTTGCTCGCCAGCAGGATTTCGCCGAGCTGATTGCCGGCCTGCCGACCCTCAAATCCGTCGTCAGTGTCCAGCAACTGCCGGACGATGCCCCAATTCCTGGTGACCTGGTCACCACCTGGGAAGATGCACTGGCCTTCGGTGAAGGCAAGGCGCCCTCGTTTACGCCGCTGCCACCGGACCATCCGGTCTATATCCTCTATTCCTCGGGTACCACCGGCAAGCCCAAGTGCATCGTCCACGGCAACGCCGGTCTGCTGGTCAACCATGCCAAAGAGCTGATGCTGCATGGTGACGTTGGCCCGGATGACCGGTTCCTGTATTTCACCACCTGTGGCTGGATGATGTGGAACTGGCAGGCTTCCGCCCTGATGACCGGTGCCGCCGTGATTACCGTTGATGGCTCTCCGGGTTACCCGAGTCTGAACTTCCTGTGGGACACCGTGGCGGAAGAGAAGGTCACCCACTTCGGAACCAGCGCCCGCTTCATCGCCGGCTGCCGCAAAGGCGAGCTCAAGCCCGCAAAAACCCTGGATCAGAGCAAGCTGCGAGTGGTGTTCTCTACCGGCTCACCGCTGTTGCCGGAAGATTATGACTGGGTTTACAGCGATGGCGCTCCCGACGCCCTGCTTGGCTCCATTGCCGGTGGCACGGACATCTGCGGCTGCTTCGTCGGCTCAACGCCGCTGCTGCCTGTTCGTCGCGGCGAAATCCAGTGCCGTTTCCTGGGTGTCGACGCTGTCGCCTACGGCGACGACGGCCAGCCGGTCACCGAAGGCCGCGGCGAGCTGGTCTGCCGCCAGCCGTTACCATCCATGCCGGTCAGCTTCTGGCAGGATCCGGACGGCGAGCGCTACCGCGACGCCTACTTCAACACCTTCCCGGGCGTATGGGCCCACGGTGATTTCATCGAGTTCACCGAACACGGCGGTGCCATCATCTATGGCCGCTCCGACGCCACCCTGAACCCGGGCGGCGTTCGAATCGGTACCGCGGAAATCTACCGCCAGGTCGAAACCGTGGCCGAGGTGAAGGACAGCCTCGTCGTCGGCCGCCAGATCGACGGCGACGTGGAAGTGGTTCTGCTGGTGGTTCCGGCCGACGGCCAGGAAATCACCGACGACCTGCTGAAACAGCTCAAGAGCCGAATCCGCGAAGGCGCCAGCCCACGGCACGTGCCCAAGCACATTGTGGAGGTGAACGACATTCCGTACACCCGCAGTGGCAAAAAGGTGGAATTGGCAGTGGCCCGTCTGATCAATGGTTCGAAGAAGGCGGATAATCGGGATGCTTTGGGGAACCCCGAAGCGTTGGATCACATTCGGGAGCGGTTGGCCGAGGTTGGGCTGTTGCCCAGTTGAGGGTCTGAAATCTGATGGAGGCTGTCGGTTTATGCTGTGTTAATCCGACTTACTCTCTTGATTTTGTCGACAAAAATGCTTCCGAGAATGGCCTTGATTGACCGCGCGGAGGCACACCGAGAGGCCCGGTGAGCGGCAGAAGAACCCCTTTCCAAAACTGTGCGGAGCCAGGGATGGCGGAGCCCAAGCGTCACAGGGATGTGCCGTTAGGAGCGTGTTTTGGAAAGGGGTTCTTCTGCCGCTCTACCCGAATGTCCGATGTTAGAAAGTTTCGTAAATTCCCGCCATTTCATCGTCTTGTAACCGAAGATCAGGCATTTTTAGTCCGTTCTTATACTAAGATCGTAACCAAAATTAACGAAAAACTGGTATCTTAGTAGGTCTATCAAAAGTTCCTAATCAGTCATTGCTCAGGTCGGACGTTCAAAAGACGCCTGACCCCGCCATGACCGTCCTGAACCCACCCATTAGCCTGAGGACGAAAATGACATCATCCAAAGCCAAGATTGTCTACACACTGACCGACGAGGCACCAGCCCTCGCAACACGGTCGCTTCTTCCCATCCTGGAAACCTATGCCAAGCCGGCTGGTATTGAATTCGAAACCAGCGACATCTCTCTCGCGGCGCGTATTCTGGCGAACTTCCCGGATTATCTGGAGGAAGATCAGCGGGTTCCGGATGCCCTGGCCGAACTGGGTGAATACACCAAGGACCCAGACGCCAACATCATTAAACTGCCGAACATCTCAGCGTCTATTCCGCAGCTACGGGCGGCTATCACAGAGCTGAACGAGCAGGGATACAAGCTTCCCGAATACAAAGAGAATCCTGAGACAGACGAAGAGAAAGAAATCCAGTCCCGTTACGCCAAGGCTCTGGGCAGTGCCGTTAACCCGGTGCTCCGTGAAGGCAACTCCGACCGTCGTGCCCCGGCTGCGGTAAAAGCGTTTGCCCGGAAATACCCGCACACCATGGGTGAATGGAGCCCGGCATCGCGTACCCACGTGGCCCACATGCGTGGCGGCGATTTCTACTCCAGCGAGCAGTCCGTAACTCTGGACAAGGCTACCAAAGCCAACATCGTGTTCGAGAACAAGCAGGGTAAGCAGACCGTTCTGAAATCCGAACTGCCGCTGCAGGAAGGCGAAGTACTGGACGGCATGTTCATGAGCAAGAAGGCGCTGGTGAAGTTCTTCGAGGACGCCATTGCCGATTGCGAGAACACCGGTGTCATGTTCTCTCTGCACGTGAAAGCCACCATGATGAAAATCTCCCACCCGATCGTCTTCGGTCACGCGGTGAAGGTTTTCTACAAGGACCTGTTCGACAAGTACGGTGAGCTCTTCGACGAGATTGGCGTGAACCCGAACAACGGCCTGTCCAGCGTGGTCGAGAAGATCAAGCAACTGCCGGAATCCAAGCAGGAGCAGATCCAGGAAGACCTGCACGCCTGTTACGAGCACCGTCCGGAAATCGCGATGGTGGATTCGGTCAAGGGCATCACCAACCTGCACGTCCCCAGCGACGTGATTGTTGATGCCTCCATGCCGGCAATGATCCGTAATTCCGGCAAGATGTGGGCACGGGACAACAAGCTCAAGGACACCAAGGCGGTTATGCCCGAGTCCACCTACGCCACCATCTACCAGGAAGTGATCAACTTCTGTAAGACTCACGGTGCCTTCGATCCCACCACCATGGGTACCGTGCCGAACGTTGGTCTGATGGCGCAGAAAGCCGAAGAGTACGGCTCCCACGACAAGACCTTTGAAATCAAGGAAGAGGGTGTTGTTCGCGTTGTTGCCGAAGACGGCACCGTGCTGACCGAGCACAACGTCGAGAAAGGCGACATCTGGCGCGCATGCCAGACCAAGGACCTGCCGATCCGTGACTGGGTCAAGCTGGCGGTCAACCGTGCCCGTGCCACCGGCATGCCGGCGGTGTTCTGGCTGGACGACGAGCGTGCCCACGACGCCCAGCTGATCAATAAGGTGAACACCTACCTGAAGGATCACGACACGGAGGGTCTGGATATCCGTATCATGTCTCCGGTTCGCGCGATTCGCTGGACCATGGAGCGCCTGATTCGCGGCCTGGATACCATTTCAGTGACCGGTAACGTACTGCGTGACTACCTCACCGACCTGTTCCCGATCCTCGAGCTGGGTACCAGTGCCAAGATGCTGTCCATCGTTCCGCTGCTGAATGGCGGTGGCCTGTACGAGACCGGTGCCGGCGGTTCAGCGCCCAAGCACGTGCAGCAGCTGATCCAGGAAAACCACCTGCGCTGGGACTCCCTGGGTGAATTCCTGGCCACTGCCGTCTCCCTGGACGAGCTGGGCGAGAAGCAGAACAACGAGCGAGCGCGCCTGCTGGGTCAGACCCTGGACAAGGCCACTGAGCGTCTGCTGGAAAACAACCAGTCTCCGTCCCGGGTTACCGGCGAGCTCGACAACCGCGGTTCTCACTTCCACCTCGCCCGTTACTGGGCAGAAGAGCTGGCCAACCAGGACAGCGACAAGGAGCTGAAGGAGTTCTTCACCAAGCTGTCTTCACAGCTGGAAGAGAACAAGGACAAGATCCTGGAAGAAATGACCGTGGTTCAGGGCAACCCGGCGGATATCGGTGGCTACTACCACCCGCCGATGGAGAAGGTCTGCGAAGTGATGCAGCCGAGCGCCACGCTGAACAAGATCCTTACGGATGCCCAGGCATCGGTGAAGTGATCCAGCGCCAGAGTATCCGGGCTTGATGCCCGGATGCCGATAAAACCGGACAGCCTCAGCAGGTTCTCCGGTTTTTTTGTGGCCGCGCCGGGCAATCAGTCTTCGTCTGGCTCGTCCTGATAGCCTTTGCCGGTTTCACCGGCACGCCTCAGCTGGATCAGAGTGAGCGGCGGCCCGACCAGTTCAAAGGTCACCGTTGCACCGATCACCAGGGGCAGAACATAGGTCAGCTCCGGCAGCCGTTCCGTTGCCAGCAGTGCCAGGCCAAGGGCAACACCGGCCTGGGGCATCAGGCAGGCGCCGATCCGTCTGCGTGTATGCGGCGCGGAACCGGCCAGGTAGCCGCCCAACCGTCCACCAGCCAACCTGCCGCCAATGCGAGCGGCCACGTAAGCGAGACCCAGGGCACCCAGAGTTGGCAGCATGGACCATTCAAGCTGGTAGCCGGCCATGAAAAAGAAAAGGGCCAGGAACGGCTCGGAAATACCTTCAATTGAACGGAATGGGCGCACGTGATGCCTTGCCCGGTTGGCGACCACTATGCCCAGGGTCATGCAGGTAAGCAGATAGGAGAGACCAAGAAACGACGCAATGCCGGCGGCCACGAAGACGAAACCGGCAGACTCCAGCAACATCGGTTCGCCGGGCCGCAGCCGGCCGGTGAGCCAGGCCATGGGCAAGCCCAGCACAAGGCCCAGCAGAACCGCCCCTCCCACATCCAGAAACCCGATCACAAGGGTCGAAAGTCCGGTACCGTCCTCGCCCAGCAGCAATTGCGCGCCGACCAGGCAGACGCTGAACAGGATGGCGCCCCAGGCATCGTCAATGGCGACTACCTGGAAGACCAGCCGAGTCAGCGGGCCGTTGGCACCGGCTTCCTTAAGAGTGTCCAGTGTCGCTGCCGGTGCTGTAGCCGTTGCGATGGAGCCAAGGAGCAGCGCAGCGGCAAGATTCCAGGTCACCAGCCAGACCGCGGCGGCAACGAATGCGGCTGTTACCAGAGTGACCGCGAGACTGACGATCACCGCCTCCCGGCCTTCTGCCAGGTTCTTCACCGCCATGCGTTCGCCAAGCAGGAAACCAACCATGGCCAGGGTTAGCTGGGTAATGAATCCGAAGTGGGCGTCGGCGCCCGTTGGCAGAAGGTCCAGAAGTTCCGGCCCGGCAATCGCGCCGAGCAATAGCAACAGCGTGACCCTGGGCACATGTATGCGTTGGCCGATGCCGTGTGCTGCCAGGGCCAGCAGCATGGTGCCGCCAATCAATAACAGGTCCGTTGCGTGATTCAAGGCTTACTCCTGATGGAGTGGGAAAAAGCCGCCGTTTACCAGTGCTGCCAGGTCCCGGGGCGCGAGCTCAATCTCCAGGCCGCGTCGCCCGGCACTCACGAAAATGGTATCGAAGCCCAGGGCTGAGTCGTCGATAAAGGTTTTCAGCTTTTTCTTCTGTCCAAGGGGGCTGACTCCGCCCAGGACATAGCCGGTTGTTCGTTCAACCGCCTGTTTGTCAGCCATGGCGGCTTTTTTACCCTGAGCCGCCCGGGCAATGAGTTTCATATTGAGCATGGTGGTCACCGGGACAATGGCAACCACCAGCTCCTTGCCGTCGATGGCCACAACCAGTGTCTTGAAGACCCGGGCGGGATCCACACCGGTTTTCTCGGCGGCCTCGGTGCCATAGCTCTCGCTGGCCGGGTCGTGGTCGTACTCATGGATGGTGTGGGGTACAGCGGCTTTGCGCGCAGCGTTGATGCCAGGCGTCATGCTCGGCTCCTGAAAGACGGCAGAAACCGGGAATTAAAGCAGCTAAGCGGCATCACAACAACTGTCTGGTATGGAAGCAAAACCCGATTCCTGGGCGGATTTTACCGGGCATGACATTTGACGCTCGACTTAACGCCCCGTTATGACTATTTTTCGTACATTGTAAATATTCAACCATCGATGGCTGTGTCCATGGAGCCTTCGTCGTCGAAATCTCAGGGAATGAAAAGCTTGAACGATAACCGCACACCCCTGCGGCGCGCTGGTTGGGCTGCCCTGGTCTATCTGATCGCCGGCTTTGCCTGGATTGCGTTTTCCGACACTCTCGCGGAGGCATGGTTTCCTGACCCGAAAACCCTCTCCGTCATCCAGACCTGGAAAGGCTCTTTCTTTGTGCTGATAACCGGGGTAATTCTGTTTTCTGTGTTGCTCCGCCAGCTCACCAAGGATCGGGCTCTTCTCAGTCTCCAACACAGACAACGGCAAGCACTCCGTGAACGCGAGCGTCAGCTCCAGATCCTGATGGACAATCTCCCGGGCATGGCTTATCGATGCCTGTATGATCAGGACTGGACGATGAAATTTGTCTCCCAGGGATGTACCAAGTTAACTGGTTATGAGCCCGATGAGTTGGTCAACAACCGAGTCACCAGTTATGCGGCACTGGTCAGCGAAGCTTCTAATCAGCAATTGTTCGAGCAAGTCAGAGTGGCCCTGGAAAAAGAAGAATCGTTTTCTCTGGAATATGAGGTCACCCGAAAAGACGGCAGTCGTATCTGGGTCTGGGAGCGGGGACGAGGCGTTCAAGAGGAAGATGGTTCGATCCACCTTGAAGGCATCATTCTGGACATTTCTGACCGCAAAGTGCTGGAGACAGAGCTTGAACAAATGGCCACTCGGGATCCCCTGACCGGTCTTCTGAACAGACGGGAAATGTCCCGGGTGCTGGATGAGGAACTTCAGAGGGCCCGGCGTTACCAGCGACCCATGGCGGTGCTCTGGGTCGATTTCGACCATTTCAAGGATGTGAATGACACCTACGGCCATGCTGCAGGTGACTCGGTTCTCAGGGGTATCAGCCGCCTGTTGCTGGGCAGCGTCCGCAGCGTCGATTCCATCGGTCGGTTTGGCGGCGAGGAGTTCGTGATTGTTTTGCCTGAAATGGATCTGGAGAAGGCCCAGGAAACGGCCGAGCGTTTGCGGCGCAAAGTGGCGGAAGAGCCACAGCCGTTGGGGAATGGCGAGGCAGTGCCCTTGACCATCAGTGTGGGCGTTGCGGTCTATCCGGATCACGGGCAGACTGCTTCGACACTCTGTGCCGCCGCCGACAAGGCCATGTACCTGGCAAAGGATCGGGGCCGCAACTGTGTCGCCATGGCGCACCTGCATGACCAGGTCCATAATCAGTAGTGAGACCCGTGTCCCGGCCGGGTGGAGTAGGTGACGTCCGCCTTGCCGCGGCCCGGCCAATGCGGACCGGGTAGGTTCTGTTGAACATAGAAAAACAACAATCGTACTGAAAAAGGTTTGAGCCGATGAACCGACTTGCCCGCCGTGCCCTCCATAGCAGCCAGATTCCCGAGGATCTCGAATCCGTCACCTTTCGGGATGAAGCCGGTGAAAACCCGGCTGCTGCCGGTGTCAGCCAGGAAACGGTTGATGCCCTGTGGCGCAGCGTCCAGAGCCTTTATCGGACCGGCGTGCACCCGGGTATCCAGATCTCCATCCGCCATAAGGGTGAGCAGGTGCTGCACCGGGCGATTGGCCATGCCAGTGGCAATGGCCCCCATGACCCACGAGACGCCGCCAAGGTTCCGATGAGGACCGATACCCCGATCTGCTACTTCTCCGCCTCCAAGGCGGTTACGGCGCTGCTTATGCACATGCTGGCGGAACAGGGCCTGGTCAACCTGATGGATCCCGTGTCTTACTACTGCCCGGAGTTCGGGGCGAATGGAAAAAGGACCATCACCGTTCACCAGGTTCTCTCTCACCGGGGTGGCATTCCCGCCATTCCGCGGGAAACGCCGATTGATGTGCTGTGGGATAACGATGAAATCTGGCGTCTGCTCTGTGCTGCACGACCGGTGGAAGTGGACGGCGCCAAGGTGGCCTATCACGCCATCACCGGCGGTTTTGTCCTGCAGCGGGTATTGGAACGCGTCACGGGCGACACCATTGAAAAATACCTCGACAAGCATTTGCGTCGGCCCATGGGCATGAAATGGTTTACCTATGGCATTGCCCCGGAGCATCTTGATGAGCTGGCCTGTAATTACGCCACCGGACCAACGCCGCGTTTCCCCGTTTCCTGGGTTGTTAACCGCGCGCTGGGTGGCGATATCCGGACAGTCGAGCGGGTTACCAACGACCCGAGGTTCCAGGAAGCGGTGATTCCGGCGGGCAATCTGTGCGGCACGGCCGAGGAAATGGGCCGCTTCTTCCAGATGATGCTGAATGGCGGGCTCTGGAACGGCCGTCGTATCTGCAGCGAAATCACCATCCGCCGGGCTATTCAACAGTTCGGTTCGCTACAGATAGACCGCACCATGATGATACCCATGCGCTTCAGTGCCGGCATGATGCTGGGTGGCAACCCGGTGGGCCTCTGGGGTCAGAACAGCCGGTTTGCTTTCGGTCACGTGGGTCTGATCAACAAGCTGTGTTGGGCGGATGCCGCCCGTGATATTTCGGTCAGTCTGCTGAACACCGGCATCCCGATCGTCGGTCATCACCTGCCGGCACTGGCGAAGTTCGTGTATACCGTGGGCAATCGTTTTCCGCTGATACCCGAGCACCGGCGACCGCTGATCGCCGCCTGAGGCGCAGGGTTCAGAGCGTCCTGAGCTGGGCTTCGAGTATGCCCAGCACGGAGGACAGAATGTCCCTGAAATCCGTCAGGGTCTGTGTGCGCTGGATGACGTCTTCCCGGTTTTCATCAAGTCGCTCAAGCTTGGGCACAACCCGGCGTATGCCTTCTGTAATTACCTCATAGGGGTAATGGTGGTCCTGGATACTGAGCTTGTTTATCTCGGCCACTTCCTGGCTGAAGATGCTGATGATGTCGTACAGCATATCCTTGTGGTGAATGCTGCTGGCTTCCCAGTAGGCATCGTCCAGCAGTTCCAGCAGCGACAGATATTCACGGAGGGTATCCGCCACGGATGTCTGGGTCATGGGAGCTCCTGTCGGTGGGCAATGTCGTCTCTACAGGGAACTATAGCAGGGGTTCTGTCGTCTGAATGACAGGAGGTCCGGCAGAGCTGAAAATAAAAATGAAACTCTATTCATTTTAATTGCACTATGTCGGACAGTTGTGCAGACTTGCGTGATGGGAAAAGGATCTATCACGACTCAATGGACGAGAAGCCGAATGGACAAGCCCACACCCCCCAGTCACCAGTTCGCCTCCCGTGAGGTAAAGCTGGATCATCACGACAGCGTTCGAAATCATGTGCACCAGCAGGTGCGCTCTGAAGTTGAACGGCTTGAACGCCGAATAGAAACCCTGCGTCTTGTCAAAGCACCCCACGCGGCCATCATGATCTCCACCTATGAACGCATGATCGACCGCAAGAAAGGCTTCCTGCAAAACTGGGATCTCAGGGATGGCGGCGCCGGCTAGCGCCCGGCAACAGGCACCGTTGCCCAGCTGGTCATCGCGTCGGCATCTTTCTGGTAGGTGCAATTGGCCGGATTCGGTATGGTGTCTTGCTCGTCAGTTGAGTCAGGGTTGTCAATGCGCGCTGGCTCGCCGTTCGAGGCAAAAATCCTGACCAGATCCATGTTGTAATCCAGCTCAACTCTCAGGCAGTCCGGGCTGTTGTCCCCAAGGCCATAACCCGGATAACGATCGAGCGTGATCACGTCGGATTCGTCATTCTTGATAAACAGCGTGTCGGTGTTTTCGTCAATGAAATCCTGGCGCAGTTCAATGCTGCCATGGCTCCGGCTCAGGTAGTCGGCGGTGGCGAATTCGGTGGGGCTGTAGCCCAGTGTCATGAAACTGTTGGCATCAAACCGGCTGCCTGCCAGCACACTGACCAGTTCCGGCTGGGCGGCCTGTTCCTCTTCCTCCACACTGCGGCTGACATACTGGATCGTGCGATAGACCTTGTTTTCGAGATCCGAGCCTTCCGGGCCATCCGGCAGGTAACGCCAGTCGAGCGTCGGGTAGATCCAGAGCTGGTCGTTCAGCGGCAAATTGGCAATCACCGCCGACTGGTCTGTGAACCGGATCTGCGCGCCGTTACCCCGGGTGTTGTAGGTACCGGCGACACCATCGGCAATCCGTTGGCTGATGTATCGCTTGCCTTCCTGGAAATTGGTGACTTCGCCTGAGGCCAGCACCTGGTTCATCAGGTCCAGGGGGTTGCGCACGCTGTCAAAACTGGTGCCCGCGTCCGTTGGCGTCGCACGGGCGAAAATCTCGATGTGGCTGCGTATTTCGCCGGTGGTTTCCAGGTCGTCGGAATCGTCTGCTGCGGGCTGGATGCCCCGGTAGAAGTCCCAGAAACGGGTGTTGCCGAGATTGTCCGGCGCCACCTCGGTGTTTTCCAGGTCGAAGCTTGAGAAGGTCAGATCAACATTGGTGGCTGGATTGAAGGCTGAAGGGCCAGTGTCCTCAAGTCCGCAGCCACTCAGGACAAGTGTGGTCATGGAAACAGCGGCGAAAATGCAGGAATGTCTCATTTCAGATGGCCCCGGGATGCGGAAAACGGTGTAAACGGCTAAAGTGAGTCACCGGGACGGTATAGCCCCGGCGTGGCTACTGACAGTAAAACAAAAAACCGGTATCTACCCTCGCGGAGATCACATTTTGCGGCAACGGCTTGAATTGGCGCTTCCAGCGGTGACGTCTTTGGTAGTGGCCCTGCTGTTCCTGGCCACGGCCATGATGCCGGCGTCGGCCAGTGCGGCCGGGCCCTGCCGTGATGGCGAGATTGTCCTGGACGGCGGTATCGAGAGTATCCGTGATCTGGGTGGCTGTATCTGGTATCTCGAGGACCCGGGTCAGGAACTGACCCTTGGTGAGGTTCGTGCTCTCGAATCGGGTGCCTTCACCCGCCACGAAGGTGGCGTGTTGAACTTCGGCTACACGGAATCCGCATACTGGGTGCGCCTGGATCTGCGCTCCGGTGGCAATCTGGACCAGAACGGATGGATCCTTGAGCTTGCCCTGCCACTGGTGGATGAGGTCACCCTCTTCATGGTCCGCGACGGGGATCTGGTTGATCAGCGACAGGCGGGTTACGAGGACAACTGGGTGGAACGGGACCTGGCTGTCCCCAACCCGACATTCCGCCTTGCCCTGGCACCGGATTCCCTCAGCCACGTCTACCTGCGGGTGGTCAACACCAATACTTTCCGTCTGCCGATCAGCCTCTGGCACCCGGACAGCTATATTGAAAAAGTCTCGGTGGATGAGCTGGTGCGGGGCATCCTCCTTGGTTCGGTGCTCGCCATTCTCGCCTACAACCTGTTCGTCGCGGTCTCGGTTCGCGAGCGGAGCAACATCTATTACGTGCTCTACCTGGTCTTTGCGGCCATCTTTATCTTCACCGAACAGGTTCACGGTATCCAGCTTCTCGATAGCCGGCCCGCTCTGTTCGACAAGCAGTTCCTGCACTTCCAGATCATTCTGACCTGGTTCTGGGGCCTGCTGATGGCGAGGTCGCTGCTCGAGACCCGAGAGCGGTCTGCCGATCTTGATCAGGTCATCCGCCTGTGTCTGTATTCGGTGGTCGCTACTTTTGTGCTGTCGCTGTTCCTGCCCTACCACGTGGCCATGGAATGGATTGTGGTTGGCTCCATTCTGCTGAGCCTGATTCTGATCGTGGTCAGTTACCTGTCCTGGCGCTATTACAACCCGGCGGCCCGTTCCTACTTTTTTGCCTGGACTCTGGCGCTGGTGGGCTTCGGCATATACGCCCTGACGGTAATGGGCATACTGCCATTGAATACTTTCACCGCCTATTCGCCTCAGTTCGGGCTCACCGCCCAGATTATTCTGTTCTCCTTTGCCCTTGCAGACAGGATCAAACAGGTTCAGGGCGAGGCACTGGGCTGGAGCCAACGAGCATTGTCGAACCTTCAGCGCTACCAGTCGCTGTTCGATAACGCCATCGAGGGGGTGTTCCAGATGTCGCCGGACCGGCGATTTGTCACGGCCAATCCGGCCATGGCTCGCCTGCTGGGCTATAACAGCAGCCGCGAGTTGCTCAAGCGGAACCCGGACGTACTGGAAACCTGCCTTGCCGACGAGCGGCTTCGGCGGCTGGTGATCGAGCAACTGGAGGCCCGGGGCACGGTCAAGGGTATTGAGGCCCGGTACCTGACCCGGGATGGTGACGAGCGCTGGGCGACCATCTCACTTCACACGGTGTATGACACCGAGGGTGAGCCGACCCATCTGGAAGGCACATGCATCGACGCCACCGAAAGTCACAACCGCTTGAGAATCGAGAGGGAGCGCGAGCAGGAGCGGCTCGAGAAGGAGCTTGCCCGCAATTCGGCGGAGGCGAAAAGCCAGTTCCTGGCCAATATGAGCCATGAGATCCGCACACCGCTGGCAGCCATCATCGGTTACGGTGAAACGCTGCTTGATCCGGATCTCAGCGAGCCGGAGAAAAGAAGCAGTGCCGAGACGGTGGTGCGCAGCGGCCGGCATCTGCTGGATCTGGTCAACGACATTCTCGACCATTCGAAGATCGACGCCAACAAACTGGATGTGGACATCGTATCGGTCAATCTTCCGGAACTTCTTGATGAAATTCGCGCCTTCTTTGCGCCAAGAGCCCGGGAAAAAGGCCTGGATTTCAGCATCATCTGCGAATACCCGTTGCCGGAGCAGGTGCGCACCGACCCCACCCGACTGCGTCAGATCATCATCAACCTGTGTGGCAATGCCCTGAAATTCACTGATAAGGGGTCCATTTCCCTGGTGGTCCGTTGTGATCGCGATCAGGAATTGCTCGTGGCCCGGGTTGTGGATACCGGCATTGGCATGAAGCCGGAGCAATTGGGGCGGCTGTTCGATCCTTTTGCCCAGGGCAGTGCCGCCATTTCCAGGCAATATGGTGGCACCGGCCTCGGGCTCAGCATTTCCCGTCGTCTGGCGGAAATGCTGGGCGGCAGTATCCGGGTGAACAGCACCTATGGTGAGGGCAGCGAGTTTGAGCTTTCGATCCGGACGGGGCCACTGGATGATGTGCATTTCCTGCGTGATGCCTCGGAACTGAGCCAGCGCCGCAGGACCATCCCCATGGTTGTCGCGCCGCGACTGTCCGGTCGTATCCTGTGTGCCGAAGACAACGAGGTGAACCGGCGGCTTGTTTCCCTGCTGGTGTCACGAACCGGCGCCGAGCTAGTCCATGTGAGCAACGGAGCGGAAGCCCTGGAACTGGCGATTCGCGAACCCTTTGATCTGATCCTGATGGACATACAGATGCCGGTGATGAACGGGCGTGACGCGACGGCGGCACTGCGGGAAGCGGGGGTTAATACGCCGGTAATCGCGCTCACCGCCAATGTGATGTCCGAGGACATTGCCGACTATCGCCTGGCCGGCTGCAATGAACACCTGGCGAAGCCCATCGACAAGCAGCGCTTCTATGAAACCCTGGGACGATACCTGTCGGTGACGCCGGAGTTCGCTCAGGGCCGAACCTCACGCTATCAGGGCAAGGTGCTGGTTGCCGAAGACAACACCGAAAACCGCCAGCTGGTAGAGCGTATGCTGCGTCGGGAAGGTCTGGACGTCGTGGCAGTTACCGGCGGCGAGGACGCGGTTCGGACTGCATTGTCCGATACCGTGCATCTGGTGCTGATGGACCGTCACATGCCGGGTATGGATGGTGTTGATGCCACCAGGTTGCTGCGCCAGGCCGGGTTTCGTCGGCCGGTGATTGCCTTCACAGCCGGCGATCAGAAGGAAACCGATGCATTGCTTGAGGCCGGCTGTGACGGCGTGCTGAACAAGCCCATTGATCAGTCCCACCTGACGGCCCTGCTGGATCGACTGCTGGGCACGGGGCGCGTTTCCGCCGCGGATACCGGCGAAGACGCCGAAATTGCCCACCTGGTGGCGCAGTTTCTTGATGGGCTTGCCTCGCGACGGGCCCGAATGGACGCCGCGCTGGCGGACGCAGATCGTGAAGCAATTAAAACCGAAGCCCACCAGATCAAGGGCACGGCGGGGGCCATGGGCTATCCGCTTATGACCCGACAGGCGGGTATACTGGAAGATCTGCTGAAAGTCACTGAGCCGGACTGGGACAGTGTTCGCAGCGAACTGAAGGGACTCGGTGAAATGATAGACCGTGCCCTCGTCGCTGCGAAAACGCCAGGCTGACGTGTGTGAGTATGACCAACAGGAAGAACCCGATGAGTGAGTTGCCGGAACGCCGAGAACACCATTCCCTGAGCATGATGTACGGTACCTATGCCGACATCCTGTTTGTGTTGTTTCCCTTTCTGATTATCGGCATGCAACGGCTGTGGGAAGGCCGGCTCTACGAAACCCTGCTTCGACCGGACCTGAGTATCGCTGCCGCTATTCTTGCCGGTCTGGCTATCGGCAAGTTCGTGCTCGGTCTCGTGACCAACCGGGATCTCGGGCGTTACAAGGAGCGCATCGTTTTCTTCATTGCCCTCACGCTTTTCGTGGTGCTGGGGCCGGCAATCATTCTGATCCTGAGTATACTGGGCAGCGCGGATGTACCTGGTTTTGTAACCTTTGTTCAGCCGATCCTTCTGATTATTGCGATCTCCCTCTACACAACCGCCGTGAGCATCAGCAATATACTGACACGGTTTGGCATGGAAGACGGGACGACGGCCAATCCGGAGGCCTCGCCACGTTCCGACTACAGTGACATAAGCGAGCCCCGACCAGCGCCGCTGGACCTGCCGCGGCGCACAGGCAACGACCCGACAGTTTGAGAGGAGCAACCCACATGACGGATCTGAAGGTGCTGGTAGTGGAAGATGAGCCAGTGATGCGAGAGCGGCTGGTGGATATGCTCTACAACGCTGGCGCAACCAAAGTGATCGAGTGTATTGATGCGGCTTCCGCCAGGACAGCTTTCAAGGCCGGAGAGTTTCACATCATCCTGCTGGATCTGGGGCTGCCGGACGGCGATGGGCATGAACTGATGCTGGAATTCAAGGGCGCCCGTGAGGAACAGCACATTGTGCTGGTGACGGCGGACGATTCGATCGAGAGTATTCAGCGGGCGATCAGTGCCGGGGCTAACGGCTACGTGGTCAAGCCTTACTCCCAGGAAAAAATACACGATGTTGTCAATAATTACGCCATGGTTCACGGCGGCGATATGGCGATGATGCAGGGTCTGAACCGGCGCCACTGACCGGTTCAGACAGGCAACTTCTGAATCAGGCGACCTGCCGGGCAATCCAGGAATTGTAACGGGTCGCCAGGGCTCTGACGTACCTTGCCTCGGCGTCGTTCAGATTGCCCAGAACGCCCTTGAAGATCCAGCCCCGCTCATACACGCCCAGCACCCGCTGTTCGTCATCCAGATTGACGCGCTGATTGAGTTTTTTGCAGATTGCATCCAGCAGCGGCAGCTTCTCCGGACGCTTGATCTGGCCCTGGCGACTGTTCATGGGCTGGTTTGCTGCCCGAGTTGTCGGATGTCTTTTCATGATGTTCTCCTTGTCGTTTTGCGGCTGCAAAAACAAAACCCCGGTGCCTGAAGCAACCGGGGTTTCGCGGAGAAGCTGACCCGGTCGCTACAAAGGCTCCCGGGACTGACCGAAAGCCGTTAGATGTCTTTCACCATCGCGCGAACAGACTGCCCTGCATGGCAACCTGCTGCTGTGTAAGCAATGAACTGTGGAATCATTCTGGTCATACCGGCTCTTGTGTTTCGGTTCGACTACCAGTGTATCGGCTAATGGGCCGTTTGCAATAGCCCTGCATCTTCGGCAAACCCCTACAGACGGCTTCCGGGGGCGCTTGGCATAATTTCATCCGTCACGTGTTTTACGTTGTGCAATCCTGACTGCCTGCCGCGCCAAGCAGTCTATGGATCTCTCCTTTCTACGCAGCCTTTAGGGCTGCGTTTTTTTTGGGTAGTGGAATCTTCGTAGCCATTACTTCTTACAGATTTCGTGGTCTGTCCCGGCGATAATTCGCACACTAATATTCGATTAATTGCCATCAATAGACAGAGGTTGAAACCTAGCAAAATGTCCGACAACGCCGGATCTGCCAGTAAAAAGTTCCGTTCCCACGCATTGATTGAGCTCGCCCTGATTGTTGCACTTGGTTTTTACCTTCTGGTCGCTCAGGAGCAGGTCGTGGGTGAGAATCTGGTGTTTACCGTGGCCGGAGCCGCGCTCATGGCCCTGGTGACCTACTGGACGCTGAATACCCTTCGGGATGGTCTCGAGGTCATCGCATTGCGTGTCCGTCACGCCAGGCACTGATCACCTGGAAATGCGTCAGGCCTGCCGGGTTTGACCCGTTAACGATGCCAGTTCGTCCTGTTCCGGGGCAATCCGTTCCCAGGTTTTGTGGAGAATCAGGGCATCGTTGGCGGCCCTATGCACAGGCAGGCCAAGCTCTGTAATTACCTGTTGGCGAAGTGCCGACCATTCGCGTACCTGCCTTGTGTCCAGCAGCGCTGAAATGGATTCAAGCTGAAATGTCGGCGTTATGCGGGCAGCCTTGAACAAACGGTGCAGCCAGAAACTGTCGAACGTCCAGGCATCGCAAAACACCTGTTCCGGCAGCAGTTCGTTGAGGGCACTGGCGACTTCGCTCACCGCTATACCATCCGCCTCAAGGGTCTGGCGGGTTATGCCGTGGATCTGCTCAGCGCTTTGTGACCAGTCCTGCCAGAGCACATGGGGGCTGATCAGCCAGCTGTGGAGAGTGCCATCCGGCATGCAGATTCCCACCTCGATGGGGTAGCTCGCGATCAGATCAAGGCTTGATGCCTCGAAATCGATGAATGCCGGCTGGATAGTGGTCATGGAGTCAGTGTAGCTGATGAGTTGTTTTTCGCTGAGTTTACCCGCCCCGCAAGCGAGACGCGAACCCAACCTGTTCCTGCACTGTTACAATATGTCCATTCATTGTAAAAGCCCGATGACAGCAACAGGCCTCGGGCGCGACAGTAAACCAGCCAAAACCGAACCGCACCATACGGGGAGCCCGAATGACAGACACCGTGGTCGTTATCTATTCCGGAGGCATGGACTCCTACACCCTGCTGCATCTGGCCCGGGAGCGTGGTTACCAGGTTCATGCCCTGTCCTTCAACTACGGGCAGCGCCACGTCCGGGAGCTTGAGTGCGCGCGTTCGGTATGCGAAGCGCTGGGTATTCCCCACAAGGTGATCGATATCCGCGCCATGAGCGAGGTGATGGCCGGCTCATCGCTGACCTCGGATATCGAGGTTCCGGAAGGTCACTATGAAGAAGACAGCATGAAAGCGACTGTGGTGCCTAACCGAAACATGATTCTCCTGTCCCTGGCGACCGGTTACGCGGTGAACGCGGGAGCTGGCGCCGTCTGGTACGGAGCTCATGGTGGCGACCACGCCATCTACCCGGACTGTCGCCCGGGGTTCGTGGAGAAAATGGACGCAGTCTGCCGCGTGGCCAACTACGAACCGGTCGGCATTGAGGCGCCCTTCATGACCATGGATAAGGGTCAGATCCTGGCCGAAGGCCTGCGTCTTGGACTGGACTATTCACAGACCTGGACCTGTTACAACGGCCTGAAGCAGGCTTGTGGACGCTGCGGCTCCTGCGTTGAACGACTCGAAGCCTTCGCTGCCAATGGTGTAGAGGATCCCCTGGATTACGAGGCGGCAAGCTGATGTATCGGGTCAAGGAAGCCTTCTACACGTTGCAGGGCGAAGGCGCCCAGGCCGGGCGCGCTGCCGTGTTCTGTCGTTTCAGCAAGTGCAATCTCTGGACCGGTCGCGAGAAAGACCGTGCCACTGCCGTATGCAATTTCTGTGATACCGATTTTGTCGGCACTGACGGTCAGAATGGCGGCCGTTTTGAAACCCCGGAGGCGTTGGCCCGTCACATACGCAATCTTTGGCCGGACGCGCCAGGCAAGCCCTACGTGGTCTGCACCGGTGGCGAGCCCCTGCTGCAGCTGGATGTTCCCCTGATTGAGGCATTTCACCGGGAAGGGTTCGAGGTCGGGGTAGAGACCAACGGTACCCTGCCCGCGCCCGAAGGCATCGACTGGCTCTGCGTCAGTCCGAAAGCCGATGCCCCGGTGGTGCTTGAGGCCTGTGACGAGCTGAAGCTGGTTTATCCCCAGCCTATGGCGATGCCGGAGCGATTTCTGGGCATTCGCGCGAGCCATTACTTCCTGTCGCCGATGGCCTCTCCGTCGATACCGGAAACGGCGGTGGATGAGATCAAACAAAGCAACACCCGTCGCGCCACCGATTATTGTCTCGCGCACCCCCAGTGGCGCCTTACCCTGCAGATGCACAAGATTATCGGCATCGACTGATTACCCCGTGGCCAGTGCCCGTCTGGCGTTGGTCAGCTCGGGGCCGGGCGGCGAAATTCGGTAATGGCTGGGGCTGCTGCCGGTCCAGCGCTTGAAAGCCCGGGTGAAGTTCGCCGCATCGGCGTAACCGAGGGCATCGGCAATGTGGCTCAGATTCATGGTGGTACTGCGGAGCAGATCCTGTGCCCGTTCCAGGCGGACCTGGTCTACCAGCTGCTGGAAACTGGCGTCTTCTTCCTGCAGCCGCCGCTTGAGCGTTCTCTCGGACACAAACAGGGTAGCCGCTACCCGCGCCAGTTTTGGCGGGAAGGGGTGGCTGGTCTCGATCACCCGTCGGACGCGACAGGCAAATCCGGCGTCTTCGGTCAGCTGCCGCAGCGCTTCCTCGCACTGGGCTTTGGACGAGGCCGCCAGTTGATCATCGGTGAAGCGCACGGGCAGGCTCAGACGGCCAACCGGAATCACCAGGGCATTCTCCGTGGCGCCGAATTCCACCGGTACCGGGATCTGTGAGCGGAAACGCTGGAAATAGGCTGGCTCCGGCCCCCGGCGAACAATCCGCAAACCGTCAATGACGGAGCCCGTCAACTGTGCACCCATGGAAACGCAACCGAACAGCATGGCGTCCATGATAAAGCCGTGCAGGGGGCCGAGGTCGATATCACAATTCACAACGTACCAGGCCAAGTTGCCGGTCTCCCGTTTGCAGACCCGAAGATGGGGCACCCGGAGCGTCAGGTATCGCGTCATCAGCTCCATGGCATCGCCCAGAGTACGGCTGCTCATGACAGCCGTGCCCAGGGCACCGTGCAGGGGCAGTTTCAGCTCCCTGGCGAGCATGATCCCGAGTCCAGGTTCGCCGCTCTCGATAATGGCCCGAGTGACGAATTCGCTGGCCTGGGTCTGGCTCACCCGCCGATCGGTGGATTGCAGGCGGACCGGGTCAAGACCGACCCGGAGGAGAAGGTCCTGTTCGTCAACACCGATGGTGTTCAGCAGTTCGGCCAGAAGATGCAGGTAGATGGCCGGCATGCCCAGGTCCTGTGCCGTTGAAACTGAGGCGCGCATGGGATTTCCTCGTCTGATTCTGTTCTTGTTATGTCGCAGAACGCTTGGTTTCGACGATTATGGCGCCTCGCGGCTCGTTGCCCCATGACTTCGGTGACGGAATAAATGGCCTGAAAGGCCAATCATCGGCCGGTTGGCAGGAAGCATCCGGATCGATCACTGGCCATGACGGCGGACGAAGTGTTCCAGAACTGCGGCAGATCGCCCGGGCGTTTCCAGCATCGGAAGATGCCCGACGCCCCGGAACATGTGGATTTCTGCCTGAGGCGTGGCCGAGCGGAACCAGTCAACGCAGCGGGTCGGGGTAATCACGTCACGGTCGCCCCACTGAACCTGCAGTGGCGGTGTCTCGGGGCCCAGGTAGCGGGCCGGTGCCAGCGCGTCTGCCACCATGTCACTGAAGATATGCCGGAGGGCCTCGGTGCGGCCCAGGAGGTCCGGCCCGAGAAGGCCGGCCATCGCAAGCCCGGAGACCGTGGGCTTGCCGGTGCCGACACTGTTGAACATGCGGTAGACGCCTTTCCAGTCCCGTGGAATCAGGATGCCGTCCCGGTCAGACTTCAGCGGGGCGTGGATGTCGACCTCCTTATGTTCGGGGATGCCGGCGCTGTTGAGCAACGTCACCGAGCGGGGCGCCGGACCCAGTGTGTGAGCCAGGACTGCCACAATCGCGCCACCCATGGAGCTGCCGGCCAGATGGATGTTGTCGGTTTCAAAGCTCTCGAGCCACTGAGCCAGTCGACGGGCCTGGGTTTCATAGCGGTAGCAGGCCTCCGGCCGGTAATCACTCTCCCCGAACCCCGGCAGATCCGGCGCCAGAAGATGCCAGTGTCTTGGCAGTCGTTGCAGCCACAGCCCCCAGTTTTCCTTCATGGCGGCAAAGCCATGAATCAGGACGATCGTCGGGCGGCGGACATCTGGCGATCCCCGTTCCAGGAAAACCATCTTGTGCCCATCGACCAGGGCTTCACGGCGGCGGGCCTGGAGAAGAAATCGTTGTCCCGTGCGGGCAGCGGGCCAGAAGTTGGGGGCAGGGATTCTCATGGTTGTCAGCGATCACCGGTTTTGGGTCTGAACGCCAGTCTACCGGGACCAGTATCCGGAGCCTTGGCCACAGTGCCCGTGGACGTCGGCGAATGGGCAACAGATTGCCCGTGACGGGGCGTCGAAAGTCAGAGCTTTAGGTCCACAATCACCGGATTATGGTCGCTGGATCGCCAGGGTCCCCGGCCAGATGCCGGGTGATCGCTCCGGTAGTCGAGTACCCGGGGCTCATCGGCGTTCACCAGCCAGCTCCAGGCGCCCGTAACCCTTGGTTTCAAGGTCTCGGAGGCGAGAGCGAAATCCAGCGAGCCCTTCTGACCACGGTAACGGTAGGTGTAGTGACCACAGGTCTTTTCGGTGCAGGGATGGAAATGGTGCACCATGCTGGTAAAGCCTGCCTGCTCCATCGCCGCGATGGGTTGTTCGCGGGCATAGCTGTTAAGGTCGCCGATTATCAGGGTGCCGACTGAATGATGCCCTCGGGGATCGCTCCCGGACCAGGCGGCCAGTGTTGTCGCTTCGTTGGTCCGTCGGTTCGCGTAGCAGCCCTGGCCATCGGCCTGGTCCTGATCATCGCCACGGGCGCCCCGACAGGATTTCGATTTCAGGTGAGGAACAATTACCCGAACGGTGGCATCACCCTCTGTTCGGCCGAAATCCTGAGCCAGGGGAGGCCGGCCTCCCGATTCAAATGGCCCGTTGGCAAGCCGTTCTGGCGGGCCAACCGCGCTAATCCGGTCGCTGCGATAGAGCAGGCCGGTCCGGATCTCGTCATCGCCGTCCTGGTTGGGCGTGCTGACGAACCGCCAGGTGCCGCCCAGTGCCTTTGCAAGTTCGGCTATGGAACTTGCCGGTCCATAGCCGTCGTTCTCAAGTTCGGTCAGCGCAAGAATGTCCGGATCGGGGGCCAGAAGTATGTTCACCAGCTGTTGTTGCTGGCGCCGAAACTCTGCCGGTGTCCTGGCACCCCGACTCGTTGGAAACTCGCCGCCCCGACCATCTCCGTTGAAGAAATTACCAAGGTTCAGAGCCATGACCCGCACCGAAGCCTCACGCCGCGGCTCGGGCGCGGTCTCTCTGGGATTGGTGGCGAGGAAAACCGGCTCTAGCGCGGGCTGAATCCGCCAGGCATCGAAGCGGAAATCCAGCACACCGACGAGCCCTTTAATCTGATCCCCGGCCCTTACGGTTGCTGAAGACAGGCCGCCCGGGGGCCAGGGTACGGGCCGCGGGTCTCTCAGGGACCCGTTGTCATCAAGCAGCACGCGGTTTGCCCGGTTATGGGTGAATGCCCTGTGTGCTTCCTTGCCGGGAGGCAGGTATTCCGTGGGCTGGACCTGGTCTGAGGCCGCCAGCGCCAGCTCGCCGTAGCGAGCCAGGTTGTAGTTGTCCACCACTGTCAGGGACTGACGAAAGGTAACTCTCATGTTCTCCAGATGTTCCGGATCGACGGTCCAGGGCAGGGTTATCGGAACCGGCGCTGGTAGCGCCTCACGCCCGCAAGTCCGGATGCTCCGAATCGACACCAGTTCGGTCAGTCCGTGGTATTCCTTCACCTTTCCGATTACCCGCAGTCGCATGCCGACATCGGCGATATCACGATCGGTGTAAATAAACAGTGCTTCGGACGTGGCGGGATTCCCGTCGGTCTGATGGTCGGCCTGCTGCAGGTAAAAACCACCAAAGCCGCCCTTTGCCCGGGAATCCTGGGTCAGGATGCCCTCGACGGTGACGGTATCTCCTGCAATGGGCGAGGCCGGGCCAGTGCCCTGGACCCGGGAAATGGGTGTTGCGGGATCACCACAGACAGATTCTGCCGTCGCTGCTGCGGGCAGGAACGACAGAATCAGGACGCAGAGAAAGAAATACCGCCAGGTCTCAGAGCTCACACTGGCAGTTTAGCTGAGGCCGGCAACGGCTTTGAGGGCCTGTTCGCGTTTGCTGCCAAATCCCAACTGGTCCGGATTGGCCAGTTCAAGCTGTTGCACAAGAGGATCCGGGTGCTGATTGTCGAAGGTAATACCGAGCCGTGACAGTGCGTAGGGGGCAAGCGCGGCACGGGTAGCAACCTCCAGACGACCATGTTCCATGCCATAGTCCCGGGCAATGATCGCTTGCTGGGCTTCGGTCAGGCGCTGATCCGGGGTGACCACCAGGGTAACCTGCCGGTTCCAGTGCTCGTCCTGGTCCTGACTGTGCTTGGCGCGCTGCCGGAGGGCCTCCGGCGAGGTGCGAAATCGGCTCAGGGCGAAATCCCGGAATTCCCGGTTTGAGTCGCACCAGGCTCGCAAGTGCCAGCTGTTGCCGGCACAAACCAGAGTGTGCGGCTCGAGTATGCTTTCCACCGCTTCCGGTCGGCTCAGGGAGGCATAGCTGGCGCGCAGCTGTCTGCCCTGTCGTGTTGCCGTCACCACGGCACGCATGGTTTCCGGCGCGATGACTCGGTTCGGGCCCTGAACCACTGTGCTGTCCGGCAGACCAATGTTCAGGGATTCGAACGTGTTGCTCAGGTTCTGCTGGCGGGCAAGCAGGTCCAGGTATTCATTGACCACGCCACGAGTGACCACCGGGCGAAATCTATCGGCCGGCACATAGCCTTTCAGATGACGGTCGTAAACCAGATTGCCCGGCGCCAGTTCGCGCAGATAAGTGTTGATATCCTTGGACGCCTGCTGACGACCGATACCGAAACTGTGGCAGATGTGGTTGGTAGTCAGACGACCTTCCCACAGGGCAATCGTTTCGATGAGTCGATAGCGAAGCAGCAGATCCCAGCGGATGGGCCAGTCCGTTTTTTTCATAACCAGGCGCTCACGGTCCAATGAATAGCTCGTTTTCATGTTACCTGCTCCGGCACTCATGGTCTGTTACGGCACATTAATGTAAAACCCTGTTAAACCGCTACACGGCAGCCTTTGCGGGTTTTTGTGATGCAGTTAACAGGTTTCGGGAAGTGCCTAGTGGTTTCACTTCCCGCTCCTGATCTAATACGCGGCCGGCAAAGTCCGGGACTTGTTGCTATTTTCTTTGTCATCGAAGCGAAAATACCCTGTAACGCCCGGAGCCGCTGTAATGACCCGAATGGTCACTTCTCTGTCTGCCCTGATTCTGAGCATCATTCTGCTGGTCAGCGGCAATGCATTCCTGATGACGCTGCTGGGCATCCGTCTGAGTATCGAGGCGATATCACCGGATATTATCGGCTGGATTCTGGTCTGCTATTCCATCGGTTTTGTATTGGGTACGCTCTACGTTCACCGGATTATCGGTCGGGTCGGTCACATCCGGGCGTTCGCCGTGTTTGCCGCGGCTGCCGCTGTTACGGCGCTACTTTATCCGATGGCCGTTTCCGAGATTTTCTGGGCCGTGTTGCGGGTACTTTCCGGGTTCAGTGTTGCCGGTGTGCTGGTGGTCATCGAGAGCTGGTTCTCCAGTCGGGCGACCAATGCCAACCGCGGCGCGCTCTTCGCGGTGTACCAGATTGTTTTTTACTTGTCCGCCGCCGGCGGCCAGCTCATCGTAAATATCGGCGACCCTGCCAACTTCATGCCTTTCTCGATTGCCGCGATCCTGTTGGCGCTGGCCCTGATGCCGCTTGCACTGACCAAAATGGAGGCGCCGGTTATTGACCAGGTTCAGCGTATCTCTATCTTCACTCTGGCCAGAGAATCCTTTACCGGTGTTGCCGGCGCTCTGACCTGTGGCGTCATGATTGGCGGCTTTTATGCGCTTGGGCCGGTGTACGCAACACTGGTCGGGCTGGACGTTGCCCGGACATCCACGTTCATGGCCAGTGCCATTGTTGCGGCCATGATTCTTGCCTGGCCGCTGGGCCGGCTCTGCGACCGTTTCGATCGACGCCGGGTGATGTTCTGGATCGCGTTATTAGCCGCCTCAGCCGCAGGCGGTGTGGGAGTTCTTGGGGCCGGCAATGCGTGGCTGTTGACGCTTCTGGTTGGTGTGTTCACGGGGCTTTCAGCCGCTTTGTACCCGGTAGCCGTGGCCATCACCAATGACCGCATGGAAAGCACCCGTATTGTTGCTGCCAGTGCCACGCTGTTGCTGAGTTACGGGGTTGGCAGTGTCATCGGGCCGATTGTTATGGCTGAGCTGATCAACCTCCTGGGGCCGAAAGGCCTGTTCTTCGGCAATACCGGATTCCTGCTGCTGTTGGCTGTGATTACCAGTTACCGGATCAGTCATACCGAGGACGTTGCCGTCGCAGATCAGGAGCATTTCGTGCCTGCCATGCCGGAAGCGTCGCCGGTTCTTGCCGAGATCGATCCGCGAAATACCGAGTTTCAAGAGTCTCCTGAAGTCGAGGAGACGCACGAAGAGCAGCGTCAGGCGAGCTGACGCTGCTCTCGGTTTTCCCCGATTTTGTTTTTACTTCCGTATCTGTTTTTATCTCAATGGTTAGCATACTATTGGTGACTTTCCGATAATGTGATTAATTGGCCGAAGGCGCGGCAGCGCCCGGCCCGGGCCAAGCCCTCTTTTGATATGGAGTGACGACAAATGAGAGACCAGTTTCCTTTTGCGGTAGCGCGGGTTACCCGGCGCTGGAGAAAAATGCTTGATGAGCGCTTGAAGGATCTGGGCGTCACCCAGGCGCGCTGGAGCACGATGGTATACCTGGAAAAAGGCGGTGAGGGCCTCACCCAGCGGGAGCTGGCAAGCCTCATGGCGATCGAGAATCCGACCCTGGTCCGTTTGCTGGACAGTCTCGAGCAGCAGGGTCTGATCGAGCGTCGACCCTGCCCGAACGATCGCCGGGCCCGACGGCTGCATCTGACCAACGCCGGCCGGGCGTTTATGGATGACCTGTCGGGGCGAGCCGAGCTGCTGCGCGAGGAAATGCTTGACGGCATCAGCGATAAAGAGATCGAGTGCACCGTGAAGGTGTTCCACAAAATCCTGGAAAACGCTGAAAAGCAGAAATAACCCTTGGCTGATAACTCAGTTGAGGGCCTGAAAGCCCGCTATGGGGATCGCTGGCGCTGGCTGGCAGTGGCCACGGTGATGATAGGCACCATGGCCACCGTGCTCAGCGCCACCGTGGTGAACGTGGCGTTGCACGATATCATGGTGGAGTTCGGCATTCGCCAGGGCCAGGTTCACTGGCTGGCAACAGGCTTTATCGCCGCCATGACCACCACAATGCTGGCCTCCTCTTGGCTGCTGGATCACTTCGGGGTTCGCAAGACCCTTGCCGTAGCCATGCTTCTCTTTACCCTGATTTCCCTTGCCGGTGGCTTTGCCGAGACGCCGGGGCAGCTTATCGCTGCCCGGATAGGCCAGGGTGCCATGGCCGGCCTGATGCAGCCCATGGGCATGTATCTGGTATTCCGTATTTTCCCCCGAGATCGCCGCGGCCAGGCAATGGGTATCTACGGTATGGGGGTCATTCTGGCGCCGGCCCTGGGTCCGGTGCTGGGAGGCTTTCTGGTTGATCAGTTGGACTGGCGCTACGTGATGTTCGCACCGGCTCCCGTCACGCTGCTGGGTGTTTTCATGGCCTGGCGCTTCCTGCCCCTGCCGGTGTCCCGGCCAGCCCCCTATCGTTTTGATCTCCCCGGCCTTGTCTTACTCGGGTTTACCATTGCCCTGTCGCTCGACGCTTTGAACCGGCTGCAACAGGCGGCTGGCCAGAAGAGCTGGATTCTGGCCGAAGGACTGCTGGCCGTGGGCGGGCTGCTGCTCTTCGTACTGCGTGAGCGACGAACTGCACATCCGTTGGTAAACATTGCCCTCCTGCGCAAGCCGGTCTTTGTTTTCGCCTGCCTGGGTGCCATGGCACTGGGGCTGGCGCTGTTCGGATCCACCTACCTCATTCCGTTGTTCGTCCAGACAGCTCTGGGCTTCAGCGCGACGGAGGCAGGCTTGCTGATGCTGCCTGCAGGGATTGTCCTGGGTATGACGTTTCCGTTGGCGGGTCGTATGGCGGACAGGCACAGTGCCCGCGGTCTGGTGGTGTTCGGTATTGGTGCGTTTGCCCTTTCCGCCGTGCTGTTCGCGCTGTCCGATCTCGAGCTCGCCTTCGGCTGGTTGGTGCTCTGGACAGTGCTCGGCCGCATTGGTATCGGTTTCATGCTCCCGGCCCTCTCGACTGGCGCCCTGAATCCGCTGGAGCCACGGGAGCTGGGAGCCGGATCAAGCACGCTCAACTTCATGCGCCAGCTTGGCGGCGCCTTTGGCGTCAACCTGGTGGCACTGACGATTGAATTCGGTGAGCACACTTCCGGGATGCCCACGATCAACGCGTTCCACTCAGCCTGGTGGCTGGTGGCGGCATTCGTAGCGGTTGCAGCGATCCCGGTGTGGCGAATGCGGGTCTAGGAAGGCCTGTAGTTGCGGCCCCGCGCCGGATTCATTATTATGCCGTCATCTCTTCAGGGGAGTAGCCTCCGCACCGGAATTTCCGAGCGGATGATAGTCAACACACTTGGGGCCAAATCCCCATGGCTATCATGTATCACCGCAACACCGGTGATATTGGCAAGACCTGAGGCGGTTTCACCTCCATTGGGCGGAAGGTGGGCTGCCTCATGTCTGGTTATCCGCCCTGGAGTTTTTCATGGACGCTTTTCTCGCCTCAACGGTTGCTGTTGCCATAGCGGAAATTGGTGACAAGACCCAGTTGCTCTCGCTTTTCCTGGTTGCCCGATACGTCACCCGCCTACCCATTATTCTCGGCATTTTTGTCGCAACGGTTCTCAATCATGCCTTATCTGCCTGGCTCGGTGCCTGGGTCGCTTCCTTCATTCCGGAAGCGTGGTTGCCGTGGATTCTGGCCTTCAGTTTTGTTGCGATCGCGCTCTGGTTGCTGGTGCCGGACAAGGATGACAGCGACGATTCAAAGTTCCTGGGCATGGGGGCGTTCATGGCCACCACCATCATGTTCTTTCTGGCGGAGATCGGCGACAAGACGCAGGTTGCGACCGTCGTTCTCGCTGCCCGGTTTACCGAGACTTTCTGGGTTATTCTGGGCACCACGGTGGGTATGCTGCTGGCCAATATACCGGTTATCATGGCAGGACGCTGGCTGATGGAGAGGTTGCCCCTCGCCACAGCGCGGATTGGTGCAAGTGTGCTGTTTGTGGCGCTTGCCGTCGTAACAGTATGGGCGACCTATATGAACTCCTGAGGGTACTTGCTGTCACTGTACCCGGTTGCCTGATGCTTTCGGAACGTTTTCTATGTGGTTCAGATTTTTAGCGGTTTTTTCTCTGGCGCAGTTTCTGGTGTTCCCGACCGCCGTTTATGCGGAGGCTCCGGATGCTGCCAGCGATCCGGAATCCCCCGAGGAGCCGGACAGAAGCCCTCGTGTGCCCACGTTCCCGGTCCAGGGGGATCTGGCCGGAGAGCTCGGTGTTTTTGAAACCCGTTATGAGGACACCTTTGCCGGCATAGGTAACCGGCTGGCCATGGGATACCTGGAGCTGGTGAAGGCCAACCCTGGTGTGGACCCCTGGCTACCCGGCGACGGTACCACCATCACCCTGCCTCGCCAGTACGTGCTGCCGGACGCCCGGCGCGAAGGCATCGTTATCAATCTTGCCGAGTACCGCCTGTATTATTTCACCGATGAGGGTGTGCAGGTTTACCCCGTGGGCGTAGGCACGGCAGAGAATCCATCGCCGCTGACCAACGCTGAAGTCACCATGCCATTGGAGTCCCCGGCCTGGTACCCGCCTGCGAGCATTCGGGCAGAGTATGAGGCGTCCGGAGACTATCTGCCCAGGATGATTCCGCCCGGCCCCGGCAACCCGCTTGGCACCCACGCCCTGCTCCTGAGTGAAAAGGGCTATCTGATTCACGGTACCAACAAGAAATTTGGTGTGGGCATGCCCGTCAGTCACGGGTGTTTCCGGATGTATAACGAGGATATCTCCCGGTTCGTTTACCAGGTCGAGAAGGGCACGCCGGTTCAGGTTGTGCACGACGCCGTCAAGATCGGTTTTTCGGATGGGGAGGTCTGGTTGGAAGTCCATCGTCCCCATGAAGACTACCCCCGCGAAGATCGAGAGCGCCTGTGGGAGCAAGTGTTCGCTGAAGTTGAAGCTTTCCGAACCCGCCATCCGGATGTCGAGGTCAAACGCGGTGCCATCGAACTGGCCGTGGACCAGGCGGACGGCCTGCCGACCATGGTTGGTGAGCGGGTAACCCGGATGGCCGCAGACGAGACCGTGGAAGATAAGTCGCCTGAATCGGCCAAGGAGCCGGAGCAGCGGCTATACTTCTGATGCGGTGCGCTGAACACGGTTGTCGTCCTGTGTAGGACAGAACCGCGGCCCTGCTGCCATCGTATCTGTATCAAGTTGAATTTCTTCCGGATCCGGGGAGGCTTTATGCAGGCACACCGTCCCATGCGATCACAGAATCCCGCCCGCCTCCGGGCTTGGGCTCTGGTATTCCTGACAGGTGTGCTGCTCGCGCTGGCGTCCCTGGCCCATCAGGTTTTTGCCCAGCAGAAATCCTCCGATACTGCTCTGGTACTCACGGTTGAGGGGGCTATCGGCCCCGCGACCATGGACTACGTTACCCGGGGCATCCGCCGCGCGGAATCCGAGGGTGTTGGTCTGGTGATTATCGAAATGGATACGCCTGGCGGCCTGATGGATTCCATGCGGGATATCATCAAGGTGATTCTGGCCTCCGACGTTCCTGTCGCGACCTATGTTTCCCCGCAGGGCGCCCGGGCTGCCAGCGCAGGCACCTACATTCTCTATGGCAGTCACATTGCCGCCATGGCGCCTGCGACCAACCTTGGTTCGGCCACGCCGGTCCAGATGGGTGGGCTGCCGGGTAGCCCTGAACCGGAGAGCGATCCGGCCTCCGAAGCTCCGACATCCGAGGAAGGTTCGGATTCCGCCTCCGACTCGTCATCCGACAGTGACGGGCAAGCCAGCGACGACGAAGGCAAACGGCGCGGAGGCACCGCCATGGAGCGAAAGGTTCTGGAGGACGCGGTCAGTTACATCCGCGGCCTGGCCGAACGCCATGGCCGCAATGCCGACTGGGCTGAAGAGGCCGTCCGTGAGGCTGTAAACCTCGGTGCCGAAGAGGCACTGGAGAGGAACGTCATTGACGTGGTTTCCCCCAACCTCCGGGATCTGTTGCAGCAAGTGGATGGCCGCACTGTTCGCATGGCGTCAGGCGACAGGACCCTGAACACCGCCAATATGGAAATCGTCAGATCCCAGCCGGACTGGCGCACCAGCCTGTTGTCGGTGATTACCAATCCGAACGTGGCCTACTTTCTGATGATCATCGGGTTCTACGGCATCATCTTCGAGCTGGCCAACCCCGGAGCCGTCGTGCCCGGCGTGATTGGCGCGATTTCGCTGATCCTTGCCCTTTTCGCCTTCCAGGTTCTATCGGTGAACTATGCCGGTCTGGCCCTGATTCTGCTTGGGTTGGCGTTTATTGTAGGAGAGGCTTTTGTTCCCAGTTTCGGCATACTGGGGGTCGGCGGGATTGTCGCTTTCGTAACCGGTTCTATCATACTGATGGATGGCAGCCATCGACATATCTCACTTCCGACTATCGGCGGAACCGCCGTCGTGGCGGCCGGATTTATCTTGTGGACGGTGACCCGGTTTATAGGCCTGCGCCGGCGGCATCCTGTAAGTGGTGCCGAGCAGCTCACCCATGAAGAAGGCGTCGCACTGGATGATTTCTCGGGAGAGCATGGTCATTTCCGCGGCCATGTTCGACTTAGCGGTGAGCGTTGGAATGCCATCAGCGAAGAACCAGTCAAAGAAGGTGACCGGGTTCAGGTGACAGCAATCGAGGGCTTAACGGTAACTGTCAGGGTCATTCCGGACAATGGCTGACTCGGCAAAAAGAGACCAACGGCAACACAAGGAGGCCGTATGATTGGCGAACTGATTCCCTACGTCGCACCCATAGTGGTGTTACTGCTCATTGTTGCTTCGGCCATAAAAATCCTTCCGGAATATGAGCGTGGCGTTGTGTTCTTTCTCGGGCGTTTCCAGGGCGTCAAAGGTCCTGGCCTGATTCTCGTCATCCCCGGAATCCAGCAGATCGTGCGGGTGGATTTGAGGGTGATTACCCTTGATGTGCCCAGCCAGGACGTGATTTCCCGGGACAACGTGACGGTTCGGGTCAATGCCGTACTCTATTTTCGTGTCGTGGACCCCGAGCGGGCGATCATCCGGGTGGAAGATTTCAATTCCGCCACCAGCCAGCTCGCCCAGACCACCCTGCGTTCGGTACTGGGTAAGCACGATCTCGACGAAATGCTGTCAGAACGGGACAAGCTCAATTCCGATATCCAGGAGATCATCGATGCCCAGACGGAGGAATGGGGCATCAAGGTGGCCAATGTGGAAATCAAGCATGTGGATCTCAACGAATCAATGATTCGTGCCATTGCCCGCCAGGCAGAAGCTGAACGCGAGCGTCGCGCCAAGGTCATCCATGCCGAGGGTGAATTGCAGGCGTCCAAAAAGCTGGTGGAAGCTGCGGATGTCATGTCTACCAATTCCGGTTCCATGCAGTTGCGTTACCTTCAGACCCTGGCGGATATGAGCAACACCAACTCGTCCACGATCGTGTTCCCTCTGCCGATGGAACTGATGACCACGTTCCTGAAGGAGAACAAGCCCTTTACGCCGGACAAACCCGAACCGGAAAAGCCCGAATCCGGGGCATAAAAAAAGGCCGGCATCGCCGGCCTTTCTCCTGAGTATCAGCCTTATTTCTGGCTGGCACTCTCAAGCATACGCTTGGCACGCTCGTTGGCCTCGTCAGCCGCTTTCTGAGCTGCACGAGCAGCGGCCAGAGCTTCTTCCGCAGTCTGCTGTGCAGTGCGGGCAGAGCTGGCAGCGCTGTTGGCGGTGTTCATGGCATTTTCTGCAGTGCGCTCAGCGGAGCTGGCGGTTGCATTTGCTTCATCGAGGGCGCCTTGGTCAGTCGTGGCACAGCCTGCAGTCAGAGCAGTGGCCAGTGCAATCCCGGCGATCGTCAGTTTACGCATTGTAAATCCCCTTATTGGTCGAGTTATTTCCTGTGATCCGAAAGTCAGTATAGACGACTTCCTGTCAACCTGCGCAGCAACGTTTGTCAGGCAATGACTACCGGAGTCGTTAAACAGTGTAAAACACTGTAAGCAGGAATGTTAACTGCAGATACGTAAATTTGCTAAGCATATGACAACAACTTAATACGACTGTCAGGTTTGGCTCAGGGGTGAATGCTGATGGGGGTTCCGTTGGCCACCAGTTGCCAGATTTCGTCCATCTCTTCGTTGGTCACGGCGATGCAGCCATCGGTCCAATCCAGACCGGTATAGGCAAAGGCCATGTCGCCCACGTTATTGGGCAGGCCATGAATCATGATACTGCCACCGGGATCCAGGCCCCAGGCGGATGCCAGCTCCCGATCCCGCTCACTGGGGTAAGAGATGTGGATGGATTTGTAAAAATCGCTCTCCGCATTGCGCCAGTCCAGGGTGTAATCGCCTTCTGGTGTGCGTTCGTCACCCTCGTACAGCTTGTGGCCTTCCGGATTATCGCCGAGAGAAATGCGGTAGCTGCGAACTACGTCCTCGCCATCCATCAGGTAAAGGCGGCGCTCTCCCTTGCGAACCTCCACTCTGCTAACGTTCTGAATGTCCGCAGGCTCATACATGGTGGCATCGGGCATCCGGGTGTCGGCCTTGGCCAGCAGCTCGGCTGCAAAGGCAGTCGGAGTAGCGGCCATGCAGAGCAGGGCGAGGCTGGATAGTAGGGCGCGGAAAATGCTCATGTCCTTAACTTACCAATGATTAATCTTTGTACAGGCGTTTTATACCATAGCCCGCAAGGGATCTGTTAAGGGGTTTTGTTAACTTTTTTGGCTATCTGGTTCGCTGATCAACCATTTTGTGAACTGTCCATCTTCAGTCCCACCTTCGTCACCTTGTCGGCACTGGTGGCCCGGGCAACCAGTGTTACCGGGCCAAGGGTAACCACGTCACCGACAACCGGGTGTCCCTTGGTACGCCTGGCAAAGCATTCAGCCAGGGACAGCTCCGGGGGCAGATCGTCGAATTCAATGCCATAGACCTGCTCGACGTCACCCAGAAGGGCATCGCCGTTGAGCACAAAATCCCCGAAAAATGCCCGTTCAGCCAGGTATTTGGGCGCGTGCCGGCCACTCAGAGCCTTGCCGAGCTCCGGCAACACACTGGGGGTTGCGAACATCGCCACCATGTCGCCACTGGAAACTTCCAGATCGGCTTTCGGCTGCAGGCAAACCCGGTTGCGGAAGACGCCGGCTACGGCGGTGTTCTCAGGAAATCGCAGCTGGCTCAGCCGCCGCGGCGTTTCCCAGATTTCGCCCCGCAGGGGGAACAGCATTAATTCGTGGTCGCCCGCGGCCGGCGCATCCAGGGGCAGCCTTCGATAGGGATCCTCTCCGGCGGGAACTTCCAGACGGAGTTTCCGGGCCAGGGGTGTCATGGTGGTGCCCTGAACCAGGAGAGAGACCAGGACGATAAAGAAAGCCGCGTGGAAGACCAGTTGGGCTTCTGGCAAGTCCGCGATGATCGGGAACAGGGCCAGTACGATCGGCACCGCGCCCCTGAGGCCGACCCAGCTAATGAAACCAAGCTCGCGCCGATTGAAGGCAAACGGCCAGAGGGTGAGCATCACCGTCAGCGGGCGGATAATGAAAATCAGCGAGAGGGCCAGGATCAGTCCGCCGCCGGCCAGTGGAATCAGATCGGAGGGCGTTACCAGCAGTCCGAGCATCAGGAACAGGCACAACTGGGCCAGCCATGCCAGACCGTCGTGCACTTGCAGGATCATCGGCATCATCCGGACATGGCGGTTACCGATCACCACGCCGGTCAGGTAAATGGCCAGAAATCCGCTGCCGCCGAGGGCGTTGGTGGCAGAAAACACCGAGATGCCGGCAGCGGCGACCAGCAGGGGATACAGCGACGGGGTCAGGCGGATCCGGTTGGCAAGCTCAACCACGGCGAAGCCGCCAATGATTCCGGCAACGGCGCCGACGCCGAACTGCTGCACCAGCATGGATAACACCGCCCAGCCGGCGTGGTCGCCATCGTTGCCGATGAGCGTAACCAGCATCAGGGTCAGGAAAATCGCCATGGGGTCGTTACTGCCGGATTCGATCTCCAGCGTTGCACTGACCCGTTCGTTCAGGTGCAGGCCCCGCCCCTGAAGCAGGGAAAACACGGCGGCGGCATCGGTGGATGAAATGATGGCGCCAATCAGCAGGGCTGTCAGCCAGTGCAGATCGAATACCCACCAGGCTACAACCGCAGCACCGGCGGCGGTCATTGCGACCCCGAGCGTGGCCAACACCAGGGCCGGTTTCAGGCCCACGCGAAAGGTTTCGGCACGGGTGCGCATGCCGCCGTCCAGTAGGATCACGCCCAGTGCCAGATTGGCAATCAGAAACGCCAGCTCAAAATCGTCGAACTGGATGCCACCCGGGCCGTCTTCGCCCATCATCATGCCGACCACCAGAAAGATCAGCAGCACAGGCATGCCCACCCGGCTGGAAAGCGGGCTGAGCACGATACTGATGACCAGCATCAGGGCGCCAATCAGAGTCAGGGTGGGGTCCATTGTTGCTCCAGACAGAATGCTTGCCCATTGCCGGGCTAACCGCTTATATTGCTCTCGCGGTCATTTTTTGCGGGTGTAGTTCAATGGTAGAACGGCAGCTTCCCAAGCTGCATACGAGGGTTCGATTCCCTTCACCCGCTCCACTTCGTTGCCGCTCGACTGTGTCTCTAGTGTAGTTTGAGTCGGGGTTGCATGGCACGACTGATTTTATCCATCAGCCAGATGATCCCGGTGCGGAACATGCCGTGCAGGGCTACCTGATGCATCCGGTAGAGGGACAGGTAGAACATGCGGGCCACCTTGCCCTCGATGTACATGCTGCGGCCGGAAAGGTTGCCCATCAGATTGCCGACGGTGGTGTAACGGCTAAAATTGATCAGCGAACCGTGGTCGTTGTAGACGAAGGGCACCGCCTCGCCATTGGCCAGGCGGTTGCAGAGGGTCTTGAACAGGGTGTCGGCCTGCTGGTGTGCAGCCTGGGCCCGGGGTGGAACCGGCCGGTCGGAATCCGGTTGCGGACAGGCAGCGCAGTCGCCGAAGGCAAAGATATTGGCATCCTGGGTGGTTTGCAGGGTCTGTTCCACCACCAGTTGATTGCTCCGGTTCACCTCCAGACCTTTCAGCTCAGCCAGGAACGCCGGGGCCTTGATGCCCGCTGCCCAAATGGTCATTTCCGAGGGTAACTCGGTGCCGTCTTTCATCACCACCGTATTCGACCGTACCTCACTGACTGGCTGGCCGGTCAGTACTTTCACCCGCTGGTGTTCCAGCTCCCTTGTGGCCGCTGCAGACAGCCGGCCCGGCAGGGCCGGAAGAATACGGTCAGCGGCCTCGATCACGGAAATGGAAACGTCCGAGGGCTGAAGGTGGTTCATGCCGTATACCGGCAGCTCGCGGGACGCCAGTCGCAATTCTGCTGCCAGTTCTACGCCGGTGGCACCCGCGCCGATGATGCTGATGTTCAGGGTGTGTGCAGCCCCTTGAAAGGCCTCGTGATTCTTGCGCAGAAAGGCGTTGAGCATCAGGTTGTGGAAGCGCCGGGCCTGGTTGAGGCTGTCCAGGAACAGGCAGTTGTCCTGGGCGCCGGGTGTGCCAAAGTCGTTGGCGGTGCTGCCCACAGCAATCACCAGTGTGTCGTACGGGATATGGCGTTCGGGAACGACCTCTGAGCCGTCGACATCGTGGAACGGCGCTATGACCACTCTCTTGCTATTGCGGTCCAGTCCGCTCATGCGGCCGAGCTGGAATTCGTAATGGTGTTTGCGGGCATGGGCGCGGTAGTTGATCTCGTTCGCGCTGGCATCCAGGGAACCGGAGGCAACTTCGTGCAGCAGGGGTTTCCAGACGTGGGTCAGGCCAGAATCCACCAGCGTGATTCTGGCTTTTCGTTTTTTACCCAGTTTGTTGCCGAGGCTGGTAACAAGTTCGAGACCGCCGGCGCCACCGCCGACCACAACAATGTGATGAAGGTTTTCCATGACAATCAGACCTGTAAGTGAAGATAGCCAAGCATTCTTCAGGTAAGAATGCTTGGCTGTCCTCACTGGTAGCCAGACGTGCAGCCGGAATTCGATCGGGAAACAGGTCAGGGTTCGGACCGGGCCCTAATGTTAACGTGGCCGTGCCAGTGGGTACAATTCTACGGAAGTGCTGCTTCCCTCGGACCCGGCGTTCGCGAACCCGTGGGGTGGTGCGTTCGCCGGAGCCGCGGAAGGGGCCGGTTCAATGCTGGGTGCGGTATCTGTCCAGGATGGTGGCCATATCGTCACCAAGGTCTTTCATGGCTTGGGGATCCAGATTGCGTTCACCCATGGATCTCAGGCCCATGATCTGCGACTGCAGGAGGCGGGCAAGTCGACGGCTGTCTACCGATTGCACCAGCTCGCCTTCCACCCGAGCCTGCTCTACCAAATCTGCCATGGATTGCTCAATGGCAGCGAGAATGCTGTTGGCCTGGTCCGCCAGGCCCGAATGGGTATTGCTGGATTCCAACAGCGTTTTCACGATCATGCAGGCCCGCGAGGGTGCTGCGCTCCTGTCGCCGCAACTGCAGGCGATGCCGCGCAGATAGTCCTGAAGACCGTCAACGATCGAATCAAATCCCTTGAGATGCACGGCCAACTCTCTACCGCCCTGTTCCGCATAGGCGGCCAGTGCCTCTGAAAACAGACCGTCCTTGCTGCCAAACGTGGCGTAGATGCTGCCCGGCCGCATGTCGAGGGCCTGCTCGATCTGCTTCATGGAGCTGCCGTGATAGCCCTTCTCCCAGAATAGGCCAACGGCCTTTTCCAGAGCAGTTTTTCGGTCATAGCGTGGGTGTCTGGCCATAACAACAATTCACCATTGTCGTGCTTTGAATGACTGCTCAACTATATCTTGAATGATCACTCAATAACAGTTAGCCTGTAGTCGAAATTGAGCAATCATTCAATTAAGGAGTCGGATATGACAAATTTTCCCCTTCACGACAAAGACAGCGCACCGGAAAAATCCAAGCCCCTGCTGGACAATTCCCTCCAGGCGTTCGGCATGATCCCTGGCCTGCATGCGGTAATGGCGGAAGCGCCGGGCATTCTTGAGGGTTACCAGCAACTGCATCAACTGGTACTGGACAGCAGCTTTGATAACGATGAGAAGACCGTGGTCTGGCAAACCATCAACGTTGAAAACGCCTGTCATTACTGCGTCCCTGCCCATACCGGCATTGCCAAGATGATGGAGGTGTCTGACGACATTACCAATGCACTGCGGGACGAAACGCCGCTGCCGAGCGACAAGCTTGAGGCGCTCCGAACCTTCACCCTCGCAGTCATGCGCAAACACGGCAATGTCAGCAAAGAAGATGTGGACGCCTTCTATGAAGCCGGCTACCAGCACCGCCAGGTACTGGAAGTGATTCTGGTATTGTCCCAGAAAGTCATGAGTAACTACGTTAATCACATTGCGGAAACGCCGGTTGATGAGCCGTTCAAGAAGTTTGAATGGCAGAAGAAGCAGTAATCCGGGGTTTGGTGCAACGGAGCGGGCTAGCCCGCGTCCGTTGCCAGTATGTTTGCTTGCCTTGATCGTTTTTTGGTCTCGAGGCGTTTGTCGACGCATTGGGTCTCGTCTTCGAGAATAACGACACACTCCAGACACTGAATGCACTCGTCGTAATCAATCCGGCCATCCTTGCGAATAGCGTTGATACCGCACTCGTTCTTGCAATGCTGGCAGGGGTTGCCACAGAGCTCGACCCGGTCCAGCCAGCTGAACAGCCGGAGCCGTCCAAGCACGGCAAGGCCGGCGCCTAGTGGGCACAGGTAACGGCAGTAGAATTTGTGAATAAACATGCCGAGTACCAGCAGGCCAACGGCGTAGAGCACGAATGGCCAGGAGCGAACGAAAAACAGGGTGATGCTGGTTTTGAAAGGCTCTACTTCCGCAAGCTTCTCGGCAATGGTCAGGGAGTAGAACGCAGTGCCAACGAGGCCAACCAGTATGGGGTATTTGAGCAGGATCAGGCGCCGGTGCCATTGCTCAGGCACCTTGATCTGCCGGAATTTCAGTTTTTCACCAAGCCAGGCGGCCATTTCCTGCAGGGCGCCAAACGGGCAGAGCCAGCCACAGAACAGGCCCCGGCCCCAGATGAACAGGGTTACGAAGGTGTAGACCCAGAGAATGAAGATGATTGGATCGAGCAGGAAGACATTGAGGGAGAAACCGTCCCAGATGGCCAGGAACAGGGTATAGATATTAACAACCGAAAGCTGACCCTGGGCGTAAAAGCCAATGAAAAACAGGGTGAAAAAGAGGAAGCCCCAGCGGAACCTCTGCACCAGCTTCGGGTTTCGGCTCAGCGTTTTCTGTTTGGCGAAGAACACGGTCAGAACGGTCAGGCTGAGAACCAGCAGTGAAATCTGCCACCAGCGTTCTTTCCACAGGCCGATCCAGACCGGTTGCCGGGTGTCCTCAGGGTAGGGGGCAACCTCGACGGTTTCAAACAGCTCTTCGTTGAATTGAACCGGGATATCCAGGGATGCCCGGTCCACCATCAGGTGATTGCGGGCCAGTTCGACATTCAGCTTCATGTTGGCTTCCGCGCCCGGGTTGAAGCCGGCGTTACCGCCGACGCGAAACAGGTTGCCGGCCTCGAATGACGGTATGCCGGCCGCCCGGAAATCGAGATTCTGGTCCAGCAGGTTCAGGTCGCGCATTTCCACGGCAAGGTTGTTCTGGGTGAGCCCAACACGGTCAGGGGAACTGCCGGGGACGAACTCGCGGGAAACGTGGGTAAAGGCGCCACGTGACATGACGGCCAGAACCTGTGCGCCGTCATCCAGCCGTTGCATGAGGCGCTGGTAGCCATCGTCTCCGAGCAGGTTCCGTCCCACCATGGGCGAATTGATGTAGGCGAAGAAAAGCTCGGTAAAAGGTTCGCCGTCTGCGGGTTCGATGTCCATGGGGTAGTCTGAAAGAGGCCGGCCCAGCTCGGCCTCGATGGACTCGGCGGCAATCTGCCAGTGCCCAATGTAACCGCGATCCACCAGTTGCTGCCAGGACATGGGCTGGAAGAAATCCGGTTTCGCCCTTGTTGGTGCGCTCTGGGCAAAGCCCTCGAGTTTCTTGCGGGCGACCTTGAGGGCTGAAGAGAGCACGGTGTCATTGATGATCAGGACCGAGACCGTGGCCTTGCTGACACCGTCAAAATGCACCACGTTGCCGTCACTGGTGCGTCCGGAACGGCTGGAGTTGGAGGTGCTGACAATAATCTGCTCTTGTAACGAATGCCCTTCGTATTGGTCTACAAACTCGAACAGGGGCTCTTCGCCCAGGCCATGCAGAAAGACCGGCTCGTGGTGATTCAGCACCTTGATACCGGTGAAACGCCCTTTGCTGTCCAGGCCGATCAGCATGCTGATCGGTTTGCCGGCAAAGCCCTGGAGGCGGCTGTGATCTATGGTTTCGTAGGCATAGCCGAGCAGTTCCTGGAGTTGATACACCGGGTACACGGGAAAATCCGGCAACTTGTCTTCAACGACCGTTGCCGAGGGAAACAGCTCCTGAATCAGCGCCCGCTTGCTGTCTGACAGCTCGGCCTGAACCTGGGGCATTACAAACAGACAGGCAAGAAGGAGCACAATGCGCCCTGCCATGGGGTACTCCTGTGGTTCTTTTTGTTTGATCTTCCATGCTAGAGTTTTTGGCCCCGGGCTCAATGCGACCTCGGAGCCAGCTGAGTGCTACTTTGTGAGGAGAAATGCCATGACCGACGCTACCTACACGCCACCCAAAGTCTGGAAATGGGACTCCGAGAGCGGAGGTCGGTTTGCCAGTATCAACCGCCCGATCGCCGGTCCGACCCACGACAAGGAGCTACCGGTTGGCAAGCATCCGTTGCAGCTTTATTCGCTGGCGACGCCCAACGGCGTGAAAGTAACGGTGATGCTGGAGGAGCTGCTGGAGCTGGGTATCAAAGACGCCGAGTACGATGCCTGGCTCGTCAAGATTACCGAGGGCGACCAGTTTGGCAGCGGCTTTGTGGAGGTGAACCCCAACTCCAAGATTCCTGCCATGATGGACCACAGTGTCAGCCCCTCCATCCGCCTGTTCGAGTCCGGGTCGATCCTGCTCTACCTGGCGGAAAAGTTCGGGGCTTTCTTGCCCAAAGACATCGCCGGCCGTGCCGAAACCATGAACTGGCTGTTCTGGCAGATGGGCAGTGCGCCCATGCTCGGTGGCGGCTTCGGTCATTTCTACGCCTACGCGCCGGAATACTACGAGTACCCGATCAACCGCTACACCATGGAAGTCAAGCGTCAGCTGGATGTGCTCGACCGTCAGCTGGCCAATAACCGGTACATCGCGGGCGATGAATACACCATTGCCGATATGGCCATCTGGCCCTGGTACGGCGCCCTGGTGAAAAACAAGGTGTACGATGCGGCCGAGTTCCTTGAAGCCCACACTTACACCAACGTCATCCGCTGGACGGATGAGATTGCCCAGCGCCCCGCGGTCAGGCGTGGCCGCATGGTTAACCGAGCCTGGGGTGAACCGAGCAGCCAGCTGCACGAGCGCCACGATGCCAGCGATTTCGAGACCCAGACCCAGGACAAGATCGGGGACGGTGAATGAAGGTCGCGGTCTATTGTGGCTCCCGGTCCGGCAACGATTCGCTCTACGCGGACAAGGCCCGGGAGCTGGGTGATTATTTCGGTCGCAATGGTATTGAGCTGGTGTTCGGTGGCGGCCACGTCGGTCTGATGGGTGTTGTGGCCGATGCGGTATTGGCCGCTGGCGGTCGGGTTCACGGGGTCATACCCGAGCATCTGCGGGACCGGGAGCTGGCCCATTCTGGCTTGACCGAGCTACACGTGGTCAAAAACATGCACGAACGCAAGGCTTTGATGGCGGATCTAGCCGACGGCTTTGTCGCGCTGCCGGGCGGCATTGGCACCCTGGAAGAGTTGTTCGAGGCCTGGACCTGGGGGCAGTTGGGGCTGCACCACAAGCCTTGCGCCATCTACAACGTCAACGGGTTTTTTGACCCGTTGCTGGCGATGGCGGAGAACATGGAGCGGGCCGGGTTTCTTCAGCAGCAGTACATCGACATGTTGATCAGGGCCGACCAGCCGGACGTTCTGCACCGGGCCTTCCGTGGCTATCAAAGCCCCGGGGAAAAGTGGACCTGAACGACCAGGGCCCGGCGCAGTCGGGCCTTAATCCGCTTTTTCCTTGGCCTTCTGAATCGCTTCCAGCTTCTCGTGCAGCAGGGCTTCGAGTTTGATCAGCTGCTCACGGTTTTTCTCATTGGGCCGATTGGTGTAGAGATCGACGTAGGTCTTGGTGACCTCGCTCAGCACCGGATGAAGCTTTTTATAGTCTTCCTCACTCATGGTCAGTACTCCTCTCCAACACAGTGGATTCCATACCAGTAACTATGGATCATCCCCAATAATCATCAAGGACGCAGATCAACTCCGAGACGATTTTCCAGCTCACTCCATTCGGCTCACTTTTGCCATCAATCGACGCCAGTCAATGGGCAGCCGGCTTTCCAGTTCCTCCAAAACCGGGTCTTTGGGGTGCACCGACTGGAAGTGCTGTTTGCTGGCATAAACCACGGTGTTGTTGCTTTTGCTACGAAAGCCCAGAAGCACCGCAAAATGCCTCTTGAGCCGTCGGAAGTACGCTCCTTCGACATCCGGGGTGCGGTGGTAGTTCAACACCAGCCAGCCGTCTTCGGTCAGCACTCGGGCGCACTCATCTACGAACTGCTTCTGGGCCTGGGCCGGGCTCATCCGGTCTGCGTTATAAAGATCGGCCAGAATCATATTCGTGCTCGCCGTCGGGAGCTTTTCCAGGGCATCCCTGGCATCGGCAATGGTCACCTCAAGGCGCTCACTGTCCGGCAGATCGAAAAACTCCCTTGCTGTGTCCAGTACCGCCTGGCGAAGTTCGACAGCGTGTATCCGGCATTGAGGATAGAGATGGTGAAATGCGCCGGCCATTACGCCGCCGCCCAGGCCCAGAATGGTGACGTGGCGGGGTTTGGCAAATACTGACGGCAGCATCATGGCCCGGTTGTACTCGTGTACTGGCAGATAGGGGTATCGACGGTCGATCTTGCTCTGCTCGAACACCGAATTGAAGGTAAGCACCCGGTGTTTGCGGTAATCGACCACCAGAATGCTGCCCAGGGCATCACGGGTGTGGTGAATGATCTCGCCTTTGTTGAGCATGCCGGCTTACCGGCCGGGCTCTTCGAACAGGCGTCTTACGCTGTCGGTTTTTGCCAGCGACAGTGCGGTATTGCCACTGCTGTCCTTCGCATCGCGATCGGCGCCTTTTTCCAGCAGCAGACGTACCGTTTCCGAGTGGCCGTGTTTGCTGGCCAGCATCAGCAGGGTCTCGCCCTCGCTGGTGCGCATGTTGACCGGGACGCCGGCATCAAGCATCACGCTGAGAGGGCCAGCGCCACCGTTGCGGGCCAGTTCGAAAATACCCTGGGCGAAGGCAACCGCATCCTCGTCTTTCTGGTTTGAGGGCTGTTGCGGCTTGCCGGGCTTCTGTTGGCTCATCGGGGCTCCGTGGTCAGTTGAATCGATTTTGTGTTAAAACCGTATTATCACAGAATGAGACTGTCCCAGACACAGTCCAAGGCCAAAAACCACAGGAGGCAACGCCGTGAAACTAGAGGTTCAAGGCATAGACGAAGGCCAGCCGATTCCCGAGAAATTCGCATTCGGGGTCTACAGCGAAGAAGATCACATGAGCTTCGGTCCCAACCGGAACCCCGAGGTTGTCTGGGAGGATGCGCCCGAGGGCACCAAGAGCTTCGTGGTGATGATGTTCGATCCGGACGTGCCCAGCGTTGCAGACGACGTGAACCAGGAAGGCAAGACCGTCTCGAAGGACATCCCTCGGGTCGATTTTTTCCACTGGCTGCTGGTGGATGTACCGGCCGGTACCAGCCGGATCCCTGAGGGCGAGGACAGCGATGGCGTGATTCCCAAGGGCAAGGAGTCGGGTCCCGGCCCCATCGGTATCCGCGGCGTGAACAACTACACCCAGTTTCTGGCGGGTAATCCCGACATGAACGGCACTTACGCCGGGTACGATGGCCCATGTCCGCCCTGGAACGATGAAATCATCCATCACTACCACTTCGAGGTGCACGCACTGGACGTGGATACCCTTGCCCTTGATGGCGAGTTCGATGGTAACGATGTGCGCGAAGCCATGGCAGGGCATGTGCTGGCCAGCGCAAGGGTTACGGGTACCTATACTCTGAATCCGGACCTGCGCTAGCGGGCCATATACCACCGGATCAACGGTGTTCCGGTAACCCGGCGGGTTACCGGACGGTTCGCCTGCCCGCCCCATCCTCATCGTCACAGAACTGTCTCACCCTTGTCACTTGCTCGTCACCGGCTCTTGCCAAGGTACCAGTGTCCGGACTGGTTGAATGACGGGAGACGACATGAGGAGTTACCGGAGCGTTTTCATTTCCGACGTACACCTTGGCACGGCAGACTGCCAGGCTGAATACCTGCTGGACTTCCTGAGCCACGTCCGCTGCGAAACCCTCTATCTGGTGGGCGACATTATCGACCTGATCGCGATGCAGCGGCGGGTGCACTTTCCCGATTCCCATCAGGCCGTCATCCACAAACTCATTGAGCTGGCGGCCAGCGGAACCCGAGTGGTTTACGTGCCCGGCAATCACGACGATTTCCTGCGCCGGTTCTGCGGCCAGACCATCGCCGGCATTGAGCTTCGATACAAAGCCGTGCACACCACGGCGGATGGCCGTCGGTTCATGGTCTGCCATGGCGACCAGTTTGATCAGGTGGTGCGTTGCAGCCCGCTGATGCTTCTGGTCGGCGACCGTGCCCACGGCATGCTGCTGCGCCTGAACCGCTGGTTCAACACCTGGCGCCGGCTCAAGGGCAAGCCCTACTGGTCGCTGGCAGCCTGGGTGAAAAGCCGTATCGGCAAGGCCCGCACCTTCATCCGCCGGTTCGAGCTGGCAGCCCTGACGGTCGCGGAAAAGGGCAACTACGACGGCTTTATTTGCGGGCACATCCACTCTGCCGGCTTCCTACGCAGCGAAGAAGGACTTTACTGCAACGACGGTGACTGGGTGGAGCACTGCACGGCCCTGGTGGAGCAGGAGAACGGCAAACTGGAGCTGCTGCACTGGTCAGAATCGCCGATAGTGCTGGCAAAAGAGCCGGATGCCCCGAACCCGGATGTGTGCGGCGATGCCCGGCCGGTGATCGACACCCTGCCAACGGCCTTTGTGGAGCAGGTTAACCGACTGGCCAGCTGAGCCTTTCGGGTTCCTGAGGCAATTGCGGACAACGGCTATCGCTTCCTGTTTCCGGGATAGCGGGTAGAATGGCCATATGACCCGTTCGCAGTTGGTTTTCCGTCTCTCATTTCTGGCTATTGTCGCGCTGCTGATGGCGGCGATCTGGTTGCTGCTGCGGCAATTGGGTATGCCGGCCAGCTTTGCGCCGTCGGTGCTGTCCGACTGGTTCGCCAACCAGGGCACCTTGGGCCCTGTGTTGTTGATGCTCCTGATGATTCTGGCCGTGGTGGTCGGGCCGATACCCACTTTGCCGATCAGTGCGGCGTCCGGCCTGGTGTACGGCATGTTCAGCGGTACAGCGATTGCGGTAATCGGTGCCCTGGCCGGCTCGCTCATTGCGTTCTATCTGGCCCGGGTGCTCGGGCGCGAGGTTGTTCAGAAAAAGCTTGAAAACAACCCGGTATTCTCGGCCCACGGTTCTCAGCGGTTCCTGTTCATCGCGGTATTCCTGACCCGTCTCATTCCCCTGTTTTCCTTTGCCCTGATCAGCTATGCCGCTGGTGTGACGGCCATACATCTCTGGCGTTACGCCCTGGCCACCATGCTTGGCATGTTGCCCATGACCTTCGTGTTTGCCGGTCTGGGTCATACCTTCGAGCTCAATCCCACCCTGACCGTTTTGGCGGCCGCTACAGTGCTGTTGGTGATGAGCACACTGCCCCTGTACCTGCGGCGGCGCCCGCACTCCCGGCTGTCCCGTTGGCTGCATCTGGATGGGCGGGTTTGAGTTTTACAGTGAATGCCTAGCTGACTAGCAACGATTCGATATCCTGATATAGGGACGCAGCATTGGTAACCTTCGCGAGCCAGCTCAGGGGAATGCCTGTTTCACCGCCAACGCCATGAATAGCCGCCATGGCAGGGCCAATGATCCAGGCGCGGCCGCAGGAGTCGCCGCCACAATGAATGTTGGCGCGAATGGCCTCCGTGTAGCTCCCGGCGTGGTTGAGAATGTGAAAAATCACAGGCATGGCTTCTTGCAGATAGCAGGTTCGACCAAAGGTATCGCCAGCACTAACGCCGTCCAGTTCTGAGCCCGCGCGGGCACGGTTCAGGGAATCCTGAACCGGCGCCTCGATGATGGCGGCATCCATGGCTTCGGAAAGCCCTTCGCCCCGGAAGAGCCGATCCAGAAGCAACGCTGCGCATTTCGCCCAGGCTACGGCATCGTCGTTGTTGTTCGTGACCCGGACGGCCGCTTCCGTGGCTTCCAGAAGTTCGCGACTCATGCAGTAAGAGGCAACCAGTGGTGGCAGTTTCGACACCGCTGGCAGTTGCAGATCGTCTGCCCCACTTTCCCGCACCAGATAGCGGTCGATGGTTTCTGCCAGATGGACACCGGCCTCCTGCACTTTTGCTTCTTTGTAGGTCAGGTTGATGGCCTCGCGAACCGGTTGAGCGAGCTGGTCGCCACTCAGCCGGCGGGTATAGGGCATCACTTTTTGCACCAGCACCCGCTTTTGTTTTTCGGTCAGTCCGGCGGGCATGGTGTCCTGTGCCTGCTTGACCGCTTCGCGCTCATTGGCGTTGAAGTTCTCAAGAGTAATGCGCGTAGGATTGTCGATAAATCCCCGCCACTGCCCGCCTGGGCCAAAAAAGGCACGAAACCGGCGTTGATAATCCCGTACATCCAGTACGGCGTTGTTAGCTAATAAACTGTCCGTCAGAACGCCCGTTGCGGCGCCATAGTGACTCACATCGCCAACTTGCTTACCTTCATGGGCAAAGTAGCCAAACCCCTTCGTATAATAGTCCGCCCTTGGCGGGAGAAATTCCGGTGTCTGGCCGCCAACCTCTGCGATGCGCTCGCTGTTGTAGAGCCAGTGCAAACCCAGGCTCGCCGCGTCCGCGACCCAGCCTCCTGCCAGGGCGGCAGTTATGGCAGCTTTTCTTTCGTGCGGGATTTTGCAGGCCATCGGGGATCCTCAATGTCGGATTTGAATGTATTGCTGAAGCATAAATCTTCTTTCCGCTACATGAATTACGTTGTAACAACGCTTTGGTTCCCGTGTCAGTGTGAGTGAGGTCTTTATTTCGTCCATCGTGTTTCGTGTTGTTCGCCTCTGCATCGTTGGTCGGGTTGTAAACCCCTTGGGTGGAGCTGTGCTCCACCCTTTTTTATGTCTGCAAGAAACGTGGCCTACCTTTTTCAGGTTTGCAAAAAAATGCTGTTCGTTTTCTGAGTAGCTGTAATAGTTCCGAAACTCATGTGTCTCCTAATCTGACCGCTCATCGCAGCGATCACGGGCTTCCAAAGCCCGCCTCAAAAACTCTGTGAACAGGGAGAGAGACCATGTCCACGATACATCCGTTGAGAAAAGCGATTCGCACATCATATGAACATCGACGCACGACCTGGTGGTCTGCCGCACTGGTGACCGCCATGCTTGGAGCCGGAGGTATGGCTTCGGCTGCCTGCGGTCCCTGTTCTCCTTGCAAGAATCAGTGTAAGGCAGGACAACAGTGCAAGGCTGGCTGTAAAGCCGGGTGCAATCCCTGCGCCGCAAAAAACCCGTGTGCAACGAAAAACCCCTGTGCGTCGAAGAATCCGTGCGCAACCGAAGGCTGCAACCCGTGCGCGGCCACCGGCAAGTGCGGGGCAAAGCCCAATCCCTGCGCCGCCAAAAAGGTTACCCGGCCAGCGGCTTACCAGCCCTACGAGGGCAATCCCTGCAAGCTCATGGCGCTCGGGAAGAAGCTGTTTAACGACACGTCCCTGAGTAGCAATGGGTTGTCTTGCGCGACCTGCCATAACGATGGTGCGGGTTACAACGCAACCTTTACCAACGCCTACCCACATTCGGTGACGATGGCCAGAAACATCTTTGGCATGGAGTCAGTGCATCTGGATGAGATGGTTCAGATCTGCATGGTGCGACCCATGGCTGCCGAACCTCTGGACTGGGGCGGCGAGCAGCTTGCGGCGTTAACGACCTACATGGCCAATATCCAGACGCAGCTTTCCGCCAACCCCTGTGCCTTGAAAGGGGGCAAATGTGGTGCTTGCGGCCCGTGCGCTGGTAAGAACCCCTGCGCGACGAAAAATCCGGGCGCTACCAGAAATCCCTGTGCCGCGAAGAATCCCTGCTCGGCCAGTAGTGGTAAGCGAAGGGCAGATGTCGCTGCGTGATCAGTTGAAGGATTGGATCGCGCGGCTTCGGGGGTTTTCCGGAGTCGCGCGGTAAGGAGCAAAAAACTATGCAAGAGCTTCATGTTACGAGGCCGGGAAGCCTCATGGAAAAGCAGTTGTCAGACAGTCTCGCGGCCATCCACGAGATCAGGGAGTGCTACCGGGTGCTGAAAAAAGGCGGGCTGAATGTGGTCGGTGAGGTTCTCAAGGGGCAGGGTCCTTTCTATGAGATGGAGCATTACCCGAAGGACGATGTGTACGATCAGGAAACGGCGTCCCAGTATTATTACCACGCTCACCGGGAGGACCACGCCGAGCATGGTCATTTCCATTTGTTCCTGCGCAACGGGGCCTTACCCGAGGAGGCAAAACCACTCATGGGCCCGATTGCAGAGGATCGGGTGGCACACTTGATTGCCATATCCATGGATGCGTGGGGATATCCCACGGATCTTTTTACCGTAAACCGCTGGGTAACGGATGAGAGCTGGCTGCCTGCCGAGGTGGTCGCGGGCGCGCTGGATCGGTTTGCCATTGACCATGCTCACCCAAGTTGGCCTGTTAACCGTTGGCTGACAGCCATGGTGCGTTGCTTTCGGCCCCAGATCGAAGCGCTCCTTTACCATCGTGACGAGGTTATCAATCAGCGGCGGGTGCTAGGCCTGAAGGCGGTGCTTGAAGATCGTTCGCTGGAGATTATTGGAACTGTACCTGTTGATGTGGAAAGCTGGGCGGTTGAACTGGAAGCGGAGCAGAGGAAGCGCCAAGACTGCTCCCGGCGACTTTCAGTCACAGGACGCTGAGTTCGATTATTCCGGGTCCTGGTTTGTGGGGCCTTGAGCCCCTTGCTTCAGCGCCTGGGCTACTCGTTCGTCAATCTTGCGGATAAGTTCCTCATCTGCCTGGCCAGAGGAATGTGCGTTTAACATGTCGGTGCTTGCCCGCAGGTTGCCAATAAAGGTCCGGCAGTCCTTGCACATCATCAGGTGCATTTTCACGGACATGTTCTGGAGAACCGGGAGTTCGCCATCAATGTAATCGCTGGCAATAACCGCGAGATCCTTGCACATCAGCATTCGCCGGTCTCCTGGAAGTTCTCAACCATCAGAAAGATTTTCTGCCGGGCGCGGTGCAACAGCACCCGGAGATTAGAGGCACTGACATCCAGAATGTTACAGACATCATCGGATTTGTGCTGATGAGCTTCGTAGAGCATCAGGGCCGAGCGCTGGGTTTCCGGCAGGGCAGAGAGGTGTTTGTCCAGGCAATCGCTGAGGGCGCCGTTTTCCATCAGGGTATCGGCAGAATCATGAAACTGCAGTTTCGGCGGCAGCTCCCAGCGTCCTTTGGCATTAAAACGATGGGCCAGTTCTGGCTCCAGGCTCTCCGAGAAGTCCGTCGGGATTTCCCTGTTAGTCGAACGAAGCTGATTCTTGCAACGGTTGGCAACAACGCGGTGCAACCAGGTTTTTAAACCTGAACGACCTTCAAAGCCATGGATAGCATCAATAACTTTAACCCAGCAGTCCTGAACGACTTCTTCTGCACTGGAATGGTCCAGATAGAACCGGGCGACTGCTAACATGCCGGGGGTGTAGGCACGCACTGCTTCCTGAAAAGAGTCATTATCACCAGTTTTCAAGCCCCGAATCAGTTCTATCTCCTTTTCCCGACTTGAGTCAGTCATGACCGTTCCCTTTTATGAGCAATTGTTCAAGAATAGCAGTAAGTTTGGAAATCGGTCGATAAGTTCCCGGCGTATTCGGTAGGGGGTGTAATCAAATTGTTAGATATTCATGAGCAATCGTTGACACAATGCGTTGCCGAACGACGTACAACAACGGTAAGCCGGTAGCGAACACTGAGTCCACGGTTTGATGTAACACTTTCGGGGCTGAGGTGTCTCTTCGTTATCACGTTCAAGGTAGAAAGGATTATTTCATGACACTCAAGAAATGGATTCTGGTCGCGTTGATTGCGGCTGTGGTTGTCGGGTTTATTGCCAGTGGCGGAAGCGAGCTTCTGACTCTCGAGAACTTGAAGGAAAACCAACAGTCCCTCGGTAACTGGATTGATCAGAATCTGTTGGTTGCGGTGCTGGGCTTCGTCGTTGTTTATGTCGTGGTAACAGCGCTTTCTCTGCCAGGCGCTACTATCATGACGCTGGCCGGTGGTGCGTTTTTCGGCAATCTCTACGGTCTGGCAGCCGTCTCCGTTGCCTCAACCATCGGCGCATCCCTGGCATTTCTCGTGGCCCGGTTCCTGATGCGGGATACGCTGCGTCGGCGCTACGGGGATACGGTGGCCAAAATGGACCGGGGCATTGAAAAAGACGGTGCTTTCTACCTGGCAACCCTGCGCCTGGTGCCGGTGTTCCCCTTCTTCCTGATCAACCTGGCCATGGGCCTCACGGCCATGAAGCTGCGCACCTATGCCCTGGTGAGCTGGATCGCCATGCTGCCCGGCACCTTTGTTTATGTGAACGCCGGTACCCAGTTGGGCCAGATCCAGTCCACCGGTGACATCGTTTCGGCTGATCTGCTGCTGTCCTTTGCCCTGCTGGGTCTGTTCCCTTTGATTGCCAAGTTTGTGGTGGGCTTTATTCGCCGCCGTAAAGTGTATGCCGGCTGGCAGAAGCCCGAGCATTTTGATTACAACCTGCTGGTCATCGGTGGTGGCTCTGCTGGTCTGGTCTCCGCCTACATTGCCGCAGCAGTGAAAGCCAAGGTGGCGCTGATTGAAAAGCACAAGATGGGTGGCGACTGCCTGAATACCGGCTGCGTGCCATCCAAGGCCCTGATTCGCAGCGCCAAGGCGGCGGACACCCTGCGCCATGCCAACCGTTACGGGCTGGAATCGGTGCCCGTTAAAGGCTCGTTCAAGACCATCATGAACCGGGTCAAGGATGTTATCGCGAAAGTGGAGCCCCACGATTCCCCGGAGCGTTACCGTAAGCTGGGTGTGGACTGCATCGCCGGCGAAGCCAGCTTCGTGTCGCCATGGGAGCTTGAGGTTCGGCACAATGATGGCCGCACGGAGCGCCTTACCGCCCGCAGTATCGTTGTTGCTACCGGCGGCAAGCCGGCCGTACCTCCGATCCCCGGTCTCAAGGACATGCAGCCGCTGACGTCCGACAACCTGTGGGAGCTGGAAGAGCAGCCGGAACGTCTGTTGGTGCTGGGCGGTGGTCCGATTGGCTCCGAACTGGCCCATGCCTTTGCCCGGCTTGGCACCAAGGTGACCCAGGTGGAGATGGGCGAGCGCCTATTGGCCAAGGAGGATACGGATGTCTCTGAACTCGTCCTGAATCAGTTCAGGGCGGACGGCGTGGATGTGCGGTTGAAACATTCCGCCGCCGAGTTCCGTATTGAGGAAGGTGAGAAGGTTGCCTACTGCGAGCACGAGGGTGAGCGGGTACGCATTCCTTTCGATCAGGTGCTCGTAGCGGTTGGCCGTGCGGCCAACACCGCCGGCCTGAATCTGGACCGGATTGGTGTGGAAACTCTGCCGAACGGAACCGTGCCGGTGGAAGAAGATATGAGTCTGCGTTATCCAAACGTTTTTGCCTGCGGCGATGTGGCTGGCCCATACCAGTTCACCCACGCAGCGGCGCACCAGGCTTGGTACGCGGCAGTTAACGGTCTGTTTGGTCAGTTCAAGCGCTTCAAGGTGGACTACCGGGTGATGCCCTGGGTGACCTTTACCTCGCCGGAAGTGGCGCGGGTGGGACTCAGTGAAGCCGAGGCCAAGGCGCAGGGCGTGGCCTACGAAGTGACCCGCTACGGGCTGGATGATCTGGATCGTGCCATTGCCGAGAGTGAAGACCATGGCTTTATCAAGGTGCTGACCCCGCCGGGCAAGGACAAGATCCTGGGCGCCGTTGTGGTTGGCAGCCACGCCGGGGAAATCCTGGCCGAATTCACCCTGGCCATGAAGCACGGCCTGGGCCTGAACAAGATCCTGGGCACCATTCACCCGTACCCGACCTGGAATGAGTCGGCCAAATACGCCGCCGGTGAATGGAAGCGTGCTCATGCCCCGGCGGGCATTCTGAAATTGCTGGAAAAGCTGCACGGCTGGCGCCGCGGCAAAGACACGAAAACACCGAGGAGCATCTATGCCCCTGATTGAAACCAGACCGGCCCGCAGTACCCGTATTCCGGCCGTGGAAGTCCTGGAACCCCGGGCCCGTGATAGCTGGACCCACACCCGCAACGGTGACCCACGGGGTTACATCGACGCGGACAGGCTGAAGGAACTCTGGATCCACACAGGAACCGCCTGCAACCTGGCTTGCCCCTTCTGCCTGGAGGGCTCCCATCCTGGCGACGGCCGCATTCCGGGCATGAAACTCAGTGATGTGAAACCGTTTATCCACGAAGCCATCGATATGGGCGTGGAGCAGTTCTCCTTCACCGGTGGTGAGCCCTTCGTGATCCGGGACTTCGTCAATATTCTGAATTACGCCAGCCAGCACCGGCCCTGCTTCGTGCTGACCAACGCCACGGAGCCGCTGCACAAGCGCCAGCATCAGGTGCTGCCTTTGCTGGACAACCCCTACCCGATTCATTTCCGGGTCAGCCTGGACTTCCCGGACAGGGCTCGTCACGACAAGGACCGCGGTGACGGCAGCTTTGATGAGGCCTTGCAGGGCATCCGCTGGCTGGTTGAACAGGGCTTCAAGGTGTCCATTGCCCGCCAGAGCGATCCGGAGGAAATTCCGGCAGATGTCGAGGCGGCTTTCCGTGACATCTTCCGGGAGTGGGGCATTCCGGAGAACCTGGCATTCACCGCATTTCCGGATCTGGGTACGCCAGGTTCGGAAGACGGCAGCCCGGAGATTACCGAGACCTGCATGGAGAAGTATCCGACCAAAGAGGCTCGTTCCCATTTCATGTGCACCTACACGCGGATGCTGGTGAAGAAGGGCGATCAGGTTCGGGTGTATGCCTGCACGCTGGTGGACGATGATCCGCAGTACGATCTGGGTGGCACGCTGGCCGAGAGCATGGATGAGCGCATTATGTTGCGGCATCACCGGTGTTTTTCCTGTTACCGCTTCGGGGCTAGTTGTTCGGCGCCTGCATAAGCTTCGGCTGGGGATCTTTCAGGACTGATCGCTGGCCATTGGCGCCCTGGGTGGTGGGGATAAATTCTCCTTGGAAAAACAACTCGCTTCGCTCAGACATTTTTTCCGGCGGGGAATTTATCCCCACCACCCAGACCGCGGGTGCGGCTTTGCCATTCGTTTGCTTGGTGGGAAAGAAAGAAAAAAACAGGTTCGAGATAACGAGCCGGAAGAATGGTTTGAAGGCTATCTCCGTTGTCGGGGAAACCAGAACTGAGGTTAAACAAGGGGCAGGCCGGTAGAGGGTTCAAAAAATGTGGAGCGCCAAGGACGGCGCGACCAAAGCCCCCATGGATGGGTTTACGGGCGTTTTTTGAACCCTCTACCGGCCTGCCCCGATAAGCACCAAAACCAGAAACCCCGGGGGAAATCCCGGAACCAAAGAACAAGGTACGAGAACATGAATTTCACAGAGGCCTCCCTGTTCTGGGGATTTTTGCTGGTCTACGGCGTGGTGATGTACGTGTTGTCGCCGAAGAGCAAGAACGCGAATTCGTTCTATAAGGGCGCGGACGACCAGGGCAACCCGGTGGGCCAGTGGTCGCTGACGGCGAGTATTTTTATCAGCTGGATCTTTGCCAAGTCGGTGACCAATGCGGCGAATCTGGGTGCGGCTTATGGTGTGGTGGGCGGTCTGGCCTATGCCAGTTACTGGCTGTCGATTCCTGTGGCGGGCTATGTCATCTACCTGATCCGGACTCAGACCGGGGCCAAGAGTCTGCAGGATTTTCTGACGTCGCGGTTCGGGCGGTTGGCGAGTCTGGCGTTTGCGGCTGCGATTCTGATCCGGCTGTATAACGAGGTCTGGAGTAACACCGCAGTGGTGGGTGGTTATTTTGGGCTGCCCGGTGAGTGGGAGTATTACGCGGCGGCGATGCTGTTTACCTTCTTTACGCTCGCCTACAGCCTGAAGGGCGGGCTGCGGTCGTCGATTTTCACCGATGTGATTCAGGCCTTTGTGTTTGTGTTCTTTGTGGGGGCCGTGCTGTTCCTGATCATTCCGGCCAACGATACCAGCGCCCTGCTGACCAATGGTGAGTTCCGGCTTAATGCCGGCTTTGATCTCTTGCTAGTGGCTTTGCTGCAGCTGTTCAGCTATCCGTTCCATGATCCGGTGCTGACCGACCGGGGGTTTGTGAACAAGGAAAAGACCATGCTCAGGAGCTTTGTGGTCGCCGGGCTGCTGGGCTTTGTGGCGGTGTTCATCTTCAGCCTGGTGGGTGTCCATGCCCGGCTTAACGGCATTGAGGTTATGGGCAATGCGCCTGCGGCAGTTGGTCAGTCCCTGGGGCTGGCGGCGTTGTTCTTCATGAGCGTGGTGATGATGACATCGGCCGGTTCCACCCTGGATTCGACCTTCACGTCACTGGCCAAGTCGCTGGCGGTGGATCTGCCTCGACTCGCAAAGCGCGCCTCTGACAAACTGCCGAGCATGCGGGTGGGTGCGGTTGTGATGGTGATCTTTGCCTTTCTGGGCAACCTGCCCATGTTTGCCGGTACCGATATCCTCAAGGCAACCACCATTTCCGGGACGATGGTCATGGGGCTCGCACCGGTGTTCCTGTTTTACGGTTTCACCAAGTGGTCGCCCTGGAGTTTTCATCTGAGTTTCTGGACTGGCCTGGGCCTTGGGCTCTTGCTCGCGGTTGGGCTGATTCCGTCAAACTGGGCGATTGGCGACGGCAAGTACGCCATGCTTCTGGGTGTGAATGCCTACGGCTTTCTGATCTGTACGGCCGGTTTCTTTGCGCCACTGCTGCTCCGGCGCCTTGCCGGGCGCTCACTGGCAGCGGGGGAGGTCTGAGCCTATGAGCGAAGGCCGCAGCTGTCCGTTAGCCTACCGGTACTCTGCCGAGGTCCTTTGCCAGGAGCCCCGGTCGGTCTCGGAGGATGTGCTGTATATCATTGGAGGGCTTTACGGGAATCCCTGGGCCCTTGATGAAATCGAGCAAATGGCGCTGGCGGAGGAGCGGCGGGGGCATCGGGTGAAACTGGTGTTCAATGGCGATTTTAACTGGTTCAACGCCAGTGACCGACTGTTCCGGGAGATCAACAACCGGGTGCTGGACCATACCGTTAGCCTTGGAAATGTGGACTACGAGCTGACGAATCCCAGTGCCGGTGCCGGCTGTGGCTGCGCCTATCCGGATTTTGTCGATCAGGCAGTGGTGGAGCGGTCGAACCGGATCATGGAACGGCTCCAGGGCATTGCCGGGGAACATCCGGATATCCAGCGTCGCTTGTCCTTGCTGCCGCGGTATCGATGCCTGATCTTTGGAGGCCTAAAGGTTTTGGTGGTGCATGGGGATCCCGAGTCCCTGGCCGGTTGGGGCTTGGCCCAGGAAGCGTTCACCGGAGGTAATAACGACAAGCTTTCAGAATGGTTCCTGGCATCCGGAGCGGACGTGATTGCTTCCACCCACACCTGTCTACCGGTTCTCTGGTCGGGGCTGGTGGGTGAGCGGTGTCGGGTGGTGGTTAACAACGGCTCCGCAGGCATGGGCAACCTGCGCTCTGATCCTCGTGGGCTGATTACCCGAATCGGCCTCTCGAGCCCCGTCACTGAGCCTGTTTCCGGGCTTGAGCGCCAGGGGTTGCATGTCTCTCTGATGCCGGTGCCCTTCCCCCTTGAGGCCTGGCTGCCGGAGTTTGACCGGCTCTGGCCGGCCGGCTCGCCTGCCGCTGTGTCCTACCGGCACCGTATTCTCAACGGTACTTCCCTGAGTGCCGACGATGTGATTTTCGCTTCCTGATTTAACCAATTTGTCACTGGCGGATGCTGTGATTCGGTCTATTCTGAAAAGGAGGGTCTGATCCTGCCTTGGCCGGGTTCCGGGCCTGACTTGAAATATATTTTGTGGTCTATATAATTCAACACTAACTTTTTGCCACGAACTGATCACACTATGTCAACAAAAGGATCGAATACCACCGCCATCACGCTTCGGACACCCGTGAAGGATGATGGCTTCAGGCTCTACCAGTTGGTGGAAGAGTGCCCTCCGCTGGACCCCAACTCGATTTACTGCAACCTGTTGCAGTGCAGCCACTTTGCCGAAACCGGCGTGGCCGCGGAGAAGGACGGCGATCTGGTCGGCTTTATCTCCGGATACATCCCTCCCCAACAGCCCGAAACCGTGTTTGTCTGGCAGGTGGCCGTGCATGAGAAAGGCCGTGGACAGGGCCTGGCCAAACGGATGCTGAAAGAAATCGTTGGTCGTGATGCGTGCAAGAACGTCACCCACATGGAGACGACCATCACCGAGGACAACGAGGCCTCATGGGCGCTGTTCCGTTCGTTCGCCCGTGATATGGGAGCCGAGCTTACCTACCACGAGCATTTCGAGAAAGAGACCCACTTTGGCGGCAAGCACGATTCCGAGTTCTTGCTGCGCATAGGGCCTTTCACGAAGCCAGCCTGAGGGCCGCGGTCCTGGATCAGCCCGGCAACTCGGTTGCAGGGCTGTGAACGACTGTAAAGCTGTGATTTGAATTAGCCGGCGGACCACTGAGGTAGGTCTGTCAAAGGGCTTTAATCAACGCACGGTAGGCCTATCGCTACCCCATCAGCAGTTTTCGATAAGCCACCGCGCATCTACCTCGAACCTGACATGCTAAGAGGCAAGACGATGGAAATTTTCAAGTCGACCGAATCCGAAGTACGTGTATACAGCCGTGCGTTTCCGGTTATCTTCAATCGCGCCAAGAACGCGCATTTGTACACCGAAGATGGCAAGGAATACCTGGATTTTCTCGCCGGCGCCGGTTCCCTGAACTACGGCCACAACAACGATACTCTGAAGAAGGCATTGCTGACGTACATCGAGGCAGACGGCGTGAGCCAGGGCCTGGATATGTTTACCACGGCCAAGCACGACTTCATGGAATCCTACAAGAAGCACATCCTGGATCCCCGTGGCCTGGACTATAAAATGCAGTTTACCGGCCCGACCGGCACCAACTGTGTGGAAGCAGCCCTGAAGCTGGCCCGCAAGGTTAAGGGCCGCAGTGGTATCATCTCCTTCACCAATGGTTTCCACGGCGTCACCATGGGTGCCGTTGCCACCACCGGTAACAAGCACCACCGGGGTGGTGTTGGCACGCCCCTGGGCAATGTCGATTTCATGTTCTACGACGGCTACCTGGGCGACGATGTCGACACCCTGGCGATCATGGATAAGCTGCTGAGCGACGGCTCTTCCGGTTTCGAACTGCCGGCGGCGGTGATCGTCGAAGCGGTTCAGGGCGAAGGTGGCCTGAACGCCTGTCGCGCGGAATGGCTGAAAGGTCTGTCGGAGCTGTGCAAGAAACACGATATTCTGCTGATCCTGGACGATATCCAGGCGGGCAATGGCCGCACCGGTGAGTTCTTCAGCTTTGAATTTGCCGGTATCAAGCCGGACATCGTAACGGTTTCCAAGTCCCTCAGTGGCTACGGTCTGCCGATGGCCCTGGTGCTGTTCAAGCCGGAACTGGACGTGTGGGATCCGGGCGAGCACAACGGCACTTTCCGTGGCAACAACATGGCGTTCATTACTGCCCGTGCCGCTGTGGAGAACTACTGGAAAGACGATGCCTTTGCCAACGAGGTGAAGGCCAAGACCAAGGTGCTGGGCGATGCTCTTCAGTCTATTTGCGACAAGTACCCCGGTCAGTTCAAAATGAAGGGGCGCGGTTTGATGCGTGGTATTGAAGCAAAACACGCAGACATCACAGGCCCGATTACCAAACGTGCCTTCGAGCACGGCCTGATCATCGAGACCAGTGGTCCGAATGATGAAGTCATCAAGTGCCTGATGCCGCTGACGACCAGCGAGGAAGACCTCAAGAAAGGGGCGGCCCTGCTGGCGAAAAGTGTGGACGAAATTATGCAGGAAGGGCTAAGCGAGGCGTCGTAAGACGCCCGCACCTCCCGACATTCATGCTGCAGGATAGCAAAGGCAAAACTATGACCAGCCAACTACATACCGTTGAAAAAATCGGCGGTACGTCGATGAGTAACTACGAGGCCGTCCGAGATAACATCATTATCGGTAATCGAAAGAAGGACGACCTGTATCAGCGCATTTTCGTGGTCTCTGCCTACGGCGGTGTGACTAATGAGTTGCTTGAACACAAGAAGACCGGTGAGCCGGGCGTTTATGCGCTGTTTGCTGACGCCGAGTCAGACTGGGCCTGGGGTGACGACCTTACTAAACTGGTCAAGTTCCTGACCGACATCAACGGCGAGCTGTTCGAAGACCCGATGCTCAAGCAGCAGGCGGATCAGTTCATCACCGACCGTGTTGAAGGTGTCCGCGGTTGCCTGATCGATCTGCAACGTTTGTGTTCCTACGGTCAGTTCCAGTTGGAAGAGCATCTGCTGACAGTGCGCGAAATGCTGGCCGGCATCGGCGAGGCCCACAGTGCGTTTAACACCGCCCTGAAGCTTCAGCAGGAAGGCATCAACGCCCGCTTTGTGGATCTGACCGGCTGGCGCGATAACGAGCTGCTGCCGCTGGACGAGAAGCTCAAGCAGGCTTTCGATGCGGTGGATCTCACCCGTGAGCTGCCAATCGTGACCGGTTACGCTCAGTGCAAGGAAGGTCTGATGCGTACCTTCGATCGTGGTTACAGCGAGATGACCTTTAGCCGGGTGGCGGTGATTACCGAGGCCCGCGAGGCGATTATCCACAAGGAATATCATCTGAGCTCCGCCGATCCCAACATCGTTGGCGCAGACAAGGTTGTTCCCCTGGGGCGCACCAACTACGACGTTGCTGACCAATTGGCCAACCTCGGTATGGAAGCGATTCACCCCCGTGCTGGTAAGGGCATGCGCCAGAACGAGATTCCGCTGCGGGTGATGAACACCTTTGAGCCGGATCATACTGGTACCCTGATCACCGGCGATTACGTCAGTGAAAAGCCGCAGGTGGAGATCATTGCTGGCGCCAAGGGTGTGTTTGCGGTGGAAGTGTTCGATCAGGATATGCAGGGCGAGCCCGGTTCCGACCGGCGGATTCTGGATGTACTGAGCCGTTTCAAGGTTCGTTTCATGTCCAAGGACACCAACGCCAACACCATTACCCATTACGTGGGCAGCACCCTGAAACACGTCAAGCGGGTGGTCAAGGCGCTGAAGGAAGAGTTCCCCAACGCCGAAATCAACACTCGTAAGGTGGCGGTTGTTTCCGCCATCGGCAGCGATATGAAGGTTCCGGGCATTCTGGCTCGCTCGGTCAAGGCGCTGGCCGACGAAGAAATCAGCGTGCTGGCTTTGCACCAATGCATGCGTCAGGTGGACATCCAGTTTGTGGTGGATGAGGACGACTATGAGAAAACCATCGTTGCCCTGCATGGCGTTCTGATCGAGCCCCACAACCATGAGTATGCGATCGTCGCAGCCTGAGTTGTTATAGCCCCTCGCACGATACCCACAGCCGACCGCCCGTGTCGCCTGTGGGTTTTTACTGACCCTGCCCCGGTAAATCCATCAGCTACAGCACGTCGTATTCTTTGGTGTAAATTCTGACCGGTGCCTGAGCCATGCAAACGACCGAAAGGCTGGGACCGTCTCCGACAACGCCCAACGATGGTGAAAGGGATTCCCTGGTCGGGCTGTACTTCAGGGATGCGTCCCGGTATGAACTGCTGACAGACGAGGCTGAACGTCGCCTCTCCCGCAAACTGACACTGTGTTACCGAATCATCAGTACCGAACTGGCACTGCCGGAGGACACTCCGCAGACGTTTCGTGAGGTGATTGGTAGCCTGGGAGACGCTTGTGCGTTTTCTTCCCGATGTCGCCGGGCTTTCCATCTGGCGACCGCCTGTCGCCGCAAGCTGATCCAGAGCAACCTGCGTCTGGCGGTGCACATTGCCCGTCGTTATGGGCAGCACGGCATTCCTATGTCGGACCTGATCCAGGACGCCAATGTTGGCCTGATCAAGGCGGTGGAGCGTTTTGACCCCACCAAGGGATTCCGGTTTTCAACGTATGCCTACTGGTGGATTAGCGAAGAGGTCAAACGCTGTCTTCAGCGTGGGACCCGGCTGGTGCACACACCGGAAAATGTGGTTGACGAAATTCGCCAGCTGCACAGGGTGTCGCTGCGCATGCATCAGAGCCTTGGGCGGACGCCCTCCCAATCCGAGCTTGCCCGCGAAATGGAGGCAAGCCCATCCAGGATCGGCGAGTTGAGGGCGCTGGCGACCCGAGAGTTATCAACCGACGTTCCCCTTGTTGAGGATGGGTCCGTCACCCTCGGAGACAGCCTGGACGCCGGCGATCAGATGGCGCCAGATCATTCGATGTCGGACAGAGATCGGCGACGCACTCTGAAGTCGATGCTCAGCGAGTTGAATGATCGCGAGAAGGACATTCTGTCGCGTCGTTACGGGCTGGGACTGCCGGAACCGGAAACTCTGCAGGTGATTTCCGACGATCTCGGTATCAGTCGTGAACGGGTGCGTCAGATCGAAAAGACCGCCTTGAAGAAGCTACAGAGTCGTTACGAATCGCCGGAAGACGCGTTTGGAGCCTGAACTACATCAGGCTCCTGCATTCCCTTTCAGATTCAGTGAGCAGTGTGCAGCAGAAGAAACCAGGCGGCCGCTGTAAGCTGACAGACCACGACGACTGAGGTGAGGACCAGTCTCAGGCGAAGATACCAGGCTGGCCAGTACACCTTCATCCAGCGGGCGTCCACCAGATAGAGCGCCAGATAGGCGCTTGTATACAGCACAATCTGGCCGGTAACAGGCAAAAGCAGTCCTACCCCCGCGGTAACAAAGAACACCTGGCTGAGTAACATGGTCATCAGTGGCGACAACGGGTAGCAGCAGTTGTCCAGCTGCATGGCAATTGGCCAGTAGACGCCCGCCATGAAAGCCAGAATGCCTGCGCTGTACAGATAGAAATAGCCGAGAAGCGCCACGCTGTAATGTGGCATGAAATACAGCCCCGCCAGGAGGCCGATAAACGGAATCAGTCCGGCAATGCCAACGAGGATGGCAAGTCTTGCTACAGCAATCACGGTTTCTGCCTCTGCACCCGGATTCGCATCGGTTCGACGTCCGTCGGTTCCATTCCCACCATTTCGTGGTAAGCGGAGGGGTGGACCACCTGGGTCTCCCGAATGTCGAACGACGCCAGAGTGTCCTGAATCTGCCAGGCGCCGCGGAACAGACTGGTAGTGCCGTTTTTTTCCGAGAGCAGCAGGGTCTGGTTGTCCATACTCAGGCGGGCCATATAGTGCTGGCCTTCAAGCGAGAGGATCTCAAGCAGGTCGATAACCGGACTCTGCAGGCTTCTGAGTTGGTCAAGGGTGATTCGCACAGTAAAGCTCCGGGGTTTGAAACACTCCAGAACTTACGACCCCCCAGCCTATTGAGATCATTGGCTTAGTAAATAGCACTCCCGGTGTTGTGGGCACTGAACCAGATGATCATTCACCATGCCGGTCGCCTGCATGAAGGCATAGACAATGGTTGGGCCTACAAAGGTAAAACCGGACCGCTTCAGAGCTTTGGACATGGCCTCGGATTCCGCGGTTGTGGTCGGAACTTCGGAGAAGGCGCGCCAATGGTTCTGGATCGGTGTATCGCCGACAAAAGACCAGAGAAAATCACTGAAACCGACGCCTTGTTCCCGCAAATCCAGATAGCCACGGGCATTCTTGATGATCGATCTGACTTTTAGCCGGTTGCGGATGATGCCCGGATCGGACAGCAGTTCCTCGACTTTTGCCTCGTCGTAACGGACGATCTTTTCCGGATCGAAGTCGTCGTAGGCGGCGCGGTAATTGTGCTGTTTTCGCAGGATGGTTATCCAGCTCAGACCGGCCTGTTGGCCATCCAGGCAGAGCTTCTCGAACAGGGCGAGGTCGTCATACTCGGGGCGGCCCCAGACGGTGTCGTGATAGTCCACGTAAAGCGGGTCGTCGCCACACCATGGGCAGCGTTCAGCATTCTCCATACGATGACCTTCGTTATTCGTGTCTGGTTCGGATTACGGGCTTTTTCGACGAATCGTGCGCTGGAACAATGGCTCCCAGGAGGCCTCCAGAGGCTCGGCGTTCACCAGGGAAAAGTCGTGCGGTGGCGGTTCAAGCAGCGTGATTTCCGGCCATACGGGCCGACTACCCCGGTACACCACGGTCACCAGATAGCCTTCAATATAGCAACAGGCTGCCTGCCAGTCCTGCTCGGGCTGGTCGCCGTAGATCTCGAAATTTTTCCGCACCTCGAGCGTTTGCAGGTTGCCGGCGATCCCCCGCCCCGTGGCTTTCAGCCACGCCTCTTTCAGGGTCCAGACCTTCAGGAAGGTATTGGAGTCGTCTTCCCGGAACAGCCATTCCTGCTCAACGGGTGAGAACCAGCGTTTCACGACTTTCTGCCACTGTGCATGACGCTGGCAAGGCTCAAGATCCAGCCCGATGGGTGAGCCTGATCGAGTGGCACAGGCGGAGAGGCCCTGGCTGTGGCTGAGGGACAGTCGCCAGCCCTCGGGCGTGCCGGATGCATTGGGGCGCCCGGATACCGGGCAGCAGAGGTCCGGTGCCACCTGAGCTGACTTGCCGATGGCCTGACGAATCAGCCATCGGCTGGAAAGGTATTCACGTTCCCGGGGGCCGCTGAACTTGCTCGCTGTCTGGCGTTCATAGTCAGTCAGCCAGTGCGGGTGGGCAATTTCGGGCCCATCGGTCTGGTGACACAGCCAGACCGATGGCCGGGATTCAGGGTTGAAGTCGCTGGATGAGCCAGCCATCGCCTTTCCTCACATATTCAAAACGGTCGTGAAGCCGGCTGGGCCTGCCCTGCCAGAATTCGATACGCTCGGGCACGATGCGATAGCCGCCCCAGAAACTGGGAAGGGGCACTTCGCCTTCGCTGAATTTCCGCTTGATTTCCGCAACCTTCTGTTCGAGCAAACCTCTGGAAGTAATGGCCTTGCTCTGTTCTGAAACCCACGCGCCGATCTGGCTGCCCCTGGGGCGCGATGCGAAGTAGCGCAGGGATTCGGCCTTGCTGACTTTCTCAACGGCACCCTGGATCCTTACTTGTCGGTTCAGTCCGATCCAGGGGAACAAAAGGGCCGCCTGCGGATTTTCCTCCATCTCTTTCGCTTTGCGACTGCCGTAGTTCGTGTAGAACACAAAGCCATGCTCGTCGAAGTACTTCAGCAATACCGTGCGGAGGTCTGGCATGCTGTCCTGCCCCGTGGTCGCCAGCGACATGGCGTTGGGTTCCAGAATGCCTGCTTCCCGGGCATCCTCAAACCAGTTCTGGAACTGCTGCACCGGATTGTTGTCCAGTGCATCGCGATCCAGCCCCTCGCTCTCGAAATCACGACGCATATCGCCGATGTCCATAACTTGTCCTCTTGCCTGCGCGTAAAACGACCCGGGAGAAATACGAGCCAGAAGCATATCGGGTTCAGGGTTCACTGTCAGCGCTGCTTATGTCTGAAACAGTTACATAAAGCCAACAATAAAGTGAGACCCGGATCACAACTGGCCCGTATCTATTTCGACGTCGATGCGGGCCAAAATCGGATAGACGTCACAGCTGGTCCGCTCGCACACACCAATAAAAGGTTTGCACAAATGATGTCCGAATATGATCTGCCCCTTGTTGTCGCATCCTTCTTCGTTGCTGTACTGGCAGCTTATGCGGCCCTGTTTTTCGGTGCCAGACTCGTTAATGCGGAGTCCGGCGAACGTCGGAAATGGCTTCTGGCCGGCGCCCTGCTGATGGGCACCGGCGTCTGGACGATGCATTTCGTCGGAATGCGGGCTATGCCGATGGGTGTTCCCATGTCGTTTGATGTGATCATGACGGCGGTTTCCTGGCTCGCAGCCGTGCTGGCGTCTGGTGTTGCTCTCCACATCATCGGGCGTAAACATTTGGGAGCGCCTTTGTTCATCAGCGCGACCCTGTCCATGGCCAGCGGTATTGTGGTGATGCATTACCTGGGTATGTATGCCATGCGCATGTCGGCGCCTCCGACGTTCAACACCGTATTTCTGCTGGTTTCAATCGCGATTGCCGTTGTTGCGTCAGGAGCCGCGCTTGCCCTCTGCCGGAAGCTGCAGGGTATGGACGGCTCCGGCACCCTGTTGGTCCAGTTTGTGGCCGCCCTGGCGATGGCTGCCGCAATCTGTGGAATGCACTACACAGGCATGATGGCGATGACCTTTCCGGAGGGCGCCGTGCCTGCAGCTGACAACGGCCTGCGGGGGAACTGGATGGGAATACCCCTGGCCGTCTTCTGCATTGCCATGCTGGCCGTTGCCCTGGTGGTGACCGTTCTGGATGTGAAATATCAGCGGGCACTTGTGGAATTCAAGACGGAAGAGGATAAACGGGTGGCAGAGCTCGCTTTTACCGATGCCGTCACCGGCCTGCCCAACCGGTCAGCGCTGGAACAACGTCTGCTGGATATCCTTGCCCGGGACAACGACAGCAGCAATCCGTTTGCCCTGATTTACCTCGACATCGCCAACTTCCGTGAACTTGCCACCGGAATGGGTGATGAATCGTTGAACGCGGTTGTCAGGGAAATCAGCGAGGCATTGCGTGATCAGATGTCGGATCAGGTGTTTCTCGCCCGGTACTCGGCCAGCGCCTTCTTTGCCCTGGTGCCAGCTCATGAAGATAGCCAGCATGCCTTCATGTACAAGCGGTTGCGGCAGATCGATCAGCGTATCGGCACGCCTGCGATGCCGGTTACCTGGCGGGCCGGCCAGGCCGCCTATCCGAAAACCGGCAATTCGACTCGTAAGCTGGTGCGAGCTGCCATGGTACCAAGAGACCTCAATGAGATCGGCGAATTTACGAACATGGCCGCCGACCCGGAGTTGGTGATGCCGGGTCATAACCGTTACAGCTGACAAACCGCCACTGGGCCGACTATCCTTGTGAACAGGCAGGTGGGCAAGATTGCCCCGGGAATCCGCCGTTTATAAGGAGATGTCCGTGGCCCAGAGCCGTCAACGCAGTCATATGCCCAGGAATCTGTTGATCGGATTCCTGGTGCTTCTCATCATCTATGCCCTGGCCGGTTTCCTGCTACTTCCCTGGTGGCTGGAGCGTCTGGTACCCGAGCAACTGAACCAGCGGATGGGCTGGCAGGCAGAAATTACTGATATCCGAACCAACCCGTTTACCCTGCGGGTCGAAGCCCTGGGCCTGTCGGCCGATGATCCCCAGGGTGATCAGGTGATTTCCTTTGACCGGCTCATGGTGGACATGAACTTTTTCCAGCTGGTTCGGGGTATTGCCGGGTTTGAAGCCATCCAGCTGGATGAGCCCTATGTTCGGGTGGATCTACTGGAGGACTACAGCGTCAATTTTGCCCGAGACTGGCAGGCGGCCAACCCGGGACCTGCAGAGCCAGTGCCTGAAGCGTCGCAAACGGATGAAGCGGCTGCACCACCCCGGCTGTACTTCGGGAAGATTGAGCTCAACGGCGGCGAAATGATGTTCCGGGATTTTACCCAGGCAGGCATGGCCGAGTTCCGGATTACCCCACTGGATCTTTCCCTGAATGACCTCGCCACCTGGCGTCGCGACGGCGAGGACAGTGACTACTCCCTGCTGGCGGCTTTGGGCAGTCAGACCATCGAATGGCAGGGTGATCTGAGTGTCGCCCCGCTCTACTCGAACGGCACGCTCAAGGTGTCATCCGTAGACTATGAAACCCTGGCTCATTTCCTGGCTCCCTTCTTTCCTTATGATCTCCGTGGTGGCAGCGTTACCCTGAGCTCAGACTATGAAATCCAGGCTGGCGACGGCTTTTTCCTGGAGACGACGAACGGTCAGCTGCAACTCGAGAATCTGGCCGTTGCTCTGGATGAACAGAGTGAACAGGCGAGATTGAGCAACGCTGAGCTGTCTGTGGATGCTGTCGGGTTTGACCTGAATCGTCGGGAAATCCGGATCGGCCAGGTTTCTCTGAACAAGCTCGATCTGGCCTTGGCCCGGAGTGCAAACGGGGAGATTGACTGGTTGGCACCCCTGGCTGCCAACAAAGCTGCGGCTGAAAGCAACGGTGAAGATTCCACCGGCGGCCAGCCATTCCGTTGGTCAGTCGAGGGCGTCGCGCTCTCCGGTGGGCGCATTCTCTGGCAGGACAGTCAGCCGGCGACGGCGACTGAAATTGCCGTAGAGCAGCTTTCCGCATCAATCGGGCAACTGAGTCATCAACTTGAGGAGCCGGTGTCTTACGAGATAACCGGAAGCCTGGCCAGTGGCGGCCAACTGTCATTAAATGGCCGGGTGACACCCGCACCGTTTACCCTGGAAGCCGCCATCTCCGGAAACGGCATCGCCCTGGCGCCCTTTGAACCCTACGTTCAGGAAGGCGCCAACCTTGCCATTACCAGCGGCACGCTGGGCGTTGACGGCAACCTTGATCTGGATGGGCAGCAGGAACCGCTCACGGGTACCTTCAGCGGCACCGCGGAAGTGGCCGGTCTCGATCTGAAACTGCCCGACAGTTCCGGTTCGCTGGTCTCCTGGCAAACCCTGCGCCTGGCACCTATTGAATACAACGTGTATCCGGCACGCCTGGAAATCGGAACGGTGACCCTGGCCCAGCCGGTCATCAACGTTGTCCGCAATACCGACAATATCCACAACGTGGAACGGATCGCCAAAGCGCCAGCCGCCGGTGGTCAGCAGCAGGCGACCGCAGATACTCAGCAGGGGGATGGTTCCGAGCCGGGGTTCATTTTCCGCATTGGCCAGCTGATGCTGGAAAATGGCGAACTGGCGTATACCGACCGCACGCTGGATCCGGCGTTTACCACCTCGTTTGATGAATTGAATGGCAGCGTAACGGGGCTCAGTAATATTTCCCCCCAACAGGGCAAGGTCTCTATCCGGGGCCGCGTCGGTGGCGTGGCGGATCTGGATTTTGACGGCACCATTGGCACCCTCGGTACCGAGGATGTCAGCGATCTGAAGCTGAAGATGCAGGATCTCTCCCTGCCTGCACTCTCGCCCTACTTCGGCCGATACCTGGGTTATGGTGTGGACAGTGGCAAGCTGAACCTGAATCTTGATTATGAAATTGCCGGATCCAGGATCGATGCGTCCAATCTGGTGGTGATGGATCGTCTCGAGCTTGGTTCCGCCATCGCCAGTGATCAGGCCGTTAATGCGCCGGTTAAACTGGGGTTGGCGCTGCTTCGGGACGGTAAGGGCGTGATTGAAGTCGACCTGCCCATCAACGGTGACCTGTCTGACCCGGACTTCAGCGTCGGCAAGGTCGTTATGCGGGCATTCGTGAACCTTCTGGCCAAGGCGGCGGCCTCACCGTTCAGTATGCTCGGCTCGATTGCCGAACTCGCCGGCCTGAGCGGAGAAGAACTTGGGAAGGTGAGCTTTATCCCCGGCAGTATCCAGTTGGCTGAGGGTGAGGCTGAAAAACTGGCGGCGCTGGCAGACGCCATGCTGAAACGCCCGGACCTGCTGCTGAATATCCGGGGCAATGTCCAACCCCAGGCCGACGGCCTTGCCCTGCTTCGGGATGACCTGACCTCGGGTGGTCAAGAGGAAGTGTCTGAGGAGGAATGGCAACAGGCCCGTGACGCCTACCTGGCCGGTGAGCGCTCACTGGCGCCGGAAGCGTTGAGCAACCTGGCATCCTCTAGAGGCGTGACCCTGCGCAAAGTCCTGCAGCAAACTCACGGTGTGCCGGCTGATCAGTTGTTCCTGCTGGATCCAGCCCGCAATGCAGACGTTGGCAGCGAGGGAAACGTTATCGTAGCGTTCAACCTCGACGTTCGTTGAATTCAGGGTGCCTCGAAGCCGGTCAGGAAACCGGCTGGCAACTGGAGCCCCCAGTTTTCAACGAGCTGCCGGTAACGACCGTTATCCACCACTGGCGCCAGCAGCCGCAGCATCTCGTCGGCGCTCGCAGCACCGCCCTTACGGGCGATAATGCTGAGCTGGTAGCGCTGGTCTGGCTCACTTGAGACCAGCAATTTGTCCCAGTCTTCCGGATGCTTGGCCAAGTGTCGCTGGAGGTAGGAATAGCTGACAATGGCGACTTCAGCAACCGACGGCCGGTCCGCCTTGATCAGGTTTATGTTGCGGCTGTGGCTGTCGGAGAACTCGATGTTGAATTTCTGTTCGAGTACGGAATTATCGGTTTCGTAATCGCTAAAGCCATAGTGATAGCCTGAAATAGCGACAATCGATCGCTGTTCCAGATCCTCAAAGAACGAGTCGTCACGGCCTGGTTTTTTGAGAGCGACATACAGCTCTTCATCTGCCAGGATCGGTCGGGAGATGTCGACGTTTTTCTCAGTCCAGCCCCAGCCGGGGCTTTCAAAGAAGATGACGTCGTACAGGCCGGCCTCGAAATCCAGATAGCGACGCTTGGGCGAGGTATAAAAGACGCGGAAGGATATCGTTGGGTTGGCTTGCTCAAGTTCGTGCAGCAGGTCTCCGAGCAGGCCGGTGGCTTCCCCGTTGTCGTCAACACTGGCAATGGGCGGGAAGTGGTAAACGCCCACGGTGATTTCCGTTTCGTTTGCAGAAACCGGCGCCGCTGCCAGCAAAATTGCGGCAGAAAACATGGCCAGTAGTGTCCGAATCGGTGCGTGAGCGGGCACGATGCTTCCCGGTTATGTAACAATTGAATACGTATTCAGAATAGCACGGGGATTTTGTGCACCTGAAGCAAAAGATTATTAACTTATGCAAAACGGGTCTGTAATTGATGGGTAATGTTGTCAGCCATTTTTTTGCCTATGTCTCCCGCCTGCGCTGGATAAAGCGCTGGGGGCTGATGCGTAATGCCATTGAGGAAAACGTGGCCACCCATTCTTGGGAGGTGGCGACCCTCGCCCACGCGCTGGCCATCATCCGCAACCGGCATTTTGACGGCCAGGTGAACGCCGACCGTATTGCCGCGGCAGCGCTATACCATGATGCGACGGAGGTGATTACCGGGGATATGCCGACACCGGTGAAATACCATTCCAAGGTGATGCGAGAGGCATTCGGGGACATCGAGCACAAGGCGGAGGCCGAGTTGTTGGCGCTGCTGCCGGAGGATCTGCGGGAGGATTTTTCACCCTACGTTCGGGAATCGCAACTACCGGCAGAAGACAAGGAGCTGATCAAGGCCGCCGACAGGTTGTCGGCGTGGCTGAAGTGTCAGGCGGAGATCCGCGCTGGCAACAAGGAATTCGAGCCCGCCGCCCGGCAGATCCGTAAGCGGTTGGACGAGGACGGGTTGCCAGAGGTCGCCTATTTTTTGAAGGTGTTTGCCCCCAGTTACGAGCAACCCCTGGACAATCTGCTGGGTTGAGAGGCCCCCAGGCTTTAGCTGTTGCCGGCCGAGCCGACCAGACCGCCACGCAGACCGTCGCGCTGCAAATGCTGGCGAACGGTGTCTTCCGGGCTGCCGGCCAGTTCGCGGAACATGCCCATGGAGCCCAGAAGTGCCGAGGATTCGTAGGGCACAAACACTCGCTCACCTTCTTTCGCCATATTCGGCAGCACCTTGATATAGCTCTGGCCCAGCAGGTAGCCAATGACCGTCTGTTTGTTCTCCTCGGAGTCGCCCATGGCGCTGAGTACCAGACGGATGGACTCCTGTTCGCCCTGGGCGCGTAGAATGGCCGATTCCTTGTCGCCCTGGGCGTTGAGAATGGCGGACTCCCGCTGGCCCTGGGCCATGGCGATGGCTGCTGACTTTTCACCCTCGGCTTCGGTGACCGTGGCCCGGCGTTTCCGTTCCGCAGCCATCTGCAATCGCATGGCTTCTTCCACCTCTTCCGGCATGCTGATGTCCTGAACCTCCACCCGGGTGAGTTTTACACCCCACTTGGAAGCGGCTTCTTCCATTTCGGCCTGGATGGCGTTGTTCACCTCGCTGCGGGATTCAAACAGCTTGTCCAGTTCCATCTTGCCGACCACCGAGCGCAGGGTGGTCTTGGCCAGCACTTCCACCGCCTGGCTCATGTTGGCCACTTCGTACACGGCCCGGCGCGGGTCGATGATCTGGTAGTAGAGGGCGCCGTTGATCTTCACCGTCACGTTGTCGGTGGTCACCACGGGCTGTCCCGGAAAGTCCATGACCGTCTCCCGGCGGTCGATGCGGGTCTCATCGCTCATCACCGGGTGATAGTCCTCGCCCATGCGTGCGTAGCGGATCATGGTGATCGGCCGTGGGCGCTCAATGAAGGGAATAATGATGTTCACACCGCTTTCGAGGATCCGGTTGAACGAACCCAGGCGCTCAATCACCATAACCTCGGACTGGCGCACGATGACCAGACCCTTGGCAATGATGAAAATGCCAATCGCGACTACGATCAGACTGATAACCAGTCCGGGTGAAAGATACTGTTCCATGTTTACTGTTCCTTGTGTGTGATCGTCTCAACAACGGCGGTAGTGCCGTCAAACTGTCTGAAAATGACGTTGGTTCCTTCCGGAAGGTCGGTGGCTCCGGTGTCAGCGACTCTCAGGCGATAAAAATCACCATTCACCTTGATGCCGGCGGCACCGTCGAAGTCCCGTTTCAGGGTCTGGTAGCGCCGGCCCTGCTCGACGCCTGTGCCTGTCGTTCCGTACGCCACGCCCTTGGGGGAGAAACGCGGCCGTATCCAGCGTATGGCGACGGGAACCAGGATTCCCGAGAAAATCCCCATCCCCGCCAGTTGCCATTCAAAGGGCACATCGAGGAACGCCAGCAAGGCGGTCAGGGCCGCGGCGATACCGAGAGCGAGAAGCAAGAGCACGCCGGAGGTGAGCTCGGCCAGGCACAGTACCAGTGCCAGGATCAGCCAGAAATGCGTAAGACTCCATTCCATACAGAAAATCCATAGGTTCGGGAGAGGTGTCGGGTTGCTGTTGCGCACCGAACAACGGCACTGGATTGTACCGGAAACCTGGGGCCGAGTCAGAGGGTGGCCGGAATGCCTTGCGGCCTGGTTCACTAAAGCCATATCCCGCGGGCGGGCAATTGTTAGAGTATCTGCTTTAATTGAAAAGCCTACAACAAGAGGTCTGTGACCATGAAAAAGCTGAAGAACAAAGTTGCCGTTGTTACCGGTGCCGGCTCGGGTATCGGCCGCGCGCTCGCCAAATCTCTGGCGGACCGTGGCTGCCGCCTGGCGCTGTCCGACGTCAATGAGTCAGGCCTGGCCGAAACCGCCGCAGAGCTCGGCGGCGCTGATGTAAAAACCTACCGGCTGGACGTGTCTGATCGCGATGCCATCTTTGCCCATGCGGAAGAGGTTGCGAAGGACTTTGGCCAGGTGAATCTGGTGATCAATAACGCGGGCGTTGCACTTTCCGCCACCGTGCGGGAGATGACCGACGAGGACTTTAAATGGGTCATGGATATTGATTTCTGGGGCGTCGCCCATGGCACCCGGGCCTTCCTGCCACATCTGATTGCCTCGGGCGATGGCCATGTGGTGAACGTGTCCAGTGTGTTTGGCTTGATCGGCGTGCCCAAACAGAGTGCCTACAATGCCGCAAAGTTTGCGGTTCGCGGATTTACCGAAGCCCTGCGTCAGGAGATGAAGCTGGAAAACCAGCCGGTGGCGGTGAGTTGTGTGCACCCCGGCGGTATCCGAACCAACATTGCCAACGCCGCCCGTATGGGCAAATCCGAGAACGCTGTTGCCCAACGCAAGGGCTTCGACAAACTGGCCATGACCACGCCCGAGAAGGCAGCGGAAACCATTGTGAAAGGCATCCTCAAGAACGAGTCCCGTATCCTGGTAGGCCCGGACGCCTGGGGAATTGATGCGATCAACCGACTGCTGGGGTCTGCGTACCAGCCGCTGGTCGAGCGCTTCTCCCGCAAGAACCTTTATATCTGACAACGCCCCGCGTATGGCGGGCCTGACGACCGGGCCCGCTGTACATTTTACAAACAGTGTTTCGGGGCTATACTCGGAAGCTGATCCAAGGAAGAGTCAGCATGAATACGCCTCACCATTCCGACCTGGGGGCCACTCTGGAACAGAGCCGCTCGGGTCTGCGCGACAGTCATCGCCGCTCACTGATGCGGCTGCTTTTTCTGATCACCGGCTCGGCCCTGGTGGTTTTCGCATGCCTGCAGATTCTCAATGGCTTCCCCTGGGTAGGCATTGGGGAGCTCTGCGCCAGTGCCTTGCTCTTTTTCGGCGTCTGGCGCCTGAAATTGACGCCCTATCTGCAGCAGTGGGTCTATGCCTATCTGGTGCCGCTGTTCGCATTCTTTCTGGTAATCATGCTGTTGCCTGAAGCATCGGTATCTGCTTTCGTCTGGGTGCTGATGATGCCGGTTCTCGCCTACCTGCTGCTTGGCAAAAAAGAGGGCATGATCCTCAGCGCTCCCTTCATGATCGTCGGAGGCGTTATCTACTACATCCACCTAGGTCAGGTCGGCAACCCCCACGCGATGATTGACCTGCTCAACATGGTGCTGTGTGGTGCGCTCATGCTGGCATTCATTCACCTGTACGAGGGTCGCCGGGAAGAGGCAGAGCAGCGCCTGGTGGATATGGCCCAGACCGATGCGCTCACTGGTCTGGCCAATCGCAGCAACTTCCAGGGCACGTTGAACCGCACGATTGCCGAGGGCGAGCGCAGCGGTAACGGGTTTGCACTGGTGGTGATGGATATTGACCACTTCAAGGTTGTGAACGACACCCTGGGCCATGAAGCCGGAGATTTCGTGTTGAAAAATATCAGCCGCTGCCTGACCGAGCGCCTGAGAAGCACGGACTTTGTCGGCCGCCTGGGTGGCGAGGAGTTCGGCCTGATTCTGAGAGATGTGAAGCCGGCGGATGCGTTTGTCCTGATGGACGAGCTGCGCCAGCGAATCTCAGACCGAGAACTGCCCTACGGCGATGCTCAGATCCGGGTGACCGCCTCCTTCGGGATTGCCCAGTGGCCAGACCATGGTCGCGAGGCCGAGAGCCTGTTCCGGGTGGCCGATCGGTGGCTTTACAGCGGCAAGCGAGCCGGGCGTAACTGCGTGGTCGGCGCCGGCCACAATCCCCGCCAGCTTGAGATTCTCACTGTCGAAGCGAGTTGATTACGTTATTCTTGTGGCAGACACCCTCCGGCAAGAATGAAGTAACCCATGTGCGAATTACTGGCCATGAGCGCCAACACCCCCACTGACCTGTGTTTCAGCTTTACCGGCCTGACCCGACGAGGTGGACAGACCGGCCCGCACAAGGACGGCTGGGGCGTGGCTTTTTACGAAGGTAAAGGCGTACGGGCCTTCCACGACGCCGATGCCAGCGCCAATTCCCGAATCGCTGAAGTGGTCCAGACCCATCCGATCAAAAGCGAGGTGGCCATCTGCCATATCCGTCAGGCCAACGTCGGCGACATCTGCCTGGCCAACACCCATCCGTTCATGCGCGAACTCTGGGGCCGTTACTGGGTGTTCGCCCACAATGGCCAGCTTTCCAGCTTCCATTCGAATCCGGGTTTCTACGAGCCGGTCGGCACCACCGACAGCGAAGCCCTGTTCTGCGACATTCTCAACCACTTGCGCAGCCACTGTGACCGCAACACCCCGACCGACGACATCATTGAGCGGCTGGTGCGCCTGTCGAAGGCTTACGCCAGCCAGGGCGTGTTCAATCTCCTGCTGAGTAATGGCGACTGGTTGTTCACCTACTGCACCACCAAAATGGCCAGCATTACCCGGCGGGCCCCGTTTGGTCCGGCTCGTCTGAAGGACGCTGACGTGACGGTGGACTTTGAATCGGAAACCACGCCGAACGATATCGTCAGCGTTGTTGTGACCGAACCGCTGACGAGCGATGAGAAATGGGATGTCTATCAACCGGGAGAGTGGCGGCTTTGGCGCAAAGGAGAGGTTGTTCGCTCTGGCGTTGCTGAGCGGAATGCCTGACCCGGGAGTGTGGAATCGGGTGGGGAGGTCTTTCTTCCGGGAAAAGGCAACTCGCTGCGCTCAGACATCATTTTCCCTGCACAAAGACCTCCCCACCCGTTTCCCTTCAGGGCAGGGAGTTGCTTCCGTTATTACTGAAGTGTCCGACGGTTGCCCTTCTGGTACTGCGGTGCAATATGCGCCTGGATTTCCTTCTTGAAACGGGCAATCAGGTCGCTGTTGTCGTGATCCCAGGGATGAAAACCCGGCTTGAAATACTCCAGCCATGTGGGAATCAGGCTTGAGAAGGTGCCGTTTACGCCCCAGAGGCGCCAGAGACCTGTGGCCGTGTCTTTCAAAGAGAAGTTCTTGCGGTCGTTCAGCATCATCCGGCTGGTAAAATAGGTGCTCATCACGCCCAGGGCTGCGGTGCTGAATGCAAGATAAAAGGTTCTCTCGGCGTAGGTGCCGCCAGCCGCCTGGAAAACGTCGTAGGCAACCGCCTTGTGCTCGGTCTCCTCAATGGCGTGCCAGACCCATAGCGGACGCATGGATTCATCCATGTCCTGGCGAACATCGTCACGCTCCAGCAGCATGTCGGCCATCATGGCGGTCAGGTGCTCAAGGGCACATGTGATGGCCAGCTGGTGGCGTTTGGGCAGCTTCTTGGCGATCCCCAGAACCACCTCCAGATGTTTTTCCAGTTCTTCGACCGGCATGCCCTGATCATGAACATGCTGGTTCATGGCGACGTGTTCCAGGGAGTGCATGGCCTCCTGGCCAATGAATCCGCGTATCTCCTCTTTCAACTTGGGATCGGAGATCTGGTCACGGAACGCTCTCACCGAATCCACGAAGAACTGCTCGCCCTGAGGAAACAGCACCGAGAGCGCATTCATGATGTGGCTGATGGTGTAGCTGTTGTCGACCCAGTAACGGGGTACCTGCTCGCCGAACTCAAACCCCATGCGCTGGGCGGTGATGGTGACGTTGTCCGGTGTATTGGAGGCTCGGGTAACCGGAGCCGTCTTCTTTTCTGTGGTTTTGCTGCTCAGCATCTGTGTACTCCTCACTCTGGCTGATGTCATGGCTCCAGTGTGGGGCAGTCAAGGCAGGGCAGGAATGCGCAAAGGGGACGGCCGTCGATCAGTATGGGACACACGGGCAATTGATTGGCCAAGTTGACGGACGGCAGGGTGTGCCTGGCCCCACTGTTGCGACGCGGGGCATCTGATAGAGTCAATTCAGGTGCTTCAGCCAACCCAACAATAAGGAATGCCCATGAGTGCAATCGGACCGGACAAAGAACGGCAGATGCTGGGATTGTTCCTGGTGCCGGGCGTCTACCTGCGGGTTCTGGCCGACACCGTCCGGCAACTGGGCTACAACGACAGGCCGCTTTACGAGGGCCTGGACTTCACCTCGGAGGATCTCAAGGCCAACGATAGCCGGGTGTTTGTCACCGATGCCATTATAATGGCCAAGCGTGCTGTGAGCCTGGCCGGAAACGACGGCCTGAGCTTCATGCTGGCCCGTGAATTGCGGCTGACGATCCATGGCACCCTGGGCTTCGCCGCGCTGACCAGCCCCACCTTCGCTGACGCCCTGGATTCGGTGCGGCGATACCTGCATCTTAGGGTGCCTTTCCTCAGCATGAGCCAGTCCGAAGCGGAAGATCAGGTGCTGGTAAAACTCTGCGCTGAATTCGAAGTGCCCGGCCTCTATCCGTTTCTGGCGGAGACCGTCAGCGCCACCCTGATTCTGCTGACCGAACAGCTGTTGGATCGGGACGACGCCATCAAACGCGGGTTCGCCCTGGAAGATGGCAAACTGACGGGCGTCACCGTTCGCCTGAGCGCGCCTGAGCCGCCCTGGTACCGGCAGTTTGCTGATCAGTTGCCGGTACGGTTCGAATATGGCCAGCCAGACGAGATGATGGTATTCCCGAGGGAGCTTCTGAATGTGCAGATGCGTCTTGCCGACGCCGAAGCCTCCCGAATGGCTCGGGACCAGTGCGAGTTCGAGCTGCAGAAGGCCCTGAAGGAACAGGGCGACATTGTCCTGGCAATCCGCAACATGCTCCGGATGATGCCGGGACCGCTGCCATCACTGGAAGCCATGGCCGAGCGTTTCTGCGTCTCGTCCCGAACCTTGAAACGCCGGCTGGCGGACCGGGAAACCAGCTATCGGGAGGTCCTAGAGTCGGTGCTGAAAGACCGGGCGATCCAGTTGCTCCGGTACACCAACCAATCGGTCAGCGAGATTGCCTATGAGCTGGGCTATGCGGACCTTTCCAACTTCAGCCGCGCCTTCCGGAAGTGGACCGGCAAGTCGGCCAGCGAGTTTCGCGAGGGTGGGCCGGATCCGGCTCCGGAGGTCGGGCCCTGAGGTTTGGCTTGGGTGGTCGTTCGGGCTTCTCGGGCCGCTTGTTGGGAGCGTGGTCGCAGGGCGGGGCATAAATTTTTCGGGTAAAAAGCAACTCGCTTCGCTCAGACATCTTTTTCCCCGAAAATTTATGCCCCACCCCACGCCCTGTGGACAACTGAGAAAGCCGTCAAGAAAAGTTATTGTTGGTCCTTAATTTGTTTTTCCATTCCTATGCCACAATGGTTTGACGGACGGGGGGAAGGAATATTTTCCCGCCAGGAAAAAGATGTCTGAGCGAAGCGAGTTGCTTTTTCCCAAGGGAAAATATTCCTTCCCCCCGGCCAGCCTCCAGAACCGGCAGGCTAGGGACAAAACCGAACACATTGACCAAGCCAAACCAAAACAGGATCCATAAAACATGACAGAACGCCCAGACACCCACAGCAAACTGATCGGCTACCTGCTCTGGATCTTCGGATTCCTGGGCTCCCACCGGTTCTACTACGGCAAACCCGTTACCGGCACCATCTGGTTCTTTACCCTGGGGCTGCTGTTTATCGGCTGGATCATCGACCTGTTCCTGATCCCGGCCATGGACAAGGAGGCGGATCTTCGGTTCCGGGAAGGTGAGGTCAGCTACAACATTGGCTGGATCCTGCTGACCTTCCTGGGTGTGTTCGGGATTCACCGAATGTACATGGGCAAGTGGATTACCGGGATCATCTACCTGTTTACCGGCGGCCTGTTCCTGATCGGTGTGCTGTATGACTTCTGGACTCTGAACAACCAGATTTCCATCCGTAACGAGGAGCGCCGCTTCGGTTGATTCGTTAGGGCTACAGACCGGCGGCGGTCTCCAGTTCGACCAGGGCCTCTTCCAGGTAGTCGAGCATTCGCTGCAGGCTTGGTAGCGTGCGGCGGCAGCCGATGAGGCCGAATTCCACCTGGTCGCCGTAGCTGGTCAGAGTCATGTTCAGGGCCAGGCGGTCCATGGCGATGGAGACCGGGTACATGCCGTCCATCATGGCCCCGTTCCAATAGCATGTCTCTCTCGGTCCAGGCACGTTGGAAATTACCACGTTGAAGGTCTGCCATTTCGGTGCCATGCCTGTAAGCAAATTGAACGCCGCGGGTGCCAGGGTCAGGGCGGTGTAGTTGATGATTTCTTCCGCAGACATATGGGCGTATCGGTCTTTGGCAGCCTTAACATCCTCGTGGATCTGCATCAGCCGGGTAACCGGGCTGATGACATCGGTGTGAAGCGAAGCGAGGATCACGCCCACCTGGTTACCGCCGGAGCTGTCATCCCTGCGCAGTGACACCGGCACCATGGCGATCAGGGGTTTCTCCGGCAGGGCGTCCTGATTCATCAGGTAGCTGCGCAGGGCGGTGGCGCACATGGCCATCACCACATCATTCACCGTGGTTCTGTAGGTTTTACACACAGCCTTTATCCGGCTGAGTTCGCAGGATTGCGCCGCGAAGCGTCGGGAGCCGGTGATTTTCTGGTTCAGGATGCTGCGGGGTGCGTGGAAGATCGAGGAATAGGCCGGGTCTTTGCGGGCATCGTTGATGGTTCGCAGCAGTTCCCGGGCCACTGTGGGCACGGTGCCCAGTTGCTTGCCGGATTCGCCCAGCAGGTGGCCAACGCTTCGCCACAGGGAGGGACCGCCATCATCCTTTTCACGGGATGGGCGGGGTGGCATGGCCCAGATCGGCGGCATGTCTCGCTCGCCGGTATCCTGGCACAGCATCTGGGTGACCATCCGCATGGCCGATACACCGTCCACCAGGGCATGGTGGACCTTGATGTACACCGCAAACTGTCGCTCGCCCAGCCCTTCAATCAGATGGAATTCCCATAAAGGACGCTCACGATCCATCAGGTGGGAATGTTCCGCCGATATAAACGACAACAGCTCCCTGACCCGCCCCGGCGTGGGTAGCGCTTCGAACCGGAAATGGTGCTCCAGATCCAGATGCTCGTCTTCCACCCAGACCGGCTGGCCGAAACGGTAATCCAGACGCTGGTTGAACGGCGGAGTCACCTTTGTGTACTGCCTGAGCCGATCGGCCAGCTGGGCGACGTAGTCATCCGGTGCGTCGTCGGGAAAAGAAAACAGCTGAAGACCGCCCACGTGCATGGGCTGCTGCCGCTTTTCCAGCCAGAGAAAAAGCTGATCCGTAGGGCTGAGAGGTTTCACGGGGCGTCCTTGTTGTCGGTGTTGTGACAATAGTAGCTCAGATGGCTGACGACGGGATTGACCCCGGTTCGCATTTCCTCAAACGACCGGGCCAAACGGTGCCCAAGGTCCGGACAGGGTTTTTCATCGTAAGCCATGGACTAAGGTTAGTAATTGCATCCATTGGAATGAGTCTTGGAGAAAAGGACGTGGCTACCCCCATGAAGAGCCTGCAGGTTTTTGTATTGTTAGTGTGCAGTCTGTTTTCCATAGGTGCCGGTGCCCAGGACCTACCGGGTGTCCAGCTGGAAACCGTCTCTTCAGATGATATTGTCCAGGAAGTGACTCTGAACGGCACCGTGAATGCTCTTCGGGTATCCGGCATGTCGGCGGCAGTTGCCGGCCTGCTGGACGAGGTTCGGGTAGAAACTGGCGACCGTGTTTCCCGGGGCGATGTGCTGGTTGAGCTTGATGATGAAATGGTCACCTGGGAACTGGCGGCCGCCAGGGCCGAGGCGGAAGAGGCCCGTAGCCGACTGGAGGAAGCCCGGCGTCGGCTGCGTGAGGCCAGGTCCGTCGGTGCAGGCCGCAATATCGCGGCCACTGAAGTCAGTGCACGGGAAAGTGAAGTGGCCGCCAGCGAAGCGACCCTGGCTCGCCTCGAAGCCGCCCGCCGCCAGGTGGAAGTCCGGGTCGGGCGCCATCGAGTAACCGCGCCCTTTGACGGTGTGGTCAGCCAGCGCTCCCGGGATCTCGGGGAATGGGTTACCCCCGGTGACCAGCTGCTGACCCTGGTGGATACCGACAACCTGCGACTGGATTTTCAGGTTCCCCAGGCCTTCTTCAAACGCATCGATGACAACAGCCGGCTGCTGGTGCAGAACGGGCAGGAACTGAGCATAGCCACCATCGATGTTCTGGTGCCGGTCAACGATCCCCAGTCCAGAACCTTTCTCCTCCGCGCCATCAAGCCCGAATCCGTGAAGTTGCTTCCGGGGATGTCGGTACAGGCGATACTGCGGGTCACTACCGGTGAACGTGGCCTGACGGTTTCCCGAGATGCTATCAACCGGTACCCCGAAGGACGAACCACCGTGTGGATCGCCGAACCGGGGGACGAAGACACCTGGACCGTGAGCGAAAAACGGGTGCGCCTTGGCACCGGCTTTGAGGGCCGGGTGGAAGTGATCAGTGGCCTTGAGGCGAAGCAGAAAGTGGTGGTCCGTGGTAATGAGTCCCTGAGCGAGGGTATAACCGTGCGCATTGCCGAACGGGAGAGCCGCTGATGTTCGCCGGCATTATCCGTCATGGCACTCTGGTCACCGTTATCGCATTGATTGTCGCCATCCTTGGCGCAGCCGCAGCGTTGCGGATTCCGGTCCAGATGATTCCGGATCTGGAAGTGCGTACGGTCACGGTCGAAACCAGCTGGCCCGGCGCCACGCCCCAGGACATCGAGAAAGACATCCTGATCGAGCAGGAACGCTTCCTTCGCAACGTTCCGAACCTGAGCCGGATGACCTCTACTGCCTCCAGCGGCGCGGCCGAGATTGAGCTGGAGTTCCCATTCGGGGTGGACATCACCGAGACCCTCATTCAGATCAACAATGCCCTGAGCCAGGTCCCCGACTACCCGAGGAACGTGGACGAACCCCGCATCGTGGCGGCGTCTTTCTCGTCCAATGCCTTCATGTATTTCCGCATCGCCACCCTGGAGGGCAATCCCCGGGAGCTGGATATCGAGCTGATGCGAGATTTCATTGAAGATCGCGTTCGGCCCAGGATGGAGAGCGTGCCGGGTGTCTCCGAGGTCACCGTCGGCGGCGGTGCCGACCGGCAGATGCAGATCATTGTGGATGAAGCCGCCCTGGCCCAGCGGGATCTGAACCTGCTGGATTTACGCGATGCGATCGTAGCCCGCAATCAGGACATTTCCGGTGGCGAGATTGATTCCGGCAAGCGTCGGTATCTGCTGCGCACGGTCGGGCGCTTTGACGACATTGAATCTCTGGAGCAGCTGGTGGTGCGCCGCCAGGGCGACAGCGTTGTGCGACTCGGAGAGGTGGCTCGGGTGCAGCAGGGCCATTCCCGAATCCGGGAGCTCTCCGTCATCAATGGCCAGCGGGTGATTGGTCTGCAGGTTCGCCGCGAAAGCGGCTCCAATGTCATCGACATCAAGCGGGCAATGATGGATGAAGTAGAGGCCATCAATCGTGAGGTGCTGGAACCGGCGGGCATGACGCTGGGCCTGACTGCAGACGACGCCCGTTATGTGGAAGCGTCTGTTGCCAATGTCTGGACCAATCTGGGGATCGGTGCTGTTTTCGCCACGCTGGTGATGTTTCTGTTCCTGAGGTCCGGTAAAGCTACGTTTGCCGGCGTGGTAGGCATCCCCCTGTGCGCCATTGCCGCGTTTATCGGCTTGTTGATTACCGGTCGTACCATCAACGTGATTTCCCTGGCCGGTATCGCCTTTGCCATCGGCATGACGGTGGACAACAGCATTGTGGTGCTGGAGAACATTGAACGACACCGGCGGCTGGGGCTGGACCGTTTTGAATCTGCCCTCAAGGGCGTGCGGGAAGTCTGGCCAGCGGTACTGGCGTCCACCACGACGACCATTCTGGTGTTCTTGCCGATCCTGTTCATCGAGGAAGAGGCGGGCCAACTGTATTCGGACGTGGCAATCGCCATCTCGGCCGCCATCCTCGCTTCCATGCTGGTAGCAATCACCATCATACCTACCCTCTGCGCCCGGCTGGATTTCGGCCGGCGGGGCGTGACCACCGATGAATACGGCAACGAAACCTCTGGCCGCTGGAGTCGGGCTGCCATGGGCGCGGTGCGATGGCTGGTTAATGGCACGGTGCGCCGGATTCTGGTGATGGCCGCAACCGTCGGCTTTAGTCTGTGGGTGATCCTCGTGCTGACTCCACCCGCGGAATATCTGCCTGAGGGTGAGGAGCCCAAGACCTTTGCCGCCATGTCGGCGCCGCCGGGCTACAACCTGCAAGAGATGGAAGCCATTGCCCGCCAGGTGGAAGACTACTTCCTGCCGCATGTGAACGCGGACGGCAACGCCTATGCCGCTGGCGAAACCAGCGTGCCGCCCATGGCATATCTCAACATGCAGGTGACGCCAACCCGGATACGGATCATCGCAGAAACTCTGAACCAGAGGCACATCGAAGCCCTGATGGACGAGATCACCCGGTTCTATGAGCAGTTCCCGGGCATGCGCGCCTTCGCGGCCAAAGGCTCCATCATTTCCAGTAACGACGGCGGCACCCGCAGCATCAACCTGGACATCTCGGGGCCGGACCTGGTGTCGGTCTATGGCGCTGCGAACGCTGCTTACCAGCGGGCCGAGGAAATCTTTGACAACCCGCGCATCCAGAGCCAACCCTCGACGCTGTCTCTGGCACAGCCGCTTATCCAGATTATGCCTGACTGGGATCGTGCGGCCGAACTCGGCCTTGGTGCTGAAGGCATTGGCTTTACCGTGGCGTCACTGACCGAGGGCAGCTACGTGGACGACTTCTTTCTGGACGATGAGAAGATCGATATCTACGTCTACGGCAGCGAAGGTCGCAACCCGTCACTGGACAGTCTGCCGGATGTCATGGTGCACACGCCCCAGGGCGCTACCCTGCCTCTGTCCAGCCTGGCCACCATCGAGGAAACCGTGGATACCAGCACGGTACGCCGGGTGGACGGTCGCCGCACCGTGACGCTGAATGTGATTCCTCCAGACGACGTTCCCCTGGAAGCCGGAGTTGAGCGCGTGCGCACGGAGCTGCTTCAGTCCATGCGTGACAGCGGTGCCTTGCCGGCCAATGTGAACGTGGATATCTCGGGCGCCAGCGACCAGCTGAATGCCACCCGGGATGCGCTGACCGGCAATTTTATCATCGCCATTGCCATTGTTTACCTGCTGCTGGTCGCCATATTCGCCCACTGGGGTTTCCCGCTACTGATCCTGACTGCCATTCCCCTCGGTGTGGCTGGCGGCATCGTGGGCCTGGCCCTGATGAACCTGGTCGGTGGCCTGCTGCCCATGATCGGCCTCCAGCCATTGCGACAGCCCTTCGACATGATCACCATGCTGGGCTTTTTGATTCTGATGGGAACGGTGGTGAACAACCCGATCCTGGTGGTGGACCAGGCCCGACAGAACCTGCGCCAGAAAGGCGTTACCGTAGTGCAGGCCGTCACCGGCGCCGTCCAGACCCGCCTGCGCCCCATCGCCATGACCACCCTGACCACCATCTGCGGCCTCTCGCCCCTGGTGTTCTTGCCCGGCGAAGGCACCGAGCTCTATCGGGGCGTGGGCGCCATCGTCCTGTTCGGCCTGTTGGGGGCAGCGATCGTAACGGTGACCTTCCTGCCGTCACTGACCATCTTTGTTCTTGGCTGGCGGGAGCGTTGGCGGTCAGGCGGCGACTGATTCTCGCTGGTTTGCCCGAACTTCAAGTCGGATCTGGTTGCCGTCCAGCAGCACCGGATAGGTTTTGACCCGCACGGTATCGTCTTCCAGACAGACACCCGTGCGCAGACTGAAATGTTGCTTGTACAACGGCGACGCCACCACCGGCTCCCCTTTTAGATCCCCGGTAATACCCCGGGCCAGCACATTCGAGCCGCTGAACGGATCTGTGTGACTGATGGCAAACAACGCCGGCAGCCGATGCGGCAGATAAAACACCGCCACCGGTCCTTCTTCGGTCCATACCGCAATGCCCGATTCCGGCACCAGGTCGTCTACTGTGCAAACCGCTTCCCAACGAGTGCGTGGTTTCATCATATTTCTCCTAAACCTTCTGTGTTCATCTCAACTAATGTTGGCCTGTGATACCCCCATGGCGCCTTGCGCTGACTCCAAATTCGAAGGCTACGCAGACTCCAAAACAGGCCGCCGCTGCCCCCGCTCAACCGTCCATTCCTGCACCGGGTCCGTTTGAGAAGGCGCATTCACGAACTCCCGGAAGCGCTTCCGCTTCTCCGGATCCTCGACGGCTGTCTTCCACTCGCACTGGTAGGTACCGACGATCCCCTCCATGTGCTCCTCCAGCTCCGCACCGATCCCCAGGCTGTCCTCAAGTACTACCTGCTTCAGGTACTCCAGACCACCCTCCAGGTTCTCCATCCAGACACTGGTGCGTTGCAGCTGGTCGGCCGTGCGCACATAGAACATCACCACCCGGTCAATGGTCCGGATCAGTTCCTCATCCGACAGATCGGTGGCAAACAGATCGGCGTGGCGGGGCCGCATGCCGCCGTTACCGCAGACGTACAGGTTCCAGCCGTTCTCCGTGGCGATCACACCAAAGTCCTTGCTCTGGGCTTCGGCGCATTCGCGGGTGCAGCCCGAGACCGCCATCTTGACCTTGTGGGGCGCCCGCAGGCCTTTGTAGCGGTCCTCCAGGCGGATCGCCATGCCCACGCTGTCCTGCACGCCGTAGCGGCACCAGGTGTTGCCAACGCACGACTTCACGGTTCGCAGTGACTTGCCGTAGGCGTGGCCGGTCTCGAAACCGGCGGCGATCAGCTTTTCCCAGATGTCCGGCAGCTGGCTCAGAGTGGCGCCGAACAGGTCCACCCGTTGGCCGCCGGTGATCTTGGTGTACAGGTCGTATTCCTTGGCCACCTCACCGAGGACAATCAGCTTGTCCGGGGTGATCTCGCCACCGGGAATGCGCGGCACGATCGAGTAGGTGCCGTTCTTCTGCATGTTGGCCATGAAGGTGTCGTTGGTGTCCTGAAGCGGCACGTGGTCGGTGGCCAGGATGTGCTCGTTCCAGCAGGTGGCCAGAATCGAGGCCACGGCCGGTTTGCAGATGTCGCAACCGTGGCCCTTGCCATGCTGGCTGATCAGTGTGCGGAAGGTGCGTATTCCGTTCACCTTCACCAGATGGAAAAGCTCCTGGCGGCTGTACGGGAAGTGCTCGCACAGGTCCTTGCTGACTTCCACGCCGCGCTTTTCCAGCTCGCTGTCCACCACGTTCTTGAGCAGGGCGGTGCAGCCGCCGCAGCCGGTGCTGGCCTTGGTTTCGGCCTTGACGCTCCCCAGGTCGCCACAGCCGGCGTCGATGGCGCCGCAGATATCGCCCTTGGTGACGTTGTGGCAGGAGCAGATGGAGGCGGTTTCCGGCAGGGCATCGGGGCCCAGGGCCGGTGCGCCGCCCTCGCTTTCCGGCAGGATCAGGGTTTCTGGATTCTCCGGCAGCGTGATGCCATTGAGGGCGTATTGCAGCAGGGTATCGTAGTGGCTGTTGTCGCCTACCAGAATGGCACCCAGCAGGGTCTTACCGTCTTCACTGATGACCATGCGGCGGTAGTGGCCGGCCTGCTCATCGTTGAAGCGGATGTTTCGGGCGCCCGGGGTCTGGGCGTGAGCGTCGCCGATGGAGCCGACATCCACGCCCAGCAATTTGAGCTTGGTGCTCATGTCGGCACCGGTGAAGGCGGTCTCGCGATCGCCATTCAGCGCGGCAGCCAGTGTGCGGGCCATGGTGTAGCCGGGTGCTACAAGGCCGAAGATCTTCTGTTCCCAGAGCGCGCACTCGCCAATGGCGTGCACATGCGGGTCCGAGCTGGTGCAGTGGTTGTCGATCACGATGCCGCCGCGCTCTCCGATGTCCAGTCCGCTGGCCCGGGCCAGGGCATCCTGGGGGCGAATGCCGGCGGAGAAGACGATCAGGTCTGTTTCGAGGAAGGATTCGTCGCTGAAATTCATGCGCAGACGGGCATCCTCGCCCTCGGTGATCGCTGTGGTAGCCTTCTCGGTGTGCACCTGAACGCCCAGCTCCTCGATCTTGTGGCGTAGCAGGGCGCCGCCATCGGCATCAAGCTGAACCGGCATCAGGCGGGGCGCAAATTCCACAACGTGGGCTTCCAGTCCCAGGCTCTTGAGCGCATTGGCAGCTTCAAGACCCAGCAGGCCACCGCCTACCACCACGCCTGTGCGGGCACCCTCTGAGCTGGCGCGAATGGCATCCAGGTCATCCAGGGTCCGGTAAACCAGGCAGTGCGGGCGATCATTGCCCTTGATGGGGGGCACAAACGGATAGGAGCCGGTGGCCAGCACCAGTTCGTCGTACTGGTAGCTGCCACGGGGCGTTTCCAGGGTGCGATGTTCCCGGTTGATGCCGGTTACCTGTTCGTTCAGGTGCAGTTGAATGCCCTGCTCGGTGTACCACTCCAAGGTGCCCATGGCGAGATCGGCATGGCTGGAGCCGCCGAAATACTCGGACAGGTGGACTCGGTCATAGGCCAGCTGTTTTTCCTCGCCGAACACGATGATCTCGAAATCGGCAGTGGCCCGGCTGGCGCAGAATTGTTCCAGGAAGTGATGGCCGACCATGCCGTTGCCGACGACTATCAGGGTTTTCTTGCTCATGGGTCTGTCCTCTTTCCGGAGCGGCTCATGCCGCCGCCTCGCAGTAGTTCTTGCCAAATGCGATGAAGTCCCGGTAGCGGGAAATATCGTCCTGCTGCTGAATGCGCTGGCAGTACCAGAGACCGTCCCGGGTGTCGCCCAGCATTACGGCGCCGGTCAGCCGCTGATTCCGGATCAGCAGCCGGCAATAGTGGTTTTGTTCGTGGTCCTGCCAGACCACGGATTCGGTGTCCCCGTCGGGGCTGATCTGTCCGCAGGAGAAAATCGGAACGCCGCTGATCTTCAGGCGGGTCGGTGTGTCCACCGGCCGATACTCGGCGTCTGGAGTGTTTCTGTTGAGCACGCCTGCAAGCACCTCGGCCTGCTGGTATCCGGGCTCCACCAGTCCGAAGGTGGTGTTTCCCAGCTGACAACACTCACCCAGTGCAGAGATTGCCGGGTCGCTGGTGCGTAGCTGCCCGTCCACGAGAATGCCGCGATCGCATTCCAGGCCGGCAGTCCGGGCAAGCTCAGTAGCAGGCGTGATACCGGTGGCGAATAGCACCAGATCCGTGCTGACGAGAGTTTCGTCATCCAGCTGGACGGCCCGGACCATGGAACGCCCGAGCAGGGCTTTGGGAGCCGTTCCGGTGCGAATATTTACGCCCCGCTCTTCCATGTGCTGTTGCAGGAGCTGACCCCCGATTCTGTCCAACTGACGGTTCAGAAGATGGCCGCTGCGGTGCAGCAGGGTGACGGCCATACCACGCTGGCGGAGACCTTCAGCGGCTTCTAGGCCAAGAAAGCCTCCGCCGACGACCACCGCTCGCCGATGGCGGCCAGCAGACTCAATCAGGGTCCTGGTGCCTTCCAGGTCCCGGAAAGTCATGACACCCGGAAGATCTTCGCCCGGTAGCCCCGGTTTTGCGGGCCGGGATCCGGTGGCCAGCACCAGATGGGTATAGGGCTGTACCCGACCGGAGCCGGTGGTCACCGTCTGATCTTCCCGATTGATGGTGACTACCGGTTCTCCGTTGCAGACTTCAATGCCGTTGTTCCGAAACCACTCGTCCTGCTGCAAGGCCAGAGAAGCTTCGTTTGTTTCACCGGCGAGCAGCAGCGAGAGTTGTATCCGGTTGTAGGCAGCGGATGCTTCGCCGTTGAACACGATGATGCGGGTAAACGGTCTGACTCGCCCACGGCAGAGAGCTTCCAGCAGGCGTTGCGAAACCATGCCGTGCCCGCAGATCACCAGTGTCGATTCAGTGTTTCCTGTCATTTCGCTCGAACCCGTACTTTTCGACCAAACAAAAAAAGCCGGAGCATCTATTCCCGAGGGGAAGTCGATGGTCCGGCGCCAATGCCAACAACAATGATCTGATGGTCCGGCCTGATCCTTGGCCGGGACGTTCGTCCTTACCAATTGCAAAGCGATCTTCGTGCCAGTTCTACGAACCTTTAAAAATCAGATAATTAGAATTTTATAAGGCTGCTATCACCAGTACGAACACTTGAAAACTGCCCTGCGACGGGGCGGATTGCACGGTTTTGGGCCAGATGCGGTGGCGCGGTAATTGCTGCGCACTGGCAAGAGGTTGGTTACGCGAGTGACTGATCTGACCGTGATTGTCGCATTAGAGGCTGTCTGCCTCCGGAGTCTGTTATGAACACCAAACGTGCCGCCGCCTATAAATCGCCATCCGCGGGCGACTACCTGATTGCCTCGAAAAGCTGCGAGTTGATGAACCTCCAGTACTTCTTGCAGATGGGCAAACTGGTCCAGTGCATCAGCAATCTGGTACATGCACTGCAGTGCGAGCGGGGTGCGTCTAACGTGTTTCTTGGTTCTTCCGGCGAAAAGTTTGCCCAGGAGCGAAAACACCTGGTTGCGACGTCGGATCGGCTCCGTTCGGAGTTTGAGCAGGCCCTTGCCGAGATTCACCAGGAACTGACGGCGCATCCTGTCAGTAGCCGCCTGCTTAACCAGCTTGCGAGCGCCCTTCACGGCCTTGAGGGCCTGCCGGAACTGCGACGGTGTGTGGTGGCCCGGAAAGTAACTGCGGCCTCTGCCACCGAGGATTACAGTACCCTGATCCACAACCTGATTGCGGTTGTGTTTGAAGCTGCCGATACCGCGGTTGACCCCACCATAGCGGGGCTTCTGGTGGCCATGGTGCACCTGATGAACGGCAAAGAATTCTGTGGACAGGAGCGGGCTGTCGGTTCGGCGGGGTTTTCCAGTGGCCGGTTTGATCGTGCACTGTCAGAGCGCATGGCGCACCTGATTGAGGCGCAGGAGCGCTGTTTTGAGGTGTTTAACAGCTTTGCCGATGAGGGTTCCCTGGACCTGTGGGAAAAACTGCGCGAAAACCCCCGTGAGTCCGAAATTGAAAACCTCCGCCAGCGGGGCACTGCCATCGGTCGTTATAAAGACCTGGATCCGGCCCTGGCCGATGAATGGTTCAGGCTCATGTCTGAGCGGATGGATGAACTCAAAAAGATAGAGGATTCCGTGGAGGGCTGTTTTCATGCCCGTTGCACCGAGCGTTTTGCCGATGCCAGAAACTCGCTTGCCCACCAGGAAACCCTGATTACTTCCCTGGATGCCCAGGAACCGGCGTCTCAACCCATGTTGGTGCTGTGCGATTCCGGAAACGAACAACAGGCCGGTGAGTCCTGGGCCAGCGACGGTATTGGCCAGCAGTTCGGCCGCTCCATCTTCGATCTGGTCCAGGAGCAGACCCGGCGCCTGCAACAGATGACCGATGAGCTGCAGAGTGCCAGGGAAGCTCTGGAAGACCGCAAAACCCAGGAAAAGGCCGTGCTGCTGCTGATGGAACATCGCAGGATCAGCAACGACGAAGCTCACCGGGTATTAAGGAAACTGGCCATGGACCAGGGCCGGAAGTTGCCCGAGGTAGCCCGGGCCCTGGTGTCCATGGCGGATGTATTGAAATAACTCAGCCGTCTCAAGCCCTCGCGGCCTGGGCCTCTGATTGCTTGCTTTCAGAGGTCTCCGGTTTCCCGGAACGACGTGTCGAGATGTGTTCCAGCTTGCGCTGTTTCTCGTACAGGAAGCGCAAGACCTCCTGCCGGTAATGCACGTACTCCGGGTTGTCCGCCAGAGTCACCCGGTTGCGGGGGCGGGGCAGATCAATGTAGAGATCCTCACCCACGGTGGCCTCGGGCCCGTTGGTCATCATGATGATCCGGTCTGACAGCAACACCGCCTCGTCCACATCGTGGGTGATCATGATGACGGTGTTATTCAACTCCTGCTGAATCTCCATCAGGGAATCCTGCAGATGCGCCCGCGTCAGTGCATCCAACGCGCCAAACGGCTCGTCCATCAGAAGAACACTGGGTTTCATGGCCAGGGCACGGGCAATCCCCACCCGCTGGGCCATACCACCCGATACCTCACCTGGCCGCTTGTCCGCCGCATGGGCCATATTCACCAGTTCCAGGTTGTGATGAATCCAGTCGCGCCGCTCCTGCTTGCCCATGGATTTGCGAAACACCTGCTGCACTGCCAGCTCGACATTTTCGTACACCGTCAGCCAGGGCATCAGCGCATGGTTCTGAAACACCACCGCACGCTCCGGTCCCGGCGAATTCACCTCATGGCCATCCAGTACACAGCCACCCCTGGTCGCTTGAAGCAGGCCAGCCACAATGTTCAGGACGGTGGACTTGCCACAGCCGGAGTGGCCAATCAGGGAAACAAACTCGCCCTTCTGTATCTTCAGGTTAATGTTGTCCAGGGCCACAAATGGCCCCTTCGGCGTATCAAACGCCATTTCAACACCGGTTAATTCAAGATGAGCCTTACTCATAGAAAGCACCTCGCGGTAATCGGAGCGCCGGGTGGGTCACGCCTCCCGAAACCCTCAAAAACATGGATGTTTTTGCGGAGCGTACAGGGATGTACTCGCCGCGTGTTTCGGGAGGCGTGACCCACCCGGTGCGGCATGCTCCGTGGTAAAAGAACACTGTTGGAACTCGAAAACTCGATGCGAGTACGTCACTCATTCCAGGCAACCTTGCGCTGGATCAGAAGCATCACCCGGTCCAGCACAAACCCGATAAACCCGATAGCCAGAACCGCCACCATGATCCTGCTCAGGGATTGGCTGCTGCCGTTCTGGAACTCGTCCCAGACAAACTTGCCCAGCCCCGGGCTCTGGGCCAGCATCTCGGCCGCGATCAGTACCATCCAGGCAATGCCCAGCGACACCCGAAGGCCGGTGAAAATCATCGGCACTGAAGAGGGCAGAACCACCTTGCGGACATGGGTCCAGAACGACAGCCGCAGCACCCGGGAGACATTCAGCAGATCCGGATTGACCGCGGCCACACCGACGCTGGTATTGATCAAGGTGGGCCAGAGACTGCACAGGGTGACCGTGATCATGGAGGTCAGGAACGACTTCTCAAACATCGGGTCATCGCTCACGTAGGTTGCTGAGACCACCATGGTTACCAGGGGCAGCCAGGCCAGCGGTGACACCGGCTTGAACACCTGGATCAGCGGGTTGACCGCCGCCTGAAAGTGCCGGTTCAGGCCAACCACGATGCCCAGGGGCACGGCGATAGCGGTCGCCACGATGAATCCGGCCAGGACCGTAACCAGACTGGTCAGGATCTGGTCGGGAAAGGTGGGGGCACCGGGGTAATTCCGAATCCTGACCTCAGCCTCGGGGTTGTCCGCCAGAATCCGGGCGTTCCGCTCTTCCTGCATGGCAATGAACTTGTCGGCCCGCCCGCGTTGGTTGACGTGCTCCTGCCAGAGTTGCCCCGATTGTTCCAAGACCTGTGCCGGGCCCGGGAAGCTGCCCAGTGAAGTATCCACCTGCGGTGCAGCCAGATGCCAGAAACCGACAAATACCAGAATACCTATCAATGGCAGCAACATCTGGCGCCCGGTGGCGGCGAGCTGACCGGGTGTCAGCGACTCACCGAGGGACTTGAGTCTCTGGCCTAGCCAGCGCGGCGGCTGGGGTGTGTTTTTGGCCGAAGTGATCGTAGTCATGGTTATCAAACCTCCTTGCAAACCCGGTTACGGGTTTTGCGTACCTTTCAGGCCGATGTCGAAACTGTCGATATAGGCATTGGGTGTTCGGGGGGTGAAGGCGATACCGTCAATCAGCTCGCCCTGTTGCGGGCGCTGAAAGTTCTCGGCATCGAAGTCCGGAAAATCCGCGGCCGTCAGCGTGCCGTCGGCAATCAGTGAACGGGCCGCCTGCTGGTAGATGTCGGCCCGGTAAACCCGGGCTGCGGTTCCCATGTACCAGTCGTCCGGCTTGGCCTCGGGGATCTGGCCCCAGCGGCGCATCTGGGTGAGATACCAGATGGCATCAGACGGATACGGGTAGGTGGCGTGATACCGGAAGAAGACATTGAAATCCGGAACCTCCCGGACGTCGCCCTTTTCATACTCGAAGGTGCCGGTCATGGAGTTGGCAATCACCGCCTCATCGGCACCCACATAGCTGGGCCGGGCCAGGATTTTCACGGCCTCGTCCCGGTTGGCGTTGTTGTTCTCATCCAGCCAGTGGGCGGCGCGAATCATGGCGCGAAGCAGGCGCAGATGGGTGTTCGGGTAGTCCTCAGCCCACTGACGGGTCACGCCGAAGACCTTTTCCGGGTTATTCGGCCAGATCTCATAGTCAGTAATCACCGGAACGCCGATGCCCATGAACACTGCCTGCTGGTTCCAGGGCTCACCCACGCAGTAGCCCTGTATGGTGCCCGCCTCCATGGTGGCCGGCATCTGCGGCGGTGGCGTCACTGACAGGTGCACGTCGGCTTCCAGGGTGCCGCTGGTGTCGCCGCGCTGGGGGGCGTAGTAGCCGGGGTTCAGTCCGCCGGCTGCCAGCCAGTAGCGAAGCTCATAGTTATGGGTGGACACGGGAAACACCATGCCCATTCGGAACCGTTCGCCCCGATCCCGGGCCGCTTCCACCACGGGCAGAAGTGCACTGGCGCTGATCGGGTGCTCGGGCTTGCCGTCGGTATTATCGGGGATATGCTGGCTCATGGTGTCCCAGACATCATTGGAAACCGTTATGCCGTTGCCGTTCAGATCCATGCTGAAGGCCGTGATGATATCGGCCCGGGTGCCGTAGCCAATGGAGGCGCCGAGGGGCTGGCCGGCGAGCATGTGGGCGCCATCCAGTTCTCCGGTAATCACCCGGTCCAGCAGGACCTTCCAGTTCGCTTGCGCTTCCAGTTCAACAAACAGGCCTTCGTCCATAAAGAAGCCCTGTTCCCAGGCAATCGCCAGGGGCGCCATATCGGTCAGCTTGATAAAGCCGAGCTTGAGGTCCGGCTTCTCGGCCGGACCAATCTCCGCGTGAGCCCACGTGCTGACTGTCCAGAAGGTGGCTGTTAGCAGAATTCGAGTCAGCCAGCGGGCGGTTCTTCGTGTGAGCGTGTACATGGATATACCTCATTCTGTTTGGCCCAAACGCAAAAACGCCCGCTCTCCGTTGCCGGAAAGCAGGCGCCTGTGCCTGGGGATCAGTTTTCTGTTGAGTCGTAACGCGCGTCTCTGTTTGTGGTCTTGCACGGGCCGTGCCATATCGGCTGGTCTCGATAAAACAACGAGTTAGGAGAGTTCTTCGAGGAGGCGGCAGATATGGTGAGCGGGTATTCGTCTGGTTTTAGTGCGTGGCAGGTCAGGTTTGCACCACTTTGATACCGGATTTGATGGTTGGCCCGGAGCCTTGGCGCATTGATGCGGGGCTGAAATCCTCGAGAGCCGCCATAGTCGGTGGCTGGCAGAGCCCGGAGCCGCTCTCGATCGGAATGGCCCTGTTATTGCAACCGGTTATGCGACTGTTCAAGACAACCTGTTTCCATTGGCAAAGAAGCCCGCCCCTGATGCGTCTCCAAGGCATCCGGATTGGCGGGCTTTTTTTATGAAACCCGAGGAGGTGCTGTGACCGGTACCAACAAAAGACCGGCGACGGTTCAAACCACCTGCCCGTATTGCGGTGTGGGTTGTGGAGTGAGCGCAACGCCCTCTGCGACCCGCGGGGATGAGACACATCCGGCGAATCTGGGGCGCCTGTGCGTGAAGGGCTCTGCCTTACACGAAACGCTGACTCCTGATGGACGACTGTTGCGGCCTGTTGTTCACGGACGTGAAAGTGCCTGGCCGCAGGCAGTGGCGGAAGTGGCCCGACGGATTCGTGAATCAGTGGCGCTTCATGGGCCCGGGTCTGTGGCCTTCTATCTCTCCGGTCAGTTATTGACGGAAGACTATTACGTGGCCAACAAACTGGCCAAGGGGTTTATCCGCACACCCAACGTGGATACCAATTCCCGTCTGTGTATGTCGTCCGCCGTCGCTGCCCATAAAAGGGCCTTTGGCGGGGATTTGGTTCCTGGCTGTTATGAAGACCTGGAACTGGCCAACCTGTTGGTGTTGGCGGGCAGCAATGCCGCCTGGGCGCATCCGGTGCTCCATCAGAGAATGCAGGCCTCGGCGCGACCCGGTCGCCGGGTCCTAGTGATTGATCCCCGTAAAACCGCGACCAGCGATCTGGCGGATCTGCATCTGGCCATCCGTCCCGGGACCGATACGGTGCTGTTCAATGGCCTGCTGGTCTGGCTGGCGGACCAGCAGGCTGTTGATCATGGTTACCTGGCTGATCATTGTGAAGGTTTTGACGACAGCCTCAGCGCTGCCAGATCCGAGGCACCCTCTCCCGAGGCGGTGGCCAGGATCTGTGAATTGCCGGTAGAAGATGTCATTACCTTTTACCGATGGTTCGCAGAGGAGCAGCGTACGGTGACGGCGTTCTCCCAGGGCATCAATCAGTCTTCGGCCGGCACCGATAAAGGCAACGCCATTATCAACTGCCATCTGGCCACAGGCCGGGTGGGCAAACCCGGCGCCAGCCCCTTTTCCCTGACCGGCCAACCCAATGCCATGGGTGGCCGGGAAGTGGGTGGGCTGGCCAACACCCTTGCCGCTCATATGGATTACGACAGCCTGGATGCCCGGGACCGCGTGGCCCGGTTCTGGGAGACCGAGGCGGTCGCAGATGGACCGGGCATGAAAGCCGTCGACCTGTTCGATGCGGTTGAGCGGGGTGATATCAAGGTGTTGTGGATCATGGCCACCAACCCTGCGGTCAGTTTGCCGGAGACCCATCGTATCCGGCGGGCCCTGGACCTGTGCCCGACTGTCATTGTGTCTGATTGCGTCAGGGACACTGACACCGCTCGCCATGCAGACATCCTGTTGCCGGCGGCGGGTTGGGGTGAGAAAGACGGCACGGTTACCAATTCCGAACGCTGCATTTCCCGTCAGCGGCGCTTTCTGCCGTTGCCCGGAGAGGCCCGGCCGGACTGGTGGATCGTCAGTGCGGTGGCCCGCGCGCTGGGACACCAGGCGGGCTTTGACTATGAACGGCCCGCGGACATTTTCCGGGAACATGCCCGGTTGTCGGGGTTCGAGAACGCCGGTCAGCGTTTCTTTGATATTTCCGGGCTGGCGGAGTTGAGCAATGAACAATACGAGTTGCTTGAGCCTGTACAATGGCCGGTTACTCGGTCGGCGTCTGATTCCAGGCGACTGTTCACTGACGGTCGGTTTGCGACCGCCAACGGGCGCGCCCGCCTGATCCCGATTGCCTCTCGATTACCGGTCAGGAATCCGAATGAAGCGTTTCCGTTGATCGTGAATACGGGCCGTATCCGGGACCAGTGGCACACCATGACCCGGACAGCCCGGTCCAGCCGGTTGCTGGCCCATCGCCCCGAGCCGTTCATTGAGGTGCATCCCGAGGATATTCGGGCGCTTTCCCTCACCCCGGGGGCATTGGCAACACTGAAGAGTGCTCATGGGCACTTTGTCGGCCGGGTGCGCAGTGCGCCGGAGCAGCGGCGTGGTGAGGTGTTTGTGCCGATCCACTGGAACGATCAGTTCACCGGGCAGGGTCTGGCTACAGCGCTTACTGACAGCCTGGTGGACCCGATATCCGGGCAACCGGAGGCCAAGCACGGTCGTGCTACCCTCACCCACTGGCCTGCCCGTTGGTATGGACGTTTGCTGGTGCGACGGGATCGTCCAAAACGCTGGAAGGCAGACTACTGGGCCCGACAGGTTCTGCCCGATTGCGATAGCTGGATCGTGGCGGGGCAGTGCAACATGGATTGGAAAAGTGCTGTGCCAGACTGGCTCGGCGGCCACCCGCAGCTGGTGATGGAAGATGTCCGCGAAGGCCGCTTCCGGGCGGCGCGGTTGCGCAATGGTCAGTTAGAGGCGGTACTCATGGTGGATCGTGACCCGGCCGCCTTGCCATCCGTGGACTGGCTGGTCAGCTGCTTCAGCCAGCCAGAGCTCGACGAGGCGGGCCGGCGCGGCCTGCTGGCGGCAAAGGCCGTCGATGGGGATGACGCCGGCAACCTGGTTTGCAGCTGCTTCCAGGTTGGGGACCGACAGATTCAGCAGGCGATTGGGCGGGGTGCCAACAGCGTCGATGCCCTCGGCCGTGAGCTCAAATGCGGCACCAACTGTGGGTCCTGTGTGCCGGAGATTCGGAGTCTTTTGGTTGCCGCTACCGAGGCGGTATAAGCGGGCTCAGCATCTGCACCGGAACCCTGTATCGAACCCCTCGTGAGTGCCCGATACCGTCGACGGTGCAGGTCTTTCGATTGACCCGAATGATCTGCCCGTGCAGTTCCCGCCGGCCGGCACCAAAACGCACGGTATCGCCCACCTGCCAGTGGGCCATCTGTTGCCTTGTGTCCACAGGCTCGAAGGGCGTATCCGGCAGCGCCAGACCCTGTTCCCTCGCCTCATCTGCCAGGGCCTTGCGGGTCGCTTGCGCGGCCCCGTTCTCGTGCAACTCATCCAGAATGGTATAGAAATGGCGGTTGTGCACAGAGCCCCGATACCGCTGGCCGGCACTTTGCTGCAGGAGATGGGCAAACTCATGGCAGCAGGTGTGTGCCAGCAAATTCAGAGTGCTCAGTTTCCCGCCAAAGTACCCCCGTTTCCGGATCTCCCGGCCCGACAGCCAGCCGCTCGCCGTTTCCGGCTGGTGCTTGGCGGCAATCATACGGGCACCATAGGTGATCAGGTGTTGCCGGTCGCGAGAATCGTAACGGTGGTAGGTGGCCTGGCCAGACCCAACCCGGCAATGCAGGACGCTGCCCGGATTGCGTTCTCGGACCCATTGCTCCGCCGGTTGCCAGAGCCAGTCCCGGGTGACGGCGCACATGAGCTCGCCGAGGCTGATGGCGGTCTGGGTTGGTAGGGGCGTTTTCTGCAAACTTGGGTACCTGGCTACTTCACGGATGCGTAAGAATAGACAAGCTTAACGTTCGAATTTACGGTTTGCTATGGTCTGGCTCGGCAATATTATGCGGTGGTACTGATTATCGACCTTGGGAAAGGTCCAGCGAAGCCGATACTTGAATGACCTATGCAATTCAGACAAACTGTCACCATATATAAATAAGTGGTGACGATTTGTCTGGCTCCGACTCCGCCCGATCTTCCGGGGCAAAACTCCAAACCATGTTCCGTCAACGCGGCGGTCAGCTCCGCCTGACAGAAGCGCTGTCTCGGGGCTTTAGCCGGTACCAGTTCTATCAGCTTCGGGACGAGGGGCTGATTGAGCCGGTCAGCCGTGGCCTTTACCGGCTGGCGGACCTGCCCTCAATAGAGAACCCGGATCTGGTGGCTGCCGCTACCCGTTTTCCCAATGCGGTGCTTTGCCTGATTTCCGCGCTGGCCTGGCACGACATTACTACACAGATTCCCCATCAGGTGCATCTGGCGGTGGAGCGGGATGCCCGTTTGCCGGTGCTGGATTATCCGCCGGTAGCCGGGTACCGGTTCTCCGGGCGGGCCTTTAGTGAAGGCATTGAACAGGTTGACGTGGATGCCATCACCCTGAACGTCTACAACCCGGAGAAAACCCTGGCCGACTGTTTCAAGTTCCGGAATCGAATCGGCATGGATGTGGTTCTGGAGGCGTTGGATCTATACCGCACCCGCAAAAACTTCCGTCCAGGCATACTGATGGAATATGCCAGAATCTGCAGGGTCGCCAATGTCATGGCACCCTACTTGGAAGCCAAGCTGTGAACAGAATCATCCTGGCGATGGAATTAAAAGAGTGAAAGGAGATCACGGTGGCACAAAACACTGCTGCGTCCGTTCGGCAGAGATTGCTGAATAAGTCCCGGGAAGAAAAGCGCCGCTTTGATGAACTGCTGCAGTATTACGCCATGGAGCGGTTTCTTTACCGGTTGTATTTCGATGTAAAGCTGCTGGCAGGCTGCTGAATTCGGGACCTGGGTGAGTGGCAGCTATGCATTATTCTGAAATCTTTGCGCCATTTATCCGCAATGAGGTCGAGCTTTCAGCTGGCCCCTGGAAGGTAATAAGCGATTGAGCTTGGCCGTTCGGTACAATAAATACGGTTCTAAAGTCCCCCTGAACTACTCCAAATACCCGAGCTTCGGGAATTTGCTCCATCCAAATTGGTTTACTTGAACCCTGATCGGCACTCTCAAAAAGCGTCGTTGAGGTGTCAATCGCTGAACCTGAGCTTACTGAACTTGGAATCTCCTCTGATTTGACAAAACCTACGACCCGGTTGTTTCTCAAAAAAACAAGCTCGCCATCTCTCATCTTCACAGAGGAGAACATCTTTTCTGGTACTTCTATAGCTAGTTCGCTGTATGGTTGAATGACCAATGACGATTGGGATGCGCAGCCGGAGAGAAGAAGTAAAAATGATAAAGCTAGGGCTATCCTTGCCATGGTGGGAGTCTCATCTCAATGTCGTTTCGATAGAGGATCTGAACTGGCCAGAACGAACAGTTCGGCAAAGCCAGCTTACCTTCACTTCGTTCTGCAGAAAAGGTTTCCCTGCCTCGCGAATCAGGCGTAAAGCCCATTTTGTAATCCTGCGCGTTGGTCGTAGCAGGTCCTGTGGAGACGGAACAGCATCAACCCATCTACTACAATCGACAGTTTCCACGAGCATATGGGCGATAGCGCGCACGGTTTCTCCGGTTACGCTGCTTTCAGTGAATCCTGAAGCAACAGAATGGCCGTAGAACGCCTTCATGATGGCTCTAATTTTATCAATGTCTTCGGGTGACAATTGACTATCCATTTTTTTCATCCCTGCAAAAGCAGAAGGACCCCTGCGGGGCCCTTCTGGCGTGATTACGCCTCGATCGGCGAACGCCAGTCGTCAGCACCGGAAGTACCGGCAACGGCGTGCTCCCAGGTTACCTTGCGGTAGGACACGGAAACCGTCACCAACTGGGTGAAATCAGCGTTGCCGGCGTCCTGGCAGTGGGGCATGTTGCAGTTGATGTCGATGATGGTGGCATCTTCGAGGATGGTGGAGAAGAAGTGCTCCTGCTTGCCCTCAACAGAGGTGCGGTACCACTTCAGCTCGACCTTGGGCAGCATCTCGCCGGAGGCCAGAGCGTTGTACATCAGCGGGGTGGCCTTGTTCAGGGCGGAGGTGAACTTGAACGGCTTGTGCACGCGCTGGCCGGACGGCTGACCGGACTGGGGGTCGGTCGGTACGGTAACGACGTGGCTGAATTCCTGAACCAGCACTTCGTCTTCGTGACCTTCCACGTAGATGTTGCCTACGGAATCGGAAGTGAATGCGCCGGCGGTGATGTTGCCCTGAGTTTGGCCTTCGATGCTGATATAACAAGGAGTTGGCATAGTCTGCTCCATGACTTGTGAATGAATAGTGTCCCCGGGGTGTTCCCTGGACGCCGACTTTCAGTACAAAGCCTGTGCCAGAAGCGACTATGGCAATAAAAACAGCATTTTAGCGTTTCTGTTGGTGATGTTCGGGGCGTGCCAGGCAATCCCGCGCCCGAACGTCAGGCGACGAATTGCTGGCGGGGCAAGAATTTGCTTGGGTAATGCCCGCTTCAGCCCAGGCCGAGGGTTGCCAGCAATGCGAGGAGCAATAACCCTGAAACGCCCTGCCAGAAGGCCACGGGATTGCGCTCTATCAGTGGCGGCCGATGACGCTTTTGCCAGTCCGCGGGAGGATGTCGAAGGTTATAGAGGTATTCCGATAGCGCCGGATAGCGCTTGTGGGCCTGGGGTTGAACGGCTTTTCCAATCGCATCGTCGACCCAGCCGGGCAGGTTCTCCCGGAACTGGCGCGCGGGTCGATAGTTCAGGCTGCGAAGCTGGTTCCGGCTGTGAATCTTCGGCACCTCCGGGCCATAGGGTAGCTGACCGGTGAGCAGCTGGTAGGTAATCACGCCCAGGGAGAACTGGTCTGATAACCAGCTGCCTGGCTCGCCGAGAAAGGTCTCCGGGGCACTGTAAAGCGCTGCTCCCCGAGGAACGGCCTGCTCGCCGATATCAGAGTCCTCCAGGCCGGCGATCCGGGTAGCACCGAAATCAATCAGCGTGACGGTACCATGAGTATCCACCAGCACGTTTTCCGGTTTCAGGTCCTGGTGCACCATTTCAAGCCGGTGGAAGGCCCGCAAGCCTTTACCGATCTGGTCGACGAGACTACGCACGGTTTCGAGTGCCGGCGCCGGGTTATCCAGCATCCATTGCCGCAGGGTACAGCCTTCCACGAACTCTGTGGCCTGGTAGAGAAAGCTGGGGTGCCGGTCTGGTCGAAACGGCCTGACAACATGAGCGCTGTTGATTCGCCGGGCAATCCACTGCTCGGCGGAAAACTGTTCCAGGTAGACCGGATCGTGCCGCTGTTCCAGTGATGGCATCTTCAGCACCACCCGGGTTTCGGTTTCCTCATCCACGGTCAGGTAGACGTGGCTTCGGCTGCTGGCGTGAACCTGCCTCAGAATCCGGTAGCCATCCAGACGGTGCCCCGGCTGCAGTTCCGGCGCAAACGGTAACCCGTCCAGCTCGTGAAATAATTCGCTGCTTTCCCGCGCTGAAGGTACCGAGTCGACCCGGATGATCTGGGCCGTCAGGTTGTCGGTGCTGCCCCGTTCGAGGGCTGCGGTTGCCACCTGGCGGGCGGCGGCGTCCAGGTCATCGGCAGATTCCCGAACGATGCGGGCCATGGTTCGCTCGTCCAGGTGTTCATGGATGCCGTCGGTGGTCAGCAGGAACGTGTCGCCGGGTTGGATCGGCAGGCTTTGATAATCGATGTCCAGCTGATTGCCAATGCCCATGGCGCGGGTCAGGCAGCTCCCTTCCTGCGACAGCCAGAGTCGGTGGTCGTTGGTCAGCGGCTCGAGCTGATCGTGGTGAACCCGGTAAATGCGGGCATCGCCAATGTGAAACAGATGCGCGGTGGCGGACCTGAGCACCATCACACTCAGGGTACAGACATACCCACGGTCCCGGTCATAGCGGTATTGGCTTTGCCGGGTCTGGGCGTGGAGCCAGGCATTGGTTGCCCGTAGCACACGCTGGGCGGACTGTTTCACCGACCAGCTTTCCGGGGTGGAAAAGTAGTCGCTGAGAAAACCCGCAACGGCGGATTCGCTGGCAATCTGACTGACATCGCTGGAGCTGATGCCGTCGGCGATGGCAACGGCAATGCCTTTGGTAACCAGCTGATGCCCCGTAGGCACTAACAGACCGTGGAAATCCTGGTTAACCGGCTTTGCGCCAGCTTCCGAGTGCTGGCCGACGGAAATGGACAAGGATGTTGTCATTGAAAACTGGGGTTTCCCTGCTGGAGGAAAAAGCAACTCCGGCGGGTGCGGCAGCCGGAGTTGCAGGAAGACCCGGCTTAGTTGGAGCTGGCCAGGGCAGCATCGTTGTAGGCCGCTGCAATCTTGCGCTTCGGCGCAGTTCGTACATGGGTGGTGTAGAGCGTCAGGCCGGTAAACGCCAGACCGCCCACAAGGTTACCCAGTACGGTGGGAATCTCGTTCCACCAGAGGTAGTCCATCACGGAGAACTCACCGCCCATGATGATGGCGGACGGGAACAGGAACATGTTCACGATGGAGTGCTCGAAACCCATGAAGAAGAACAGCATGATTGGCATCCACATGGCCAGTACTTTGCCGCTGACATTGGTGGAAATCATGGCGCCAACGACGCCCATGGAGACCATCCAGTTGCACAGCATGCCGCGGATAAAAATGGTGGCCCAACCGGCTGCACCGTATTCGGCGTAACCGAGTGTGCGCGCTTCGCCGACACTGGCAATCTTGGCACCAACGGCACCTGGATCGGTGTTGAAACCATAGGTGAAGATGAAGGCCATCATGAAGGCCACGGTGAGCGCGCCGCCCAGGTTGCCAAGGAATACCCAGCCCCAGTTGCGCAGTATGGCTGCCGGGGTTACGCCGGGGCGCTTATCCAGCAAAGCCAGTGGCGTGAGCATGAAGACGCCGGTCAACAGGTCGAAGCCCATCAGGTAAAGCATGCAAAAGCCGATCGGGAACAGGATGGCGCCGATCAGGAACACGCCGGTCTGGACCGCCACGGTAATGGCAAACGCTGCAGCCAGGGCCAGGATGGCGCCGGCCATGAAGGCCCGGATCAGAGTGTCCCGGGTTGACATATAGATCTTGGATTCGCCGGCGTCGACCATCTTGGTGACGAATTCCGAAGGCACGATGTAAGACATAGTGTTTTCCTCTGACTTCTATCAAGTGGCCAGACTTTCGAGTTGGCCATAAAAAAACGGCGTTACTTGCTGCCTGCAATCTGCAGGTACAAGTAGACGCCGTCGTCTGAATGAATCTGTCGCTGTGAACAGAACCGCTATTGGTTCCGCTGTCCGAAAATTTGCAGAGACTGTGCCAGATTGGCCGGATTTCAAAAAAACATCGTTAAATCAGCAGGGTAAATTATTGGAAGTGGATTCGCCTGGCTTGGAGGGAAGATGCGACTTCTGATATCACGCACCCGATCGGTGCGTGATAGTTGACGGTTGCTGCAACCTGGCGCAGCCCAAGCGGGGCTCAGCGAAGGCGAAAGCGCACGGGCAGCGCGTAGCGGAATTTATGTCCTGCAATCGCTTCCGGTACGGATGGCAGAGGCGCCGCCTGTTCCAACATGGCCAGCGCCGACTCGTCCAGGAGCTGGTGTCCAGAGCTGGTTCTCAGGCTGTGGGCCACCAGGGATCCGTCCCTTTGAAACTCGAACACAATCACGGGTGTGCCCTCCTGGCCAAGCCGTCTCGCCCTGCGCGGATATTCATAATATCGGGCAAGGTGGCGACTGAGTTTGGAAAGGTAATTATCCACGTCTGATTTAACGCCAGCGTTCTGCAGTGGAACGGTCGCCTGTGACTGCTCCTCTGTTGCAGTCTCTGCCGGATCACCGCTCGGTGTTTCCGCTTCCGTGACCTCTTCGGCGACCTCTGGTTCGGGCGTTGGTTCCGTTACCGGCTCTGGCTCTGGCTCAGGTTCAGGTTCAGGTTCAGGTTCTGGCTCAGGTTCTGGCTCAGGTTCCGGTTCGGGGTCCGGTTTTGGCTCTGGTTTTGGCGCAGGGTCGGGTTTCGGCGCGGGTTCGCCGGCCAGCTTGATTCGGATGGCCGGCGCTGTGTTGACCGCGGATTCGCCCAGGGTGTTGAGTTCCACCGTCTCTTCGGGAGAGGCGATCGCCAGGGCGACGAAGGTCGACACCGTTGCGAGCAGCAGAAGCGCCCACCGGAATGGCGGCTGTTGCGGCATCATTGGCCGGGCTCCGTCAACAGCAGAATATCCTGATACCCGGCCTTTTCCAGCAAGCGGAAGAGTGTTTCCAGATTTGCCATGGTGATGCTCTCGGCAGCGGCGATTTTCAGGGGCTGTTGGTCATCCGGTTCCGGCAGCCTGGCAACCAGGGATTCCTTGTTGAGCAGCTGACCGTCAACCTTCCACTCTCCGCTGGCGCTGACAATCATGTCTGCATGTGGCGACTGCCGGTCTTCGGCCTGCCGGGTGGCGGGCAGTTCTGGTAGCGGGTCATCGGCAAGCTGGCCGGCAACGATGAAAAACATCAACAGCAGGAACACCAGGTTGATCAACGGCAGAAGTGCATCTTCCACGCGTTCCATCAAGGTTTTGCCGGAAGTGAAAGGAGGTGGAACCAGATCGCTCATGGTGTCGTTGCGTTTGTCCGCTTCCAGTGAGTGTCGATGCCGCTGTCAGCCAAAGCGCTCAGGGCCCTGGTGAAAGCTCCCAGAGGTGTGTCATCTGCTGTCGCCAGGTTTACTTCGGTGATACCGGCTTCAGGAAGTTCGGCTACCAGCCGGTCCAGGGCTACCGTCTGGCCTTGCCACTTTACGTCGCCGTTGGCCGTCACCGTCAGCTCCGGCAGCGGCTCTCCGGTGACCGGGCTGCGGCTCGATGTGTTATTGGCCAGCTCCAGGTAGTCCACGGGCAATAACCGGGTGGTCAGCATAAAGAACACCAGGAGTATGAAGACGACGTCGATCAATGGCGTGATCCGAATAGGGATCGGCCGGCTCGGTCTGGGTTCAACCAGTTGCATGGGCGAAACGCTGACCCCGGGCACTTGTATAACGGTCGGACTCTTCGGATGTTGCTTCTGCCCTTAAGGGACTTTCGGGCGATTGGCAGTCCGCTTCCGCGGTTTCCGGCATCTGCTCCGGCGCGGTATGCAGAATCGAAACCAGCGTGCTGTTGATAGTCTTGTGGATGCGACGCAAGCGGAACTCGATCCACGCAGCCAGAGCGGCAAAGGGTATGGCCACAACCAGACCGGCGGCTGTGGTGGTCAGGGCTTCGTAAATTCCGCCACTGAGCTGGGTGGCATTCGCTCGGCCTTCGGACGCCGCCATGGCACTGAAAGCCTCCATCATGCCCAGTACGGTCCCCAGCAGGCCAAGCAGCGGCGCGAGTGCTGCAATGACTTCGATTATCTTCAGTGGTGCCTCGAACGGCTCCAATGAATGCTGCGCATCCCGGGCGGCGGTTTCCCGGATCTTGCGGTCGTCCTCGCCGTTGTGTATCGCCTCAATCGTATCGGTGACAAGGTTCTGCAGCGGGTTTAACCGGCTCCATCGGCCTGCCTGATATCTGATTTCGGAAGGCCGCACGGAAGCCGGGTTGCTCTGCCAGTCCATTACGGTTTTTTTAAGACGGCCCGACAAGCGCGGCGCATAGAGGGCGCCAAGAAGCATCAAATAGACAAAAGTGACGAGCCCGATGACAGCAAGTGCTACGAGCACAACCATCACAGGGCCGCCCATATCAACAAGTTGGGTGAGCGGGCCAGTGTTCAGGGGCAGGGTGAGGTCCGTCATTGGAAAAGGTGCTCGTTGTGCGAAAATGGACCTAAATAATAACGATTATCATTAATTTTGCAAGTACGTAATCTGACATTGAATGCCCCTCTGTTAGACTTGAAGCACTGGTCCAGAGAACAGAAAACATAAGATTGGAGGGAAGGTCATTACGGGTCGTCGAAACCGTCCGGGAGTGAGGATGCTGTGCTGATCAAACAATGGTTCGGCAGTCTGGTGAATCGGGCCGTTGCCCTCGTGGTGGTCGCGATCATCCTCTCGGCCTTGCTGGTAACCGTGGCCGGCTTTCTGCTGAGCCGGTCGGAGCTGGAGCAGCAGGCCCGGGACCAGGTGGAGACGATTGCCACCCTGATTGCGGGCGAGCTGGACGACAAACTCGCCCTGCGGCTTGAAGCCCTCAACCATGTGGCCCAGAACCTGACCATGTCCAGCGATGTGCTGAACGCACGTGCCCGTGTTCTGATACGGCGGCAGACCGCCCTTGAACATCTGTTCGATGCTGTCTACCTGATGGATGAGAACGGGCTGGTGGTTGCCGAGCACCCGGAGGAGTACCGCCAGTCCGGGCTGGATGTCAGTAATCGCGAATATTTCCGCCGGGTCTCCTCCACTCTCACGCCGGTGATCAGCGAGCCCTACCTATCCAATTACCAGGAAAAGCCGGCCATCATGGTCGCTGCGCCGATCTTCGACCACCGCCAACGGTTCATCGGTGTCATCGGCGGTGCCATCGCTCTGGATGGCAACAACTTCCTGGACCAGTTTATCAATATCCAGATTGGCACCACCGGCTATCTTGGTGTCGCTACCCGGAGCGGGTTTGTGGTGGTCAATCAGCGGGATGACAGGGCCATGTCACCGGTTCGGGTTGCTAATCCGGTGCTCCGGGAAGCCATGGAGGGCTTTGAGGGCACGGTGGACACCCGCAACAGCAGTGGTGAAAAGACTATTATGTCGGTTCAGCAACTGACCCAGGTTCCCTGGTTTGTGTCGGCGTCCTGGCCGGCTCGCGAGGCCCTGGCCCCGATTACCCGCACTGTGGATGCTTTCGTCTGGATTCTGCTGGCGGTGATCCTGTTGATCGCGCCTCTTGCCCTCTGGCGCTTCCGGCGATTGATGGCGCCGCTCAAAACACTGGGCAAGCAGATTCGCGAGCGCCACCTTGGTATGCGCTCCGATCCGGTGGACGTCGCCGGAGGCAAGGAAATCCGCCAGGTTGCAGAGATTTTTAATACGGTAACTGATGAACGGGACGAGGTTCTGGTATCTCTCGCTGAAAGAGAGGCGTTTTTCCGTTCCCTCACGCAAAGTGCGCCCATCGGCATCGTCCAGACCGATGTTCTGGGCCGAATCGAATTTGCCAACCCGGCTTTTGAGGCCATCGTTGGCCATCCGGCGGAGCAACTCACCTACAGTTATCTGGCCAGTCGAGTGCACGAGAACGATCGACTGGAGGCGATTGCCGGCTGGAAGAATGCGATCAGGAACCAGAGCGTTTTCCTGGGCCGGTTGAGACTGCAATCACCCGCTCCGGATCGGGTGATCTGGGGTGATGTGATGACGGCCGCAATCCAGACGCCGGAAAAGTCCCTCGGTACCATCACGGTCGTCCGGGATATCACCCATGAGCTGGAGGTGGAAGAGGCACTCAGGACAGAGCAGCAGCGCGCAGAGACGATACTTGGCGTACTCCAGGAGGGGGTTCTCATGGTAGACGTTGCGGGTGTTATTCGTTTTGCCAACGATGCCGCATGTCGTCTTCTGGGTACTGAGGGTGAATGCGTGCTCAGGAACTTCTTCCAGCTGGTCACCATTGAAACGGAAGAATGCGAACTGACGGCGGAGCAGTTCCTGTCCGGTGAGGACCTGGACAGCGTTTATGTAACGCTCCGCAATTCGCGGTGTGTTCCCTTCCCCATTGATCTGACCATGCTGCATATTCGTCAGGGCCGCGAGGATGAACGCCTGGTGTTTGTGCTGCGGGACGACAGCGACCGGCGCCGACAGGAGGAGCGGCTGTCCTGGGAAGCGACCCACGACAGCCTCACCCAGTTGCTGAACCGGCGCGCGTTCAACGCCTCGCTGGTTCGGAGCCTGGGTGAGGCCGGTCGCCAGGAAGCCCGTTCGGTACTGATGCTGATTGATCTCGACTATTTCAAACCGGTGAACGATGAAGGCGGTCACCTGCTTGGTGACGATCTGCTCAAACGGCTGGCAGATCTGTTCAAGGACGCGGTTCGCCAATCCGACACCGTGGCCAGACTGGGCGGAGATGAGTTCGGCATCATTTTGCCTGCCTGCGGCATGACCCGGGCCGAGGCGCTGGCGGAACGAATCCGCGCCGATGTCGAGGCGCTTCGCATTGAACATGACGGCCGGTCATTCGGTGTAACCACGAGTATTGGCCTGACAGAACTGACACCCGAGGACAGCGGCCCCAGAGAGGTTATGGCCCGGGCGGATGAGGGTAGCTATATCGCCAAATCCCGGGGTCGTAACAGGGTTGTTGTGGTTCCTTCACCACCAGCCGGCTGAGAGACTGGCCTGCCAGAGCAGGCGAATCGCAAGCGCGGTCAGCACGATATTGAAGATCAACGTGAACTTGCTGTTGCTCAGGGAGCGGAGCACATGGAGGCCCAGCCAGGTGCCGGCGAAGCCGCAGCCAATCATGGCAAGGATGAACGGCAGCCACTCAAAGAACATGAACCCGGCGGCTCCGAACACCAGTGCCTTGGGTGCATGTTGGAGCGTCATGGCGGTGGCAAAGGTGGCCACGGTTTTGAACCGGTCGGTGTGAATCTGCTTGATGAATGCGGCAACCAGAGGCCCGGTGGCGCCCACGAACAGACTGATAAAACTGGTCAGTGCCGATGCCAGAAACACGCCGGGGGCGCCGAATGCACCCTTGGGCAACGCCGGCCCCCAGCACAGGTAGAGAACGAACAGCGCGATGGTCAGCTGCCAGATGTGGGCGGGAAGATTCACCAGTAGCCAGGCCCCCAGCGCCGCCCCTACGATCACGCCGGGCAGGAATGCGGCAATCACCCGCCAGTCTATGTGGCGCCACGTTAGAGCCGCTCGGCCAACGTTCGAGCCCAACTGGATCATTCCGTGCACAGGGATAATGGCCGCCGGTGGCATCCAGCTGGCCATCAAGACCAGCAGCAGAACGCCGCCACCGGCGCCGAGGCTGGCGGTGATCATCGAGGTGATGGTGGAGCTGGCAAGCAGGAAAACGGCGACTGGAAGGCTCAGGCTTTCGGGTATCAGTTGGTTGAGTACTTCCATTCACAGAATTCCGTTGATTTCAGTTTGGCCGTGCGACACAGGGCCTCGGTTGCCAGTTGAACGTCGGCCACATAATAGAGCGAGGCAAGGCCGAGGCGGTCCCGCCCCAGGTTGTGAAAAATCAGGCCGAAAGCAATATCACCGGCCGTGAAACGTTCATGGTTGGCGGCAAAATACTCTGCTGGCTGCGCCAGTACCGGATCGTCCAGCAGCGCCTGCACCCGTCCGGCGCCGCCATGATACGCCTGAACCAGCAGGAGGGTGAATAATCGGTCCCTTTTGGCCTCAGGCAAATGGCCGAAACGTTGCTGGAAAACCGGTGCCAGATTGCGGGCGTTCTGGTTCATCAGGCGCAGGGCGCAGTCTATCTGTGCCAGCCGGTGCCAGAAATTGTCCGGGGCAATCTCGCAGTCGGACAGGGCGGCCGGCGACAGCTGAAGGATTCCCCTGGCGTTGGCCCGGGAGTGGGCCCTGGCCTGGGCTCCGCTTTCAATGAGGATCTGGCCGGCCAGGTATCGGGGCAAGGCTTGCGGCAAGGTAAGGCGATTCTGGTTGCTGCGGTGGTTGTAGACGTACATAAGCGCGTCATGCAGGCTTTCCGGCGCACCACTGGTGGCAAAGATGAGGTCGTCCCAGGCGCCCCAGATCCGGTCCGCAGGCAGGGTGCCAAGATAGCGGGCAACGGCTTCGTCCACGTTAACATGAGGTTGATCGCAGGAAAGGGCGAACGGGTAACCGGTCTGGCCCGTCTCGCCAGGCACCCAGTCTTCCACCTTGTTACTCTCATACAGTGATTGTCGCGTGGCATTCAGCAGGCGCTGGGTTGCCTCACGGTCATCACCGTCACTGATCCAGGCCAGAAACCGGCCGCGCATGTCATAGAGAACATGTCGATCAGCACTGGAACAATAGCCGGATTCCTTGAGCACCCAGCGCCTTATGGTGAGGATGTTCTCGAAGACCCCCTGACTGACCCAGTAGGGTGAAGACCGGACAACACGGGTCCACTGGCTGCTCTCGCCGGAGTCAGCTGGGGCCTCCTGCGCGCTCGCAGCGACCGATGCCGTCAGGATGAAAATCACGGCAAGCTGGCGTAAGCTCTTGAGAAATCTGATCATAGACGTTATACCCGTGACCTTCCTCGAATCAGAATAACAAATGGAACCTGCCATGAAGCAATCCGAGTACCTCCGTTACGACGCAACCGCTCTCGCTGATCTTATTCGCCGCGGCGAAGTTACTCCCGGGGAAGTATGCGAGGCGGCGGTGGAGCGGGCAACCCGCGTAAACGGCCAGCTCAATGCGATCTGTTATCCCCAGTTCTCCGAAGCGCCAGCCCAACGCTTTTCCGAGCAGGGCATTTTTGCGGGCGTCCCCTTGCTACTCAAAGACCTTGCCCAGGAACAGGCAGACCATCCGTGCACCTACGGAAGCCGGGGTATGACGAAGAATATAGCTTCTCAGGACTCGGCGTTTGTTCGCCGGGCCCGGGATGGTGGTCTGGTATTCCTGGGGCGCACCGCCACGCCCGAGTTTGGTCTGAAAGCGGTTACCGAATCCGAGCTCTGGGGGCCTACCCGTAACCCCTGGAACACGCAGCTCACCCCCGGCGGCTCCAGTGGTGGCTCTGGCGCGGCGGTGGCAGCGGGCATCGTGCCAATGGCGGGCGCCAACGATGGTGGCGGCTCTATCCGTATTCCTGCCGCCTACAACGGGTTGTTCGGACTGAAACCCTCCCGTGGACGGATTTCTTCGGGGCCATTCATGGGCGAAGCCTGGACAGGCGCCTCTACCGATCATGTGGTCAGCCGAACGGTCAGAGACAGTGCCGCGATGCTGGATGTGCTCAGTGGTCCGGCACCGGGCGATCCCTTTGTGATTCCGCAGCCGCCAGCGCCTTACGCTGAACTGGTGCAGCGGTCCCCCGGCAGTCTGACAATCGGTGTGTTTACCTCGTCGCCCTATAACACTGAGGTGGCCCCCGAGTGCGTTGCTGCCGTCGAGGAAACCGCCCGGGTTCTCGAGAGTCTCGGTCACAGGGTTGAATACGCGGCGCCGGAGTTCGATGGCATGGCCCTGGCCCGATGTTATCTGGGACTGTACTTTGGCGAAGTGTCTGCCCTGATGGCGAAGGCGAAGGAACAATTCGGTGCCGCCGACAGTGATTTCGAGCTGGATACCCGGTTAATTGGCATGCTGGGAAACACCATGCCGCTCTCCGATTACGTTCGCCGGCGCCAGCAGTGGAACGAATTTGCCCGGGCCCTTGGCGTGTTCTTCGGACGTTACGATCTTTATCTGAGCCCCACTACCGGGCAGTTGCCTGCCGTTATCGGGGAGCTGGAAACGCCTGCCCATCTCAAGTTCGCCGCCCGCCTGATGCTGAAACTCAATGCCGGTAAACTGGTGCATCGTACCGGCCAGGTGGACCAGATGGCGCTGGAAAGCCTGGCCCGAACCCCCTTCACCCAATTAGCCAATCTCACCGGAACGCCGGCCATGTCAGTGCCTATGCACTGGACCGCCGAAGGTTTGCCGGTGGGTGTGCAATTTGGCGGTCCCCACGGCGCCGAGGCGATCCTGCTGCAGCTGGCGGGGCAGTTGGAAGAGGCGGACCCCTGGTTCGGCAACTACGAAAGGCTTGAGGATGCGTTCTGATTAATACGGGGGTTGTGATCCGGCAGGTCAAACTCCACGTTTATCTTTGTGGCCGGAACAGGCTATGCTGTTAGTCAGGAAGACTCCTTCTTCCTGAACGACCCTGATGGCATCGAGGAGGCGAGCGTATTATGAACCAACCGATGGCAATCGACGAACTGGTATCAGTAGCACAGGCCGAGGCCATGGGGGAATTAGACGCCCCGATGATGGCCATCGTTCTGTCCAGCGAACAAAGCTACGACTTGCCCATCAATTCCCTTGAAACCGATGCCGACAAGGCCCGCTGGGGTTTGATCCTCCGCGCTGCCCGCGAGCATGTGGAAGCGGATGCCGTGGCCGTGCTCTATCCGGCCTGGACCACCATCCGTCACAAGAAACCAGAGGTGGAGGCCGAAGCGGCTCCCGACACCCTTGCGGAGGAATCTGAAGGCTCTGACGATTCAGACGGACCTATAGACACCCTGTTCGTGCAGCTGCACACCAGGGACCATGTTTACTGGCGGGGTTTTGAACAGATTCGGGACCCCAAACACCAGCGCATCATCGGCTTCCGCCGCATCAAGGCGCTGTCCACCGATTACACGCGGGACGAAGCGCCCTCCGTTGCCTCCTGGCTGAGCACCCTGTTCGAGCCGCTGCCGGAAGAAGGTGAAGAAACCACCGTGGATCGCGAGCTGGCCGACCTGCTGGAAGAGCCGGAAGTCAGTGCCGCACTGTACCCGCGCCAGATGCGGGCCCTGCACTAAGGTGATTCAGCGCGCGCTCAGAACAGGGGCGCGCGCTGGACAACCCAGTACAAGCTGACCGCGCCGATGCCCGCCAGCAACACTGGCACAGCGGCCTGCCGGTAAACTTGGCTTTTGCCCAGGTAGTACAGTATCGGAAATGCCAGCACCAGCAGAGCCAGTTGCCCCAGCTCCACACCCAAGTTGAAACCTGCCAGCGCTACCGCCAATCCGGATACACCACTGGTGAGATCACCGAGGACACTGGCAAAGCCGAAACCGTGCACCAGACCGAATCCGAACGCGAGCTTCCAGGTTTTGTGCCCGAGAATCGGCCAGGCCACGTTCAATGCTGCCAATCCGATAGAAAGCGCGATAACCGTTTCCACCCAAGCGATGGGGAGTGAAACGATATCGAGGGCGGCCAGCGCCAGCGTGATGGAGTGCGCCCCGGTAAAGGCCGTGATAATGCCGGCCAGTTCAAGGAGGCGGCCCCGTAATGCTCGTGACTGGCCGCTGGGTGCCGGGTTTTTGGCAGTGGACAGCGTTGCCGGAATGACCAGAACTAGAAGAAACAGGATGTGGTCCAGGCCGATCAGCAGGTGGATAACGCCCTCGTAAACGAAGGTGGTAAACACACCTAAATAGCCCGGGGTGTCCTTACCTGCCAAATCCAGTGTTCGGGAATCGGGCCCCAGAACAGCCAGACGTGTCTTACCATCATGGTCAAGGCTCACCAGGCCACGGTGCAGTGCATCCTGTTCAAACAGTAGGTTGTACTCCAGGGCTCTCGGCGGCTCACCATCGGGGCACTGTATAGCGTAACGGGCGGCGGAATAGAATCCGTCACTGTGCTCGCTGATGCCCCATTTATTGCCGGCCAGATCGCAGTTGCCACTGCTGTTCGAAAAGGTCAGGGCAGATTCCACGGTTCGCGTGATCTCTGGTCTTGCCTGTCGCAGTTCCTGACCTGATACCTCGCGATCGCCGTTGCTATCAATGCTTGTCATCAGAGCGAGGTCACGTAGTGCAACATCGATTCGAAGCTCGGTCGGGCCGCTGTCCAGGTACAGAAAGCTGTCGCTTGCCTTGTGGCCCGCAGCCATCCCACTGGCTGTTAACAGCCCCACCGTAAGCAAAGCGAGCCAGATTCTTCGTGTGACCGTCATTGTTTGAACTCCGGATAGCGGGCATCGCTCTGCCCCTGCTCTTTGAGCCAGTCCCTGACACGCTGGTATTGGACTTTCTTGTCTGCGGCGAGGGCCGATCTCAGTAACAGTCGTGTGTCCAGCGGCTCCCTCTGACTCTCCCAGTTTTCCGTCGCGAGTCTCAGCGCCTCTTCCGTCTGGTTTTCTACATCCAGCTGGAATCGGGCAACATCCCTGGCATGCAATAAATCGCCTCGCCAGCGGGCCTCTTCAAACCGTTGCCGTAAACGACTGTTCAGTTCGTTACCGCCGGGGTGGCCCATGCGCTCCATTGCGATGGCCCGAATTACGGCGAGTGTGTCAACGACCTCGAACCCCCGGGTAAGCGTCAAAACCTGCTCGAAATGGCCTTTCCCAAGATGCCAATCCGCGAGCTGGGCGCGGACATAAAGGTCGTCCGGTGTTGCCTTCACTACTCTTTGCCAATGCACTTTGGCCTCAGGCAATCCCGCCTGGGCCGCGATGTCACCGAGAGTGCCCTCGGTCCAGAGTCGACTGGTGGAATCCGCAGGCTGGCGGTTTATCGACTCGGCGAGTTGTGACGCAAGATTCCGATAGGCTGTTTCAGGGTCGGCTGTCCTGGCCTGCACGGAAGCCAGGCAGCTCTGGGCTATCAGGCCCGGATAGGCAGACTTAAGTGCCTGGCAATGCCGCTCAGCCTCCTTGTAACGACCTTGAACCAGCTCAAGGTTGGCCAGGGTCAGGCGAGACTGGATACGTTGTTGCCTGTCCGAAGAGTTTGAAATTACCCGTTCAAGATCGGTGCGTGCAGAATCGAATTGATGCAGGCTCTGGTGCAAAGTCGCCCGGAGGACCCGCAGACGGTCAGTCATCTGTTCTTCCGGCCAGCGATTGACCAGTGTCTGGGCATACCCCAGGTATCTCGGGTCGCCACTGGCTCTGGCCTGTGTGATCAGTATTTGCAGCCGGTCCCCGGCCTTCTCGGGTGAGTCCGTCTCCCGGAAGACCTCGGCAGCAGAGCGGGGTGATTCGGTCAGTATCTGATCATCCCCGAAGTCGGTGATAATTGGATCAGGCGCTGCCTGCGCCTGAAAGGGCGCGAATGTGGCGACCAGCCAAAAAATCCTGCCCCGAAGGGCAGGCAAGGTAAAAGCCGGCCCCGGAAAACGGGAAAACCGGCCACGTGGAGTTTTATTGAAGCAGATCATCGTAGGCCTGCGGGTTAGTCTGGTCATTGAAACTCAGGTCGACCCCGTTGACGTTCGCCGGCTCGGCGTCGTCGCTTGTCCGGGCGAACTGGGTTTTAACAAACTCCGTGAAATCGACGGTTGGAGCCGGCGCCTCCGCCCGGCTGTTCGACCCGTCGAAGCAGCCGGCCATGAATAGCGCCATCGCGCCGATCGCCGTGAGCTTTGTGAATAATTTCATAGCCACCTCCGGGTTATTCGTTGGGTGAACCGGCGATGGGTGTCGCCAGGTAAGGGAACGACTCATAGTCAGCGGACAAGCTGGTAGGATCCGCTGCAAGCTGAACGCCGTCTGTGTACCCGAGGCTGCCATCAGGCGCATCGGTGGGGTCTGCCAGTACACCCATGGCGACGCGAAGCGCAATGTCGACGGTGTCATCGTAGGGCCGGCGGCCATTCGGGAAGCCGGCATTGTCACCTGCCAGCACACCGAGATCGCTCTGACTTCCCAGAGGAGTAGGTGCCACGGCGGGTGTCAGTCGCAGCATCTCGGAGGCGGTAACGCCTACGGGCATATTGACGCCGGGTACGCCGGTCAGGAAGGCCGTGACCAGGTCGTTGCGCGGAAAGTTGTTCGGCGCGGTCACGGGGAACAGCACTTCCAGAAGCTCTGGCAGTGTCGGGTGAGTCACATAGGTGGCGAACTGGCCATCATCCTTGGGTTCGCTGGCGTTGAAACGGTCTTTGTCCTTGAGGCCGATAACCACTTCGTTAACCAGCGGCATGCCCAGCCGGGAAACCTGGGTGTAGGCTCCGCCTTCAACCGTTGCGCCGCGACTTTCGCTACTGGGCGCCGGGTTGATAATCCGTGCCTGACGAACGCTCGCCGTTGTCCAGGCACCGATGACCGGCTGGCCGTTGGAATTCATGGCGGTGCCAGTCAGGCACTCTGTGGGCACTTCCAGGGCAAAGGAGGTCACGTTTTTGTCTGCAAGATCCCCCGGACCCTCACCATCCCGGGCTCCGAGGGGGTTGGTGTTAACCAGGTCAAAAATTTCACCCAGGTTTACCGCAAATGCCTCCTGACGTTGCCCGACGAAAACACGGCCATTCGTGCCGCATCCGGGAACAGAGATATCAAACACATGCTGGTTCGCGTAACCGGCATAATCACCGAATGACTTTGCTCCGATGTTGTCCAGCGGTTTCTCGAAGGTTTCGGTCCCCGTGTTCACGTTGGTCGCGGTTTGCACGGCACCTGTCCGGCGATCGCCCGTAATAACATCCACGGTGTAGGTTTGGCGCAACTGAACGTTGCCGGCGTCAGTCGCGTCGCCGATATTTTTCAGGGGCGCGGAAACCATACGCTGGTCGCCATCCGGGCCGACTGGCAGTTGAATGTCGTTCAGGTTGTCTTTCAGCTGGAACCGGAATGTCAGATCCTCGACGGCATCGCCATTGTTATCGACGTGAATCTCATAGATGGCATCGTCATCCAGATCGAAATAGTTGGGGCCGCCGTAGGCATCCTGCAGGGGCAGGTAATTGGCAATCAGGGTGACGAAATCGGCCCTGCCGGTTTCATAGCTCCGGAACATGTAGAAGTCGGTACCGTCCACCTTTGGAACTTCCGTGATGAAGGGTGCTTCACGGTGGCTTGAGGCCTGGGCAAGACCGGTAGCAAGGCAAGTTCCGGCAACGGCGATTGCGAGGCCGGACCGTTTGATCATTGTTTTCATCTCGCTTTCCTCTCTGTTTGAGTGCGTCGGAGGAAGAAACGGACGGGGTAATCGAAAAGTTGCACCCGTCAGAAAAAAAATCTTTTCCGATCGGCGCAACTTCCGCTTTCGTGGAGCCGTACCTTGGGCATTAATCATAAAAACGAGGGTGTTTATGGCTTCTGTCGAGTTAGATCAGGACGAGTTGATGCGCCTGTTGCGTTCAGTGGCGAGGAAGGATCGACAAGCGTTTCAACAACTCTACGGCCAGGTGGCGGCAAGAATGTTCGGTCTGTGCATCAAACTGGCGAGCCATCGCGAGTTGGCGGAAGAAGCGATGCAGGAGAGCTTTATCCAGATCTGGCATCACGCAGGCGAATACCACTGCGATCGGGGCGCACCGCTGGCCTGGATGATGACCATTGCCCGGTACCGGACTCTTGATCTGATGCGCGCCCGGAAAGTGCGGCAGACGGCCGGTGATGAGCACCTTGAACAGGTTGAGGACAAGCGCGGTGGACCTCTGGATGATTCGTTGCGTACCTCCGGCTCGGCCCAGCTGACAGGTTGCATTGAGGAGCTCAGCGATGTCCAGCGGGACAGCATTCTGCTCGCCTATTACCGGGGCTTCACTCATGATGAACTGTCGGAAACCCTGAACTCGCCGGTCGGAACAGTGAAGAGCTGGATCCGAAGGGGACTCATGGCGCTGAAGAGGTGTCTTGAACGATGAGAAAATCACCCGAACGAGTAGAGATTCTTGCTGCGGAATATGTTCTTGGGTCTCTCAAAGGCCGCGCCCGCCTCCGCTTTGAAGGCTGGATGATGGAGTCAGGCCGCGTCCGACAGGAGGTGTGGTTCTGGGAGCAGCAGCTGGGGGCGTTGTCGACGGCAGCACCGGCGCAAGCGCCACCACCCCGGGTGTGGTCAGACATTCAGAGGCGGCTGTGGCCAGAACAGGCCATGGCGATCGCCCCGGCCTCATCGAAAGCTGGTTGGTTCTGGCCAGGCTGGAGTCTTATGGCAACCGCGGCGGCGTTTCTTTTCGCGGTTCTGTTGCTCCAGCAGCCGTCTCCTGGTGTGGAACGGCCCGTGTTGGCAGGGGCGATCGTGAAGGCAGATACCGACGATCCGCTTTGGCTGCTGAGTGAAACCGGTCGCGGCAACCTGCTGAAGTTGCGCTCAGTTGCAGCAGGCTCTGCAGAGTCAGGCAAGGATTATGAGCTCTGGGTTGTGCCGGAGGATGGTGAACCTTTGTCTCTCGGGGTCCTCCCGGCGGGTGAAACTCACGAGGTGGCGCTGTCGGATGAAGCCCAGAGTTCCCTTACCCGCAGCCGGACCCTTGCGATCAGTCTTGAACCCGAGGGTGGTTCGCCGACAGGGGCACCAACCGGGCCGATTCTGCACGTCACCAAGCTCTACGAGCTCTGAACGAGCGTTAATGAGTAGAGATCAGGGTCAGGCAAAGCTGGGCGTTCTGAATAAAGTGGCCGAACGCAGATAACTGCTCTTTTGAGGGCATGTAGGCGCCGGCTGCATTGTCTGCATAGAACAAGCCGATCAGCCGGCCGTTTGCCTTTACGGGACCAATCAGCGCCGGGACTTTGCCGAGCCATCGATCATAGGGAACGCCTTCGGAGTTTGATTTGGGCTCGTAGATGCTGCAGTGGGCATGGGGTAGAAGTGCGCCCAATGGCCCGGTGCCATCCTTGCGGATGACGAAGTGCTGACGCCATTCTTCGGTGCCACGGCCTCCGAGCTTTCGGGGCACCAGTTCATCTCCGGTTCGGTTACTCATCAGCAGAGCGACACGCTGCATACCAATAGCCCTTTGAATACCCTCAATCACCAGCTGACATACTTCGTTGATGTCGGGTTTCTCCGCCAGGCAATGGCTCAATTCACGCAGGATTTCCAGTTGAAGTTCCGGGTCCATTTCCGGAGCCTTCGCCCCGCTGTCGCCGGGTTTGCCTTCGGCGCCCGGCATCATGGCGGTTACCTGGGGGATGCCAAGGGAGACCGCCACGCGAGTCGCCTCCGTGGCGTTCACCTTGAGCTGGTCGCGAACCACGGCCGGGCTCTCGCCAATGTCCTTGCCGAGGCGTTCGAGTACCTTATCCATTTCCGGACCGCTCCAGCCCTGTTCCGACAGCCGGGCCATTTCCACGGAATTACGGACCAGACTTGAGGCCATTGAGTTGGCCTGCCCCGGCGAGACGACATCCTTGATAAATGGTCCCAGGGACCAGGCATCCACGAGGCCGCGGGTAATTTCGGTAAAGGTTGAGTGCAGCACGGCCTTTTGCGCCTCTACCGGGTGCTCTTCAAGGCGCAGGCGTTCTTCCAGTTCCGCGGCGTGGTCGGTTTCACAGGACCAGAAAGCCAATTCACCAATATTCATTAGCAACGCACCGATAAACACCTCCTCAAGGGCCGTCTCATTTCGCTTGGGCATCAGGCACCTGGCCTGAACCGCAGCGTGAATCGCCCGGGCCAGACAGCGTAATAGATGAGGACGGTCGTTGCGCTTCAACAGCGTGTCGACAATCAGGGAGGAGATGGCCATGGACTTCACGGCATCGAAGCCAATCAGCGTAATGGCGCGGCTGACGGTGCTGACCTGGGTACGGGTCTGGTTGTAAAAGACGGTATTGGACAGTCGCAGAACCTGGGAGGTGAGCTGGGCATCGTTGAGAATCACATTGGCCAACTCGTTGACTGTGCTGTTCTGGCTGTCTGTCAGCTCGCTGATGCGTCGCAGCGTATTGGCCAGTACCGGCAGCTCGACTTTGCTGAGATAAGTGACCCATGCCTGGGTGGAGTTCATCCGTGAGGGCGTTTGCTGTTTTTCAATGGTCACGTTTGGGCATCTCTGGGTGGTGCGGCTCTCGCAACTGACGGAAATTAAGGTTCTTCTGACATCCAAGTTTAGTTCAGGGCTGTGGCGGATGTCAGGTAACCGTTTGTGTAGGGATATCTACCCACACTGAGAATCATTCCGGAATTCGGGTTTGACGACCGTATGGGCTATAATCGCCGGTTTTAACGCTGCACCCACAAGGCGCTGACCGTGATTGTATTTGACCAGGTACAGAAGTCGTATCAGGTAGGCGGCCGGGCGATCCCCGCGCTTCACCCCACCGATATGACCATTGAAACCGGCGAGGTGTTCGGCATCGTAGGCCATTCCGGCGCCGGTAAATCGACGCTGGTGCGTCTGATCAACCTGCTGGAACCACCCACTGGTGGCCGTATTCTGATCGACGGCGAGAACATCACCGACTACGACGCTGCCGAGCTTCGCGCCTTTCGCCGCAAAGTGGGAATGATCTTCCAGCACTTCAACCTGCTGTCGTCGAAAACCGTGGCGGACAACATTGCCTTCCCGATGAAGCTGGCAGGCATCTACTCGAAGGCCGAGATCCGGGATCGGGTTCAAGAACTGCTGGCTAGGGTCACCCTCACAGACCACGCCAACAAATATCCGTCGCAGCTATCCGGCGGGCAGAAGCAGCGAGTGGGCATCGCCCGGGCCCTGGCCTGCCGGCCCACTATCCTGCTGTGCGACGAAGCCACCAGCGCCCTCGACCCGCAAACGACCCAGTCGGTGCTCAAGCTGCTGGCTGACATCAACCGCGAACTGGGCCTGACCATCGTCCTGATCACCCATGAAATGGACGTGGTGCGCCGGGTCTGCGACCGCGTGGCCGTGATGGACGCTGGTGAAGTTGTTGAAATGGGCCCGGTCAGCGAAGTGTTCCTGCATCCGAAACACCCGACCACACGGGACTTCGTGTTCGAGAGCGAGAGCATTGACCGGGACGAACTCCAGGAAGACCTGAACAAGGCCAACGGCCGGATCCTCCGCCTGACCTTCAAGGGCGAATCCACCTACAAGCCACTACTGGGCAGCGTTGCCCGGGAATCCGGCGTGGATTTCAGCATTCTTTCCGGGCGAATCGACCACATCAAGGACACGCCCTACGGTCAGTTGACCCTGTCACTGGTGGGCGGTGACCTGGAGGTGGCCATGCAGGCGCTCAAAGCCGCCGACGTTCACGTGGAGGTGCTGCGCTGATGGAAGACCTGTTAAGCAATGTAGACTGGACCGAAATCGGTTGGGCCAGCTGGGATACCCTGGTGATGGTGGGCATGTCCCTGCTGTTCAGCGTGCTTATTGGCCTGCCGATTGGTGTCCTGCTGTTCCTCTTCGGCAAACGCCAGCTGCTGGAACAGCCGGTGGCCTATGCGGTGCTGTCGTTCGTGGTGAACGTGCTCCGTTCGGTGCCGTTCATCATCCTGCTGATCGTAATGATCCCCTTCACCGTAATGCTGATCGGCACGTCCCTGGGCGTGGCCGGAGCAATCCCGCCGCTGGTGGCTGGCGGCGCGCCGTTCTTTGCACGGTTGGTAGAAACCTCCCTCAGGGAAGTGGACAGAGGCATCATCGAAGCCACACAGGCCATGGGCGCGAGCGTTAAACAGATCATCTTCGGTGCTCTGTTACCGGAAGCGCTTCCGGGCATCATCGCCGGCATTACTGTTACTGCAATAACGCTGGTGTCCTACGCGGCCATGTCCGGCGTTATTGGTGGCGGTGGCTTGGGCGACCTTGCCATCCGCTTCGGCTATCAACGATTCCAGACCGACGTAATGGTCATAACAGTCGCCCTACTGGTGATTTTCGTCCAAGTCCTTCAGATGGTCGGCGACCGTCTGGTTTTGTATTTCAGCAGAAAGTAGAAAGCTGGATATAGGCTGGCGGGCGGTCTGAAACCCCTTCCGAAAACATGGAGCGCCAGGGATGGCGCGACCGAGCCCTACATGGACGTATTCACGGGCGTTTTTCGGAAGGGGTTTCAGACTGACCACCGGCCATACTCCATAGCTGAGTCCAATTTATTCAAAGCGTTTAACAGGAGAACTGACCTATGAATTTGAAGAAAACATTTGTGGCACTGGCTGCCGCAGCCATTTTCTCCGGCGCCGTGGCTGCCGAAGAGCTCTCCGTAGCCGCTACACCGGTTCCCCACGCAGAGATCCTGGAATTCGTGAAGCCGCAGCTGGCGGAGCAGGGTGTGGAGCTGGACGTGAAAGTATTCACCGATTACATCCAGCCCAACATTCAGGTGGACCAGAAGCGGATGGACGCCAACTTTTTCCAGCACCAGCCGTACCTCGACGAGTTTAACGATGGCCGCGGTACCAACCTGGTAACCGTGACCGGCGTTCACGTTGAGCCGTTTGGCGCCTACTCCAGCAAGATTGATTCGCTGGACGAGCTGAAAGAAGGTGCGGTGGTTGCCATTCCGAACGACCCCACCAACGGTGGCCGTGCGCTGCTGCTCCTGCAGAAGGCTGGCGTGATCACCCTGAAGGACGAGAGCAAGATCACTGCGACACCCCGTGATATTGCCGATAACCCGAAAAACCTGGACTTCAAGGAACTGGAAGCAGCCACCCTGCCCCGTATCCTGAACCAGGTAGACCTGGCGCTGATCAATACCAATTATGCACTGGAAGCCGGTTTGAATCCGTCTGAAGACGCGCTGGTGATTGAGGGCTCCGAGTCACCCTACGTGAACATCCTGGTGGCCCGTCCGGACAACAAGGACAGCGAAGCCATGCAGAAACTGGCTGCGGCGCTGAAGTCTGATGCGGTTCGCGACTTCATCATGGAAAAGTATGAGGGTGCCGTTGTTCCGGCATTCTGATAGTTGAAGTACTGGGGTCAGATGAAAGCGTTTATCTGACCCCACTTTCACAAAAAAGGCCGGACAGCTGCTTAAGCTGCCCGGCCTTTTTATTTGGATTGGAGGCTGGTGATCAGTCACCGCTCCAGTTGGCTTTCGGGTCCGGTGTCATCCGCAGGTAGGATTTCACAGCCTTGTAGCCTTTCGGGAAGCGTTGCTTGATTTCTTCCTCGTCCTGCAGGGACGGAACGATAACCACGTCACCGCCACGCTCCCAGTTGCCCGGGGTCGCGACCTTGTGTTCATCGGTCAGTTGCAGCGAATCGATCACCCGCAGCACTTCGTTGAAGTTACGGCCAGTGCTGGCGGGATAAGTGATCATCAGCCGCACTTTCTTGTTCGGATCGATCACGAACAGGGAACGTACGGTCAGGCTGCTGTCGGCGTTGGGGTGAATCATGTCGTACAGCTCGGACACCTTGCGGTCGTGGTCCGCGATGATCGGGAAGTTTACCGCGCAGCCCTGGGTTTCGTTAATGTCCTTGATCCAGTCGTGGTGGGAATCGACCGGATCAACGCTCAGTGCGATCGCCTTGACGCTTCGCTTGGCGAATTCGTCCTTCAGCTTGGCGGTCAGACCCAGCTCAGTGGTGCAGACCGGGGTGAAATCCGCCGGATGCGAGAACAGCACGCCCCAGCTGTCGCCCAGCCAGTCGTAAAACGAAATCTTCCCTTCACTGGAGTCCTGTTCAAAATCAGGGGCGGTATCTCCGAGACGTAAAGTCATGTGTGCTCTCCTTTGATCATGTTAGTGGCAATTTCGTTTGTTATTCCAGCCCGAAAACGGCCGGGTTGTGTTCTGAGTGTATACGAGAAACATTGGTGCCAGATGAGGCAATTACAAGGGGCTCAGACCCCCAGCGCCTTCTCCTTCTCAAAATGTTCCCGGGTAAGCTTGAACACAACCGGGCTTAGCATAAGCAGGGCAATCAGGTTCGGCAGTGCCATCATGGCATTCAGGGTATCCGCCACCAGCCAGACGAAGCCCAGGTTCAGGGTGGCGCCCACGGGAATGGCCAGAATCCATGCCACCCGGTAAGGTACGATGGCCTTTACGCCAAACAGGAACTCGATGCAGCGCTCACCATAGAACGACCAACCCAGAATGGTGGTGAACGCAAAAACAGCGAGAGCAATGGCTACAAGATAGTTGCCAACGCCGGGCAGCGCCTCCTGGAATGCCATGGAAGTCAGTGCCGCCCCGGATTCTCCGGAGGTCCAGGTGCCGGAGGTGATGATCACCAGCCCGGTAATGGTGCAGATGATAATGGTATCAATGAAGGTGCCGAGCATGGCCACCATACCCTGATTGATCGGATTCCGGGTCTGTGCGGCGGCGTGGGCAATCGGCGCGGAGCCCAGACCGGCTTCATTGGAGAAGATGCCACGGGCCACCCCGAAGCGTATAGCTGCCCAGACTGCCGCACCGGCAAACCCACCCTCGGCGGCGATGGGGCTGAAGGCATGGTTGATCACCAGGGCAAAAGCGGCAGGAATGTCGGAGGCGTTGATAGCCAATACCACAAGCCCGGCGAGCAGATAGGAAACTGCCATCAACGGAACCAGGGCGCTGGCGACATGGCCAATCCTGCGGATACCGCCGATCAGGACCATACCCACCAGAACCATGAGAACCAGGCCGGTCAGCCAGTGCGGCAGCCCAAAGTTGGTCTCCATGACATCGGCAACCGAATTTGCCTGCACGGTATTTCCGATGCCGAAACCGGCGATGGCGGCAAAGACGGCAAACAGGACACCCAGCCAGGCCCATTTACGGCCCAGTCCATTGCGGATGTAGTACATGGGGCCACCGACGTGGTCGCCACGCTCGTCCACTTCCCGGTAACGCACGGCTAGCACCGCTTCGGAATACTTGGTAGCCATGCCCACCAGGGCCGTTAGCCACATCCAGAACAGCGCGCCGGGGCCGCCAAGGAAGACCGCAGTGGCAACACCGGCAATATTGCCGGTACCAACAGTGGCGGACAGTGCCGTCATCAGTGCCTGGAACGGCGGGATTTCACCTTCGGCTTCGGCACCGGCTGCGGTGCGGCCCTTCCACATGAGCCGGAAGCCCGCGCCCAGTTTCAGCACCGGCATCAGTTTGAGCCCGAGGCTGAGGAACAAACCGACGCCGAGAATGAGAACCAGCATGGGCGGCCCCCAGACCAGTCCGTTTATCTGCCCTACGAATTCAGAAATAGCTTCCATGGGATCTCCCTCTGTCTGCCATGGATTGGTTTGGATTTTTGACCCGGATTGGGTATAACCGGCTGAGTTTAGTCAGAAATTTCCCTATGTAAACCGATGGCCCGGTAAAAGTGGTGGATTCAGGAGTGATTGCCTATGCTCATTACAATGGCGACCATCCACCGAGGAGAGAGATTCTGCCCATGCGTTCACTCAAAGTTTCAGATGTCATGTGGAACCACATCGAGCCGATCCGCTGTGGCACGCAGCTCACCAAAGTGGTGAAGACGCTGCTACACAACCACGTAACTGGCCTGCCGGTCGTTGATGACCAGCGTCATGTGATCGGTTTTATTTCCGAGCAGGACTGCATCCATGCTCTGCTGGTCAGCGGCTATCACCGCGAGGGCGACCCGCTTGTTGACGATGTCATGTTCCGGAAACCGGTAACGATTTCGGCAGAGATGTCGGTGGTCGATCTCGCCCAGAACCTCGGTGCGGGCAAGCCAAAGGTGTACCCTGTTGTGGATCACGGCAAACTGATCGGTATTGTCACGCGTACTGCTATCCTGGCCGAGCTGGCGCGCACCGGTTTTGGTCTGGAACCGCCAAAGCACGCCAGTGCCGAATACTGAAACACACTTTTCCCAGAATTGAGGACACTATGGAACTCCTATCCACGAACGTCAGTTTCGAAGGCGAGCACCGCCGCTACCGGCATACCTCCGCTACCCTCGAATGCGACATGGAATTTGCGGTGTATCTGCCGCCCGTGGCTGTGGGCTCCAACCCGAAGAAGGTGCCAGTCCTCTACTGGCTGTCAGGGCTGACCTGCACCGACCAGAATTTCATGCAGAAAGCCGGCGCCCAGAAACGGGCCGCTCAGTTGGGGATGGCGATCGTCTGTCCTGACACCAGCCCCCGTGGAGTGAACCTGCCGGGCGAGGATGACAGTTATGACTTTGGCTCCGGGGCCGGCTTCTACATCAACGCCACCGAGCAACCCTGGGCACCCCATTACCGGATGTACGACTATGTGGCGAAGGAATTGCCGCAGTTGATCGAGAATGAATTGCCGGTAACAGACAAGCGCTCTGTCAGCGGCCATTCCATGGGCGGCCACGGCGCTCTGATCTGCGCACTGAAGAACCCGGGCCGCTACGCCTCGGTGTCGGCGTTTGCGCCCATCGCCAACCCCACCGAGTGCCCCTGGGGTCAGAAAGCCTTCAAGGGCTATCTTGGAGACGATCCGCGAAGTTGGGAAGAATGGGATGCGACGCTGCTCATTCCCACCGCTCGGGAGCGGTTGCCGCTGCTGGTGGACCAGGGCACTGCGGACGAGTTTCTGGACAGCCAGCTGAACCCGGATGCTCTGGCGGACGCCTGTGAGAAGTTCCACCATCACATCAACATGCGCATGCACCGGGGTTACGATCACAGCTATTTCTTCATTGCCTCATTCATTGATGATCACCTCGATCATCATGCAAAAGCACTGGGTTTATAGCGTGGTGACGATGGTCAGGAGCGGAAGCCCCAGACCAGGCTAAAGTCCATGGAGGGCATGACCTCGGGCTCTTCCAGAGACTGGATGCCGAAATCCGGCTCGCTGGCGTCCCGCTCGAAGGTGCCGGTGTAACGGTTGCCCCGGGGGCCGAAGATGGCTTTCACAAAAGGTCCCCGGGCTCTGACTGGACGGCGCGTGACCACGCCCACTTCGTTGTTTTCCAGGCGCACCAGTATGCCGGGCGGATAATCGCCGAGAATCTGCAGCAGGGCCTTGGGAATGGCCGGCCGGAATTTGCCGTCGGCCAAGTTGGCAATCAGCTTCCGGGCGTCGGCCACGTTCATGCGCTGCCGGTAGGCACGTTTGGTGATCATGGCCACATACCGCTCTGCCAGCGCCAGGATTTCCGCCTCCGGCCGTATTTCGGTGCCACTCAGACCTTTCGGGTAGCCGCTTCCGTCGGCTTGCTCATGGTGTTGCGCAATGATGGTCAGCAGCAGCTTGTTATCGATGCCCGCGGCCTGCAGGGCCTGGATGCTGCGTTCGGGGTGTTTGCGAATGACGCCGCGCTGTTCATCGTTCAGCACCGTATTGGACGCGTTCAGCTTGTCGGCGATGGGCACGAGGCCAAGATTGGCGGTTAGGGCGGCGGCAGTCAGTACTGCAACTCGTTTCTCTTCCAGGCCGAATTGCCGGCCAATGAACTGGCAAAGAATGGCGTAAAACAGGATCTGTTCGTGAATGACCGGGCCGATTGAGTAGAGGTGAACCAGTGCCAGGGTTGCATCCGGTGATTCCGTGCAGGTGCGCTCGATCATCCGGGCCAGTCCGAGTAGCCGCTTTTGGGCCGAAGGATCGGAATCGGTAATGGCTTTCAGGGTTGCTTCAAGTGAATGGAGCAGGTCCGGGTAATCGGCAAACGGGTTGCGATCCCGGGTATCCTCAAACACCTCTTCCTGGGGGCGTTCGATCTTGCGAGGTTTGAATCGGCCTCGCTCGAACAATTGCTCCAGCTGGGAATCTGTCTGAATTACATAGCCCTGGCGCAGAAGGATGTTTCCGTCTGCATCGTAGACGTCCCAGGGTAAGGGCCGGCCAATGGTGAGCGCACCGGGCGCAATTCGAACAAGTTCGGTCAAATCAGGTGTCTCGGGTACAGGTTAATTGTGTCGCCAGTGTAACCCCGAATGCGGCTGGGGCTCCACTGAAGCGACCCGGCTCTGGCAGCGAAACTGCGTGGTTTTACCTGATTTTACCGCTGCCCCTGTTTCGGGGTGCAGAAAAAATGAGCAAGCGTTCACACTTTGTCTTTTTTGATAGAGAATATGTAAAGAATCGTTGTCCTTTAACGATCATTCAAATTGGTTGAGCTATTCTGGGATTCAGAATAGTACTTTCTCGGACGAAAACGCTAAATGCTCCATCGCCTCAAGACCGATTTCCGATTATCGATCATCACCCTGCTGGGGGTGAGCGCGTTTCTGGGGATTACTCCGTTTGCCGTGATGCGCTACCTCCAGGGAAATCTGCTGGCTGGACTGGTGGATACAACGATTCTTCTCGGTATCTGCTCTGCGCTGGTCTATGCATGGGTAACCGGGGACACGCGACGAAGTGGCGTGGTTGTCGCCAGTATCGCTTGTGGCGGCGCGGTCGTCGTCGGAATTGTGGTAGGCGAGCCGGGACTGTTCTGGCTGTACCCGTGCCTTGTCACTACGTTCTTTCTTGTTAACCCCAGGATTGCCGTAGCCCTGAACATTGCCTCGGTCATCGCCTTGATGCTTCATGGCGGTGCCTTCCGCTCTGATGTCCAGATGTGGTCCTTTGCCTCAACCACTTTCGTGGTCAGTGCCTGCGCCTACGTCTTTGCCCACAGGAACCATGATCAGCGGGAGCGTCTGGAGCATCTGGCAACGATCGATCCGCTGACCGGCATCAAGAACCGGCGCTCAATGGATCAGGAACTGGATCTCGCGGCGGCGAATGCCGAGCGCACCGGTTTGCCCTATGCCCTGGTCATGCTGGATATCGATCATTTCAAGAAGATCAACGATGAGCATGGCCATGGCGTGGGCGATGGCGTATTGACCGATCTGGTGGCCTTGCTGAAACAGAACACCCGCAAATCAGACCAGCTGTTCCGGTACGGTGGCGAAGAATTCGTACTGCTCCTGCCGGGAGTCGACGGCATTGGCCTCAAGGCCGTGATGAACAACCTGCAACAGGTGCTGCGCAAATACATGAAGCACCCCGGCGGTTCGGTTACGGCGTCGTTCGGCGTGGCACTGCTCGAGCATGGCGAAAGCGTTGATAGCTGGCTGGCCAGAGCGGATGCGGCACTCTACGAAGCCAAGGAAACCGGCCGGGATCGTGTCGTATTTGCCGATGCTCAGCGCACGCCGGAGCTTGCAGCCGAAACGGCCTGACCGCTATTTGGAGCATACAGAAAGAGTCTGCACCCCAGCAGAATACTGGCCGATGCCAGCCCGCCCGTCAGACCTACCCAGAAGCCGGCGGCTCCCATGGCCGGCACCAGCCAGTCTGTGAAGGTCAGCAGATATCCCAGTGGCATACCCACGCCCCAGAATGAAAACAGCATGATGAACATTGGAATGCGGGTATCCTTGTAGCCCCGCAAGGCACTGATGCAGGTTACCTGGATAACATCGGCAATCTGGAACAGGGCCGCGAACATCAGAAGCTTCACGGTGACCGCCTGTACCTCGGTATCACTGGTATAGAGTGCTGCGATCTCCCGGGAGAATACGAACAGCAGTATTGCAAAAACCAGCGCTGTAGCAGCCGCCAGAATCAGTGAACTTCGGGAGATGAGTCTTGCGGTGGCGGGTGCCCGGGCGCCCATAAGGAAGCTGACCCGGAGGGTCAGCGCCATACCGATGCTCAACGGCAGCATGAACAGTAAAGAAACCACGTTCAGGGCGATCTGGTGCCCGGCCACCACCACCGGGCCAAGGGGCGCCAGAAACAGGGCAATTACCGAGAACAGGCTGGCCTCGACAAAGATGGTGAAGCCGATGGGCACGCCGATGCCGAGGATGTAGCGCATGCCTGCCAGGTCCGGCTTCACCCAATCGGCAATCAGGTGGAACTGACGGTAAACCCGGCTGCGGTTCAGGTACACGAGCAGTGCCGCTGCCGCGACACCGTTGGAAATGGATGTGGCCCAGCCACAGCCAACGCCTCCCATGGCGGGCAGCCCCAGCTTGCCGTAGATGAAAATGTAGTTCATCGGCAGATTGATCAGTGTGCTGAGTACAGAGAATGCCATGATCACGCGGGTGTGCCCGAGGCCATCGGTCAGGCCGCGTAGTGCCGTCATTAACAGCAGCGCCGGGATACCCCAGGCGAAGGCATTGAGGTAGCCCTGGGTGATGCGCGCAGTATTGGTCTCCAGGTTCAGAAGCGCCAGCACTGGGTGCACGTGGGTAAGCAGCAGGATCATGATCACGGACCCGGCGGCCGCCAGGTACAGTCCCTGCCAGGTTGCAGGCATGATTTTTTCCACCTCCCGGGCGCCGTTGTAGCCGGAAATAATGGGTTGCAGCGCCCCCAGCATGCCCATGAAAAACAGGAACAGGGGCATCCACAGGCTGCTACCAATACCCACCGCCGCGAGATCCTCGGCACTCGCGTGGCCGGCCATGATGGTATCGATCACGCCGTTGGCCATCTGGGCGAGTTGGGCGATCAGGATCGGCCCGCCCAGAATGGCGAGGGTTCGCCACTCTGTCAGCGTTCTGGTGACCAGCGGCTGCCGGGGTTCCGGCAATGGCTGGTGGATCTCATCCATGGGGTGTTATCCCGTGTTTCTGCACTGCAAGTTTCTCCCAAAACCGTTAAAGTACGCGCCTTGATCACAACAGATGGCAGTGGCGATGGGACTTCTGGTTTTTGTTACCGTTCTGTGGGCGTTTTCATTCAGTCTGATCGGCGAATTTCTGGCCGGCCAGGTGGACAGCGATTTTGCGGTGCTCAGCCGTGTTCTGCTCGGGGCCCTGGTCTTTCTGCCTTTCACCCGCTGGCGCGGCGTGGCTTCCGGACAGAAACTGGGTATTCTGGTTACCGGCATGTTGCAGTTCGGGATCACCTATCTCTGTCTGTACCGGTCCTTCAGCTACCTGACCGTCCCGGAAGTCCTGCTGTTCACGATTTTCACTCCGCTGTATGTGACCCTGCTGGATGACGCCCTGTTTCGCCGGTTTTCACCGGTGGCGCTCCTGGCTGCAGCCATCGCAACTGTCGGGGCGGGTATCATACGCTACGATGGGCTCAGTGAGGACTTCATCACCGGCTTCCTGTTGCTGCAGGTGGCGAATTTTACCTTTGCCGCCGGCCAGGTAGGTTACAAGCACGTGATGCAACACTACCAGAGTGATCTGCCGGCCTACCGCACCTTCGGCTATTTCTTCTTTGGCGCCCTGATCATCGCGTTGCCGTCCTTCCTTATATTCGGCAATGCCGACAAGCTGCCGACGACCTCCGTGCAGTGGGGCATTCTCGCGTGGCTTGGGCTGGCAGCCTCCGGCCTGGGACTTTTCCTGTGGAACCGGGGTGCCTGTGTGGTTGACGCCGGCACCCTGGCCATCATGAACAACGCTCTGGTGCCTGCAGGCCTGATCGTGAACCTGCTTATCTGGAATCGCGATGCCGATCTGCTCAGGCTGGCCATTGGCGGCGGCGTGATCGCCCTCTCCCTCTGGGTAAACGCGCGCTTCCATCCCCGGGCCCGGCTGGCGGTTTCCACATAAATATCTGCACGGACTAAGGTTCCGTTTACGGCTGCCGTTACACTCCTCATACGCAGGGTAACCTTTGATGAATATCAATGATGTTCATCGGGGCTTACCCTTGTTCGCCCATATTTATTCCCGTGGTCAGCTCCGAGTCAGAAGGTCCGTTTATGCGCAAGAATCTCCCGGTTACCCAGCGTGAAGTCAAAATGCGGAAAGGCGGGCGGTTGATTACCACCACGGATCTGAAGGGGGTGATCACCTACTGCAACGAAGAGTTCGTGGAAATCAGCGGCTTCTCTCGGGAAGAGCTCGTTGGCCAGGCCCACAACATTATCCGCCATCCGGACATGCCCCAGGCTGTGTTCAAGGATATGTGGGATTACCTGAAGGCCGGCAAGGCCTGGATGGGTGTGGTCAAGAACCGCGCGAAGAGCGGCGACCATTACTGGGTAAGCGCTTACGTTACGCCGATTCGTGAGAACGGTCAGATGGTGGGCTACGAGTCGGTTCGGGTCGAGCCAACCCGCGAGCAGATAGCCAGGGCCGAGCAGCTTTATGGCAAAATCTCTGCCGGAAAGATGACCTCATCCTTCAGCAACCGTGCCTTGTCGATGCTTCGTTCCGGCTGGCCATTCCTGGTCTCTCTGGTGTTGAGCCTGGGGGCACTTCAGCTCAACCAGCCCTGGCTGGCTGCGGGCTTGGTCGTGATCGGTCATGCCCTGGGTTTCGGCCTGGTGTTCAGTTCCCTGGCTGCCCGTTTGCGCAGGCTGCTGGACCTTCGCCCAGATGCCTTCCGGGATCCCATCGTCGCCCGTACCTACAGCGACGAACGCGGACTGTTCTCACAGCTGTCGCTGTTGCTGGTCAGTGAGGAGGCACGGGTTCGTACGGCCCTGGCGCGGATTGATGACCAGGCAGAACTGCTCTACGAGCAGGCGCGGGCTTCCCACGGCTATATCAGCGATGGGGCGGCGGCGATCGCCCGGCAGCGTGCGGAAACTGACCAGACCGCCTCGGCAATTAATGAAATGACGGCCTCAATCCAGGAAGTGGCGGAGTCGGTGACCAGCAACGCCCGTGAAGCCGAGGAGGCGAATCGTCTGGCTGGTGTGGGCAGCGACCGAAGCGCCGAAGCACTGGTGGCCATTGAGGAACTGGTAACCCGCGTGAATGGAATTGGTTCAACGATCAGCAAGCTGGGTGAGTCGACCAACAGCATCGGTGAAGCCGCCAACCTGATTTCCGAGATTGCCGAGCAAACCAATCTTCTGGCGTTGAACGCGGCTATCGAAGCGGCGCGTGCCGGTGAGCAGGGCCGCGGTTTTGCAGTGGTAGCGGATGAGGTGCGCTCACTGGCCCGCCGGACCCGGGAATCCACGGTGCGGATCCAGAACGTGATCGACGATTTCCGTCAGCAGGTGGATTCGGCGGTTCAGGCAACCCGGGACGGTGAGGCTGTCGCCGGTCAGGGCCTTGAAAAGGTGCGGGAGGCCGAGAACTCGCTGCGCGATATCGTGACCTCTATCCAGACCATTTCCGACAGCTTTATCAGTATGTCTGCGGCCTTTGAGGAGCAGAGCCAGGTGTCCGACGAGATCAATCGCCAGATCACCAATATTGCCGAGCTGGCCGATCACAGTGATGCCCAGGCCGACTCCGCCAAGCAGAGCAGTGACCGGCTCAGCGCCATGTCCCGTGGCCTGAAAGACCTGATAGCCAGGTTTATCAGCAAAAACGGCTAGTTAGCTTTCCCTTCCTTTTCCTCCCACCGGATCAACCCGGCTCGGGAGGGCGCCAGCACTGGCATCGACGCGCCAGTGCTGGCAGAATCCCGCCCCAATTGCCCCGGCAACGCCGTGGCTATCCCTTTTAAAGACATTCCTCAGCCAAAAGCACAGGAACACAACATGACTCAGTCCAACTCGTTTTCGGGCAACGGTTCAGGGGCCGCCCGTGGTCTCTGGTCTTCCCGGTTGGCGTTTATTCTGGCGGCAACCGGTTCGGCCGTCGGTCTCGGTAATATCTGGAAGTTCCCCTACGTTACCGGCGAGAACGGTGGTGGCGCCTTCGTGCTGGTTTACCTGCTGTGTATCGCAGTGATCGGTATTCCCATCATGATGGCGGAAGTGTTTATCGGGCGGAATGGTCGCCATAACCCGATTACCAGCATGCGTCTGGTAGCGGAGCGAAATCTCAGCGCCCCGGGCTGGCGGATATCTGCGATCATCGGGATGATCGCGGCGTTCGTGATCCTCTCCTTCTATTCGGTGATTGGTGGCTGGGCGGCGTCCTACGTAGGACATGCCGCCATGGGTGACTTTACCGCCGGCACCGCAGATTCCATCGGCGAGCTGTTTGGCAGCCTGCTGGCCAGCCCCGGTCAGTTGCTGCTCTGGCACACCCTCTTTATGGCGCTTGTGATTCTGGTGGTTTCTCAGGGACTGAAAGGCGGTCTGGAGCGGGCAGTCACCATCCTGATGCCGGCCCTGTTCATTTTGCTGCTGGTGGCGGTTGGCTACGCCACCACGACGGGCCATTTTGGTGAAGCCGTCAGCTTCCTGTTCACACCGAATTTTGATGCCCTCACGTTCAACGGGGTACTGATCGCCCTTGGTCACGCCTTCTTTACCCTCAGCCTGGGCATGGCCATCATGATGGCCTACGGTTCCTACCTCGGGCGGGATGTGTCCATCGGCCGCACGGCCGTCAGCGTGGCCATCATGGATACCGTGGTCGCGCTTCTGGCTGGCTTGGCCATCTTTCCGGTGGTGTTTGCCAATGGCCTGGAAGCCGGTGCCGGCCCCGGACTGATTTTCCAGACCCTGCCGCTGGCCTTTGGCAATATGCCCATGGGCGGACTGTTTGGCACCCTGTTCTTTATCCTGTTGTTGTTCGCCGCCTGGACTTCCGGTATTTCCCTGCTGGAGCCCGTGGTTGAGTGGGTTGAGGAAAAGACCAGCCTGGCCCGTACCGGCAGTGCCATCCTTGTCGGTGTGCTCTGCTGGGCGCTGGGCATTGCTTCGATTCTGTCGCTCAACGTCTGGGCCGACGTGGCGCCGCTCGCCATGTTTGAGCGCTTCGAAGGCAAGACCATCTTTGACCTGCTGGACTTCTTCACGGCCAACGTGCTGCTGCCGCTTTCCGGTCTGCTGACGGCGGTATTTGTCGGCTGGTTCGTTGCCAAAGAATCGCTGAAAACCGATCTGGCCCTTCAGGGTGGAGCTTTCACCCTGTGGTACAACCTGATCCGATTCGTCACGCCCATCGCGGTTGCCATCGTGTTTGTTTACAATCTGATGTCGTGATGCCTGCCTGAGCGGCCAGATGGCTGCTCGCGCGCAAACTGGCTCACAAAAAAAGCCCGGCGGATTTAACCGTCGGGCTTTTTGTTTTTCGGCACTCAAGTATCAGTAGTTGCCAGCTTCCCGGAGGGCATCAACATGGGGGCGAACCGCTTTTATGTCCGCCGGAGGCGCATTGCTGGCGCTCTGCATCGCGCCCATGGCGCCCTCCATCATCGCCCGCATCTGGGCTTTTTGCTGGGCGGTCATATTAGGGTTGTTTTCAATCTCGGCCATGGCCGCGTTCATTTCTTGCTGGGCTGCCGGGCTCTGCTGCTCCATCTCGATGGCCATCCAGGCCTGGAAGATCCGGTCGCCGGTTGCCGCCCACTCTTCAAGGCTACCGAAGCCGTGGTCCTGAACCAGATCCTCGAGCTGACCATAGGCCTGGTGACCTTCCAGCTCCTTCAGCGAATCAGAGAAAATGCGTGAGAAGTCGGGCATGGTGCCATCGTTCTGGCTGTCCATGTCGTCACTCAGATCCTCAAACTCAGGCTCCAGCTGTTCGGCAGCCTTCAGGCTGTCGATAAACGATGAGATGGTCTGGTCGGACAGGCCCTGGGCCTGGGTGCCCGCGGAAAACAATGCGAGCAGGGCAAACAGGGTGGTGATGACTGCAGTATGGATTGATGCAGATAATGGGCCGCGCATAAGCGTCTCTCCTTGTGTTGGGCCCCGGATTCCTTATGCCGGGAGCCCCATGAGAGTAGCGCTTTCACGGATTCACTGCCAAATTTTTGCTGTGCCCAGGTTCAGAAAAACAGATCCGGCAGCCAGGTGGCAATTTCCGGGAAGATCATGATCAGGATGATGCCGATGATCTCCACAATTACGAAGGGAATGATCGACTTGTAGATATCCTTCATGGTGATCGACGGCGGCACGATGCCCTTCAGGTAGAACAGGTTGAAGCCGAAGGGTGGCGTCATGTAGCCGATTTCCATGTTGATCACGAACAGGATGCCGAACCAGATCGGATCGAAGCCCAGGGACTCCACAATCGGTATGAATACCGGCAGGGTGATCAGCATAATGCCTACCGGGTCCAGCACCATGGCCAGCAGGAACACGATCACCATCATGGCGATGATGATGCCCCAGGGGCCACCGGGGACCATGTTCATCAGGCCTTCGATCAGTTCCTGCGCACCCATACTCTGGTAGGCGGCGCTGAAGGCATGGGCGGCAAACAGGATCCACATGATCATGCCGGTAAGCTTGAACGTGCGGATGGCGGCTTCCTTCAGGATGCTCCACTTGAACTCCCGGTAAACTGCCGCCGATATCAGGGCGCCCAGAACGCCCATGGCAGCCGCTTCCGTCGGGGTAGTGATACCGCCGATGATGGAGCCCAGAACCATAACGACAACGCCGATTGGTAGCAGCACAGCACGCAGGGCACGGAGTTTTTCCGGCCAGGTGCCCCGGTCTTCTTTTGGTAGCGCTGGGGCCAGTTCCGGCTGCAGGTGGCAGCGCACAATGATGTAGATGGCGGTCAACACCATCAGAAGCACGCCGGGCATGATGCCGGCGGCGAACATCTTGCCAACGGAAACACCGGTGATCAGGGCGTAGAGAATCATCAGGATGCTGGGAGGAATCAGGATGCCCCAGCCACCACCGGTATTGATCACGCCCAGAGCCATGCTCTTGTCATAGCCCCGCTCAAGCATCGACGGCAGCGCGATGGTGCCCATGGCAACAACGGCCGCACCGCTGATGCCGACCATCGCAGCAAACACCGCGCAGATTCCAAGGGTACCCAGGGCAAGGCCGCCTCTGAGGCCGCCGCACCATAGGTGCATCATCCGGTACAGATCGCGGGCCACACCGGTACGCTCGAGGATCATGGCCATGAACACGAACAGAGGGATGGCGACCAGGGTAAAGCTTTCCATGGTGCCCCAGATCTGGGAGGCAACCATGTAGAAGGAATCAAAACCCCAGGTGAAATACAGGAACACCACCGAGACGCCGCCGAGCACGAACGCCAGTGGCAGGCCCAGCAGCAGGAAAAACAGCAGTGAACCGAAGAACAGGAGCGTCAGGGCTTCAATGCTCACAGCTGATCTCCTTCAGATTCGGACTGTTGAGGTGTGTAGTAATCCAGGTTGAACGCCACGGCGATGTCTTCAAGCAGTTTGACCAGCCCTTGCAGAACCAGCAGCGCGGTGCCGATGGGAATGGCCAGCTTCACCGGCCAGATGGGTGGATTCCAGGCGGAATAGGAGGTTTCCCAGCTGGAAATGGATTCCTGGGCCATGTCGATCCCGAACCACAGCAGGGCCAGGGTGAAAATAAAGAACACCAGGGAGGTCACAATATCTAGGGCCGCGCGCTTGCGTGGTCTCAGGTGGGAATGCAGCAGGTCCACGTTCACGTGGCCCCGGTGGGCCATGATGTAGCCGCCCGACATCACCGCATAGATACCGAAGAGCATCTGGGTCAGTTCATTGGTCCAGACCGTAGGGGAATTGAACAGGTAGCGGAACCCCACTTCCAGCAACAGGAACGCGAACATCGCGAAGATCAGAAGGGCTACCCACCGGCCGATAACATCATTGAGACGGGTAACCCCTCTCATGAATGCGGCGATCATCACACTCACGGCAATCTCCCACGGGATACTGGTTTGGTTCAGGGACAGAAAGGCCGGGGTCAGGAACCCCGGCCTTGGTCAGAGCAACGGCTGATCAGAGGTAGCCGAGGTCGGCCAGGTAGCCTTTCAGCATGTCCAATGCCTTTTTGGCGTTTTCGCTGCGCTTGCCTTCCTCATCCCACATGGCCTGGGCCGTGGCAACCAGCTTGTCCTGGACTTCGTCCGGCAGCACATTGAGCTGCACGCCCTGTTCTTCGATGGCCTTGGCCAGGGTGATGCGCTCCTTGTACTGGTACTCGTTGGTGCGGATCCAGAACTGTTCGTTCAAGGCGTCCTTGACGATGTTCTGCATGTCTTCCGGCAGCTTGTCCAGGGCCTTCTGGCTGACGATGATCACGTCGGTGCCGGCAATGTTCAGGGCAGGCTGTACATGGTATTTGGCAACTTCATACAGGCCCATGCTGTAGGCGCCCTGGGCCGCACCCCAGTGGGCACCGTCGACAATGCCGGAATCCAGAGCCGAGTAGAGTTCGCTGCCCGGAATATAGGAGGCGGCGGCGCCGGCTTCGGTCAGGAAGCTTTGAAGAGCGCCGGAGGAACGGATCTTGAGGCTGGTGAAGTCATCCCAGCTTTCGATCGGCTCTTTTACGACCATCTCAGTCGGGTAAACCTTGTCCGTGGCCCAGTAGACACCGTGCTCTGCAGCTTCGTCACGGAGCATCTGTTCGAACCCCATGTTCTGGTGGAAGTAGGCGGCTTCCCAGACGTTACGGAAGGCAAACGGCAGACCTGAGGCGATACCCGCAAGTGAAACCTTGTCCTGGGCATACGATGGGGAGATGGTACCCATTTCCAGGATGCCACGGCTGACAGCGTTGAATGTATCCTTGGCCTTGAACAGGGCGCCGGCCTCGTAAAGTTGCAGCTTAAGACGGCCATCAGTGCGCTCTTCCAGAACTCGTTTGATGCGGCCAAGGCTGTCTGTGTAGGAGCTGCTGGAGCCGGGCCAGTGGGACTGGACTTTCCAGGTAAAGGAGTCCTGGGCGGCGGCCGGCGTGGCAGCAAGGGCGGCTGACAGACCAAGGGTCAGTGCCGAGGCAAAGACGGTCAGTTTTCTTCGAGCGTTATTAACTAGAGTCATGGTAGGCCTCTTTCGTTGTTGTACTTGTGCATTAAATGACTGTTTAGTTATGACCAATGGATCTTTCTTTGTTTCACTGTGCAGAATTGGCGACTGCATGGTGAATCGTAGTTTTCTGAATCTAACACATGTCTTGTTTTTTGCAATAGGCGGTTGATCGGTCATTGATTACAGAATTCATAAAAGGATAGTTCATGGATTGAACGTCAGCAGTACCCACGGCCGATCTGTCTCGCGCCGCCTCAGGTTTCGGGCCAGTAAGGCGCGCGAAGTTCCCGTTTGAGCACCTTGCCAATGGCGGAGCGGGGCAACGTGGCACGGAATTCAATGGCCGCCAGACGCTGGGATTTTCCCAGCTGTGTGTTGGCCCACTCCAGTATCCCGTTTTCGGTTTCATCACGATCGGGCTGGAGAACCACCAGGCCCAGGGGCGTTTCCCCCCAGTGTTCGCTGGGAATACCGATGATCGTGGCGTCGGCTACCGCCGGGTGCGACAGCAGTACTTTTTCCAGATCCACCGGATAGATGTTAAAGCCGCCGGAAATGATCATATCCTTCCGTCGATCAAGGATGTAGATAAAGCCGTCCTCGTCGATTCGTCCCATGTCACCACTGCGGTAATACACCTCACCCTCCGGGCTCGTCCAGAGCATCTCCCGGGTCAGCTCCGGGCGATTCACATAGCCGCGCATCATGGAAATAGCGCGGCCCACGATCTCGCCAGTGGCGCCCCGGGGCAGCTCACGGTCATCCTCGCCAATCACCCGCACCTCAGCGCCCTGGGTGGGTACACCAACCGAGTCCCATTTGTCCGGGTGGGCAGCGCAGTCGAGACTGGTGGATATACCGCCTTCGGTAAGGCCATAGACCTCCCGGAGGTTGCCGGGCCAGCGTGCCATGGCATCGGCAATCACCGCCGACCGCAACGGGGCACTGGTGCAGAGCTTCAGCTTGAAGCTGGAGAGATCAAACCGGTCAAAATCCGGCTGCGCCAGGATCCGCTGGTATTGCACCGGTACCAGCATGGCGTGCGTAACACGGTGGGTTTCGGCCAGTTGCAGGAACCTGTGGGCATCGAACTTCGTCATCAGCACCAGGGTGCCGCCGTGGTAGAGCGTGGGTAATACTGAAACCAGGGTGGTGTTGGAATAAAGTGGCGTTGATACGAGGTTGATAGCCTCGCCGTCCAGCCCATAGCGGCTCATCCTGACCATCTGACGCTGGCGGAAGCGATAATCGTGCAGGATCCCCTTGGGCGTGCCTGTGGTGCCGGAGCTGTAAATGATATTGAACGGATCGTCGAGGGTGACCGGCTCGGGCCGGGCGGTGGCCGTAGTCTGCGCCAGCCAGTCAACCAGGGAGCAACCGGCTCCGTCCAGGGGGCCGGCCAGGCTGATGATGCGCTCGCCGGGTACCTTGGTCAGCTGTGCTCGCAGGCGGCCAAACAGCTCCCGCTGTTGGCCGGAAATGAACAGAAAGCGTGCCTGGCAATCCGTCACCATCAGTGCAAGTGCTTCGGTACTGGCCATGCCAGACAGCGGCACCATACAGCCCCCGGCCACCAGGGTGCCGAGGTACAGGGCGACATCGTCCCGGCTGTTTCCTGACAAGGCAGCCACAGACTCGCCCGGCCGCAGACCGGCCTCGCGTAACCGGTTGGCAATACGGTTAACCTGGTCGACAAGGCTTCGCCAGTCCAGGGTGCCCTGTTCGTCAATCAGGGCCGGGTGGCTGCCACGGGTCTGGGCGTGTTGCTGGATACGATTTCCGATTGCGTCCATGGACTCACTGGGATCGATTGGCGCATAGACCGGCATGTCTCGCTTGCCGCTTTCCATTTTTTGCCCCTCAAGCGTTATTGTGTTTTATCTAGTGAAATTAACTTCCGATTATATTGACTCAAAACCAACAGGCGTGACAAATTAACTGAATGGAAAGACCCCAGCACCATCAACAACAATGAGACAGACCGGGGAGCATCGGCATATGGGACGGTTTGATCAACGGGTAGCCATTGTCACCGGCGCCGGCAGCGGCATTGGTCGGGCGACGGCTCTGAGACTCGCTCGGGAGGGTGCGTCAGTGATCCTGGCGGATACCTCTGAGGCCGGTCTGGTGGAAACTGAAAACCAGTTGCCCGAGCAAGCCCGGCGCCTTCGACGGCTGGTGGATGTGGCCAACGAAGCCCAGGTGGATGCGTTGGTCAACGAGGCTATCGCCAGCTTCGGGCAGATCGACGTGCTGTGCAATATCGCCGGCATTGCCAGTACCGGCCAGGGTCACCCGCCGGTGACCGCCAACGACCGCGCCGAGTGGGACCAGGTGTTATCGGTGAATCTGATAGGCACCATGCTGCTGATCAAACACGTGGCGCCGCATATGCAGGCCCGCAAGCTTGGCGCCATCGTCAACACCGCGTCGGTGGCGGGCATCCGGTCCGGCGCTGGTGGCAATGCCTACAGTGCTTCCAAAGCGGGCGTCATCAACCTGACCATGACAGCAGCCTGTGACCTGGGCAGCGACAACGTGCGGGTGAATGCCGTCTGTCCCGGCCTGGTGGAAACCGGCATGACCCGGGCGGTGTTCGACTACGCCCGCGCCAATGAAAAAGCCCATAAGCTCGGGGCCCGCTGCGAGCTGCGCCGGTATGGCAACCCTGAAGAAATCGCCGCGGCTATCCTGTTTCTTGCCAGCGACGATGCCAGCTACATCACCGGCCAGTCACTGCCCGTGGACGGTGGTAATACCGCGTCCCTTAATATGCCAGGAATGAAAGTGTAATGAGTGAGCAAGAGCCCCTGTTTGCCGATGGAAAAGACCTGCCCGGTTTTCACAGCCTGCTGGGTTATCGCCAGGTGTCCTGGGAAGAGAACGAGGCTGTGCTGGAACTGGAACTGCAGCCCCGGCACCTGAACCTGGGCGGAGTGATTCACGGCGGTGTGCTCACCTCGCTGCTGGATATTGTGCTGGCCCAGGCAGGCACCTATTGCCCCTACCCGGGGCGGATGCGTAAGGCCATCACCCTGTCCCTGACCACCACCTTCACCGGGCAGTGCTCCGGCGGAACGATCAGGGTCACCGGACGTAAGCGCGCCGGAGGCACCCGGATTTTCAACAGTACGGGTGAGGTTCATGACGACAAGGGCAACCTGCTGGCCATCTCCGAAGGTACATTCCGGATCCGGTCCGGCAGCGACAAACCAGAGGGCGTTCCGATCTGACGGAACGGTTACCGACTTAATGCCAACAACACCAAGAGGAAGCGGACATGTTTGAACTGTCTGACAAAGCGAAACAGCTGCAGAATCAGCTGAATGAGTTCATGGATGCCTATATCTACCCGAACGAGCACAAGCATCATGAGCAGATTGAGCAGGCAGAAGACCGCTGGGCGCCGGTTCCGATTATTGAGGAGCTGAAACAGAAGGCAAAATCCGCCGGCCTGTGGAACCTGTTCCTGCCGGAAAGCGAATTCGGCGCCGGGCTGACCAACTACGAGTACGCCCACCTGTGTGAAGTGATGGGTCGCTCGGCCATGGCCCCTGAGGTATTCAACTGTTCCGCCCCTGATACAGGCAACATGGAAACCATCGCCCGCTATGGCAATAAAGAGCAGCAGGAGCAATGGCTGAAGCCTCTGCTGGATGGCGAGATCCGTTCCTGTTTCTCAATGACCGAGCCGGATGTGGCGTCGTCAGATGCCACCAACATTGCCTGTGATATCCGCCGCGAGGGTGAAGAGTACGTGATCAACGGCAAAAAGTGGTGGTCCTCCGGTGCCATGACCACCACCTCGAAGATCGCCATCGTGATGGGCAAGACCGACCCTCAGGCCGAGAAGCACAAGCAACAGTCGATGATTCTGGTGCCGCTGGATGCGCCGGGCGTGAAAATGATTCGCCCCCTGACGGTGTTCGGCTATGACCACGCGCCCCATGGCCATGCGGAGATTCACTACGAAAACGTGCGGGTGCCGGTGAGCAACATCCTGCTGGGCGAGGGCCGGGGGTTCGAGATTGCCCAGGGCCGCCTCGGGCCTGGCCGTATCCATCACTGCATGCGCACCATCGGCGTCGCCGAGCGGGCTCTGGAGCTGATGTGCAAGCGTGCCAATGCCCGGGAGGCCTTCGGCAAGCCGCTGTCCAGTTTTGATTCCATCCGCAAGGACATTGCACGCAGTCGCATCGAGATCGAGCAGGCAAGGCTGATGACCCTGAAGGCGGCGCATATGATGGACACCGTCGGCAACAAGGTGGCCCGTCAGGAAATCGCGATGATCAAGGTTATTGCACCGAGCATGGCGCTGAAGGTGCTGGACCGGGCAATTCAGGTGCACGGCGGCGCCGGTGTTTCCCAGGACACCTTCCTGGCCGAAGCCTGGGCCAAGGTACGGACTCTGCGGTTGGCAGACGGGCCCGATGAGGTTCATCTGGACTCTGTGGCCAAGATTGAGCTTCGCCAATACCGCTAAAACGATAACCTCTGAATCAGGGGGAGAGCGGCCGGGCTGATGTCCTTCCGGGACACGCCGTGAATACGTCCATGTAGGCTTGAGCAAAACATCCCTGTTTTGCACAGTCCCGGAAGGACATCACCCCGCCCACTCCCGTGCTTCAGTGCATGAGGATCGAAGAATGAATAATCCACTGTTTGATATGACCGGCAAGGTCGCCCTGATTACCGGCTCCACCAAAGGCATCGGCCGCGCCATCGCCGAAGAAATGGCCCGCCTGGGTGCCAAAGTCGTGATCTCCAGCCGAAAGGCCGAGGCCTGTGAGCAGGTGGCCAGTGAACTGAAAGCCCAGGGCTACGAGGCCATCGCCATTCCCTGCCATGTTGGTAAAAAAGACCAGCTGCAGAACCTGGTGGATAAAACCAACGAGGCCTGGGGCACTATCGATGTGCTGGTATGCAACGCCGCCACCAACCCGGTGTACGGCACCACCGCTGAAATGACCGACGACGCCTGGGACAAGATCATGGACACCAACGTCAAGGGAACCTTCTGGCTGACCAACATGGTGCTGCCGCAGATGGCGGAAAAAGGCGAAGGAGCTGTGGTGCTGCTGTCCAGCATCGCCGGTATCCGGGGCAACACCACCATCGGAACCTACGGCGTTTCCAAGGCCGCAGAAGCTGCCCTGGCGCGGAACCTGGCAGTGGAGTGGGGCCCGAAAGGTATCCGGATTAACAGCATCGCCCCCGGCCTGATCAAAACCGACTTCGCCCGGGCGCTGTGGGAAGACCCGGTACGGGTCAAACGCGCCGAAGACAAAACGCCGCTGCGCAGAATCGGCGACCCGGTCGACATCGCCGGCCTGGCGGTGTTTCTGTCCACCAGGGCCAGTGCCTACATCACCGGCCAGGTCATCGTAGCCGACGGCGGCGAAACGATTTGTTAGGGGCCGACGCCCCAAAACTGAAGGCAAAACAAAAATGAGCATCACCCCAGAGCTGGTAGACGTCCTCCCGGCCCACAAATTCGACGAAGCCAGCCTCCTGAGCTGGCTGCAGCAGACCATACCGGACTTTGGTACAAGGCTGGATGTCCGGCAATTCCAGGGTGGCCAGTCCAACCCCACGTTTCTGCTGGACACCGACAGCGGCCAATACGTGCTGCGCAAAAAGCCGCCCGGCAAAACCCTGCCCTCCGCCCACATGGTAGAACGAGAGTACAAAGTCATGCGTGCCCTGTCCGAGCACACCAGTGTCCCGGTGCCAAACACCCGGGCCCTGTGCGAAGACAGCAATGTCATCGGCACACCGTTCTACGTCATGGATTACCTTGAGGGCCGTATCGTCAGCCACTCGGCGCTGCGGGCGCTGGATCGCCAGGAACGGCTGCCGGCTCATCACTCGGCCATCGACACCCTGGCGCGCCTTCACTCGGTGGATGTGAAGGCGGTCGGTCTTGGTGACTTTGGCCGGCCGGAAGGGTATGTGGCCCGGCAGGTGGCTAGATGGAGCAACCAGTACCTGGCTTCCAAAACCGACGAGCTTCCGGCAATGGACAAGCTTATGGCCTGGCTTCCGGAGAACCTGCCCTCAACCGACGAATGCGCCATCGCCCATGGCGATTACCGCTTTGGCAATCTGATGCTGGCGCCGCAGCGGCCCGAGGTTATTGCCATCCTGGACTGGGAGCTGTCCACCCTCGGCCACCCGCTGGCGGACCTGGCGTATTACTGCCTGCCGTACTACCTGCCGTCGGACCTGCAGGGCATGCGAGGACTGCAGGGAGAAGACCTGGAGGCACTGGGTATTCCGGACGAACAGGAAACCATTGCCCGATACTGCCGGCAGACCGGCCGGGACGACATCGCCGACTGGCACGTGTTCCTGGCGTTTTCCCTGTTCCGGCTGGCGTCTATTCTTCAGGGTGTCTACAAGCGGGCGCTGGATGGCAATGCCGCCAATGCCGATGCCCTGGAGGTTGGCCGGCGGGCAAGCCTTCTGGCCGATGTCGGCTGGCGGATTGCCAGTGAGGGACCATCGTCATGAACGATCCCATGGTCAAACGCATCCTGATCACCAATGATGACGGCATCAACGCGCCAGGCCTGAAAGTGCTCGAGCAGATCGCCCGCAACCTGGCCGAGGAGGTCTGGGTGGTGGCGCCGGAGCATGATCGTAGCGGCGCCGGCCAGAGCATCTCCATTCATGATCCTTTGCGGGTGTATGAGCAGGGTGACAGGCGCTATGCAGTCTCCGGTACGCCGGCGGACTGTGTGCTCTATTCGCTGGCCCGGTGGTTCGGGGAAACCCCGCCGGATCTGGTGCTTTCCGGGGTGAACTGCGGCGCCAATATCAGCGATTCCGTGCAGTATTCCGGAACCGTCGGCGCGGTGCTGAGTGCCGAACACATGGGCATACCTGCCATGGCACTGAGCCAGGCGTTTCTGAGTCGCGAAGGCGTGGACTGGTCGCCGGTTTCCATTCATGGCGAGGCCATCATCAGGCAGCTGTGGCAGCCAGGTCTGAATCGGGCCTGGAACGTCAACTTTCCCGCCTGCGAGGCGGCCGGCATCAGCCGGGCCCGCTGGTGCCGGGAGTCCAACGGCTCCATACAGCGCGCCCGCCTGCAGGCGGGCCAGGATGCCCGAAATCTGCCGTACTGGTGGCTGGGGTTTGATCGCAGTTCGCGTCACATTGTGGCGCCCGATGAAGACGCCAGCGTGTTGCGGGACAAAGCCATCGCCATTACGCCATTACGCCACCAGGACCGCCTGCCTGGCGGCGCTGACGTTTTTGATCTGGCCGCCTCAGCGGCCCACTGAACCGAAAAAGGGGATCACAACAATGCCATTTACCCGCCATTACGCCGTGTGGCCGAGGGAACTGCCCAAAAGCCTGGCCTTGCCACGAACCAGCGTGTTTACCAACCTTGAGATTTCGGCGCGGCGCTATCCGGACCGTAACGCCATCGTTTTCTACGATGCACCCATGACCTACAGCCAGCTGTTCCGGGAAGTGGAGGCCATGGCCGGCTACCTGCAGGCCCAGGGCGTTGCTAAAGGTGATCGGGTGTTGCTGTACATGCAGAACTCCCCGCAATACGTGATTGCCTATTACGCCATTCTGCGGGCGGATGCCGTGGTAATCCCTATCAACCCGATGAACCGAGCGGCGGAACTGGAGCATTTTGTTGCGGATACGGGTGCCAATGTATGCCTCGCAGGTCAGGAGCTGGCCGGCTTTATTGCTCCGTTGTTAAAGACCACCGATCTCAACCACATCGTGGTAGCTTCCTACAGCAGCTATATCGCACCGGACACCGATCTGGCCTTGCCAGCGGAAGTCGCCGCTCCGGCCTGGTCGCAGGAACTGGCCGGCATGGTCAGCTGGGAGCAGGCGCTGGCGGAAGGCCATGCGCCCTCGGCGCACACCGCCGGCCCGGCCGATCTCGCCGTGATTCCCTACAGTTCCGGCACCACCGGCGCCCCGAAGGGCTGCATGCACACTCATCGCAGCGTGATGGCTACCGCCGTGCACCGGGCCTTCTGGAACCTGAGCACCGCCAGTACGGTGCAGCTGGCCACCTTGCCATTCTTCCACGTCACCGGCATGACCGGTTCCATGAACAGCCCCATCTACAGCGGCTCCACTACAGTGATCATGACTCGCTGGGACCGGACCACCGCGGCGCGGCTGATCGAACGGTATAAAGTCACCGGCTGGACCAACATTGTCACCATGGCGGTGGACTTCCTCTCCAACCCCGACCTTGGCCGGTACGACCTGTCGAGTCTCACCACCATCGGCGGAGGCGGGGCAGCGATGCCAGAGGCCGTGGCCGCCAAGCTCAAGACCATGACCGGTCTGGATTATATTGAGGGGTATGGCCTTTCAGAAACCATGGCAGCCACCCACATCAACCCCTCGAACCGGCCGAAGCCCCAGTGCCTCGGCATCCCGGTGTTTGATGTCGACAGCCGGATCATTGATGTCGACACCCTGCAGGAAAAAGGCCCTGGCGAGACCGGTGAAATCGTCTCCAGCGGGCCGCAGGTTACCATCGGGTACTGGAACCGGCCCGCGGAAACCGAAGCTGCGTTTGTGGAGATCGATGGCAAGCAGTTTTTCCGCACCGGCGATCTGGGTTACTACGATGAGGAGGGCTATTTCTTCATGGTCGACCGGGTCAAGCGGATGATCAACGCATCCGGTTACAAGGTCTGGCCGTCCGAGGTGGAGGGCCTGATGTACCGCCATCCCGGGATTCATGAGGTCTGCATTATTTCCTCGCCGGATCCGAAGCGCGGTGAGACCGTGAAGGCCTGCATTGTGCTGACTCCGGAGGCGGAGGGAAAAACGAGCGAAGAGGACATCATCGCCTGGTGCAAGGAGCAGATGGCAGCCTACAAGATTCCTACCCTGATCGAGTTTGTCGACCAGCTGCCAAAGTCGCCAACCGGCAAGCTGATGTGGCGGGCGCTGCAGGAAGAGGAGTGGGAAGCCAAGTCCTGAGCGACTCAGCTCCGCACATACATGGCGAGATGTTCGGCGACGCAGGCGGGCTTTTCCCCGCCTCGGATTTCCAGGGTGGTGCGATAGGTGGCCAGCGTCCGCTGCTCATCTACCCTGGTCACGTCCAACAGCTCCATTTTGCTGCGGATCTGCGCGCCGGCTTTTACCGCTGCCGGGAAGCGCAGCTTGTTAAGCCCGTAATTGATACTGGCGCTCTTGCCTTGCACATTGATGACCTGTTGATTCAGCAGGGGAATCAGTGATGCCGTCAGAAATCCGTGCGCCACGGTGCTCTTCCAGGGCGACTCTCGCCTGGCTCTCTCCACATCAAGATGTATCCATTGATGATCGCCGGTGGCATCGGCGAAGGCCTGTATCATTTCCTGGCTGATGGTTTTCCAGGGACTGTGGCCAATCACCGAGTTCTTGTGATGGGCCAGATCGTCCAGTTGCACTGTCAGCATAGCCTCAGTCCCCGTTGGGCGTCAGACCGCATAACCCGGATTCTTGCTGTCCAGAAGCCGGATCAGTGCCGGCCAGGTCAGTTTCGCTGCCATGCCCAATTGTTGCGACTGCTCGGCGGTGGTGCGAATGGCCTGTTCCGAGGGAAGGTGGGTGGGGCCACAGCTCTGGGCCTTGACCTGGATCTCGCAGGCTTTCATCAGGAAATACAGGTAGGTAAAGGTTTCCGGTACATCCTTGCCTGCGGTCAGCACGCCGTGGTTGCGCAGTATCATCATGGACCGGTTGCCCAGGTCCCGGATCAGCCGATCGCGTTCGTCCAGATTGAGTGCCACGCCTTCGTACTCGTGATAGCAGAGGTGGTCGAGACACAGCATGGCGGTCTGGCTCAGGGGCAGCAGGCCGTCTCGGTGTGCCGATACCGCGACCCCGTCCGGTGCGTGTAGGTGCATCACCGCGCCGGCATCGTCCCGGCCCATATGCACCGCGCTGTGAATGGTGAAACCGGCGGGATTGACGCGTCCCAGGCCGGCTGCCTCCACCACTTGGCCTTCCTGGTCGACCTTGACCAGCGACGAGGCGGTAATCTCGTGAAACAGCAGTCCGTAAGGGTTGATCAGGAAGTGGTGATCCGGCCCGGGTACCCGGGCCGAGAGATGGGTGAACACCAGATCATCCCAGCCGAACAGGGCCACCAGCCGATAGGCGGCGGCCAGCTCGGTGCGGACCTGCCACTCGGCTTTCCTGAGATCCTGTTCCGTTGACGGTTCATTTGTTGTCATTATTGATCTCTTCGGGCCCAAGATTTCGTTTGTTTGCGGACCTTTACTTTAGCAGGGCCGCAAAGCGCTCCAGATGGAAGTCGTCGTCGCCCAGTTGATGGTTGATCATCACAAGCCGCTTGGCGTAGTGGGCAAAGTTGTACTCCCAGGTCATACCGATACCGCCGTGGGACTGGATGCCCTGCTCGGAAATGAACTGGCCACTGCGGCCAATCACATTCTTGGCGGCGGCCAGAATCCGGCGGCGCTCGTCGCTCTGGGGCTCGTCGGCAACGCTGGCTGCCAGGATGGCCATGGAGCGGGCCTGCTCAAGCTCCGACATCATATCCACCATTCGATGCTGAAGTACCTGGAATTTGCCGATGGGTACGCCGAATTGTTTGCGCTGTTTCAGGTACTCCAGAGTCAGGTCACAGGCCACTTCCATGGCGCCCACAGCCTCACCGCATAAAGCGGAAATGGCGCGTCCGGCCTGGTATTCAATGACTTCTGCGGCCTTGCCTTCTTCACCGAGCAGGGCATCGGGGCCCAGCTTGACGTTGTTCAGGAACAGGTCGCAGCCCCTGGAACCATCAATGGTGGGGTAGGTGCGATGTTCCAGCCCTTCGGCATCGGCGCTGATCAGGAACAGGCTGATGCCATCGGCATCGCGGCTGTTGCCGGAAGTACGGGCAGAGACGACCAGTACATCGGCACAGTGGCCGCCAATGACCACGGCCTTGCGACCGTTCAGCACGTAGCCGTCCCCGGACTTCTCGGCACGGGCTTCCACGTCATTCAGGTCGTAAAAGCTCTGGGGCTCCTGAAGACCGACAGCTGCGCGTGTCTCGCCGCTGGCGATGCCGCCAAGCCATTGTTCGTGCTGCTCACTGTTGCCGGCCTGGCTGATCAGCCCGCCACCGAGAACCACGGACTGGAGGTAAGGCTCGATACACAGGCCTCGACCCAGTTCGGTCATCACGCTTTGCACTTCAACGCCAGTACCGCCAAATCCACCGAGTTCCTCCGGAAAGGGGACGGCGGTCAGACCTAGTTCACCAAGCTGTTTCCAGAAGTCGGCGCTGAAGCCCAGCTCCGATTCGCTGTATTCCAGGCGTTTCTCAAAACTGTATTCACCGCGCACCAGGCGGGCCACGGTGTCCTGCAGCATCTGCTGCTCTTCGTTGAGTCGGAAATCCATGGTCGCCTCCTTAAAGCCCGAGAATCATTTTCGACACGATATTCTTCTGGATCTCGTTGGATCCGCCGAAAATCGACAGCTTGCGGTTGTTGAAGTACTGGGGAGTTACCGGTGCGGCGTTCTCGTCCGAGAGGAAATCGCCGTCGTCATCCAGGTCCATTTCCTCTTCCACAAACGGGATGGCGTAGGGACCAATGGCCCGGCGGGCCAGGTCGTTAATGGTCTGACGGATTTCGGTACCGCGTACTTTCAGCATCGAGCTTTCCGCACCCGGCATGCCGCCGCCTTCCACCGAGGCGATAATGCGCAGGTTGCTGATTGACGCCGCCATCAGGTCAATCTCAACCTTGGCAATGCGCTGGCTGAACGACGCATCCTCTATCAGCGGGCGACCGTTCTTGGTCCGGCGGGTCGCCAGCTCCTTCAGGTGCTGCAATGCGGCTTTGGAAATGCCGATGCCGGCCAGACCGGTGCGTTCGTAGGTCAGCAGGTACTTGGCGTAGGTCCACCCCTTGTCTTCCTCGCCCACCAGATTCTCCACGGGGACTTTCACATCCTCGAAGAACACTTCGTTAACTTCGTGCTCGCCATCAAGAGTGATGATAGGGCGCACGGTAATGCCTGGGGTGTCCATGTCTATCAGCAGAAAGGAAATGCCTTCCTGGGCCTTCACTTCGGTGTTGGTGCGAACCAGGCAGAAAATCATGTTGGCGTGCTGGCCCAGGGTGGTCCAGGTTTTCTGGCCATTCACAATGTAATGGTCGCCGTCGCGCACTGCCCGGGTCTTGAGAGAGGCCAGGTCCGAGCCCGCGCCCGGCTCGGAATAGCCCTGGCACCACCAGTCTTCGCCACTGAGAATGCGTGGCAGGTATCTCTGTTTCTGCTCTTCGGTGCCAAATTTGATAATCACTGGCGCCACCATGTTGACGCCGAAGGGTACAGAGCGCGGTGCGCCATAGCGGGACGACTCTTCGTCCCAGATGTGCTTCTGAACAGGACTCCAGTTCACACCGCCGTATTCTTTCGGCCAATGGGTGGCGTACCAGCCCTGTTCATTGAGGATCTTTTGCCAGCGTTGATGATCCTGTTTGGATAGGCGGCGGAACCCCTTTACCTTGGCGGCAATATCCGCGGGTAGTTTCTCATCCAGAAAGGCCCGGACTTCATCACGGAAGGCGAGTTCCTCGGCGGTGTAGTTCAAGTTCATGGGGAAAACCTCGTTCGCGTTGATCTGTCTATCAGCTGAAAGCCTGGATGCCGGTCTGTCCGCGACCCAGAATCAGGGCGTGGACGTCGTGGGTACCCTCGTAGGTGTTCACCGCCTCGAGGTTCATCACGTGGCGAATCACATGGTACTCGTCGGAAATGCCGTTACCGCCGTGCATGTCCCGGGCAACCCGGGCGATGTCCAGGGCTTTGCCACAATTGTTGCGCTTGAGCAGTGAAATGGCGTCCGGTGTTACCGTGCCGGCATCCATCATCCGGCCCAGCTGGAGAACCGCCTGCAGGCCGATGGTGATCTCGGTCTGCATGTCCACCAGCTTTTTCTGGACCAGCTGGTTGGCAGCCAGGGGCTTGCCGAACTGTATGCGCTCAAGGGTGTAATTGCGGGCGGCATGCCAGCAGAACTCGGCAGCACCGAGCGAACCCCAGCTAATGCCAAAACGGGCCTTGTTCAGACAGCTGAAGGGGCCTTTCAGGCCCTCTACGTCCAGACGATTCTCTTCCGGAACGAACACCTCATCCATGAAAATGGAGCCGGTCTCCGACGCCCGCAGGGAGAATTTGCCCTCGATCTTCGGCGCGTCCAGACCTTTGGCGCCTTCGCGCTCAATCACAAAGCCGTTCACCTTGCCATCAAACTTGGCCCAGACTACAAAGATGTCGGCAATCGGGGAGTTGGTGATCCAGGTCTTGGAGCCACTTAGCAGGTACCCGCCATCAACTTTCTTGGCACGGGTTTCCATGCCGCCGGGATCGGAGCCATGGTTGGGCTCGGTCAGGCCGAAACAGCCAACGTATTCACCGGAGGCCAGCTTGGGCAGGATGCGTTTTTTCATCGCTTCTTGGCCGTAGGAATAGATCGGGTACATGACCAGGGAGGACTGAACGCTCAGGGCTGAACGATAGGCGGAATCCACCCGTTCCACTTCCCGGGCAATCAGGCCGTAACAGACGTGGTTCAGCCCCGGGCCGCCGTATTCCTCCGGCAGGGTCGCACCCAGCATGCCGAGTTCGCCCATCTGGTTGAAGATAGTGCGGTCGAACTTCTCATGCCGGTTGGCCTCGGTGATGCCGGGCATCAGTTGCTGGTCGCAGAAGCTGCGAATACTGTCTCGGACCTGGCGTTCGGTTTCGTCCAGTTGTGAGTCGAAATCCAGCAGGTCATTCCAGGGTGCGAAAGCCATTTGTAGTCTCCTGAAAGCGAATATCGGGTGTCCGGTTGAGGTCCGGTTATAGGGACACCGGACCAATCTGTGCTATCTTTGTGTTAACACAGTTTCATTAAGCGAAACTGTGTTTTGTAATTCGATGTTGAAAGACTAATCCGGGTGTTGTGGAAATGCAAGCAGTGTTCAAATCTGACTGGGCGCTCCTGCCGTGAGCAATATGCTGAAGTGGCTCGTGTCCCTGGCTGTGGTAACAGAGCTGGTGGCCATCTGCCTTGGGCATCGCGAACTGAGCGCGTTCGCCGGCGTTATGTTTGTCGGGGCCTTCCTGCTCGGCATTGGTGCAGGGAACCTTCAGGGTTACGCGCGGGTGTTGCTGGTGATTGCACTGGCAGTGCTCGGAGCCTTTGCTGTGCAAGGTTCCCTGAATACCGCGCAATTGTTGAAAGCGGCCTCCGATGCGGCCTTTTATTCGGCTTTTCTGGGCAGCCTGGGAATGATGCAGTGCCTGGTACGCCGGTTCGAGGTGCTGCGCCGGATTCATGATGTGCTGCTGGGTGGCAAGCCAGTGTTGCTCTATCCCAAGTACGCCCTGGTCAGCTGTGGTGTTGCAACGGTGTTGAGTTTTGGAATGATGAGCCTGTTGTGCGGCACACTTGCTGAGACCCTTCGTGAGCGGGGCATTACCGGCGAATCCCGTCTGCAGTGGCTGCGTAGCGTCCTGATCAGTGCCCTGAGGGGCTTTGCGCTGGTGCCGCTGGTGGCGCCCACCAGTGTCGCTGTAGCCATTCTTACCCGGGAACTGCCCCAGTTGAGCTGGTCCCAGCTGTTGCCGTTCGGATTGGTAGCCGCATTGTTGATGGTGTTGATTGGCTGGGTGCTCGAGCAGAGCCGGTTTCGCAAGATCAGCAATGAGCGTGTCGCCGTTGAGGGCTGGCTGCCGGGTACCGGAAGTCTGCTGGCGCTGATCCTCGTGGTCTTCTCGCTGATGGCGGCACTGGTGGCGACGACCGGGTTCAAGGTATCGGTAGCGGCCATGCTTTCCGTCCCGACCGTAACCCTGATCTACATGTTGTGGCAGGAACGTGGGCTGATACCGGTTTTGCGAGAGGGCGCGGGCCAGGTGTGGAACATGCACAACGAGATGGCCATTTTCGCCGCCTCTGCAATCCTCGGTGTGGCATTGTCCGCAGTGATACCGGCCGATGCCCTGGCCGGCCTGGTGGCCACAGGCAGCGGCGTTTTCCTGGTGGCCGTTCTGGGCATGCTGATGATGCCGATGTTCTCGATGATCGGAGTTATTCCGATCACGGTTTTGAGTGTTCAGGCCGGTTTGTTGCCACAGCTGGTTGCTGAGGGTATGCATCTTCTGCCGGTGGCCGTGGCCCTGGTGATTGGCTTCTCCCTGGCCATGATGCTTTCGCCCTTCGGCCCCTCGGTGATGCTGCTATCCAGGTTCGGGCAAATCTCACGGTGGGTTGTGGCGTTTCGCTGGAACGGTCTGTTCGTGCTGATCGCCCTGCCGCTGCTGCTGGTACTGACGGCTCTGGTGGCCTGGCTGACGCCGGGCCACTAACTCAGCTCAGTATCCCCTTTCAGTATCCACGACCCCGGTAATCGGGCGGCCCTGGGCATGATCCCGGATTTTTCCGGTGATCTGTTCCAGGGTGGCGTCCCGCAGGGTTCTGGCGGAAATGTGAGGCGTGATGGTGATGTCCTCCCGCTGCCAGAAAGGATGATCCTCGGGCAGAGGCTCTTTGCGGAACACATCCAGGGAAGCCTTTCGCAGTATGCCCTCGTCCAGAGCTCTGAGCAGATCGTCCTCCACCAGATGTTCACCCCGGCCAACGTTGATCAGCACGGCACCCGGCTGGAGCTGGCTCAGCAGATCATAGTTGATGATGTCCCGGGTTTCGTCGGTCAGGGGCAGGGTGTTCACGAGAACCCGTGTCGATTTCAGAAACCCGGCGAGCTGGTCCGGACCGGCATGGGTGCTGACAACCTCCAGGCTGTGCTCTCCTCGCGCCCAGCCGCTCACCCGGTAATCCAGAGCTGCCAATGTTCGTGCCACGCGCTTGCCGATATGGCCAAGCCCCATAACGCCCACGGGCCACTCGCTGCGCTTCATGGGGCGGTGAATTTTCCAGACGCCTTGGCGTTGCTGCTCCCGATAGGTTTCCATTTCGCGGTTTGCTTCCAGAAGCTGATGCAGCACGTACTCAGCCATCTGCGCCGACATGCCCGCGTCTTCCAGGCGCACTACGGTCAGATCTTTCGGAAGGTTCGGCACCTTCAATAGCCCGTCAATGCCGGCTCCCAGGTTGAATACCGCCTTCAGGTGCTTCTCCCGTTCGAACAGGGCTGAAGGTGGTTGCCAGACGATGGCGTAGTCCGCGTTGACCGCCGGCCCGTCCGGATCCCAGGCGTAAATCTCTGCCTCTGGCAGGAGTTCGCGGATGGGGACTGTCCAGCGTTCGGGTTTGGGATCGCCTGCCACAAAAAGAATCTTCATTTCGCCTCCGGGGTCGCCACGGGGTTTGATGGCTGCTAACGTGTTTTGCAATGCAGAATAAAGTATCGAATTGGATGGGTAAAGGCGGTACGAAATACTGCAATGCGAGTTTTATTTTGAAACATAACTACCAATCGTTTCATATTTGGTACGGGTTTTGACAATACTTTCTGGTACTTGATTTCTGCAGCGATTAAAATGATGAATCCTTAATTATTCACCATATTAATACACCGGTTACCGGAGCGGGCGACGCGGTTGGAGGACGTCCCATTATGGCAGGAAAAAAGCAGATCTCACCCGAACTGAAAGTGGCATCCACTGACGGTAAGCCCGTGAAGCCGGAAAAAGACCGCAAGTTTGTCGAGGCCCTGTCCCGCGGCCTGGACGTGCTCCGCGCCTTCAGCCAGGGTCCTGTCATCCTGGGGAACCAGGACATCGCCCGCATCACCGGGCTGCCCAAGCCGACCGTGTCGCGGATGACCTACACCCTCACCAAACTGGGTTACCTGAGCTACAACACCCAGCTGGAGAAATACCAGCTGAGCTCCGGGGTGCTGGCACTTGGCTATGCCTACGTGTCCAATCTCAAGGTGCGTCAGCTGGCCAAGCCCTACATGGACGAGTTCGCCCGCCAAACCAACATGTCCGTTGGCCTCACCTGCCGGGACCGGTTGCATATGATCTACGTGGAAAACCGTCTGCCACCGGAAGCCTCCCTGTTGCGGATGGATATCGGCCTGAAACTGCCGATGGCCAGTACCTCCGCCGGCCGCGCCTACTACTGTGCCGTCAGCGACAAGGCTCGCCTGGTGATTGACGACGCCATGGCCGAAAAATATGGTGATGCCTGGCCAGAGAAGAAGCAGGGCCTCGACCAAGCCATGAAGGACTACAAGGAACACGGCTTCTGCCTGTCCATTGGCGAATGGGACCGGAACATCAACTCTGCTGGCGTGCCCATTCACTTGCAGGATGGCACCATCATGGCCCTGACCTGTGCCGCGCCGTCTTACCTGGTGCCGGCCGAAAAGCTTCGCGGTTCCATTGCCCACCAGCTGGCGATGCTGGCAGGCGATATCGAATCGCTGGGTGTTTAAAAGCCACCTCCCGACAAACTCCAAACCAAGAAACCGCAGAAGAACCCCTGCGGTTTTTTTATACCTGTAGTTTAATGGGTGGTTGAAACCACAAACGAACTTGTATTAAATCGTACGCATGTTTCGCTAGTTAAAACCATATTTCAGAACCAATGCGAGGAGAAATCATGTCTGAGGTCGTTAGCTATAGCCGGGAAGGCAACATCGGCGTTATTACCGTGAACTACCCGCCGGTAAACGCCCTCGGCCAGGCTGTTCGTTCTGGCCTGCTCGCAGCCCTGGAGCAGGGCCAGAAGGATGCAGAGGCCAAGGCGCTTCTGCTGGTTTGCGAAGGGCGCACGTTCATTGCCGGCGCCGACATTCGTGAATTCGGCAAGCCCATGCAGGAGCCCACCCTGCCGACACTGGTCAACACCTTTGAAAACAGCGATAAGCCGCTGGTTGCGGCGATCCATGGCACCGCCCTGGGCGGTGGTCTGGAAACCGCATTGAGCTGCCACTACCGGGTTGCCGTCACCAGCGCCAAGGTGGGCCTGCCGGAAGTGAAGCTCGGGCTTCTGCCCGGTGCTGGCGGCACCCAGCGGCTGCCTCGCCTGACCGGCGCCCAAAAAGCGCTGGAAATGATCACCACCGGTGAGTTTGTCGGTGCCAACGATGCCCTGGCCCTCGGCATCCTTGATGCCGTGGAAGAAGGCGACGATATCCGCGCTGTCGGTATGGCCTATGCGCAGAAAGTAATCGATGAAGGCAAACCAGTGCGTCGTGTTCGAGATATCACCGACAAAATCGAAGCGGACAAGGGCAGCGATGTCTTTGACCAGTTCCGTGACGAGCTGAAGAAGCGGGCCCGGGGCCTGTTCTCCCCGTTCAAGTGTGTCGATGCCGTGGAAGCGGCCTTCAACCTGCCTTTCGATGAGGGCATGAAACGTGAGCGCGAACTGTTCATGGAATGCATGGAATCGCCCCAGCGCGCCGGACTGATCCATTCTTTCTTCGGCGAGCGTGAGGTCTCCAAGGTCAAAGGGCTGCCGAAAGATACGCCGGTTCGTGATGTGAGGAGTGTCGGCATCATTGGCGCGGGCACCATGGGCGGTGGTATCGCCATGAACTTCGTCAACGTGGGGATTCCGGTCACCATGGTCGAGGTCAAGCAGGAAGCCCTGGACAAGGGCCTGGCGATCATCCGCCGCAACTACGAGAACTCCGCGAAGAAAGGCAAGCTCACCCAGGAGCAGGTGGAACAGCGGATGTCGCTGATCACTCCGAGCCTGACCTATGACGATTTCCGGGATGCTGATCTGGTGATCGAGGCAGTATTCGAGAATATGGCGATCAAAAAAGAAATCTTCGCCAAGCTTGATGAGGTCTGCAAGCCGGGTGCGATTCTGGCGTCAAATACTTCCACCCTTGATATCGACGAAATTGCGTCTGCCACCAAGCGTCCGGAAGACGTGGTGGGTATGCACTTCTTCAGCCCGGCTAACGTGATGAAGCTGCTGGAGAACGTGCGGGGCAGCAAGACCTCCGACGAAGTGAAAGCCACCGTGATGGCGGTCGCCAAGAAGATCAAGAAAGTCGGTGTCATGGTGGGCAACTGCTATGGCTTTGTCGGTAACCGGATGCTCCACAAGCGCGGCACCGAAGCCATGTCGCTTGTAGACGAGGGCGCCACCCCGCAGCAGGTCGACAAGGTGCTGACCGATCTCGGCTTCCCCATGGGCCAGTTTGCGATGTCCGATCTGGCCGGGATTGATGTGGGTTACCGCATCCGGGAAGAGCGCCGCAAGGCGGGCGAGGATATCCCGGCCAGCTGGATGGACAAGCTCGCGGAGCAGGGCCGCCTTGGTCAGAAGACCCAGTCGGGTGTATACAAGTATGAGGAAGGCAGCCGCAAGCCGATTCCCGACCCGGAAGTGGAGCATTTGATCGAGCAATTCCGCAAGGAGCAGGGGATCACGCCACGGGAGATCACAGACCAGGAGATCCTTGAGCGCTGCGTGTATGTGATGATCAACGAGGGTGCCAAGATCCTGGAAGAAGGCATTGCCGATCGTCCGCTGGATATCGACATTGTCTGGATCTACGGTTATGGCTTCCCGGCCTATCGTGGTGGCCCGATGTTCTGGGCCGATCAGGAAGGTTTGGATACGATTCTTTCAGCGGTGAAGAAGTATCAGAGCACCGTTGGTGGTGAGCAGTGGGAGCCGTCGGCTTTGCTTGAGAAGCTGGTTGCGGATGGCCGTAAATTCGCTGACCTGTAACCTTTTGGGCGGGTCGTGGGGCGGGGTGTCTTTTCCGCCCCACGACCGGTTCAGTTAGTACTTTGGACCTGTAGGTCGGATTAGGCGAAGCCGTAATCCGACAACCAGAGGTAAACGGTCAATTCGATGTCGGGTTACGGCTTTGCCTAACCCGACCTACATGTTTCGAAAAATGAGGACATTGTTATGTCTGATGCAGTCATCGTCTCAACTGCTCGCACCGGCCTTGCCAAATCTTACCGGGGCTCTTTGAACAATACCCACAGTGTGGATATGGCAGGTCACGTCATCAAGCATGCTGTTGAGCGTGCGGGCATTGATCCGTCTATTGTTGAGGACGTGATCATGGGTGCGGCCTACCAGGAGGGCGCCCAGGGTCGGAATATTGCCCGTCTGGCGGCTATCCGCGCGGGGCTTCCGGTAACCACCGCCGGGTTTTCCATCAACCGGTTCTGCAGCTCGGGTCTGCAGTCCATCGCCTTGGCTGCCCAGCGGGTTGTTTCCGAGAAGGTGCCGGCGATGGTGGCCGGTGGTGTTGAGTCTATTTCTCTGGTGCAGAACGAGAAGATCAACAGCTTTCACGCCACCAACGAGTGGCTGATGAAGCACAAACCGGAGCTGTATCTTTCGATGATCGAGACGGCGGATGTCGTGGCCAAGCGCTACAACGTCAGCCGTGAGGCCCAGGATGAGTATTCCCTGATTTCCCAGCAGCGTACTGCAGCGGCTCAGCAGGCGGGCAAGTTTGACGATGAGATTGTGCCGTTCGACGCCACCATGCTTGTGAAGGACAAGGAAACCGGTGAGGTCAGTGAAAAGCAGGTGACCCTGACCGGTGACGAATGTAACCGCCCGAACACCACCCTTGAGGGCCTGGCGGGTCTGGAGCCGGTGCGTGGGCCGGGCCAGTTCATTACCGCAGGCAATGCCAGCCAGCTGTCGGACGGTGCCTCCGTGTGCACGGTGATGAACAGCACCTATGCCGAGAAGCACAACATCGAACCCATGGGGATTTTCCGTGGCTTCGCCGTGGCGGGTTGTGAGCCAGATGAGATGGGCATCGGCCCGGTGTTTGCGATTCCTCGCCTGCTTGAGCGCAACGGTCTGACCATGGACGACATTGATTTGTGGGAGCTGAACGAAGCCTTCGCGTCCCAGGTGATTTACTGCCGTGACCGCCTCGGCATTCCCATGGAGAAGCTGAACGTAAACGGTGGCTCCATTTCCATCGGTCACCCCTTTGGTGTGACCGGCGCCCGCCAAACAGGCCATGCCCTGATTGAAGGCAAGCGTCGCGGTGCGAAATACGTGGTGATTACCATGTGTATCGGTGGCGGCCAGGGCGCTGCGGGCCTGTTTGAAGTGTTGTGAAGTCGGCATGAACCCGGGGGCAGACGAATGGGTTTTTCTGCCCCCTACTTAATCGACAGGGGGAAACATGGACAGACAAGCCAAAGCAGTCGTCTGCCGGGAATGGGGTCAGCCCGTTCAGGTGGAAACCATCACGGTGGAAGGCCCCAAGCGGGGTGAAATTACCATCAAGATCGCTGCCTGCGGCGTTTGCCACAGCGATCTCTCCGCCACCACGGGCAAGATTCCCTATCCGCCTCCCCTGGTCCTGGGACACGAAGCCGCCGGGGTTGTGGTGGAAGTCGGTGAAGGTGTAACGGCCTTCAAGGAAGGCGACCATGTGGTGAGCACGTTCATATCCATGTGCGGCAAATGCAGCCAGTGTGTCCGTGGCCGACCGGTTCTCTGCGAGAACGCCCGCAAGGCCATGTTTAACCTGCCGGATGGCACGGTCAGAACCAAAGGCGCCGACGGCGAGCCGTTGAACGTCTTTGGCGCCTGCGGCGTGATGGCCGAGTTTGCCACCATGCACGTGGACAACTGCGTCAAGGTGGATGAAACGGTGCCGATGCAGAACGCCGCCCTGGTCAGCTGTGCGGTGATGACCGGTGTCGGCGCTGTCTTCAATACTGCAAAACTGGAGCCCGGCTCCCGCGCCGCCGTGTTTGGTATTGGCGGCGTTGGCCTCAACGCCATCCAGGGCTGTGTGACCGCCGGCGCCGAGATGATCGTGGCGGTGGACAGCAACCCCGCTAAGCTGGCGATGGCGAAAGAGTTTGGTGCCACCCACACCGTGAATATCAACGAGGTGGATGACGCCGCCAAGGCTGTCAAGAAAATGACCGGCGGCGTTGACTACGCCTTCGAATGCGTGGGCGCCGGGCCGGTGGTCGAACAGGCCTACAAGAGTCTGGGCCGTGGAGGCACCGCCGTGGTCGTGGGCGTGGCAGATCCGAAGGATAAAACTTCGCTGACCACCCTCACCCTGCCAGCGGATGAGCGAACCCTTAAAGGCAGCTGGCTGGGCTCGGCCCGACCGCAGCACGATTTCCCGAGAATCCTGGGTCTTTACAAGGCTGGTAAACTCAAGCTGGATGAACTGGTTACCCGGACCTACCCCATAGAAGAAGCCGCACAGGCTTTCGATGATATGGTGGCAGGCAAGAACGCCCGTGGCGTTATCGTATTTGAATGAAGGGGGAAGCATGAACGAGCTGAACAGGAACTACATCAACGGCCAATGGGTTAGCTGGGCCGGTGACATGATCGACGTTCACGAAGCTGGCACTGGTGACGTTATTGCCCGGGTGCCCGCCTCCGGCGCGGATGAGATGGAACAGGCAATTGCCGCCGCTGACGCCGCTTTTGAAAGCTGGTCAGAAAGCACTCTGGAAGAGCGAATCAAGGTGCTGGAACAGCTGCACGCGGGCCTGAAAGAGCGCGCTCCGGAAATTGCCGAGACCGTCTGCCGGGAAGTGGGCATGCCCATCAAACTGGCCACGCCGATCCAGGCCGGTATGCCGGCTGCGGTAACCAAGAGCTACCTGAAACTGCTGCCCGACTTCCCGTTTACCGAGCAGTCCGGAAACTCCGAGGTGCAATATGCGCCGGTCGGTGTGGTTGGCTGTATTACCCCCTGGAACTACCCGCTGCACCAGGTAATCTTGAAAATCGTCCCGGCAATTGCGGCCGGTTGCACCGTGGTGCTCAAACCTTCCGAGATCGCTCCCCAGACGGCGTTTATTCTTGCCGAGATCCTCGATGGCACCGACCTGCCCAAGGGCGTGTTCAACGTGGTTTGCGGCTATGGCCATACTGTCGGCGACACCCTGATAAAGCATCCGGATGTGCGCATGGTGTCCTTCACCGGCTCCACCCGCACCGGCAACCTGATCGCCCACGCCGCGGCTGATGACTTCAAACGCTTCGCCCTGGAGATGGGCGGCAAATCTGCCTCGGTGATCCTCCCGGACGCCGACCTGGCGGCTGCCGTTAAAGGCACAATTAACAACTGCCTTCTGAACTCAGGCCAGACCTGTACTGCACTCACCCGAATGCTGGTTCCGGCCGACAAGCACGATGAAGCCTGTGAACTGGCCGCCGCTGCCGTGGCTAAAATGACCCCGGGTAACCCGCTGGAAGAAACCACACGGTTGGGCCCGCTGTCGTCTGCCCAGCAGCGTGACAAGGTGATCGACTACATCAAACTGGGGATTGATGAAGGTGCCAAACTCATCACTGGTGGCCCTGAGGCGCCCGAGGGATGCGATAAAGGTTACTTCGTTAAGGCGACGGTCTTCGGCAACGTCAAGCCGGATAGCCGTATTGCCCAGGAAGAAATCTTCGGGCCAGTTCTGTGCGTGATCCCTTACAACGACGAAGCCGAAGCGGTGAAAATCGCCAACGGCACCCAGTACGGCCTATCCGGTGCAGTCTGGTCCGGCGACGATGCCAAGGCCAAGAAAATTGCCAGCAAGCTGCGCACTGGTCAGGTATTCGTGAACGGTGGTGCGTTTAACCCGATGGCACCGTTTGGCGGCTTCGGCCATTCCGGTATCGGCCGCGAATTTGGCAAGTGGGGACTGGAGGAGTTTCTGGAAATCCGGTCTTTGCAGCTGTAAATGCCGATAGGCTGGGCTGCCGATCGGTGGCCCTGAGAGTTAGATCGGCCACGGGGTGGGGGTGTCTTTTCTGCCGGGAAAAAATGTCTGAGCGAAGCGAGTTGTTTTTCCCAGAAGAAAAGACACCCCCGCCTCGGGGCCAGCCCCCAAAGCCTGTAAGCCCTAGGCCTTCCCCCCAAGCAAAATCCGCACGGCGGTACAGGCATCCTCCAGCTCCGCCTCCCTGGGTTCGCGTCCGGCGATGATGTCGCTGTACAGGCAGGACTCTGCCAGTCGGATCATGAAGTAAGACAGGCTGAAGATGTTCATTGGTGGCTTGATATGCCCGGCCGCAACCTGGTCTTTCAGCATCCGCGTGTTGGTCTCGACCGTGCGGGTGTGCAGGATTGACTGCGAAGAGGTGAGAATTTTCAGGGCATATTCCGGATCCTGGTTGATGAATCGCCGCAGCGGCTCGAAGTGCAGGATGGCGGAGTTGGTGCGGCGGTACACGCCGACGATGTAGTCCACGCCAGTGCCGGGCGTTTCCGTCATGGCCTGTCGCCAGAGGGGTTCATACAGGGACCAGAGAATCTCGCCGATCAGCAGATCCTTGTTGCCGACCCAGCGAAACAGGGTGGCGCGGCCAATTCCGAGCTCATCAGCCAGCGGCGCCAGGTGAATGCGCTCACCCTTAAGCCACATGCGACGTGCCCGCTTGAACGCCTCGGCCGGTGTTGCCCTGGTTACGGTTTTGTCTGCCACTGAAACCTCATGCCCGAATTTGGGTTCATTTTAACGGCTAAACCCGGAGCCGGCTATGCGCGCGGTTCTGACGGCTTGTGATGGTTTTGTGAACTTTTCCGCCTACACTCTGCCATGAAAGCATCGAAAGCCACCGGCAAATTCAGCGAAGCCCATCACCATGACGCGAACGGTACTGATTATTGAAGACAACCCCGGCATCGGTGAGCTGGTCCGTATGCAGGTTTCAGATCTGGGAATGAAGCCCGTGCTCGTGGACCGGGGGGACACCGGCCTGGAACGGTTCCGGGAGGGCGGCGTCGATCTGGTTATTCTGGATCTGATGTTGCCTGGCCTGGATGGTTTGGCGGTGTGCCGCGAGATTCGTGCCTGCCCAGGCTATGTACCGGTTCTGATGTTGACGGCAAAGAGCACAGAGCTGGATCGGGTCCTGGGCCTGGAGATGGGCGCGGACGATTACCTGACGAAGCCGTTCAGCGTGGCGGAGCTCGCAGCGCGCATCAAAGCGCTTTTCCGACGGGTAGACGCACTCTCTCAGGCAGCGCCTGCAGGCGATCAGGCTGATGAGATTGAGGTGGACGGGCTTCGGATTGATCCGGTTCGCCGGCGAGTGTTTGTGGATGATCGGGAAGTGGACCTGACCGCCCGAGAGTTCGACCTGCTCTGGCACTTTGCCTCCCATCGGGGCCGGGTGTTCAGCCGGGCGCAATTGCTCGATTCTGTGTGGGGTTACAACCATGAGGGCTACGAGCATACCGTGAACACCCACATCAACCGCCTGCGCAACAAGATTGAAGCCGATCCCGCCGACCCACGATACGTCCAGACGGTCTGGGGTGTTGGCTATCGGTTCATGGATTAGCGATGGCCCTGTCTGTCTTCCGTACTCTCTATGCCCGGCTGGCGATCGGTCTGTTCCTGCTGCTGCTCGTGGTGGGTGGGCTCTTTACCTTTCTGAGTCTGGCTTCGGTGAGGGAATACTCGGCTGCGGTCAACCAGCAACTGAACCGCGACCTCGCCCGCAATCTGGTCTCCGACCGCAATCTGGTTACGGATGGCGAACTCAACCGCGATGCCCTGAAGCAGCTCTTCGAGCTGTACATGACGATCAATCCCAGTATTGAAATCTACCTTCTGGATACCGAAGGCAACATCCTTTCCTACTCCGCCGATCCGAACAAGATCAAGCGCAACCGGGTGTCCCTCGAACCAGTCCAGACCCTGCTCGCAAACCCGGGTGCTTATCCACTTCCCGGCGATGATCCGCGCAGTCATGATCGGCGGAAGGTCTTCTCGGTAACGCCGGTGCCAACGGCTGCGGATCCAACGGGTTACCTCTACGTGGTTCTGCGCGGCGAGGAGTACGACCTGGCCGAGGGCATGGTGCACAGTAACCGGCTCCTCCAGTTGGGCGCGGGCGCGCTGGCAGTGAGTCTGTTTGTCGGGCTGCTGGCGGGGCTGGTGTTCTTCCGGCTGCTGACGCGTCGGCTGTCGCGGCTTACCGAGCGGGTGGAATCCTTCGAGCGCGGCATGTTGACTGAGCGCGCCGCGGCGGTGGCGGGTAAAGGCGATGACATTGATTACCTGGCCGCCCGGTTTGATCAGATGGCCCAGCGGATTGTTGCCCAGCTGGACCTTCTGAAACACAAGGATGCCCAGCGCCGGCAGCTGGTTGCCCAGGTCTCCCATGACCTGAGAACGCCACTGGCATCCATCCAGGGTTATATCGAAGCCTTGCGCCTGAAACAGGACACGCTCGGTGCCGATGAGCGGGCACGTTTCCTGGATGTGGCCCTTACCGAAAGCCACCGGCTTGGTCGCCTGGTGGAGGAACTGTTTGAACTTGCCGCACTGGATGCCCGGGAGAAGCAGCCGAAGACAGAACCGTTTGTGGTTGCCGAACTCCTTCATGATGTGGTGCAAAAGCATCAGCCCGAGGCGGAGCGCGCCGGCGTTACCCTGTCGATTGTTTCCGTGGCTCCGATCCAGGTGCTGGCGGATATCGCCATGACCGAGCGGGTATTGGATAACCTGATCAGCAACGCCATCAGCCATTCGCCGAAAGATACGGAGATCACACTGGGTGTTGTTGAACAGGCCGGGGGTGCGGAAATTACCGTCGCGGACGCTGGTCCCGGCATCGATGATGAGGATCTGGAGCACGTCTTTGAACCCTTTTACCAGGCCGCAGGTGCTTCCAGGACGGGGCATGCCGGTCTTGGGCTCGCGATTGCCCAGAGAATGGTGACGCTGCAGCAGGGGAAACTCTCTGTGCGCAATGCCGATGGCGCCGTTTTCAGCATCTGGCTGCCCCTGGCCGGTGACAGTGCCGCGCCGCGCGGCGAAAAATCCACAGCGTTATGAATTCGTAATACCTGGTGAACGTTTTCGTGAATCCGAGACCCTACGCTGTAGGTATGGAATCACGTGAAGGAGAAGTCTGATGAAACGCAAGATTTTGGGATTGTTTTCCGCAGTGGCGCTTGTCTCTGCAGCTGGTCTGTTCACCACCTACGCGGTTGCCGAAAAGTCGGAGTCGCAGATGAGCAAATACGCACCGGATCAACCCGGTCTGGCCGTGGCAACCTTTGCTGGCGGTTGTTTCTGGTGTGTCGAGGCCGGGTACGAGAAGCGGGTGCCGGGCGTGGTGGAAGTCGTCTCGGGCTATTCTGGTGGGAAAGAAACGAGCCCTTCCTATAATCAGGTTGCCTCGGGGCGGACTGGCCATACCGAAGCGGTACAGGTCTATTACGACCCGAACGAAATGACATACGAGGGCTTGTTGCAGGCGCTCTGGCGGATGATGGATCCGACCGATAATCAAGGTCAGTTTGTGGACCGTGGCCAGCAGTATCGACCGGCTATTTTCTACCATAACGCTGAGCAGAAGCGCCTGGCCGAAGCGGCCGTTGCAGAATTGGAGGCTTCCGGAGTTTACGAGAAACCTGTGGTAATCGAAATCGTGCCATTTGAGAAATTCTACCCGGCCGAGGAATATCATCAGGATTACTACGACAAGAACCCGGTGCGCTACAACTTCTACACCTTCAACTCTGGCCGCTATCAGTTTATCGAGAAGGTGTTTGGTGAAGATTACGAGCTCGATTACACCCGGTTTCAGGAGAATGCCTCGGTGGATGCCAGTGACGACCTGGTGGGCAATGAGAGCGCCAGCGCAGAGCCAGGTCAGATGGGCAGTGGCTTTAATCCCGGAAGCTTTGAAAAGCCGGATCAGGATGTCCTCAAACAGCGCCTGACCAACATGCAGTACGAGGTGACCCAGGAAGATGGTACTGAGCCGGCATACAACAACAAGTACTGGGATAACAAGAAGCCCGGCCTTTACGTCGATATCGTCTCGGGCGAGCCGCTGTTTTCCTCACGAGACAAGTACAAATCCGGCACCGGCTGGCCCAGCTTCACCCGGCCCATCACGTCAGACGCCGTAGTGGAGCATGAGGACAACTCCTTCTTCATGAACCGGACGGAAATCCGCAGTGTCCGCGCGGACTCCCATCTTGGCCATGTATTCAACGATGGTCCCGCGCCGACCGGCCTGCGCTACTGCATGAACTCCGCGGCGATGGACTTTATCCCCCTTGAAGACATGGAGGCGGCAGGTTATGGCAAGTGGATCGAGGAGGTGAAACCGTAGTCCGACATCAGAATCACAGCCAGAGATCCGCTACTCGGGTTTCTCGGCTGAAATGATGTAACACCTGCGCCTGAAGAAGTTCGGCAGTGGCAACGGCATCAATCAGAGCGTTATGGGCCGCGTAGTGGGGAAGTCCATAGCGCAGCCGACTGTCGGCCAGGCGAATGGAAACGGGCTTTTTTCCCATCAGTTTTTGCCATCGCGATGGGTTTCGATCCGGATGAAGGTGGGCTTCAATAGCCATCGTGTCGATGACGGGAAATCGGATGCCCTCCCCCAGGCGCCATTGCAGGGCGACGTCGAAGAACGTCCTTTCAATATTGCGGTAGTGGACGACAGGAATCCGGCCGTTCAGGCAGGCAAACAAATCCTTCAGGATATCTTTCATATCCGGTGCTTTGTCGATGTCGCTGTGGGTAATGCCGTGGATAGTAATGGAGGTTTGGTGCAGAGGGAGTTTCGGGCGCACGATCCAGTGTCGGGCTTTGCCCAGCGCGATGCCGTCCAGGGTGAAGGGCACCAGACCAATACTGACAATGGAATGCCGGGTTGCATCAAGCCCGGTGGTCTCGAAATCCAGCGCGACTAGGGGAACCTCAGACAAAGGCGTGTCCGGAGACACGCACCCGCTCTCGTAAAAGGCTCTCAGAATCGGGGACTTGCTTTGCTCAGCCAGAGCTCCAAACTGCTCGGGCCACGGCAGGCTGGTTACAGGGTTCTCGGCCGTCTCTTCATTAGACATTACGGGCCACCCCGGCGTTGTACCGGAATTTCAAAAACTTCTGGGCACCGCTGACCACCTGAAATGCGTCCTTGAGGTGGCTGCGCTCAAACGGCGAGAGATCCTCGGGCCGAACATTGTTGTCCGGCTGCCGATCAGCCTCAATGGCCAGCGCCTGGTGCCGAATACGGACGATGGAGATGAACTCCAGAGCATCCCTGAGATTGCCCAGATCGTCGTCCAGCAGGAGCTTGGTGTTGCCAATGGCTTTCAGCCGTTCAAACGAGTTCTGTGCACGGGAGCCGCAGGCCAGGGCGTGAACCCGAATCAGATCCGACAGGGGCGCCGTTCCCCGACGTTTCAGGTTGAAGGTCTTCTGGTGCTTGCCATCTTCTTCCAACACGAAGGTTCGGAAGAAGCCAATCGGGGGAGTGCGGTTCAGGGCATTGCGGGCCAGCATTGCCAGGAACCGCTGGCTGTTGCTGGCCTTGTCGGCCACCAGTGTCTTCAGCTGTTCGGCAAATTCGGTCTCCCCGTAGATGCCGTCCAAGTCAAAGAAAATATTGCTGTTTAACAGGGCTTCAGCTTTCGGATTATCAATCCAGTCGGTGAAGTAATCCTTCCAGACCCGCAATGGCTGCCGCCATTTTTTGTTGGTGGCCATGATGTCGCCGGTGCAATAGGTGTAACCGCAATCAGCGAGCCCATCGCTGACAAATTTTGCCAGCGCCATAAAATACTCATCGTGCTCTTCCGGCACAAAACTGTCGTCCAGGATCATGGCGTTGTCCTGGTCGGTAACCACCAGCTGCTCGTCGCGCGCCATGGAACCAAGCGCCATAAAGCAGTAGGGAACGGGGGGCGGGCCCAGTTTCTCTTCGCCCAATTCCAGCAGGCGCTGGGTAAAGCTGCGCCCGATGCCGGCCATGGCACTGCCGATCATATGGGAGTTGGCATCCTCGTTAACCATACGAACGAAGCTGTCGCGCACATCCTCGCTGATTTTCTTCAGGCCTTTGACATCATGCTGATGGTAAATGTTGCTGACCAGGTACAGGCTGCTCTGGCTCTCGTATTTCACGATGTCGGACAGTGCGATTACGCCCCGAACTTCATCCCGATCCATCACCGGAAGATGATGAACGTTGTTGTGCAGCATTGTGAGCATGGCCTCGAATATGAACATACTCGAGCGGATGGAAATCGGGTTTTTCGACATGATGTCGCTGATGGGGGTTTCCGATGCCAAGGCCTCGCTGAGAGCACGGGTGCGCAGATCCCGATCAGTAATGATGCCCTTGAGCAAGGGCTTATCGCCTTCCTTGTCCATCAACAACAGGGCAGAGACGCCCTGTTCGGTCATTATCCGGGCGGCTTCCTGGAGACGAACGGTACAGGGCGCCGAAACAGGCTCGCGGGAAATCAGCCGGGTGACCTTGGACGTCATCAGCTGGTTGGATTTTTCCCGTCTGGATAACGCGGATCTCAGGCGGCTTCGGTCTTCCACCTCGACGAAATCTGCAAAGCCATCGTCGTTTTCCCAGAGGTACTGAAAAGTTTCGTAAGGGATCTTGTAGAGTAAAGAGTCTTCCAGGGCCTTGGCTGGGAAGCGCACCTTCCTGTTCATCAGCAGGCCGAACTGGCCAAAAACTTCACCTTCGCTGATCCGGTTATACAGTTCTCCCGATCGTCGATAGATCTCGACGGCGCCGCTGCGAACATAAAAAAGCCAGCTACTGGGGTCGCCGAACTCCAGGATCTGGCTTCCGGCCTTGAAATACACAACCTCGATGTCGCCAACCACTCGGTCGAGCATCTCCTCGGCCATCTCGTCAAACGGCGGGTATTGTGCCAGGTGATTGCGGATGTCGATGAGCTCGGCCTGCATAAAACTCCCTGTTCTGGCGAATAAAAATGATTGTTAGCCATGGAATATAGCAGTGGCAGAGGCCTGCGGCCATGTCGACCTTTGATGGATTTCATTGACCACTTACCCCGGTGTTGCTAGCCTTGCCACACTTTTTTCAGGTGTCCGTCGCAAAGCGCGACGGGTGAAACGGGAAATCGGTGAGCCTGGTTACGCCAGCGCAAGTCCGATGCTGCCCCCGCAACGGTAAGCAGGACAACGGCAATCTGTGCGCCACTGTGTCGCCACGACATGGGAAGGTGATTGCCCGGGAACCTCAGGTTCCGCCTGCCAGCCCGGAGACCGGCCTGGAAAAACACCCGATGTTGCGGTGGGCGACCTGGGTGGGTGATATGCCGGTTCCGCTTTCCTGACACCAGTCTACCGCCTGCCCCCATTCCCTGTTCCGCAACAAAACCCAGATTCCCGTGCGGGTGCGCGCGGAGTGCGGAGCAAGCTTCATGTTCAGAATTCAAAGCCCTGTTGTACTGGCCGGCGTTGCCATGGCCGCCCTGCCTCTGGCCGTTTCGGCCCAGTCTGCCTCAGAGAACGACGCCCTGGATCCGATCGTGGTTACCGCGACACTGGGGCCGAAGACGGTTGGTGAGAGTCTGTCTTCGGTTACGGTAATCGAGAAGGAGGATATCGATCGGCAACAGCCCGCGGAATTCCGCGACCTGCTGCGCGCGCAGCCGGGAATCAACGTGGTGTCGGACGGCAGTTACGGCAAAACCACCAGCGTATTCCTGCGTGGCGCGGGAAGCTCAGGTACAGTGCTGCTTCTCGATGGTATCCGACTGCGCTCTGCCTCTGCCGGCATCCCGCCCTGGCAGTTTTTGCCTCCGGAATTGATGGAGCGGGTTGAACTGGTTCGGGGCGCGAAGAGCTCCCTCTACGGTGCCGATGCGGTGGGTGGTGTCATCCAGGCGTTCACGCTGGAGCCTGAGGCCGGGCGCCAGGGTTGGGGCGAACTAAAGGGTGGCTCCCATGAAACCCATGAGGTGACTGCCGGATTAGCTGGCCGGGAGGGCCGTTCCTCGTTCCTGGCCAGTGGCGTCTATTCGGACACCGATGGCACCAATCTGAGAGATGGCGGTGAAGACAAGGGTTTTCAAAACACCGGTGGCCTGGCGAAGCTGAGCCACAGTTTTGACCAGGGCGGCGGCGCAGGGCTGACGGTGTTCCAGTCTGAAGGCAACACCGAGTTTGAAGGCGGTGATACTGATTTCCTGATCCGTGCCATGGGTCTGCATCTGGAGGCTGTTGCCAGTGACTACTGGCGCACACGGATCCAGTTCTCGGAAGCCCGCGACGAACAGGATACCTTTGGAGCCAATCCCAGTACTTTCGACACATTGTCTCGTTCCGCTCGCTGGGAAAACACCCTGACCGCCGGTGTTCATGAGCTGGTTCTGGGTACGGAGGTCATGATTGATGAAGTGGACGGCACCAGCGATTTCAAGGAAGACAGCAGGACCAACAGTGCGGTCTTTGGCCAGGGTCGTCTGAACTTTGATGCTACCGATCTGATGTTCAGTCTGCGTCTTGATGACAACGAGGCATATGGCAAAGAGGAGACTGGCGGCGTGGCCTTCGGTCACCAGCTGGATCGCGCCCATCGTTTCCGTCTCAGCTATGCCACGTCATTCCGGGCGCCAACCTTTAATGATCTCTATCTGACAGTACCCTTCTACACTGGCAATCCCGACCTCAATGCGGAAGAGGGGCAGATGGTCGAGGCGGGCTTCTCGGGACGATATGACGTCTGGTTCTGGGACATTGCGCTCTATCAGAACGATGTGAAAGACCTGATTACCTACGTCTCTGACCCGGTGACGTTTGAAGGCACCATGGAAAACGTTGAGACGGCCAGAATTCGTGGCGTTGAGGTTTCTTCCGGTATTGAGACTGCTGACTGGAACCTGTCGGCAGCGGTAACCTACGCGGATACCGAGAACCGCGATACCGGCGCACGTTTACCGCGCCGCGCAGAAAAGAATGTGCGTTTGGATGTTGATCGCCTGTTTTCTCAGTGGTCTGTGGGAGCCAGCTTTATCGCCGAGAGTGACCGCTATAACGACGCTGCGAATACCAGCCTGCTGCCAGGCTATGGCAGCGTGGACTTGAGGGCTGCCTGGAACTTTCAGCCTGGCTGGTCGGCCTCGTTCAAGGTGGATAACGTATTGGACCGTCGCTATGCCACCAGCATCGGCTATGACAGTGCCACCTTCGCGCCTTTCGACTATCTGGCCGCAGGCCGAACCTTCATGGCCTCGGTGCGCTATGATTTCCAGCAGTAAATTCACCGATCTGAGAGGCTTCCGCCCTCTATGAGGCACCCCGGGCTCGCTGCATTGTCTGTGCTGTTTCTGCTTGCGCCCTTGTTGGCGCAGGCACAGGGGCCCTGTGCACACGATGCGTTGAACCAGAAGGTATGCCTGGCTGATCCCGCTCAACGTGTTGTTTCCCTGTCACCTGGCGCTACGGAGCTGCTGTTCTCCGCAGGCGCCGGTGCCAAGGTAGTGGCGGTGAGCGCTTGGAGCGACTATCCGGCAGAGGCTGCGGATTTGCCGCAAGTGGGCGACAGCAATCGCCTGGATCTGGAAGCCATTGTTTCGCTGGCACCGGACCTGGTGGTGGCCTGGGTGGATGGCAATTCCCGTAGCCAACTGGAACGGTTGTCTGACCTTGGCATTCCCGTTTTCTGGCTTGCTCCGCGGACGTTTGACGACATTTCCATGGCGGTGTCGGATCTGGCGTCGCTGACGGGGTCACCGGATCTCGGCAAGGAACGGGCCGAAGCGTTTCGCGCAGAAATAGCCACGCTGAAAGCTCAGTATGCCGATGCCAGACCGGTTAAGGTGTTCTACCAGATATGGGACCAGCCGTTGATGACCGTGAACCGGGAAGAGCTGATTAGCAAGGCCATAACCCTGTGCGGCGGCGTGAATGTGTTCGGCGAGCTGCCACGGCTGGTGCCCCGGATCAGTCGGGAGGCGGTTCTCGAGGCCAACCCCGAAGCCATTATTACCGCCGGATCGTCTGACGACAGACAGTGGCTGGAAGCCTGGAAGGCGTTTCCGGGCCTCGCCGCGATAGCCGCCGGCAACCTCTTCCTCGAACCGCCTGACCTGCTGGCGCGCCCTACGCTTCGCATGGCAGACGGCGCCAGACACCTGTGCCAGACCCTGGAGCAGGCCCGTGCCAATCTCTAGCCCTTACAAACCACTCCTGATGCTCCTGATCGCAGGGTTTCTGGCGGCTCTGCTCTCCGTCAGTATTGGCAGCACGGCCATCGGTTTTGAAGACACTCTGCGGGTGATAACCGGCAGTGGCACTGATCTGCAGCAAACGCTGATTCTGGAGCTCCGGCTGCCCCGCACCCTGAGCGCGTTCGCGACCGGTGGTTTGCTGGCCGTGGCCGGGGCTTTGATGCAGGTTCTGTTGCGAAACCCTCTGGCTGATCCTTATGTGTTGGGGCTCTCTGGTGGCGCGGCAGTGGGCGCGTTACTGGCCATGCTGGCCGGCGCTGCCGGTTTTCTGGTATCCGGCTCCGCCTTTGCCGGCGCCATGCTGGCCACCCTGATGGTGTTTGGTCTGGCCCACGGCAGCGGCAGTTGGACCCCATCGCGGCTGTTACTCACCGGTGTGGTAGTCGCCGCCGGCTGGGGCGCCATCATTACCCTGATCCTTTCGATGACCCCGGCCAGCCGGTTGCCGGGTATGTTGTACTGGCTGATGGGCGATCTTTCCCACGCGGCCACTCCGTGGCCGGGAATGATCATTCTTGTGCTGGTATGCCTGATGGTGTTTCCGCTGGGCCGGGCCCTGAACGTGCTGGCACGGGGCTCCCTGCAGGCGGCGGCCCTGGGCGTGTCGGTGCGGCCGTTGGAATGGTCGATCTACCTGATGGCCAGCCTGCTGACCGCAACCGCCGTCACCATGGCCGGTTCGGTTGGCTTTGTTGGCCTGGTGGTGCCGCACATGTTGCGGTTGGTGCTGGGTAACGACCAGCGGCTGATTCTGCCGGCCTGCGCATTGGCTGGCGGCACGCTTCTGGTGCTTGCAGACACGCTGGCGCGGGTGGTGATTGCGCCGGAGCAGTTGCCGGTTGGGGTTATCACCGCGCTGATCGGCGTCCCGACCTTCCTGTACCTGCTGTATAGGAGCCGATGATGACACGCCTGACAACCGAAGCGCTGATCATCGACATTCCGGGCCGCAGCTCAGGCGTTCCCCTGAATCTGGCCATCGAACCGGGGCAGGTCTGGGGTGTGCTGGGCCCCAACGGCGTAGGCAAAACAACCTTGTTGCATACCCTGGCGGGATTGCGGGAGCCCAGAAGCGGACAAATGCTGCTCAACGGAACTCCACTGGTGGATATTCGCCGCAAAACCGTCTCGCAACGGATGGGGCTGGTATTTCAGGACCGGCAGGATGGTTTCCCGGCGACCGTGCTGGAAACCGCCCTGATCGGCCGCCATCCCTGGTTGTCACCCTGGCAGATGGAGAGTGGCGAGGATCTCGCCATTGCGGAACGGGCTCTCGAAACCCTGGACGTCATCCACCTGAAAGATCGCCTGGTGAACACACTATCCGGCGGCGAACGCCAGCGGGTAGCCATTGCCACCCTGATGACCCAAAGCCCGGAAATCTGGCTCCTGGACGAGCCGACCAATCACCTGGATTTACAGCACCAGACCGCCGTTATGAAGCTGCTACGCCAGCAGGCAGCCTGCGAACGGGGCGTGTTCATGTGCCTCCACGATCTCAACCTGGCTGCGCGATGGTGCGACCAGATCCTTCTACTGTACCCTGACGGCCAGGCCTGCTGGGGACCGGCCCGCGACATGTTGGTGACCTCTGCCCTTGAGAGCCTGTTTGGCCAGCGTTTGCTATCTGCCGAACTGGATGGTTTTCCGGTGTTTGTGCCGGGCTAACCACGCAGCAGACTCGGCGGCACCCATGGCAACGCCTTTTAGTTTTGTATGCCTCTGTTGCCTCGGTGGATTTCAGGACTTTGACAACTGGAAAAATCGGCCACGGAGACTCATATACAAATGTTAGGTTTGAAATCTGTGATTCGAGATATGTTGAGTAATTTATTTGCGGTTGGAATATGCCTAATTTTACTGGCATTTTTCAGACAGCTGTTATTTGGTAATAAAGGTATTGGTGCAAGATTCGATAGTGACCTGGCGTCAATGTTTAAAGGGGCTGGGAGCCGTAAGGGTGAGCGCGCGTATCGGAAAATGGCCGAGGAGAATAAGGCGTCGGCTACTCAATTGCGGCTTCGCCTCCATTTCGCAGCCGCGCGTGGTGTTGGCGTTATGCAATGCGTTCGTCTTGACGTACGTACTGAAAGGCGTACAGTTGACTGAAAGTTAAACACGCAAGAGGTGCGTCATGACCGGAATCACAGCAACTGAGGCGCGCAGCAACCTTTATCGGTTGATTGACGAGACTGCCGAGTCCCACCAACCAATCGTCATTATGGGTAAGCGGAATAAAGCTGTCCTGGTTTCCGAGGAAGACTGGTCAGCAATTCAGGAAACACTTTACCTGCTCTCCGTACCTGGTATGCGGGAGTCTATTCGTGAGGGGATGGATGCCCCCGTGGATGAATGCGATGAGGAGCTGGACTGGTGACATGGAAGTTGGTTTACACCAAGCAAGCCCAGAAAGATGCAAAAAAGTTGGCCTCCAGCGGCCTCAAACCAAAAGCCCAGGAACTTTTAGCGCTGATAGCGGAAGATCCGTACCGTAAGCCGCCTCCGTTTGAGAAGCTCATTGGTGATCTTGCGGGAGCCTATTCACGCCGCATCAATATCCAGCATCGTCTGGTCTACCAAGTGCTTGAGGACGAGCAAGTGGTGAAAGTTCTCAGGCTCTGGAGCCACTACGAATAATGCATAACCAGCCGCTGTTGCCGGACAATTTTTCCACCGCCTCGCGGCTCCAAAATTGCCGTAAAGCTCCGCGTTAAAGCTGCAAAGCCGAATCGCATGTTTTAATCGTGAGGATGAGCAGCCGGTTCTCGTTCTCTATGTTATGCCAGAGAAGCGGCAGCTTCGTGCGTACATGCTTGGGAACACCTAACTTTCACCCAATAAGGCCATCAAAATGACCATTGAACGTATTTCCACCAACAGCCGAATGAGCAAGATCGTAAAACACAACGGCACCGCTTACCTTTGCGGTCAGGTTGCCAAGGACCGTAACGCCGATATTCATACCCAGGTGACCGGGATGCTGGAGAAAGTGGACGAGCTGCTTGAGACTGCCGGCTCCAGCCGCGACAGGATCCTCTCGGCGACCATTTACCTGGCAGACATGGCCGATTTCAAGGCCCTGAACGAGGTGTGGGACAACTGGGTGCCCGAAGGTACGGCGCCAGCCAGGGCCTGCGTTCAGGCTCAGATGGCGTCCCCGGAGTTACTGGTGGAAATCTCGGTGATCGCCGCTACCTCCTGAGGGCCGTCGGGAAGATCTGGCGATTCGGCGGGCTGCGCAGTCGGCCGTTTATTTCTGGTATGGACAGGAGTACACCATGGCGTCACCACTCGTAACCACCGACTGGCTGCAGGAAAACCTCGATAACGAACGGTTGGTTCTGATCGACTCGAGTATGGCCACGGTTATTGGTAAGGAGCCGATCGTTTACGACCAGCCGGTGTGGATACCGGGGAGTTACCAGATCGATCTGGAGGGAACGCTCTGCGATACCGAATCCTCCCAGCTCCATGCGTTTCCCACCGAGGAACAGTTCACGCAGGAAATTCGCAGGCTGGGCATAACGCCTGACAGCCTGGTGGTGCTTTACGACAACCAGGGAATCTACTCAGCCCCCCGGGCCTGGTGGATTCTGCGGTCGATGGGTCTTGAACGGGTTTTCGTGCTGGATGGTGGCCTGCCGCAGTGGTTAGCGGAGGGGCGTGAAACGGTTTCGGCTCCGGTTCAGGGCGCGACTGCCGTCGGCAGCATGGCGGGCCGTCTGGAGGGCGAACGGGTCCGGGATTCCGCCTTCGTTTTACAGCATCTGGACGACGAGCAAGTTTGGGTGATTGATGCGAGGTCCCAGGCGCGGTTCCTGGCTCAGGCCCCGGAGCCTCGTCCGGGTGTGCGTGGTGGCCATATCCCGAGCTCTCTCAACCTTCCGTTTACCGAGGTACTGGATGGTTACCGGTTCAAGCCGGCCAGTGAGCTGGAGGCAACGTTCAAACGGCTCGCTCCGAACCTTCAACCCGGAAACGGGCAGCAACTGGTGTTTTCCTGCGGTTCCGGCATCACCGCCTGCATCATTCTGCTGGCTGCCGAGCTGGCCGGGTATGACCAGCTGTCTCTCTACGATGGTTCCTGGGCGGACTGGGGCAGCGACGAATCGCTGCCGGTGGCTTGAGCCCGAGGGTTGTGTGTATTCCGGGCTGTCAGGCCATGCGCTTCATGATCCGGTCTCCAAGCAGGTACTGATGCGCCAGCGCAGCCGCCACGTGTACGCCAATCATTACCCACAACACGTTGGCCAGTATTTCGTGGACGTCTTCGCCGCTCTCTTCCAGCCACTCCACTTCAGGGCCGTAGCCAAAGACTGTCCAGCCGAAAAAGGTAACGGGATCGCCCTCGCCAAGAGATGTCGCCAGCCCTGAAAGCGGCATCAGAATCATCAGGGCGTAAAGTGCGATGTGCCCCAGTTTTGCCATGGTTGCCCAGTGCGCGAGCGGTGACAGACGCGAGCGGTTCAGACCTCGCCAGAAGCCACGAAAGATCACCAGGCCAAAAATGCTCAGGCCCAGGCTCTGGTGCCATGCCATAAGGGAGGCATCCGAGAAGGTGTGTTCCAGACCTTCAAACCAGACCTCGCTGGCGAGCATTACCAGCAGCAGAATTGCCATTATCCAGTGCACAGCCCGGGAAACGGCACCATAGCGGTTGTCAGCGTCCATCAATGTCATCGCGATTCTCCTTGATCAAATGGTGGCGGGGGACCTGAACAGACCCCCGCGCTGGCTGCTGGCAATCAGTCCCGGCGGCCGCCGCGAACCGGGGCACCGTACTGGTTGAATTCCTGCTCCCGGATCAGGTTCTGCTCGGCATCCCGCAGCTGTACCCGGTAGGTGCCATCCGGGGTTTCGTCAACGGACACCTTCACGCCCGGGCCAAAGCGCCTGAGTGCCTGGCCATAGGCCATGATGCGCATCTCATCGGTGCTGTACTGCTTGAGGCTGGCGTCCATGTGCTTGCCGTCACGGCGATTCTCATAGCGATCCTCGTAGCGATCGTCGTCCCAGTAATCGTCATCGGCTGATACCAGCAGGGGCGTGGCGCTGAGCAAAGCGGCGACGGAGAGGGCTGCAATGGTGGTGGTTTTTTTCATGGTTGAACTCCTTGGTTGGTAAAACCCATGACGGAATGTCATTGTCGGTCGGGAGTTATTCCACCAAGGAAACGTCGCAGAATTGTCTCGGTGACACGCCAAGTTTGTCGCAACTTGTCGCAAGGCCCGGAATTGCGACGGTTTTTGACAAGATCGTGCCCAAGCGGGAAGTCGACTCCCCTATAATCAGGGCAGATGGTAATTCAACGGAGTAACGAGTGAGCGACTCTCCCACAATCCTGGTGGTCGATGACCACCGAGACATCCGCGATCTGGTCGGGCGCTATTTGCAGGAGCATGGCCTGCGGGTGCTGCTGGCGGATGGCGGCGATGCCTTGAAGCGCCAGTTGCGACAGCACTCTGCCGACCTGGTTGTTCTGGACATCATGATGCCTGGCGATGATGGCCTCACGCTCTGCCGTTACCTTCGTGAACACACCGAGTTGCCCGTTATTCTGCTGACAGCCATGAGCGAGGAAACCGATCGCATTGTCGGCCTCGAAATGGGCGCCGACGACTACCTCACCAAACCCTTTAACCCCCGGGAGTTGTTAGCCCGCATAAAAGCAGTTCTGCGCCGGACCACAGCGCTGCCTCCGCAACGCAGCCCCATGGCCGGTCAGTCCCTGACGTTCGAGGGCTGGACGCTGGACGTCGACCGCCATCAACTCATCGATCCGGAAGGTGTCGAGGTGTCGTTGAGTACCGCCGAGTACAAGCTGCTGCTCGCCTTCCTGGAGCACGCCGGCCGGGTGTTGTCCCGTGATCAGCTGATGGACCTGACCCTCGGCAGAGAGGCGGATGCCTTCGATCGAAGCATTGATAATCATGTCAGCCGCCTGCGCCGCAAGATCGATCCTGATGCCCGCAGCCCCAGGCTGATAAAGACGATCTGGGGCGGTGGCTACCAGTGGATTGCTGCGGTCGAAGGGGCTGAACAATGAGACTGTGGCCACGGCGCGCCGGTGGGCAGCTGGCGCTGTTGCTGATTCTGGTGCTGCTGGTGGCCCAGATTATCACCATCGTTATTCTGGCTGACGAGCGTCAGGGTGCGTTGCGCAGTGCCAGTCTGGAACACGTTCTCCAGCGGGTGGCTGATGGCTACACCCTGGCCGATACCACGGACCCGGAACGGCAGGAGCGTATCCTGCGGGCACTTTCCAGCCCGACCCTGCGGCTTTCCATCGATTCTGCGCCCTATCTGACCGAAGATCGGGCCTCCGGCATGACGCTCCGGCTGGCCGAGGAACTGGGTCTGTCCGTAGAGCAGGTTCGAACGGCCATGGAGGCTGACGAAGACGACTGCCTGCCAGATAGCGATGATCATCGGGACCGTGAGCGACACGACGATGAGGATGATGAGCATCACGAGGATGAAGAGCACCGTGACGATGATGACCATCACGATGACCGGCACGAATGCCCTCCGGTTCTGGGTGTCTCCCTGGCTTTGTCTTCCGGTCAATGGTTCAACGCCCGGGCCCGGCCACCAGCGCCATCCTGGCTGTGGTTGAAGGCGACGCTCACCAGCGTTGGGATTACCGCTGTGCTGCTCACACTGACCTTGTTGCTGGCGGTCCGTCGAATTCTGCAGCCAATGAACGAGTTGAGTCTGGCAGCTCATGCTTTCGGGCGGGGAGAGAAAGTCCGGGTTCCTGAAAAGGGGCCGGAGGATGTTCGTGAGGTTACCCGCGCCTTCAACCAGATGCAGGACCAGGTTGGTCGGGCACAGGAAGATCGGGCAAGGCTGCTGGCGGCCCTGGCTCATGACCTCAGGACACCCATCACCTCCATGCGGCTGCGGGTGGAAATGCTGCCGGAAGGCGAGGACAGGGATCGTCTTCTCGATTCCCTCAGGGAGATGCAGCACCTGGCCGAAGCCACCCTCGATTTCATACGGGGCACCACCACCGAGCAGCACCGTCGTTATGATCTGGCGACCCTGCTGGACAGCCTTTGTGGTGATCTCCAGGAAATGGGGCTGGCGGTACGTTGTGATGACAGTCCGAGATGTGTGCTCCAGGGGCAGCCCGAAGCCGTCAAACGTGCCCTGCGTAATCTGATTGAGAACGCGGTTAATTATGGCGAGCAGGCGGAAGTAACACTGGCAACCACAGACACAGAAGCGGTTGTCACGATTGTTGACCAGGGTCCGGGTATTCCCGAGGCGGAACGCGAACGGGTTTTCGAGCCCTTCTACCGGCTCGAACAGTCCCGTAGTCGTGAAACGGGTGGCGCAGGCCTGGGCCTGGCTATCGCCCGCACGCTGATTCGGGGTATGGGTGGCGACGTCCGGCTGGGTGCAGGCCCGGGAGGTCAGGGCCTGCAGGTTTCGGTGACCCTGCCCAAAACCAGGTAGGGCCTGTCAGAACAGCACTTCGGCACGGGCAAATCCCAGGGCGTCGAGTGCCTCGACGGTCGCATCCAGGTTTGCGTAGCTGCAGACATGATCGTCGTCGGAAATCAGGAAAAAGGTTTTTCCTTCAATATCTTTAAAAAGTATGACCCATTCGTGCGCATTAGAGGGGGATCGTACGATTTTCACGGAATCAACGCGGTTTTCTTCCCGACGGGCTCTAATTTCACGCTCTTTCATCGTTTATTCTTCTCTTAATGCCTTGCCAGCTTAATCTTGCCAACTGCCGGGCTCAGGCGTGGTAAACCACCTGCCCTTGTCTGGTGGTGTGCAGCTGGGGTTCATTTGTTCATCAGTCAACAAAAGGTAGTTGTCCCGGTGGGCTGTACCCAAGTGAACAGCACCTTCTTGGGTGAAACAGGATAACTCAATCTGATCGGCGACGAGGAGATAGCTGTTGGCGGTTTCGTTCATCCACAGCCAGGCATTCCGGTTTTCCTGTTCCCGACCCGTGAAGAAGCTGAAATGGGTAAAATCGCGCTTTGAAAACAGCAGGAACTGTTCCCGGAAATCAATCATGCCAAGCTGACCCCCGGGCGGAATATGCTGCTCTGCGGCGGACAGAACGTTGCGAGGGGTTCGAAGCGGCTCAAGAATTCGATAGCCCCAGGTGCCCAGCAGCAGCCAGGTGATCATCATGGCCAGGAACAGACGCCCCAGCGCACGGGAGCGCCAGAACCCGAACAGACTGATCAGCCAGGCCAGCCCTATGACGAAGACAAATGTCCCCGCCTCATGCAGTTTGGCCGGATCGGTGCTGTAGTCGGCCACTTTTTCAACCAGCCTGGGGTGGTCGTTCCAGGCCAGGATGCCAACCACCATCAACGCGATACCGAGCAGGAGCTGCAAACCTGTCAGGAGCGGCGGAAACCAGCCGGCCGGCTTCTGGCTGCTCAGCAGCGGGGCGAGAATCAGCGCCAGCATGGGCAATGCTGGCAAAAGGTAAACACCGCGCTTGCCGGGACTGAGGCTGAAAAACACGATGACCAGGGCAATCCAGCCCAGAAGCACCGGAATAATCGGGCGGTACCGGGCGGTTTCAGACAGGGGCCGGATCAAGGCCAGTAGCAACAGTGGAAGCGGAAACCAGAGCGAGGGGATCACGCTGGTGAGGTAATAGTACCAGGGCTGGATATGGCCCCATGAGTCGGCATAGCGCTCGCCGGTCTGCTTGAACAGGATATTGTTCCGATAGGCGAGTGCCTCTTCGGTGCCGAGATTGTTAACGTAAAGCACCATGGGAATCAGCCAGGCGGCAACCACTGCCAGCATGGCCAGCGGACCCAGTGTGCAGCGCCAGGTGAGCGTGCCACGGAACAGTGCGCGATCGCGAAGCTTCATGACCACGATCGGAATGAGCATCAGCGCTGGCAGGAAACCAACCCCTTTGGTGATGATTCCGAGCCCCATAAACGCCCAGCCGACAAAGTACCAGCCCCAGGCGGGCCCGGTGAAAAAGTGTCGTATCAGACCGTAGCAGGCAACCGCAATCCAGCAGGCGACCATGGCATCGATCTGGGCTTTCTGGGCCTGGATCACGAACTGGGGCGCAAGCATCAGCAACATGACGGCGATGGCACCGGTCCGCTGGTTCCACAGACGGGTACCCAGATCAAAAACCAGTCCCAGTGTCAGCAAGCTGCACAGCGCATTGGGCAGCAGGAATGCAATCTTCAGGTTGCCGGTCAGCCAGTAAAAAAAGGCAATACTCCACATGAACACCGGTGGCTTGTCCGGGTAGAACTCACCACCCCGCATGGGGATAAGCCACTGCCCGGAGGCGACCATTTCGCGGGCCACTTCCGCGAACCGCGGTTCGTCGGCAGGCCAGGGGGAACGTAAGCCGATCCCGGTAAAAATCACGACTGCGGCAAAGGCCAGCAGTAACAGCAGGAGTTGATTGCGGGACAGGTTGAACACGGTGTCCGGAAGGTGACGGACGAAGGGTGATGCAGGCATGGTTCGGTCTCAGAGAGAGTCGGAAACGGAATCGGCCAGCGTCCTGGCCCTCTGGTTGTGATAGAGAAAGGCACCAATCAGCGAGGCAAGAATGAAAAAGCCGATGCTCACGGCAAGCTGATAGGCATTGGCATTGCTGATACCTTCACCGGCCAGGGCAAACACCAGCATCTGGGGCAGGTAGCCCAGGGTGCTGCCGAACAGGAACGGTGAGAAACGGATCCCGGAGCAGCCTGCGACAAGGTTGGTCACCAGGTTGCTGCCCACCGGCAGCAAACGCACCATGAGAACCTTCAGCAGCGTCTGCTCCCGGAACAGGCGATCGAACTGCTGCATGCGATGGCTGAACCGCCGGCTCAACGGCGTTCGCAGCAGCCAGCGGGCGGTCAGGAAGCAGCCGGTGGCCCCAATGGCGGCGGCCAGAGTCGACAGCAGCGTCCCGTTGAGCCCGCCCAGGGCAAAGCCCAGGACGAAGGCGAGCAACTGGCGTGGAGCGCCTAGGCCGGTAAACAATGCGCCGGCGAGGGTAATCACCACCAATCCGCCGACACCATGGCCGTGGAGGTAGCTTGCTACTTCATTCTGGTCGGCAATAAAGTCGAGCCAGCCGTTATCGATGATCAGATAGCCAACCAGCACCAGGGCGGCGAAGACCAACCAGCGGGAACCATTGATCATATCAGGAGCGCTCTGCTACTGACGCCTGTGGATCGGCCTGATCAGCACTGCTGATGACAGGAATCCGGGTGCGGTGCAGCAACCAGAGCACACCCAGCAGGTCCAGGATGCCGGCCCAGGTGCGGTTCCAGGCGTTGTATTTGGAAATCCCGGCGGTGCGTGGGCGGTGGTTTACCTCCACGATGGCAATGTCACCGCCGATTCCTCTTACCAGCGCCGGGATGAATCGGTGCCCGTGGTCGAACCAGGGCAGTTTGAGAAAGGTTTCCCGGGGAAACAGCTTCAGGCCGCAACCGGTATCGGGCACGCCATCATGAAGCAGCGCATCCCGCAAGCGATTAGCCAGGCGTGACTGGAAGCGTTTCCAGGCGGTGTCCTTGCGATTCTTGCGATAGCCGGCAATACAGAAATCCGGGTTCCGTAGGGTGTTGGCTTTCTGCAGCATGGCGGGAATGTCGGACGGATCGTTCTGGCCATCGCCATCCATAGTGACGATCAGCCTGCTCCTGGCCTGGCGGATACCCGATGCCAGGGCACCGCTCTGGCCGATGCTGCGCTCGTGGCGAATGGTCAACAAACGGCCACCGAGGGCCCGGGCTGTCCGCACGGCTGTGTCCAGCGTGCTGTCGGTGCTGCCGTCATCCACCAGCACCACCTCAAAGCCATGATAGTCACGCATTACCCCGTAGGCCTCGGTCAGCAGGGTAGCGATGTTGGCCTCTTCATCCTTGGCCGGAATAACCAGCGAAAGAGTTCTTTCCTGACCCATGTAAAGACATCCTCGAAAACGGAATATCAACCAGGCCGTCTGTCGGCCCTGTTCAATTGGGCCGGAGTATCCTCCTCAAACCTTAAAACAACCTTAAACCTTCTTGAGACGAGAGGTGGCTCGAGCCGGGAGCCAGATGCTGACGCAAAGGCCTGAGTTGCCATCCGGCCGGTCGCCCAGGGTGAGCTGGCCACCATGAAGTTCCGCGATGCGCCTGGCGATGGCCAGCCCGAGACCCGCGCCACCACCGAGTCGCTGGTCCAGCCGGACAAAACGGCTCAAAGCCCGCTCACGCGCCTCTGCGGGTATGCCGGGGCCTTGGTCGCACACGGTTATGTGGTATCCCTCGCGGGAAGGCGTGAGGTGCGTTTCGATGGTTGTGTGTTCGGGGCTGTACTGGATGGCGTTTGCCAGCAGGGAGCGCATGAGGGTGTTGATTAATGCACTGTGGCAGGAGACCAGGGCCTGACCGGCATCGTCCTGCAGCATGGGGTCGATGTCCTTTTTCAGGGCCAGCGGTGCCACATCGGCAATGCTCTGCTCCACGATGGCAGACAGGTTGTGGTATTCCGGGGTGAAATCGGCACCAGAGTCGACGCGGTTGAGCAGCAGCATCTGCTCAACCAGGTGCACCATGCGGTCCACGGACCGTATTAGATCGCCGTATTGCTCCGGGTCGTTCTCGTAGACTTTTTCCAGGTTTAGTCGCAGGGCCGTCAACGGTGTCCGCAGCTCATGGGCGGCATCGGCAGAGAAACGGCGTTCCCGTTCCAGAGCCTGGTTAAGACGCCTGAGCAGGCCATTCACCGCCTGAACCAGACCGGCGACTTCCTTGGGCGCTTGCCGGTCATCCAGGGGGTGGATGTTTTCCGGGGCCATGTTGCGGATTGGGCGCTCAAGCTTTAAAAGCGGCCTGAACCCTAGCTGGATGGCGGCACTGGCGGCAAGCAGCAGCAGGGGAAGGGCAATCAACAGGGGCAGAATGTTCCCCAGGGCCAACTCCTCGCTGAGCTCTTCACGAATATCCTCACGCTGTGCCGTCCGTATCCAGAAACCCGTAATCGGGTCCTGAAGCGTGAATATGCGCCAGCGAAAGCCGCTGGACTCTGCCCAGGAGTAGCCGGGTGTCAGGCCCTCGGTGTCGTCGGCTTTGAGCGTATCCAGCAGCGGTTCGCGCTCCGGGGTCCAGACCTCGAACGCCAGTTTCTTTTCATATTTATGCCCGGTGCCGCCCGGCAGGATTTCGTTATTGTCGGCTTCGAAATCCACCCCTGGCGTGTCGGGGCGGGGCAATTCCAGGGTTTCGCTCAGGGTCTTTGGCAGTTGCTCCACAGACTGGGTGTCGGCCAGGTGCTGTACCAGTCCCTGGACGATTCGCGTGCTCTGTGCCAGTTCGGCGTCAAACAGTTCCTCAAGCTCGTGGTTGCTTTCGATGTAGCTCCAGGCCGCGGCAACAAGCGCAATCAGCAGAACGGTGGAGGTAACCAGCAGGGTCAGTGTGCGGGTCAGGGACATTCCGTCACCCTGGCGGCAGCCTGGCTGTCGAGCAGATAACCAACACCACGTATCGTCCGAATGGTTTCCTTGCCAACCCTGCGACGCAGGTGGTGGATATGCACCTCCAGGGCGTTGCTTTCCGCGCCGTGATCCCAGCCGTAAAGTTGTTCTTCCAGCCGTCGTCGTGTGGCTACCTGGTCGGGGTGCCGCATCAGGTAGTGAAGTATCTGGAATTCACTGCGGGGCAATGTGGTGGTCTCGTCGCCGGTGGTCAGTTGTCCAGAGTCCGGGTTGAGCACCAGTTGGCCCACCGTCAGACCGTTTTGCGGCATTGATGACCCCCGACGTGTGACTGCCCGTATTCTGGCCTTGAGCTCCGCCATGGCGAAGGGTTTGGTGAGGTAGTCATCGGCGCCGGCATCCAGGCCGGTCAGCTTTTCATCCAGACCGGAACGGGCAGTCAGGATGATCACCGGCGTTTGCACGCCGTGCTTCCTGGCTGCCTTCAGAATGTCCAGGCCATCAACGCGCGGCAGAGTCAGGTCCAGTATCGCCAGATCAAAGTGCTCGCTGGTGAGTGCACCCAGGGCCTGCTGGCCGTCGTCAAGCCAGTCCACCGTGTTCTGTCCGTCACGCAACATTCCCAGCATGGTGTTGGCCAGGTGATGGTCGTCTTCTACAAGCAATATCCGCATGGCAGGTCCTGTTACCGATCTGGTGATCATTCTGGCACAGAAATCTTAAGGCCAGCTTAAGAAAACTTCCGGCTGTTCTTAAGCCTTGGTTAAGGCTGGCGCTCTAGTCTGGGAGGCGTACCTTAAGGGAGGCCTTTTATGACAGACCCGCTGATGATGTCCACATGTTGTCCCCCGGATTCCGGGGAGGTGGTTCCGGTCATCCGTTGTGCCGGTCGCTGGTTTAACGAGATCCGTCCCGAGACAGCAATGGCCGAAACGGTTGCGGATTTTATTCGTCGCCGTTTCCTGCATGCCTATGGCGCCGAGCCTTCTCTGCGCATACCGGCGCTCCTGGCCCTGACCACGGCTCAAGGCAGCCTTCTGGCGGCGGTTGGTGTTCGTAACGCTGCGCTGGAAAAGCTGTTTCTGGAGGACTACTTGTCGGTCCCGGTGGAATCGGTGATGCCAGTTGCGGACGTTGAGCGTCACCGGATTGCGGAGATCGCACACCTGGCCGGCGTCGAGGCCGGCGTCAGCCGCTTTTTGTTTGCCTCGCTGTCGGTTTGGCTGGATGGGGCCGGCTACGACTGGGTTGTCTGCACCGGTACGGATCAGCTGCGCAACAGTTTTCACCGCCTGGGCATTGCCACTCAGGTCCTGGCGACTGCCGATCCCGCCCTGTTGCCCGATGGCGGTGCCGGTTGGGGGCGTTATTACGACCATCATCCGGTGGTGATGGCCATCCGTGTCGCCGATGGCATGTCGGCACTGCGGAGCGCCGGTTTGCTCAGGTTGATTCAGCCCGTGGAGTCCGAAGCACCCGATGAAAAAGCGATGGCAGGAGGTTCCTATGGCCACATTGCCTGAACTTCTGCAACGCCAGGCGGCCAACCAACCCTCACAAACGGCGCTTCAGGGGCCGGAGTCGGCCTTCACTTATGCTCAGATGATGCAGGCGGCCGAGGCTCTCGCCGACCAGTTGACCCGCCTTGGTGTGCGCCGGGCCGGCTTGTGTGGCGACAACTCCGTGGCATGGATTCTTGCGGATCTGGCCTGTTTGCTTGCCGGTGTGGTGTGTGTACCCGTGCCGGTGTTTTTTTCACGGACTCAGACGGAACATCTGACTGAACGCGCTGGCCTTGATTGCCTGTTGTCAGAGGGCGCAAGCGATGGCGGTGAGCACATCGGCCATGGTGTCTGGCTAAGGCATTTGCCGGTGACGGCTGCAGGCGCCTGGATGCCGGAGCAGACCGCGAAGATAACCTTTACGTCCGGCAGTACAGGCAACCCAAAGGGCGTCTGCCTGTCGGTGGCCCAGATGACGGCCACCACGCTGGCCTTGCAGGAGCGTCTTGAGGGCGTCGACCTTGAGCGGCACCTGTGCATCCTGCCACTGGCCACATTGCTGGAGAACATTGCCGGGGTTTATCTGCCATTGCTTATGGGCAGTATGGTAATGGTCGCCCCCTTGCAGGATCTGGGCATGACCGGAAGCAGTGGGCTGGACATCAGCCGGCTGGTGCAGGGCATCAACAAACACCAGCCGCAGTCCCTGATTCTGGTGCCGGAACTGGCTATGGCCCTGGTGTCTGCGGCCGAACAGCAACATCTGGATAGTGATTCTTTCCGGTTTCTGGCGGTTGGTGGCGGTCGGGTTTCGTCCGACCTGCTAGCCAGAGGCCGCGCGACCGGCCTGCCGCTCTATGAAGGCTATGGGCTTTCTGAGTGCAGTTCCGTGGTCGCATTGAATGTGCCCGGAACGGAACGCGAAGGCGCGGTGGGTAAACCGCTCTCCCATGTTCGGGTACGGGTGGACGACCGCGGACACATTCTGGTGGGCGGTAACACTCACCTGGGTTACCTGGGTGATGAGCCGGCAGGGGATGAGTGGCTGGATACCGGTGACCTGGGTTCTCGGGATGCCGAGGGTTTCCTGTCGGTGAGTGGTCGCGCCAAAAATCTTCTGATTACCAGCTTCGGTCGCAACATCAGCCCGGAATGGCTTGAAAGCGAACTGATCCAGGCGATCGGTGCGCGCCAGGCGGTGGTGTTTGGTGATGGCGATCCCCGCCCTTCCGCCCTCGTAGTGGTGCAGGATGGCCGTTCACCCGAAGCGTTGCGCTCGCAATTGGACACTCTGAACAACGATTTGCCGGACTACGCCCGGTTGTCCGGGGCCTATATCCGCCGTCAGCCATTGAGCCAGGCGGAGGGCTACCTGACTGCAAACGGACGGCCTGTGCGCCAACAGATTCAGGCGGATCTGCCAACGCTGCTGGCCGGCGCGTTTCCGATTTTCATGAATCTTTCGGTTTCCAACTCTGAACTTTCAAACCCGCCAGGAGGATCTTTCATGGCATTTTTCGATCGACTGCAGTCCGAAACTGCACAAGCCCGCGCACACGTAACCGGTGCGCCCGTTATTGAGGCTATCCGCGAGGGCCGGTTCGACCTGACTGGTTATACCTGGTTTCTTACCCAGGCTTACCACCATGTAAAACACACCGTACCCCTGATGATGGCCTGTGGCGGCCGGCTGCCGGAGCGCCTGGAGTTCGTGCGGAAGGCGCTGGTGGAGTACATCGAGGAAGAGTACGGCCACCACGAGTGGATCCTGAACGATCTCGCGGCTTGCGGAGAGGACAAGGAAGCCATTCGTCACGGGGCGCCCGACACCTCGATCGAACTGATGGTCGCCTACCTTTACGACCGGATTAACCGGGGCAACCCGGCGGCGTTTTTCGGCATGGTTCAAGTCCTCGAAGGCACATCCATTGAGCTGGCCACCCCGCTGGGTGAGGCGATCCAGAAACAGCTCGGGCTCCCGGACAAGGCTTTCAGTTATCTGTATTCCCACGGCGCCCTCGATCAGGAGCATTTCGAATTCTTCCGCAACCTGATGAACGAGATCACCGACCCCGACGATCAGCAGGCCATCATCGAGGCCGCGCGCATGGTCTATCGGCTCTATGGCGACATGTTGCACAGCATTCCCCTGCCGGAAAGCAGCAAGGAGCGGCGCCATGAGGCTGCATGACCGGGTGTTCCTGCTTCTGGGCGGTACCGGCGGTATCGGTAAGGCGTTGGTGGAACCCCTCATAAGGGCGGGTGCCCGTGTGATTGTCGCCTCAAGGCACCCGGAAAAGCTGGAGCATCGGGAGGGCGTGTCGCCCGTGCATCTGGACCTGGCAGCGCCGGATCTTGATCAGCAACTGGTTCGTCTCAACGATGCTTATCCGGACATCGACGGGGTCATTCACTGTGCCGGCCAGAACCGGTTTGCCAGCCTCGGCAATATGGCTGTGAGTGAACTGGATGCCCAAATCGCCGTCAACCTCCGTTCTGCCATGCTGGTGGCCCGGCATTTTGCACCACGGTTTGAGAAAGCCGGCCAGGGTGCCCTGGTTTTTGTGGGCTCCACCTTTGGCAGCATCGGTTTCCCCGGGTACACCGCCTATTGCGCCAGCAAGTTTGGCCTGCGCGGCTTCACCGAGGCGCTGCGTCGGGAACTGGCGGATACCGCCGTCCAGGTAGTCTACGTGGCCCCTCGTGCTACCGCCACGGCCATGAATCCGGAATCGGTAAACGAGCTGAACCGGGCACTCGGCAATACCATGGACGCACCGGAAGCCGTGGCGTCGCAGATCCTAGCGGCCATGGAGAACGACGATCGTCGGCGCTTCCTTGGCTGGCCAGAGAAGCTGTTTGTGGTGATCAACGGCATCCTGCCAAGAATTGTCGATAAGGCGATGCTGAAACAATTGCCGGTCATCCGGCGGTTTCTGAAATCGGGAGTATTGTCATGAAACGAGTGCTATTGATGATTCTGTGCCTCGTCGCTCAGCCGCTCTGGGCGGCGGCCCTGGAGACCGAACTGGTAGATATCCAGCATCGCTGGGCTGAAATCCAATATCAGGTGCCGGAGGATGAGAAAGAGAAAGCCTTTGAGGGTCTGGCCAGCGAGGCAGAACAGTTCGTCAGCCATTATCCGGGCCGGGCAGAGCCGTTGATCTGGCAGGGTATTGTGCTGAGCACCTACGCCGGTGCCAAGGGCGGTCTGGGAGCATTGGGGTTGGTCAAGGATGCCCGGAAATCACTGGAGGCGGCATTGGAGATCGATGCCAATGCTCTGGATGGCTCGGCCTACACGTCGCTGGGCAGCCTCTATTACCAGGTCCCCGGCTGGCCATTGGGCTTCGGCGATGACGACAAAGCCCGGCAATATCTGCAGAAGGCACTGGCCATCAATCCCGATGGCATGGACGCCAACTTTTTCTTCGGCGACTTTTTGCTGGATCAGGGCGAACCGGAAAGGGCACGCACCTACCTCCAGAAAGCGCTGGAAGCGCCCGGCAGGCCAGGACGGACCATCGCAGACACCGGTCGACGGGAAGAGGCCAGGAGTCGCCTGGACTCACTCTGATCCACCGTTTCCAGAAGGGGGGGGTTGTTTCCTGTCGGCGTGAACTACACTCTGTTATTCACAGGTGTGAATCGTCCGTCGGGAGGACTTTGTGTCCAAGGGGTCAAGGTCCGGTAATGGGCAGCAAACTGCTCTGTCTGCCCACTTTTTTCAGAAGCTGGCCTCAGGTGTTTCAGGAGTCCTGTTCATCTATTGGCTGAGCGCGGACGGAGAGTCCCATCGCTGCCCCTTCATAAGCGAGCAAGTGCTGGCGCTCTTTGGCATCAATCCCCCGGATCTGAATGAGAACGCGGATCCGATTTTTTCCATGATCCACCCTGCCGACGCCGAGGCCGTCATGGCGAGTATCCGTGCTTCTGCGGATACTCTGGGTCCGTGGCGCTACAGGGCGCGGCTCAGGCTACAGAATGGTGATTATGAGTGGTTCGAAGTTAACTCGGAGCCGGAACGCCAGTCTGATGGCAGCACCTTCTGGTACGGCCAGTTCCACAACATCCAGCATTACAAGAACCTGGAGCAGAGCCTGCGGGAGAGCGAGGCGGAGTTCTCCTTCCAGGCCGGTTTCCAGCGTTTAATTGCCCGCCTTTCCACCGAATTCATCAACCTTGGCTTTGGCACCATTGATCAATGCATCGATGAACTGCTGAGATCTATCGGACTGTTTTTCCAGGTAGACCGTGCCTATCTGTATGGCTTCTCCGATGACTACGCCGTGATGACCAATACCCATGAGTGGTGCAGGGAGGGTGTGCCGGCTCTGATCGACAGCCAGCAGCAGGTGTCGATTGAGGATTTTCACTGGTGGCAGGAACAGATCGAGGGAATGGTCAGTGGCAGTCGGGTGGTGTTTATTGAAGATGTCGACCGGCTGCCCCGGGAAGCTGCACCGGAGAGGGCTCTGCTTCAGGAGCAGGGGGTTTCATCCATGTTTTGCGTGCCTATCCGGGTGCGTGGGCGGGTGACGGGATTTTTTGGCGTCGACTCTTTGCGCCAAAGAACCTGGCGCCTGGATCAGGCCGATCTATTGATTATCGTCTCCGGACTTCTTTCGGGTGCCCTCGAGCGCAACCGCCTGGAGGAAGAACTGCTGAACCAGTCGATTCGCGATCCACTGACCGGTCTGCACAATCGCCGTTATCTGATGCCAAGGCTGGATGAGATGCTGGGCCGGAGTAATCGTCGTGGGGAACGTTTCGCGCTCGCTATGTTCGACATTGATCACTTCAAGAAGATTAACGATTCCATCGGGCACCTCGGGGGCGATTATGTTCTGCAGCGCTTTGCTGACATCCTCGTTCGCCAGACCCGCTCCATGGACGTTGTTGTACGTTTCGGAGGCGAAGAGTTTATTGTTGTGTTCAGTGCCGTGGAGCACGGCGATGTGCGTCAGCTTGTGCAGCGAATTCTGGAGTCGGTACATGACGAGGCGTTTGTTTTTGATGACGGGCAGATATCGGTCACGGTCAGCGCCGGTGTCGCCGGCATCGAGGAGTTTGTTGACCGCCCCGCATCCCCGGATGCCCTCATTGCCGGGGCCGATCACCGACTTTATCTGGCCAAGCAGGCAGGGCGGGACTGCCTTGTTGATGTATCAGGAACATTGCGCATATAAAAAAAGATCATTTCACCTCATATTACCAAATAGTATATCCTTAGACTAAAATTGATATTTGGATCCTTCAGAGGTGACTGCCATGAGCAACCCGATCGTTCAGCATTTTTTTGATGAACCCACCAATACCTTCAGTTATGTGGTGCGTGACCCGGACAGCCAGGCCTGCGCCATTCTCGATTCGGTCCTGGATTTTGATTACGCCGCGGGTACCACCGATGTGCGCTCTGCAGACGAGATTATCGAGTACATCCGCAGCAACGATCTGAAGGTCGAGTGGATTCTGGAAACCCACGTGCACGCGGATCACCTGTCGGCCGCGCCTTACCTGCATGAGAAGCTGGGCGGCAAGACCGGCATTGGTGCCCATATTCGAGACGTACAGGAAATCTTTGGCAAGGCGTTTAACGCCGGCACCGAATTCCAGCGCGACGGCAGCCAGTTTGATCAGCTGTTCAGGGAAGGCGACACCTTCGCCATCGGTGGTCTTGAAGGGCGGGTATTGCACACCCCGGGTCATACCCCGGCCTGCCTGACCTATGTGGTCGGCGATGCCGCCTTCGTGGGTGACACTCTGTTTATGCCGGATTTCGGCACCGCCCGCTGTGATTTCCCGGGTGGCGATGCCCGCATCCTGTACCAGTCCATCCAAAAGGTGCTTTCGCTACCTGCGGAAACCCGGATCTTCCTGTGCCACGATTACAAGGCGCCTGGCCGTGATGAATATCAGCATATGACCACGGTGGCAGAGCAGCGGGAAGCGAACATTCATGTCCATGAAGGCGTTTCCGAGGAAGAGTTCGTGAAGATGCGGACCGAACGGGACGCGACTCTGGATATGCCTCGGCTGATTCTGCCGTCGGTCCAGGTCAATATGCGGGCAGGTCATATGCCGCCGGCCGAAGACAACGGTCAGGTGTACCTGAAAGTGCCGGTTAATCTGTTCTGAGATTCCCGATGAATCTTAAACGCTATCTGCCCATCCTTCAGTGGGCGCCACAATACGGCCGGGGTCAGGCCACCAGCGATCTGGTGGCGGCGGTCATCGTTACCGTCATGCTCATTCCCCAGTCACTGGCCTATGCCCTGTTGGCCGGGTTGCCTGCCCAGGTCGGTCTGTACGCCAGTATTTTGCCCCTGGTGATCTACGCGGTGTTCGGTACCAGCCGGACTCTGTCTGTGGGGCCGGTCGCTGTAGCCTCGCTGATGACAGCCGCGGCCCTGGCACCACTGGCGGAGGCTGGCACCCCTGAGTATGTGGCCGGTGCTGTTCTGTTGGCGGTTATGTCAGGCCTCATGCTCACACTGATGGGTGTGCTCAGGCTGGGTTTCCTGGCCAACTTTCTCAGCCATCCGGTTATTTCGGGCTTCATCACAGCTTCCGGCATTGTCATTGCCGCGAGCCAGCTCAAACATATTTTCGGGATCGAGGCCTCCGGCCATAACCTGCTGGAAATTGGCCAGTCACTGTTGGCGTCGATCGGCGATACCAACCTGGCGACACTGGGCGTTGGTGCCGGGGCCCTGATTTTCCTTCTGCTCGCCCGAAAACGTCTGAAGCCGCTTCTTATGGGTATGGGCCTGGCCCCGAGAATGGCGGATATTCTGACCAAAACCGCGCCGATTCTGGCGGTTCTGGTGACCACCCTGGTGGCCTGGCAGTTCCAGCTTGATGGCCAGGGTGTGCGTCTGGTCGGGGATGTGCCCCGGGGACTGCCTGATTTCACTATGCCGAGCCTGGACATGGGCTTGTGGCAGCAGTTGGCGGTCAGCGCGTTGCTGATCAGTGTTGTGGGTTTCGTGGAGTCGGTATCCGTTGGCCAAACCCTGGCGGCCAAACGTCGCCAGCGTATCGATCCGGACCAGGAGCTGATTGGCCTGGGTACTGCCAACCTGGGCGCCGGCTTTTCCGGCGGTATGCCGGTTACCGGTGGCTTTTCCCGTTCTGTCGTCAACTTCGACGCCGGTGCCGAGACCCCGGCCGCCGGCGCCTATGCGGCGGTTGGTATCGCCATGGCAACGCTGTTTCTGACGCCTGCAATAGCGTATCTGCCCCAGGCGACACTCGCAGCAACCATTATTGTGGCAGTAGCCACTCTGATCGATCTCCCGGCCCTGGGCCGCACCTGGCGCTATTCACGTACCGACTTCGGGGCCATGCTTGCGACCATCGTGCTGACCCTGGTACACAGTGTCGAGGCGGGCATTATCGCCGGGGTGGCGCTTTCCATAGGCCTGTTCCTGTATCGCACCAGCCGCCCCCACAGTGCGGTGGTCGGCCGGGTGCCAGGTACCGAGCACTTTCGCAACGTGCTTCGCCACGATGTGGAACTTTGCCCGAAGGTGACCTTCCTGCGTGTGGACGAGAGCCTTTACTTCGCTAATGCCCGGTTCCTTGAGGAAACGGTCATGGATCTGATCATTCGGGAGCCGGAGTTAAAAGACCTTGTGCTGGTGTGTCCGGCGGTGAACCTTGTGGATGCCTCGGCTCTTGAAAGTCTGGAGGCGATCAACGAGCGTATGAAGGATGCAGGGGTCAGGTTGCATCTGGCGGAAGTGAAAGGCCCGGTCATGGATAAGTTGAAGGGGACAGAGCTGCTTTCCCATCTGGGTGGCGAGGTTTTCCTGAGTACGTTTGAGGCCTGGCAGCGCCTGACCGACCTTGGCAAACTCGAGAAACAGGTCGCCTGATTAATCTGGGCTTGCTTGCACCGGGGGTGGGGCGGGCCATTAAGATGTCATTCCCGACCCCGTTGCTGCGGTACGTTCACTATGGGCATGACTGAAAACCTGCTATCCACCAGCCAGTGGATCATCACGCTGCTGCTTTTTCTGGTGATTCTTGTCCGGGCGGTGCGCTCGATTGACTGGCCGGCATTACGTAAGGATCAGGCGCTCCAGCATTCGTTCTTCGGCGCGGCCGTGGTGCTCGGATTCGTCTGGCAGCTGAGGGCGGGCATTTCTCCCGGCCTGGCCATCCACATTTTCGGTATCACGGTGATAACGCTGATGCTGGGGTGGGCGCTGGCGGTGCTGGCGGGCCTGATGGCGCTGGTGATCACGGTCATCACCGGTCGCGAGCCCCTGATTATGTTTGCCGCCAACGGGCTGATTACGGTAATGGTGCCTGCCATTGTCAGCCACGGCATCATGCTCTGGGAGCGCCGTCGGGATTTCAGGAATTTCTTCGCCTATATCTTCTTTTGCGGGTTCTTCGGCGCCGGCATTTCCGTGGCCGCGGCCGGTGGTGTCATGTGCCTCATGCTATGGACCAGTGGGGTCTATACGTTCGACCAACTGGTGCATGAGTACATCCGTTACCTGCCGTTGTTCATGATTCCCGAGGGGTTCGTAAACGGCACCTTTGTGACCGGCCTCATGGTCTTCCATCCGGACCGGTTGACCACGCTGGATCAGAGACGCTACCGCTAGAGCTCTCCGGCTCAGAGGCCCTTGCCAATGGCGACGGCGGTGCTGAGCAGGTCGCCAGCCTTGCCGGAACGGGCTTTATGCTGCCACTTCCGTGCCCAGCCCAGCACCTCGGTTGCCGGCATGGGACGGGCGATCCCGAAGCCCTGCACGAAATTGCATCCCATCTGCCTCAGTGTACGGGCGTGTTCCATGGTTTCAACGCCTTCGGCCAGAACCGGGTGGGCGAACCGCTGGGCCAGAAAGATCACGCTCTCCACGATGGCGCGGTCGCCGGCATCCTCAAGCATGTTGCGAACAAAACTCTGGTCGATCTTGATGATGTCCACCGGAAGCGTGCGCAGGTAGGTCAGCGACGAGAAACCGGTGCCAAAATCGTCCAGCGCCACCTGAAGGCCCAGACTCTGGCAACGCGCCAGAACATTGCTGGCCCGCTGGGTGTCCTCCAGGGCAGTCGATTCCAGGACCTCCAGCGTGATCTGTCCGGGTGCTACCTCTGGATGGCTGTGCAGGTAACTCTCCAGGTAGTCAGCAAATGAGCGGTCCATAAGGTGCGGAGCGCTGATGTTAATGCTGACCGCCAGGTCCTCTCCCGCTTCCTTCCAGGCATTCATCTGGTGAATCGCTTCTTTCAAAACCCACTGCCCCAGCGGTACTTCCAGATGACTGTTCTCGACAATCGGCAAAAACTCGCCAGGCGGAACCAGCCCCTTCTGGGGGTGGTTCCAGCGGATCAGCGCCTCAAAACCGAAAAGCTCGCAATCCGTGACACGGATCTGGGGCTGGAAAAACAGCTCGAACTCCTCGTTTTCCAGGGCCCGGGAGATTTCCATCAACTGATTGCGCCGGTTCCGGCGATGTTCGTCCAGGTCGGGATCGAAAAAGTGATACTGGTTGCGGCCTTTTTCCTTGGCGGAGTACATGGCCTGATCGGCATGCCGAATCAGACCTTCGGCGTCTGATCCGTCTTCCGGGTAGCGGGTAATACCGAGGCTTGCCGTGAGTGAAACATTCTGATCGCCCACCGTTACCGGCTCGCCGACGGTAGCCAGAATACGCTGATAAACCGCTTCGTGGTTGTCATCACCCTGCAGCAGGAGGACAAATTCGTCGCCACCGATCCGGGCAACGGTATCGCCGCTGCGCAGCGCGCGGGTCAGTCGCTCGGCCAGGGTCCGCAGGGTTTGGTCACCGGCCGACTGCCCCCATTTGTCATTGATACCCTTGAAGCCGTCGAGGTCCAGATAGCACACCGACACGCTGCGATGTTGTCTGTTGGCGTGACTGCGGGCCGTGCGCAGTCGCTCTTCCAGCAACTGGCGGTTGGGCAGGCCAGTCAGGTCGTCGTAGTTGGCAGCCCGGTCCAGTTCGCGCGCATGGTTCTTGAGTGCGGTTATGTCCGAGAAGGCAGCCACGTGGTAATACTGCCCGGGTTCCTCCAGGTGCACGCGGCTGATGGAGAGCAGCTCCACATACTCTTCACCGTTTTTCCGGCGGTTCCAGATTTCGCCCCGCCAGTGGTCGGTTTTCTCGATGGTGCGCCACATGGATCGGTAGTATTCCCCGGAATGTCGGCCGGAGCTGAGAATCGCCGGGTTCAGGCCCAAAACCTCCTGCCGGCTATAGCCGGTAATCCGCGAAAACGCGGGGTTCACATCCAGGATCCGGTTCGACTGGTCAGTGATCAGGATGGCTTCGTGGCTGCGGTCGAACACGCTGGCCGCGATGCGCAGGCCCCGCTCGCTGTTCTTCCTGTCCGAGATGTTGTTCTGGATGGCGATATAACCGGGAGCAACGCCCTGCTCTGTACCGATCGGAACGCAATAGGTATGCACCCAGTAGGGCTCTCCTGCTCTGGTGTAATGAAGAATGTCTTCTTCAATGACCTCTGCCCGGTGCAGCTTCTGGTTAATGCGCTTGATGGTTTCGGGGTCGGTGTCCGGCCCGTAAAGCACTTCCTTTGGGAGGTATCCGCGCACCTCCTCAAGCTGATACCCCGTGTGCTCCTCAAAGCTGGGGTTTACCCATTCAATGCGGCCGGCATCGTCCAGCATCACCAGAAAATTGGGCGTAACCGCCGCAACCATGGCCAGGCGATGGGGATCAATGTCTGAGGGGGGTGTAATCGTCTTGGGGGATCTGGGCATGAGAGTCAGTAATTCGAGTTTCCGGTCTGTAAATTAACGAACTCTCCTCCCTGTGAGACCTGTTCGAACGGTTGCACATGCTACCGGAATACCCCTGAAAAACCATGGGTAGATGGTCAAACCGGATTGATGGATGTCAGTTTTTTGCCAGTTGGTCGGCGTTGATTAGCGCCAGCGCGAGTGCTTCTGGAGTTTTCGTTGCAGGGTACGGCGATGCATGTTCAGGGCCCGGGCGGTGGCAGAGACATTGCCTTCATTCTCGTTGAGAACCCGCTGGATGTGCTCCCACTCCATCTCCTCGACGGACGGCGGCTCAGCCCGGAGATCCGGCGGGGCATCAATCGGCTCGAACCCGGCCAGTAGCTGACTGACGGTCACTGGTTTGCAGAGGTAGTTCACCGCCCCCCTGCGCATGGCTTCGACCGCCGTGGCGATACTGCCGTAACCGGTGAGCACCAGTATTTCCAGATGCGGATGCATGTCCAGAAGCTCTGGCAGAAGCTGCAGGCCGCTTTCGCCTGCCAGGTTCAGATCCAGTACGCACCGGTGAAATGTTCCGTTCACCAGGGCATTTTTTGCCTCCTGGTGTCCGTGGGCGAGCTGCGCTTCGATGCCCTGGCGTCCGAGTGAGCGTTGAAGCACCTGCAGAAAGGCGTCATCGTCATCAATAAGCAGCCACGCCTGTTGTTTGTTCACGCCTGTTCTCCCGATAGGCTGTTGGTCGCTGCGGCGATCGGCAGCTCAATGATGATGGTGGTACCGTCCGCACTGCCCCGGGCTTTCAGTGTGCCTCCAAGACGCTGGATGGTGGCGTTAGACAGGAAAAGGCCAACTCCGAGACCATTCTCCGAGCTGACCACCTTGTCGCCGAGCGTACCTTCCGGGGTGAATTCCAGACCATCACCATGGTCCTCGACAACCAGTTCCATCCGGCCGTCGGCACCCTTACTGGCGGCAACGGCGACCCACGACGGGCTGGCTGTCACTGCGTTGGCCAACACATTGAGAACGGCCTGATCGAGAGTGGCGTCCACGGCAACCGGGCATTCCGGCATCGGTTGTCGCCATTCAATGGCGGCACCTGGCCATAGCAGGGTGGCTGATTCCCGAAGACGTGCGACCCAGTCCCGGGCAGGCAGGGTTTCCAGTTGCTCGGTTTTGGCCTGTACGGCCGCTGTCGATAGCTGTTGCAGGTGGGCACTGCAAAGACCCAGTTGACTCTCCATCAGCGCAAGATCGTCTGCCATGGGCTCACCCCCCGGGACTGCGGCTTTCATTTCATCCACCAGCAGCGTCATGGTGTTAAGCGGCGTCCCCAGGCGATGTGCCACTGCAGCAGCCGACAGTCCCAGGGCGATGATCTGCTCATCCCGCAGCCGGGTTTCCCGTATTTGTGCAAGCTGGGCCTGCTGCTGGCGCAGACGACGTGCCAGGGCGCCGACAACCAGCAGCAGGATGGCAGCGGTTGTGGCGAAGGTCACCCACATGCCGACCAGGTGCAACTGGGCCAGGTTGGCGTTGTGATGTCCATGGGTGACCGGCGTATGCCAGATTACCAGGGAGGTATAAACCGCAACGCCGGCAACGGTGACGGCAATACTCTGGCCCAGGGGCACCAGCACAATGGCAACGGCGATGGGCAACAGCAACAGGGAAACCAGGGGGTTAGTGTAGCCGCCCGTCAGGTAAAGCCAGACTCCGATCAGCAGCAGATCGACGATCAGCACCAGGCTGACGGCCTGTGTCGAGCGCGGCGGGCGACGGGTAAACCAGAGCCACGCCAGTGTTGCCAGCAGGCCATAGGCCAGGGGCAGAATCACCGCTTCGGCACGGTGCGTCAGGGTCACCATGGTTTCGGCAACGGCGATCGCAATCAGTTGCAAAGCGACAACAGTCAGCCGCATGCCCAGCAGATAGCGGGCAGTCTGTTGAAATCCGGTCTGTGAGTGGGTCAGCCATTCCATAACGGGCATTCTAGCGGTTTTTTCCGTCCGGATACGCGGTAATACCTCCGAGGGGATGCGGCATTTGGTCTCAGGCGCCGGCGCCGGCTGATGTTTATGATTGGCGCCAACTATCAGAGCTGGTCAGGATGAGGTTGTATGGCGACGGTAATTGGAACGCGTTTCATCGGATTATGTGCTGCGGGATTGGTTTCTCTGCCTGCCGGAGTGTTGGCCCAGGAGAGTTCTTCCGACTTGCCGGTCATTCGTGTTACTGAGGGTCAGAACATTGAAGAGGCCTCGAGTACTTTGGCCTCAGAGCCTGTAGAACGTTTGTCCTCTGATCCGTCGGTGTCGCTCTCCCGAATGGGTGGTCGGGGGCTGGAACCGGTGATTCGTGGTCAAAGCCAGGAGCGGGTGGATGTGCTTCTGGACGGTATCCGCGTTGAAGGGGCCTGCCCGAATCGCATGGATCCCCCAACCAGTCGCCTGAGTTCGGCACTGGCGCCTTTGCTCGAGGTGCGGACCAGTAACCAGACCCTCCGCTGGGGCCCGATCACCGGTGGCCAGATCATTGCCACCACGGCGGCGCCCGCCTTTGATGATTCCGTCACCACGGGGCACCTGACTGTGGGTGGCGCTGACAACGGCAATGGCAAGCTGGTCAACGGCAGTGCTGCAGTGGGTAGCGACAGTGCCTGGCTTCGGCTCGCAGGTGGTTACGACGAGGCGGACGACTACGAGGACGGCGATGGCAACGAAGTGCGCAGCGCCTACAAGAACTCCGAGGCCCGCCTGGATGCAGCGTGGAAGGCGGATAACGGATTCTATATCAAGGGGCTGGTGAGCCGGCAGGAAGAGCGGGATGTGAAATACGCCGGCTCCGGCATGGATGCGCCGAAAACCGATACCGACATCATGCGACTGGAGCTGGGCTCGCCCATCGCCAACGGCAACTGGAACCTGCTGGCCTGGCAGGCCGATGTTGATCACATCATGGATAACTTCAGTCTCCGTGAGCCCCCTATCATGATGGGGATGCCCATGAAAATGCAGACCCTTTCGGAAACCCAGACCCGGGGCCTTCGCCTGACATTGGACCAGAGTCCGGATGGCAGAACCGACTGGGCCATTGGTGCGGATGTCGAGACCAACAACTGGGACGCCGAACGGTTTGGCGGGGCGAATCTGGATGTGCTCACTTCCGTGCTCTGGCCCGACGTGGATCGAGATCGTTTTGGCCTCTTCGCTGAGCGCTTCTACCGGGTAACGCCCGAGTTAAAGCTCGGCGGTGGTGTGCGCTACGATCGCGTGGAAATGTCCGCTGGGGCCGCCGACAAGGTGTTTGGTAGTGGCATGATGGCCATGTCTGCCGCCGATGCCTACGAGGCGATCTACGGCACCACCAATACCGATGCGACCGATGACAACTTCAGTGGCTTTGTGAGCAGCGATTGGCGGTTTTCTCCCATCCAGTCGCTGGTGGTTACGGCAAGCCATAGTGTCCGAAGCCCGGGCGTCACTGAACGTTACATTGCCAGCTGGAACAACATGGATCCGGCAAGACGCTGGGTAGGCAACCCTTCTCTCGACCCTGAGACGCACCGCAAGCTGGAACTGGCGATGCCCGGCCAGAGCAATGGCTGGAACTGGCGTCCGGCTATATGGGTGGATCAGGTGGATGATTTCGTGCTGCGCACCCGGAACGCGGATCAGGTCAGCGTCTACCGCAATATCGATGCGCGGCTGATGGGCGTTGAAGGGCAGCTTGGATGGAGCAACGGCACCTGGAGCACTAATAGCAGCCTGGCCTCGGTGCGGGGTGAGAACCGGGACGAGAATAAACCCTTGCCGCAAATTCCCCCGGTGCAGTTTATTCAGACCCTTGGCTGGCAGCATATGGGGCATGCCCTGGAACTGGAGTGGGTGCTGGCCCGCCGCCAGGACCGCGTGGATCTGGAATCCGGCCAGGATCCTGGCACTTCACCGGGCTATGGTGTCCTGAACCTGTCCGGGAGCCACCCGCTCGCAGACTATCTGAGCGTCAGCTGGGCAGTGGATAACCTGTTCGATAATACCTGGGCGCCCCACGTTAGCCGGGCCAATACTGATCCATTCAACCCCGAAGCCGTAAGAGTTAATGAGCCTGGCCGGACCCTGCGTGCCGCACTGACAGCCAGGTGGTAAGACCTTGCATGGCGGTTACCCGCTTCTCATAGCCGGCGGGTGACATTCTTGCCCCGAGTGGAACCAACTCCTCCACCCGGGGTTTTTTTATGGCTGATTAAAAATTGCTCTATCTCAACTTGCGATCCCACTTCATGAACTATGCTCTAGCCATGCAGATCTGAGCCAGTGGTGCGTAACCACTGAGGAAGTGTTCAGCCCCTGAGGTTCCCGGAAAGAACCTGTCTGCACCATGCGATTCAGGAAAGGAGACGCATCGTGACTGAAGACGAAAAACTGCCAGAAAATCCCGAAACCGACCTTGCTTCCCGATTCCCTACTGCCTACACCATTCTCTTTGGCCTGATTATTCTGGTGGCCGCGCTGACCTGGATTATTCCGGCCGGGCAGTATGAGCGCGCCATGAATGAAGAGGTTGGTCGGGAAGTGGCGGTTCCGGGCACCTACCAGACCGTCGATCCGAACCCGCAGGGCTTCGTTGATGTGATGTTGGCACCGACAGCCGGGTTCTATGATCCGGACAGTTATGTCGCCAATGCCATTGATGTTGCGCTATTCGTATTGTTTCTGGGCGGTTTTCTGGGCGTAATGAATGCCACGGGCGCCATAGATACCGGTATCCGCAGCGCGATGCGGCATCTGAAAGGCCACGAGATCTGGATGATACCGATACTGATGGTGCTCTTCGCGATCGGCGGCACGACCTACGGTATGGCTGAGGAGACCCTGGCCTTTTACGCCATTCTGATCCCCGTGATACTTGCGGCCGGATACGACGCTGTGACGGGCGTTGCCATCATTCTGATCGGCGCCGGCATTGGCGTGCTGGGTTCCACGATTAACCCCTTTGCCACGGTGATTGCAGCCAATGCGGCGGGTATCCCTTTCACTGACGGTATCGTGCTGCGTTTTGTTCTGCTGATCGGCGGCCTTTTGATCTGTATCGGCTACGTGATGCGATATGCCCGCCGGGTAAAAACCGATCCGTCGAGATCGGTGGTTGCCAAGCAATGGGCTGCGCACAAGAAACTGTTTCTGCAGGGCGATGATCAGGAGATTCACAGCGCCACTCTGACGACAACCCAGATTATTGCCCTGGTGATCTTTGCCCTGACCTTTGCCGTGATGATCTGGGGGGTGTCATCCCAGGGCTGGTGGATGGCCCGGATGGGCTCCCTATTCTTTGGTGCAGCCATTGTGATCGGCATCATTGCACGACTGGGCGAAAAGAAACTTACCGGCAGTTTTGTCGATGGTGCCCGGGATCTCCTCGGGGTTGCGCTGGTGGTCGGCCTGGCCCGCGGCATTGTGGTGATCATGGAACAGGGCATGATTGCCGATACCATCCTGCACAGCGCCGAAACCTCGCTGGGTGGCCTGCCGGAACTGGCCTTTATCAACCTGATGTTCTGGATCGAGGTGGGCATGAGTTTCTTCGTGCCGTCGTCCTCCGGCCTGGCCGTCCTGTCCATGCCAATCCTCGCGCCGCTGGCGGATTTTGCCAACGTCGGGCGGGATCTGGTGGTAACTGCCTACCAGTCTGCCAACGGCCTGGTGAACCTGATCAATCCGACCTTTGCGGTGGTGGTTGGCGGGCTTGCCATCGGGCGCGTGTCCTACGATCGCTGGCTCGCCTTTATCTGGCCCTTGCTGCTTATTCTGACTGTGTTTATCACTGTGGTTATCAGCGTCGGCACACTTTTGTGACCCCCGCTGTAGCCCTGCGACAAAAGGAGTTTTGTCATGTCTGAACAAACACTTGGAGTGCACTCTGAGACCGGGACCCTGCGCCAGGTCATCATCTGCCGGCCGGGGCTGGCTCACCGGCGGTTGACGCCGTCCAACTGCGATGCCCTGTTGTTCGATGATGTGTTCTGGGTCAAGCAGGCCCAGAAAGATCATGACGTGTTTGCCAGTGTGATGCGTGGTCGGGGCGTTGAGGTTCTGGACGTCAATGAGTTGCTGGCGGACACACTGGCGATTCCCGAGGGCCGGGCCTGGATTCTCGACCATCGGATTAACTGGAACCACATCGGCGTGGGCATGGTGTCGGACCTGCGCGCCTGGATGGATGAACTGCCAGAAAAGGCACTTGCCGAATTCCTGATCGGCGGCCTGGAGGTGGGGGATCTGCCCTTTGAGCCGGACGGTCTGTTTGGCAACCACCTCGGGCGTTTCGGGTTTGTGCTGCCGCCACTGCCCAACTTCCTGTTCACCCGGGACAACAGCGCCTGGGTGTATGGCGGGGTCACCCTCAATCCCATGTACTGGGCTGCCCGCAAGCCGGAAACCCTGCTGATGGCTGCTATCTACCGATTCCACCCGAAATTCGCCGGCAAGGTGAACGTGCACTGGGGCGATCCTCTGGAAGACCATGGCCTGGCCACCCTTGAGGGTGGGGATATCATGCCGCTGGGGAACAGAACGGTTCTGGTGGGCATGGGCGAGCGATCCTCTCCCCAGGCGATCGGGCAACTATCAAAAGCTCTCTTTGATGGCGGCATGGTGGATCGGGTGATTGCCTGCCAGCTGCCCAAAACCCGGTCGGCGATGCACCTGGATACCGTGTTTACCTTCTGTGGTGGCAACGTGGTCACTGCCTTCAAGGAAGTGGCCGATGCCGTGATCTGCTACGACCTGCGTCCCGGTAAGGGGGCGAAAACACTGGCCTTCAGTCAGGATTCCCGACACCTGTTCGAGGTGGTTGCGGAAATCCTCGGCTACCCGGCCCTGGAAGTTGTGGCAACGGGTGGCGATACCCCGGAAGAACGTGAGCGGGAACAGTGGAACGACGGCAACAATGTGCTGGCCCTGAGCCCGGGGGTGGTTGTCGGTTATGACCGTAACGACGACACCAACGCGGCGCTTTCGGCCGCGGGCATCGAAGTTCTGGCCATACCCGGTGCCGAGCTGGGCCGTGGCCGCGGCGGCGGTCGGTGCATGAGTTGCCCGACCATCCGGGACGCTATCTGACAGCCAGGGAGAAACGCTATGGCATTCAATCTCAAGAACCGACACTTCCTTACCCTGCGGGATTTCAGCCCCAGGGAAATCGCCTTTTTGCTGAAGCTGTCTGCGGATCTGAAGACGGCCAAGTACGCTGGCACCGAAGTGCCCAAGCTCGAAGGCAAGGACATCGCTCTGATCTTCGAGAAGAATTCCACGCGAACCCGGGTCGGGTTTGAAGTTGCTGCCTTCGACCAGGGGGCGCGGGTAACCTACCTGGGGCCGACCGGAACCCACATCGGGCACAAGGAATCGGTGAAAGACACCGCCCGGGTTCTTGGCCGGGTCTACGATGCCATAGAGTATCGGGGGTTCGGACAATCCGTTGTGGAAGAACTGGCCCAGTACGCCGGTGTGCCGGTCTACAACGGGCTCACCAACGAATTTCACCCCACCCAGATACTGGCGGACTTCCTGACCATGCAGGAGCACGTGGAAAAGCCGTTGCGGGATGTGGCCTACGTGTTCATCGGCGATGCCGCCAACAACATGGGCGACAGCCTGCTGATCGGCGGCGCCAAGATGGGTATGGACGTGCGCTTGTGCGCACCAAAAGCCTGCTGGCCTGGCCAGGCCGTTCAGGAGGAGGCCCAGGCGCTGGCGGCTGAAACCGGAGCCCGCATCACCATCACGGAGGATGTTGACGCCGCCGTTGCGGGAGTCGATTTCGTGTACACCGATGTCTGGGTCTCAATGGGCGAGCCAAAGGAAAAATGGGCCGAACGGATCAAACTGCTGATGCCTTACCAGGTGAATGCGGCCCTGATGTCCAAAACCGGCAATCCGCGGGCGCGTTTCATGCATTGTCTGCCGGCCTTTCACAACACCGAAACCGTTGTGGGCAAGGAGATTCAGGAGACCTATGGCATTGACGCCATGGAGGTGACTGAAGAGGTTTTCGAAAGCCCCGCCTCGATTGTTTTCGATCAGGCGGAGAACCGCATGCACACCATCAAGGCCGTCCTCGTGGCGACCCTGGGAGGCTGACATGCTGGTTGTGGCAGCGTTGGGGGGAAATGCCCTCCTGAAACGCGGGGAGCCGCTTACTGCAGAGGTCCAGCGCAACAATGTGCAAATTGCGGCCCGATCGCTGGCCGCGGTTGTCCGGGCCGGCCACGATCTGGTGGTCACCCACGGGAATGGGCCACAGGTCGGGCTGCTGGCTTTACAGGGCGCCTCCTACAAACCGGATGAGGCCTACCCGCTGGATGTCCTGGGAGCGGAAACCGAGGGCATGATCGGCTACATGATCGAACAGGAGCTGGAGAACGCCCTGGAACATGACCGGCCGGTCGCAACCCTGCTGACTCAGGTCGTGGTGGATCCCAAGGACCCGGCTTTTGAAAAGCCGACCAAGTTTGTAGGGCCGGTCTATGACCGTGAAGAGGCCGAGCGCCGGGCAGCCGGTGCGGGCTGGAGCATTGCGCCGGACGGCGACAAATGGCGCCGGGTGGTGCCTTCTCCGAAGCCCCTGGAAATACCGGACATGCGCGTACTGAAGTTGCTGCTCGACCAGGGCGTGGTCGTGGTGTGTGCCGGGGGTGGCGGAATACCGGTGCTGCGCAGGGACGACGGCAGCATGGTCGGCATTGAGGCGGTCATCGACAAGGACGCCGCCAGTGCCTTGCTGGCCAGGCAACTGGGTGCGGACGCGTTGCTGCTGTTAACGGATGTTGAGGCGGTCTACCGGGATTTCGGAACTGATCGGTCGACGGCGCTTTCGGAGCTCACAGTGTCCGAGGCACGGGCCCTGGAGATGCCTGCCGGCTCCATGGGCCCGAAACTGCAGGCCGCCTGCGATTTTGCCCAGGCTGGCGGGATCAGCGGCATTGGCCGGCTGCAGGACGCCGTGGCCATACTGGAAGGATCGGCGGGCACTCGCGTGTCTGCCGGGTAACGGCCCCGCTATGAGCCAGAACGAGCCCCGGGACGCTCCCAAGGATGATGGCACAGGGACTGTCGTAGCCATTCGTGGCGGCGTGGTGAGTGTGCGGTTTCCGGAGCCGGTGCCCCACATTCGCGAGCTGCTGTTCGCCGGCAAGATTGCTCTTGAGGTGGCCGCCCTGGAGGACAGAGGCGTGGTCCGATGTATAGCACTGGCTCCTGTGAAAGGGCTGGGGTTGGGCACGCTGGTCCGGGCAACCGGATCATCAATTACTGTACCGGTGGGTGATACCACTCTGGGCCGAATGCTGAACGTATTTGGGGCGCCGGTGGATAACCAGCCTGCGCCGGCTACCAGTGAGCGCCGCGCTATCCATCAGCTCCCGCCCCTGCTGGAAGATCGTGTGGTTCGTAGCCAGATCCTGGAAACCGGCATCAAGGCCATTGATCTGTTATCGCCCATCGAGCGGGGTGGAAAAACCGGTCTGTTTGGCGGTGCCGGTGTCGGCAAGACGGTGCTGATTACCGAACTGATCAACAACACCGTGCAGCAGCACAAGGGCGTCAGCCTGTTTTGCGGTATTGGCGAGCGCTCCCGGGAAGCGGAAGAGCTCTATCGGGAAATGGGTGAGGCTGGCGTGCTCGAGAACACCGTCATGCTGTTCGGGCAGATGAATGAAGTTCCCGGGGTTCGGTTCCTGATCGGCAAGACGGCGCTGACCATGGCGGAGTATTTCCGCGACGAACAGCGTCGGGATGTGTTGTTGCTGATCGACAATATTTTCCGCTTTGTTCAGGCCGGTTCGGAAGTCTCCGGGCTGCTGGGGCGTATGCCTTCACGGGTGGGCTATCAGCCCACCCTGGCGACCGAGTTGGCCGAGCTGGAGGAACGAATCACCTCCACCCGCAGTGCCGCCATTACCTCGGTTCAGGCGGTTTATGTGCCTGCCGACGACTTCACCGATCCCGCCGCTGCCCATATTTTTTCCCACCTTTCCGGTTCGGTGGTGCTGTCACGGAAGCGGGCGAGCGAAGGTCTGTATCCGGCCATTGATCCCCTGGCGTCCTCATCGGTCATGCTCACGCCATCGGTGGTCGGGCAGAGGCATTACGACATCGCCCGGGCGGTTCGCAGAACCCTGGCCGAATACGAGGAGCTGCGCGACATCATCGCCATGCTCGGCATTGAGGAGCTCTCGGCGGGTGATCGAACCACCGTGGCCCGTGCCCGAAGGCTGGAACGCTTCCTGACCCAGCCGTTTTTTACCACCGCAGCCTTTACCGGTGCCGAGGGCAAGCGCGTGACCATCGCCGAAACGTTGAGTGGCTGTGAAACCATTCTGGAGCAGACGGAGTTCGAACAGAACGAAAGTGAGTACTACATGATTGGCGCACTGCCTGAGGTGGTGGTATGAGCCTGGCTGAAGCAATGGAGGTCTGCCTTCGGCTGCCGACCCGGATGCTCTATCAGGGCAAGGCCCGCAAGCTGTTCGCCGTTGCCGAAAACGGCGCCTTTGGGATGCTGCCCAACCACATTGATTTTGTCACCTCGCTGGTGCCGTCGGTCCTGATTCTGACTCTGGAGGATGGCCGTGAGCAGATCTTCGGTATTGATGAGGGCATTCTCGTGAAGCAGGGCCACAAAGTTGACATTGCGATCCGGCGAGGTGCCAAGGGTGAGGATCTGGACACCCTTCAGGAGAGTGTCAGAAAGAACTTTATTGAGGTGGATGAAGACGAACGCATGGCCCGGTCCGCCCTATCCAGGCTGGAGGCTGGCATGGTGCGCCGGTTCGCCGACCTACAACGGCCCAAGCCATGAATCCGCAGCGTGGTGCACCGGAGGACGATATAGGGCGTCGGGCCCGGCGCCTGAAAAAGGCCCGGGACAATCCGGGTGTCAGCCCGCTGCGTGGTCTGGGTGCCTTCGGGATGATTGGCTGGTCCATTGCAGTGCCGACCGTTGGTGGTGCCTTTCTCGGGCTCTGGCTGGAGCGCACCGTGCCGCAGGATTTCCCCTGGGTGCTCGCCCTGATTCTGGGGGGCGTGACTCTGGGTGGCTTCATTGCCTGGGCGTGGATTGGCAGGGAAAGCAAGGAAGAGGAGGAGCAGGACCATGATGATCATTGACTGGCCGGATGTGCTTTGGGGCTTTGGTGTCGGCGTGGCTGTGAGCATTCTCTATTTCGCGGGTCTGGCAGCGAGTGTACGTTTTGCTCTGGGCTCTTCCAGACCATCCGCGGTACTTCTGCCCAGTGCCGTGGTGCGCATCGGATTGCTGCTGGCGGTGGGTTGGCTGGTGACAGGGGGCGCGACCCTGATTTGGGCTTTCGCGGGCTACGGGGCGGCGTTTTTTCTGGTGCGCTACCTGGCGATGTTACTGGCACGAATACCGCACCCGGAGGAAGTCTGATGGAGCTGACGCCCGATGAAACAACGCTATTCACGGTCTGGGGCCTGGATATCAGTGAGACAGTGGGCTTCACCTGGGGCGTCATGATCCTGCTGACCCTCACTTCCATCCTTGTTACCCGAAATTTACGTCCGGATGTGCCACCGAACCGCTGGCGCACCACCCTGGAAGTGATTGTGACGGCGATCCAGAGCCAGATCGAGGAAATCTCGCCGCGAGCCTCTCGCCATGTGCTCTATTTTTCCGGAACGCTGTTCCTGTTTATTGCATTTTCGAACCTCTTGCTGGTTGTGCCAGGATTCACGCCGCCGACGGCCTCGCTTTCCACCACGGCGGCTCTGGCTCTATCGGTCCTGATCGCCGTGCCCCTGTTCGGTATTACCCGACAGGGCATCGGCGGTTATCTGAAAACCTACGTGCAGCCCTCTGTGGTGATGCTGCCGTTCAATATCATCAGCGAATTCTCGCGCGGTATATCCCTGGCCATCCGACTGTATGGCAACGTCATGAGTGGTGCGGTGATCGCAGGCATCCTGTTGGGCGTTGCGCCGTTCTTTTTTCCTGTGGTCATGGATGTCCTCGGATTGCTCACAGGTCTGATTCAGGCCTACATATTCGCCATCCTGGCGACGGTTTACATCTCATCGGCGACAGCCACCGCTGGAAAGCCTTTGCCCAAGGAGAAAGACAAATGAGTGACTTTGCTCTGATTGCTGCGGTCTCTATTCTGACCGCTGGCCTGTCCGTGGCTTTTGGTGCAATCGGCCCGGCGCTCGGGGAGGGCCGGGCTGCCGCCGCGGCGCTTGCTGCCATTGCCCAGCAGCCGGATTCCGCCTCTACCTTGTCGCGGACCCTGTTCGTCAGCCTGGCCATGATCGAGTCCACGGCCATCTACTGTTTTGTCGTGGCGATGATTGTCCTGTTTGCCAATCCGTTCTGGGATCAGGCGCTGCAGGCCGCTCAGTCGGCGGCAGGTTGAATCATGTCCATTGACTGGATCACGGTGCTTGCCCAGATCGGTAATTTTCTGGTGCTGGTCTGGCTGCTCAAGCGTTTTCTGTACAGGCCCATCCTGAATGGAATCGATGCCCGTGAGTCCGAGATCGCAGCACGAATGGGGGAAGCTGAGATAGCGCAGAAGCAGGCCTCAGTAGCTGAAGCTGCGTTTCTGGAGCAGAAGCGGGCATTGCTGGTCGACAACTCCGAACAGGTGGAGCGTTTTCGTCAGCAGGCGGAAAAAGAGAAAGACACTTTGCTCGCCGTCACGCGGGAGAGCCTGGAACGGGAAAAACAGGAATGGCAGGCACATCTGAATTCAGAGCGGGACCGATTTATCAGTGAGTTGCACCTGGCCAGCGCCGAAACACTTTACCAACTGGTGCGGCGGGCCCTGCGTGATCTGGCGGATGAGGATCTCGAGGAGCGTATTGGGCTGCATGTGATCGGAAAGCTGAAGTCCATGAAGCCGGAGCTGGTCTCCGCCGCTGGCAACGCGGAACAGGCTGTTGCGACCACTCATAAGCCGCTCCCGGACAGAACACAGGAAAAGATTCGAACGGCGTTGGCAGGCCTGGCCCCGGACCTCGAGTTGGGTTTCACGACGGATCCCGGTCAGGCTCCGGGGCTGATCCTGCGTGTTGGCAGCGTTCAGGTGGCCTGGACGGTCGACAGTTATACCGATGAGCTGACCGGAATGTTATCCGAACGCTTGGCGTCGGGTGGGACCGGATGGATGCAAAATCATGGCTGAGAAACCGTCCTTTACTCCGGCCAGGAACTTTTTGGGTGCCTTACTGGACGGCCCGACGCCTGCACCTGCGCTGACCGAAGTGGGCACGGTTGCCGAGGTTGGTGACGGTATTGCTGTTGTCTCTGGCCTTGCCCGGGCCCTTGCTGACGAGTTGCTGGTGTTCGCTTCGGGCGTCCGGGGTGTGGTGCTGGATCTGGAGCCGGATCGACTGGGCGTGATTTTGCTCGGGCCTTCTGATCGGGTCACCTCGGGAGAGGATGTCTGGCGAACCCATAAAGTATTCAGTGTACCGGTGGGCACGGGCCTTATCGGCCGCATACTTGATGCCACCGGAAGCCCGCGTGACGGCAAGGGGGCTGTAGTGTCGACCGCTGAGCGACCGGTGGAGGCGAGCGCGCCCGGCATACTGAGCCGGGCTCCGGTGAACCGACCGCTGGCCACCGGTATCAAGGTCATTGATGGTGCGGTCCCGATCGGTCTGGGCCAGAGGGAGCTCATCATTGGGGACCGACAGACCGGAAAAACGTCCATTGCTATCGATACGATTCTCAACCAGGCCCGCTCAGACGTACTGAGCATTTACTGTGCAATCGGCCAGCGCGGAGACGCGGTTGCCCGAGTTATTGAAACCCTGCGGAAAGCCGGCCGGCTGGCGAGCGCCATTGTTGTTGCGGCCGGGGATGAGGACGCGCCCGGGCTGGCCTATGTCGCACCCTATGCAGCGATGACGATGGCGGAATACTTTTCCGACCAGGGGCGGGATGTACTGGTGATTTTCGACGATCTTACCCACCATGCCCGCTCCTATCGGGAACTGTCTCTGCTACTGCGCCGCCCGCCCGGCCGGGAAGCTTTCCCCGGGGATATCTTCTATGTGCATGCCAGATTGCTGGAGCGAGCCGGTCAATTCACCGCAGACGCCGGGGGTGGTTCCATTACCGCACTGCCCGTTGTCGAAACGCAGGCTGAGAATCTGTCCGCCTACATTCCGACAAATCTAATCTCCATAACCGATGGGCAGATCTACCTCTCGCCGAGGCTGGTGAGGAAAAACCAGTTTCCTGCGGTGGATATCGGGCTATCGGTATCGCGGGTCGGGGGAAAGGCCCAGCACCGCGCCTTTCGGGAAGTGGCTGGCAATCTGCGTGTCACCCTGTCCCAGTTCGAGGAGCTGGAGGATTTTGCCCGATTCGGAACCCGGCTGGACGACAACACCAGGGCCCGCTTGAACCGCGGGGCTGCAGTGCGCACTGCGCTGCGACAGCCCGAGCGGGATCCAATGCCAGCCGTCGAGCAGCTTCTGGTATTGATGGCGGCCCTGGAAGGGCTGCTTGATGGCCTGCCGGAGAAAGACGTTGCCGAGGTCATGGTCAGGATGCGGAACAGTATTGGCGACTCTCTGAAAGATGTCGCCGAGAGCATCCGGCAGAATCGTTCGCTGGAGGAAGAGGAAAAGAGAAGCCTTTTGATGGTGGCCCAGGTTGCACTGGGAATGCCGGGAGACGATCGTCATGGCCCAGACACTTGAAACCCTGTCCAGACGGACCGAAACCCTGAGCAGTATTCGCAGCATTGTTCACACCATGAAAACCATGTCTGCGATTAACGCCGTGCCCTACGAGCACGCTGCCCGGTCCATTGAGTCCTATCATCAGACAGTGCTGAGAGGCATTCGGGCGTTCGTTGCCAAAACCGGGCCTATTTCGGTACCGGCAGTTACCCAGGCCGAGCGGCTGTTAGTGGTGTTCGGTTCTGATCATGGTCTGTGTGGCAACTACAACGAGGTGCTTGCTGAAAGCGCACGGTCAGAAGCATTGACGATGGGCGGCCATGCCCGGGTACTGTGTGTGGGTGCCCGCATGAGTGGTGCCCTGACCGATCAGGGGGTCAGGCCGGAGTCTACCTTTCTGCCGCCGGCGTCGGCTGATGGTATCGGGCGTCTGGCGAGCGACATCGTGACGCGACTGGACGAAATCGGAGGCGGCGATGTGCATAACAGGATCGCCGTTACCCTTGTGTTCACCCGACGGGCCGAAAAGGGGCAGCGTGAATCGGAAGTGAGCCAAATGCTGCCGCTGGCCTCCACGTTGCTTTCTGATCCCGCGAAGTCTGGATGGCAATCCCGCTCCCTACCTGACTATACGATGCAGCCAACACCCCTGCTCGCAGCGCTGCTGCGCAACCATATTTTCGCCAGTGTTTTTCGCGCTTCGGCGGAAGCGATGGTTACTGAGAACGCGGCAAGGCTGGCATTGATGCAGCAGGCAGAGCAGGCGGTTGATGATCGGCTGGAGGAGGTTGGCGGCCAGTTCCGTCTGGTGCGTCAGGATGAAATAACCAACGAGCTTATGGACATTATTATCGGATTTGAGGCTCTGAAAAAGAAACCTTCCTCCCATTTTGCCAGCGCCTGAACTGTTCCCGGAGCTTATTTTTGATAACCTTGTGTTATTACCTCATAACCATAATCGGAGATGCCCGATGGAACGGATAGCCGCTGCGTGCATTGTCGTGGTCTTGATGATGCAGGCCTCCATTGCGCTGGGCCAGAGCAGTGGCCCGGAGTTGGTGGCAGCCATTGCCGAGCGCAGCGAGTTGCACGAGACCGTGCACCTCGATGGCGTCATCGAAGCCGTGCAGCAGAGCACCGTCTCTGCGCAGACCAGTGGCACCGTCCAGAACCTGCCCTACGATGTTGACGATTCCGTTGCCGCCGGCGACCTGATTGTCCAGCTGGAGGATAGTGAACAGCGGTCCCGTCTGCGCCAGGCCGAGGCCGGGCTTGAGGAGGCCGAGGCGGCATTGGCGGATGCGGGGCAGCGCTTTGAGCGTATTGAAGCGGTACACGAGCGTGGCCTTGTGTCCCGGCAGGAATTCGACCAGGCCCGCAACAACCTTGCCGCTGCCAGGGCCCGGGTCGAACGCGCCCGGGCTTCGGTTTCCGAGGCGCAGGAGCAACTCTCCTATACCCGTGTGCTGGCACCCTACGGTGGCATTCTTACCGAACGACATGTCGAAGTCGGAGAAGCGGTCAACCCCGGCCAGCCGCTGCTCAGCGGCTTGTCCCTGGAGCAGCTCCGGGTTGTGGTGGATCTTCCCCAGAAGTATGCCGAACTGGCCCGTATGGAGCGTCAGGCCCAGGTCACCCTGGCTGATGGCCGGGTGCTGGAAACCGGTGAGATGACCTTCTACCCCTATGCCGATCCGCAAACTCACACCTTCCGTCTGCGGATGCGACTGAGTGAGCCCAATGGCTCGCTGTTTCCCGGCATGCTGGTGAAGGTCAGTGTGCCGGTTGCCAGCCGTGAGACCCTGTGGATTCCGTTCAGCAGCCTGATTCAACGCAGCGAGCTCCGTGCGGTATTTGTGCTCAATGATCAGGATCAGCCCAGGCTGAGGCAGGTTCGCACCGGAGTGCGGGACAATGGCCGGCTGGAGATTCTTGCGGGCCTGAGCGAGGGCGAGCGGGTAGTCACAAACCCGTCTGTGCTGGTGGGCAGCGAGCGCCTGAATCCGCTTGAAAGAACGGGCAAGGAGTCGAGCCCGTGAGTCGTGATTTGCCGCCAGTTGGCCCCTCCGGCGCCATTGCCCGAGTCTTCCAGGACAACCACCTGACACCGTTGCTGGCCATTCTGGCGATCATTCTTGGCGTGCTGGCTGTGGTGGTCACACCCAAAGAGGAAGAACCCCAGATTGACGTCACCATGGCCGATATCATGGTGGCGTTTCCGGGCGCCAGCACCCGGGAGGTGGAAAGCGCGATCGCCACGCCGGCAGAACAGGTGATGAGCGAGATCAAGGGCGTCGAGCATGTCTATTCCGTGTCCCGCCAGGGCCAGGCGGTGATCACGGTGCAGTTCGAGGTGGGCATCCCGCGGCAGGAAGCCCTGGTCAGGCTCTACAATCAGGTGTATTCCAACCAGGACTGGTTGCCGCCCAACCTGGGCGCTGCCCAGCCGGTGGTCAAGCCCAAGGGCATTGATGATGTCCCGGTGATGACACTCACTCTCTACGATCCGGTCAACGGGCATACGGGGGAGGAACTGACTCGCCTGGCGCACATGCTGGAAGTCGCCCTGAAACGGGTCCCCGGCACCCGGGATGTCTATACCACCGGCGGGATCCCGGATCGGGTCGATATCCGGTTCGATCCGGCGTTGCTGGCGGGGTTCAACCTCACCATCGATGACATCCGGAACGCCCTGATGGCGGCCAACACCAGCAGCCAGGAGGCACGGATTGCCCGGGACAACCTGTCGATACCGGTCCAGGCCGGAACGCTGCTGGAAACCGTGGAGGATGTCCGGCGCCTTGTTGTGGGCATGCACAATGGCTCCGCGGTGTACCTGGAGGACGTGGCGCAGGTCCGCCGGGGAGGCACCGTGGCGGACCAGAGTGTAATGACCGGATTCGGGCCGGCCCGGGAAACCGGCGTGGCTGGCCAGCCCGGCGAGGTTTATCCGGCAGTTACCCTGGCCATCGCCAAGAAGCCGGGCGAGAACGCCATCAATATCACCACGGCCATTGAAGAGCGTCTGGACCAGCTGCGCAACCGGGCCCTGCCGGAATCGGTGGAAGTGCTGGTCACCCGGGACTATGGCGTAACCGCCTCCCAGAAAGCCCGCAAACTGATTACCGATCTGATCTCCGCCACTTTGTGCGTTGTGCTGCTGGTGCTGGCGGCCATGGGCTGGCGCCAAGCCCTGATTGTCGGCATCGCGGTTCTGATTACCCTGCTGCTGACCCTGGTGTTCTCCTGGGCATGGGGATTTACCCTGAACCGGGTGTCCCTGTTCGCGCTGATATTCTCCATCGGCATCCTGGTGGACGACGGCATCGTCATCACCGAGAACATCAATCGCCGGATCCAGAACTCCCGTCGTGCGGTCAAGGACATCATCCCTGTGGCCGTGGATGAAGTGGGCACGCCTACCATCATGGCCAGTCTCACCATCATGGCGGCGCTGATTCCGATGGCGTTTGTCAGTGGCCTGATGGGCCCCTACATGAGCCCGATTCCGATCAATGCCTCCGCGGGTATGGTGCTGTCCCAGATTGTCGCCTTCGTGGTGGCCCCCTGGCTGGCCTTCAGGCTTCTCAAACACAAGAAAGGGGAGCAAGCCGCTGAAGCCGAGGAGGCGTCCAGCTCTGCGGATGGCGTCAGCCCGTTATCCCTGCGAATTTTCCGGACCGTGCTCGGTCCGTTCCTGGGCGATCACCCCTGGCGCCGCCGTTTGCTGGCACTGGGGGTGGTGGGTCTTACCCTCGTGGCTTCGTCATTGCCGGTGTTCCAGGCGGTGATCCTGAAGATGCTTCCCTTCGACAACAAGTCGGAACTGCAAGTTGTGGTCGACATGCCCGAGCGCACGCCCATGGAACAGACCCAGCGGGTGTTGCTGGATATGGGCAGCTACCTGGAAACGGTGGACGAAGTAACCAACTGGCAAACCTACGCCGGCACCGCCTCACCCATCAATTTCAATGGCCTGGTGCGGCAGTATTACCTGCGTGGCGATCCCTACCACGGGGATATACAGATCAATCTCATGGATGAAGAGAGTCGGGACCGGTCGTCCCATACGATTGCACAATCCCTCCGGGACCCACTGACCGAAATCGGTGACCGGTACGGAGCCAGTGTGAAGATTGTCGAAGTGCCGCCCGGGCCGCCGGTACTGTCACCCGTGGTGGCCGAGATCTATGCGGTGGATGAAACCCGCCGGGCAGAGCTGGCCCGGCAAGTGGCCGAAGGCATGACCAGCGTCGATGGCCTGGTGGATATCGACACCACCCTGGAGGCACCCACACGGCAGTGGGAAGTGGTGGTGGATCGGGACCGTGCGGCACGGCTCGGTGTTTCCCAGGCCCAGGTGGTCGGTGCCCTGCAGACCGCCCTGGGGGGAACCGGGGTCAGCTTCCTGCATGATGATCATGCCAAATACCCTGTTCCGATACGGGTGATTCTGGGTGAAGGCGACAAGGCCCAGCCATCGGTGCTGTTATCGCTGAAGGTGCGGAGCCGCAGCGGCGCGCTGGTTCCTCTGGCAAGCATTGCGGACGTACGCGAAGCCGACTGGATGGGGGCGATCTACCACAAGGATCTGCTACCGGTAACCTACGTGACGGCAGACATGGCGGGGGAGATCGATTCGCCGCTGTACGGCATGTTTGCCATGGTCGAGCGCCTGAACCAGCAAGCGGGGGCCCCGGAGCAGTATTTCATCGACCAGCCCCCATTGCCGGAAAAGGGCACGCTCAAATGGGACGGCGAATGGCAGATCACCTACGAAACCTTCCGGGACATGGGCGCGGCTTACAGCGTGGGTGTGTTCATGATCTTCGTTCTGCTGGTGGCGCAGTTCCGTTCCTATATTCTGCCGCTGGTGATCATGGCGCCCATCCCGCTGACCCTGATCGGCATCATGCCCGGCCATGCGCTGCTGGGGCGCGAGTTCACGGCCACCAGCATGATTGGCATGATTGCCCTGGCCGGGATCATCGTGCGCAACTCGATCCTGCTGGTGGTGTTTATCCGTCAGCTGATTGAGGAGGGCGTCGAGCTTGATGAAGCGGTGGTCCTGGCGGGCGCGGTGCGCATCAAACCCATCGCGTTGACGGCGATCTCGGCGATGGTGGGTGCTTACTTTATTCTGAACGATCCGATTTTTAACGGCCTGGCGATATCGCTGGTATTTGGCCTGGCCATGTCCACCTTGTTGACCGTTCTGGTGGTGCCATTGCTTTATTACACACTGGCGCGTTGCAAGTGGGTGTGAGCTAAATTGATTACGCCTGGCAGGGAACCAGGGCGCTGTCGGAGCTGATGATCCGGTTACGTCCGGAATCCTTGGCGTGATAGAGGTACTGGTCGGCCCGGCCGATCAGGCTGCGCAGATCGCCACCGTCCGGACCAAACTGGGCAATGCCGCCGCTGATAGTCAGGCCAATGGATTGGTCCTGATAGGGCACGGGGTGAGATTCAATCGCACCCCGGATCTTGTCTGCCACCCGATGAGCCTGGTCTGCGGTGGTGTTGGTGAGCAGAATGGCGAACTCCTCGCCACCCAGCCGGGTGGCCAGATCGGTTGCTCTGAGCGAAGCGCGCAGGGTGCTGGCGACATGCCTGAGCGCCAGGTCTCCGGCCTCGTGACCATGCTGATCATTGACCTGTTTGAAATGGTCCAGATCCAGTACCAGCACGGATAGTGGGGTTCCGTTACGGAGGCTGCGTTTGCGCTCCTGTTCAAACACATCGCTGAGGCGCGCCCGGTTGGCGAGGCCGGTGAGTGCGTCAGTTTGAGCCATTTTAAGCAGGCGTGATTCGGATTGCTCCCGAGTGATCTCGTAAATGTGAGAGAACGCGAGGATGGTCAGTGACATCAGCCCCATATTGGCAATAGGAAGGGGCTGTATCATGTCCGGAGCATCCTGGTATTTGAAAAAGAAGATCACGGCTGCCGTGCCCATGAACACGGCAGATACCAGCAGGCCCAGGCGCCGGCCCATCAGAAGGTGGGAAAGGATGGGAATCAACAGGACCCAGGCGAAGACCGTGGTGGTTGCCCGGGGTGATGTGAGTGCGAACATCATGGTGATGCAGAACGGCAGGATAAAGGCGAGAATCCAGCGTTCCAGGTGTCGTGTGTTGCCAATTGCCCAGAGAATGAAAACCGAGTAGCACGCCATGCCAAGCTCGGCAAACGCCAGGGGGTAGTTCTGTCTCTGGACATTGAGGGTAAAAAACAGCAGGCCGCTGATGGCGGTAAAGATCAGCAACGTCTTAAGTACCGCTTTGCGGTAAGGACGGGCAAGGTGCTTCTGTGATTCCCTATAACTTTCCATGGGTCTGGTCTGGGTATCCGGAGCGCTGGAGCGATATGTACAAAGACAGTGCACATGCCGCAAGATCCGGGTATTAGATCAGAATTCGTGCAAAGTAGCCGTCGATTTTCGACTAAAGTCTAGCGGGTGGGCCAGTAGCGCTGCATTTCCACGAACAGGAAGGAGGCACTCCAGGTGATCAGAACCAGCCCGGACAGTGCTTCTATGCCGGTGAGGAAACGCAGGACTCCAAAGGGTTCGACATCCCCGTAGCCGACGGTGGTAAATGTGGTGAAGGAAAAGTAAACACAATCGAGCATGCTTCCGCTGAAATTGCCGCCAAGTTCGCCCCAGCCCTCGGCATGGTGCATGAGATAAAAAGCACCGGCAAAGATCCAGACTTGCAGGGTGTGGGCCGCGAGAACGCCGAACACCGCGGCAATCAGCCGGAAGCGATGACTCTGCCGCATTTTCGACAGGAGTCCGCTCAAATTAATCAGCACTTCGTGGTGGATCAGGACCACGACGGCAACGATCAACCCGTTAATCAGCGTTGCGTTGAGGAGATTGACATGATGCTCTACTGCCAAGATAGATACTCTCCGTTGCCATGAATGGAGGATGCACCGCGTAAAATTGACGCAGGACCTAGGCTTGTCCGATCCGAAAACGAGCCTTGATTGTATAGTAGTCTGAACCTAACAGCCCGACGGGCTTTTTTTACCTTAGCTGGCCAGCAAGTAATGTCCAAACGACTCGTTCCCGTATTGATTCTCGCCGTCGGTATCGCCGGTTTCATGATTCTCAAGATGACCCGCCCGGAGCCTGCAGAAGTCAGTGCCACCGAGCGGAGTTGGCGTGTTCAGGTTCAGCAGATTGAGCCGGACACCCACACGCCGGTGCTGCCCCTTTACGGAGAGGTTCTTGCGCCTGAGCAGCTGACCGTAACCGCCACCCTGGCAGGCCGTATCGGTGCCAGGCCGGTGATGGAGGGGCAGCGTGTCAGTGAGGGAGAGCTTCTGGTGGCTCTGGATGAGGCCGATATCCAACCCGCCCTGGCTCAGGCCGAGGCTCAGGTAAACGATCTGGAAGCCCAGATTCGATCGGAGCAGGTGCGTTACCGGAACGACCAGACAGCGCTTGCCAGCGAGCAGGCGATTCTCGAGAACGCCCGCCGACAGCTGGAGCGCACCCGATCGCTGGTTAGCCGGAACCTGGCCTCCCGCGAAGCGCTAGAGGCGGCTACCGATGCTGCCGCACGAGCCGAACTGACAGTGAATACCCGGCAGCGCGCGATTGAAGAGCACCCGGCTCGGCTGCAGAGCCTCGAGGCAAAATTGGCCCAGGCCGAGGCAAACCTGCTCAGCACGCGGCGGGATGCCGAACGCGCCCGTATGGTTGCGCCTTTCGACGGCATGGTGACCGATATCCGGGTTGCCGAGGGAGATCAGGTAAGCCGAAACGAACCGCTGCTGTCGCTCTATCCCGTGGATGGTCTTGAACTCAGGGCCCGGGTCCCGGAGATGTTCCGTGGCGAGCTTCTGGATGCGCTGGCCCGCGGGGAAACCCTGACGGCCACCAGCGAGGGGGATCAGCACCGGTTCCGGCTCACCCGCTTCGCCGGCACCAGCGATGCGTCCGGTACCGAGGCCATTCTTGAACTCGAAGGCGAGGCCGGTGGAATACGGCCAGGGGGCCTGTTGCCCGTGACTCTGGAGCGGGCCGCCCGCAACAATACCGTGTCGATTCCGTTCAGCGCCCTCTATGGTGCTGACAGCGTTTATTTGATGTCCTCAGACGGCCGGATGGAGCGCGCCCGTATCGAGCGCATCGGCGAAGCCCGGGGTAGCAATGGCGAGCGTCGCCTTCTGGTGTCTGGCGAGGCCCTGGTGTCTGGTGCGCAACTGATCACCACACACCTGCCCAATGCGGTGACCGGCCTCAAGGTGGATGTCGCGGATTCCGGGGCTTCGGCGCAATGAGGCGGAAAAAGGGCGTCATCGGTTTTTTTGTTCACCATCGGGTCGCTGCCAACCTGGTGATGCTGGTCATGCTGCTGGGTGGCGTACTGGCACTCACCCGCATGAATATCCAGTTTTTCCCGACTTTTGCCCTGGACGTGGTCAGTGTCCGCGTGGTCTGGAGTGGGGCCTCCGCCGAGGATGTCGAGCAGGGCATCACCAACCCCCTTGAGCAGCGACTGCGAAGCGTCGATGGTCTAAAGAAAATGACCTCCACCTCGGCCCAGAGTGTCTCGTCCATCACGCTTGAGTTCGAGGAGGGCACCAACCCGATCCAGGCCCTGGATGACGTGCGCCAGCAGGTGGACGAGTTCACCAACTTCCCGGCCGAGGCGGAGGAGCCCCAGGTAACCCGCATTGAACGTTATGAACCGGTGGCCCGGTTGCTGGTTTACGGGGATGTCGATCGCAGTGAGTTGCGGCAGATGGCGTACCGTTTTGAAGATGAACTGCTCCAGCGCGGCATTGACCGGGTGTCGATCCGCGGCCTGCCGGAACAGCAGATCAGCATTGATGTACCGGTGGAGCGCCTCGAGACACTGGGGCTTTCACTGGAACAGATTGCCGAACGGGTGGCCGCCATTTCCCGCGACCTGCCCGCCGGCATGATGGCGCAGCAGGACGCCACCCGGGAACTGAGGGCCGTGGAGCAGCGACGCAGCCCGCAGGAGTTTGAAAACATTCCGGTGCTCAGTGGTGAGCGGGTTCAGCTCCATCTTGGCGATGTCGCCATCATTCGTCAGGAGGCCCGTGAGAGCCAGGTAACGCTGGAAAAGGACGGCAAGCCGGCGGTTGAACTGCAACTGCAGCGATCGGAAAACGGCAATTCACTGGAAGCGGCCAAAGTCCTGGAAAACTGGCTGACGGACACTCGGCCGGTGCTGCCGCCAACGGTGGAACTGGAGGTGTACGACGAGACCTGGCAGCTGCTGGATGATCGTATTTCCCTGCTGGTGAAAAACGGTCTGGGCGGCCTGGTGCTGGTGATCTGTCTGTTGTACCTGTTTCTGCCGGGTCGGGTGGCCCTGTGGGTGGCCGTCGGTATCCCCACTGCTTTTCTGGCGGCCATGGCAGTGCTCTGGCTGATCGGTGGTTCCATCAACATGATTTCCCTGTTTGCACTGATCATGGCACTGGGGGTGATCGTCGACGATGCCATTGTGGTTGGCGAGGATGCCGATGCCCATGCCCGGATGGGGGAGGAGTCCATTTATGCCTCGGAAGGTGCGGCCAAGCGCATGGTTTGGCCGGTACTGGCCTCGTCGTTAACCACCGTTGCGGCCTTCATGCCCCTGTTGGTGGTGGGCGGAGTCATCGGCAATATCCTGGGCGATATACCATTGGTGATGATCTGTGTTCTGGTCGCCTCACTGCTTGAGTGTTTTATCGTGCTGCCCGCGCACCTGCGCCATGCCTTTGTACCCCGTCGCAAGAAAAAATCTCAGGTGTCGGAGCCGAAAAAGCCGGGCCCAATTGAACGTTTCCGGCAGGGCTTCGAACAGCGGTTCGACCGGTTCCGGGAAGGCCGGTTCCGGCGCTTCTCCCGCTACAGTCTTCAGCATCGAGGCGCCACGGTCGCCAGTGCCCTGGCCCTGGCCATCGTGACCATCGGCCTGCTGGCCGGTGGCCGCCTGGGTTTCAACTTTTTCCCGACCCCGGAGCCGTCGGTGTTCTATGCCAACGCCAGCTTTGTGGCCGGGACCGATCGCGGCACCGTGGATGATTTCCTGACCCAGATGCAGAGGACGCTCAATGAGACGGAAGAAGCCCTGGGTGGCGATTTCATCCTTCACGCCGTAACGACACGGGGTGCAACCCAGGGCGCCGAGGGCAGCTCCCGAAGTGGTGACGAACTGGGCTCAATGATGATCGAACTGGTGCCTTCCGACCGCCGTTCGGTTCGCAACCCGGAATTCATCACCGAGTGGCGCAGCCGGCTGGAGACCCCCGCCGGGCTGGACAACCTGACGATTTCCGAGCGCCAGGCCGGGCCTCCTGGCCGCGACGTCAACGTGCGGCTGACCGGTGAGAACGCCGAACGCCTCAAGCAGGCCGCCGACGAACTGGGGCAGGCGCTGTCGACGCTGCCTGGCGTGCTTGATGTGGAAGATGACATGCCCTGGGGGCGGGAGCAGCTGATTTACCAGGTCAGTGCCTATGGTGAGGCGCTGGGGCTGACCACGTCGGATCTGGGTCGCCAGCTCCGGGCGGCCTTTGATGGTCGTATTGCCCAGATCTACCAGGATGGCCGGGATGAAGTGGAAGTTCGTGTACAGCTGCCACAGGATCAGCGCGAGCGGCTTTCAACCCTGTCACGCATCACAATCCGGGTTCCGGACGGTCGTTTTGTGCCCCTCACTCAGGTCATGAACCTGGATCACCGTCAGGGTTTCCAGGCTCTGCGACATGCCGAAGGGCGACTGGCCGTTGAGGTGACGTCCGGGCTGAACACCCGCGTCAGCACCACGGACCAGATCCTTACCAGTCTCGAGGCGGAGGCCCTCCCCGACATCGCCAGTCGCTATAACGTGCGTTACAGCTTCGAGGGCCGGGCGGCCGACCAGCGGGAAACCCTGGGTGATATGCAAACCGGTCTGGTTATCGGTCTGGCGCTTATGTACGTGGTGCTGGCCTGGGTGTTTGCGTCCTGGAGCCTGCCGCTGATTGTTATGGCCATTATTCCCTTTGCTCTGGTGGGCGCACTGCTGGGCCACTGGCTGATGGGGCTGCAGTTGACCATTCTCTCCCTGTTTGGCCTGTTCGGTCTGTCCGGGATTGTGGTCAATAACGCGATCATCCTCGTAGCCTTCTATAACCAGCAGCGGAAAAAAGGGCTGGACATCACTGATGCGCTCAACGAAGCCGCGGTACAGCGGGTTCGGGCAGTGATGCTCACGTCATTGACAACCATCGGTGGCTTGTTGCCACTTTTGTTCGAGACGTCCCTGCAGGCCCAGTTCCTGATTCCCATGGCCACTTCCATCGCGTTTGGTCTGGGGCTTTCGACCCTGCTGGTGTTGCTGGTGGTTCCGGCCTTGCTCTCTTGGCTGGAGCAATTCCGGGAATGGCGCGCACGGCGGCATGGCGACATAGCAGAGCCGATCGGGGCGCCCGAGTGAAAGGACAAGCATGGTGGATTCTTTGCTATCGGCCCGAGGCCTGAACAAGCAGTTTCGCAGCGGCGATGAGCCGGTGCCGGTGCTTACCGATTTTTCGTTGCAACTCGGTTCGGGTGAATCGCTGGCGCTGACAGGCCGCTCGGGGTCCGGCAAAAGCACCCTGTTGAACATCCTGTGCGGCTTGGAAAAGCCCGACTCAGGCACTGTTCAGGTGCTCGGAGAGACATTTGATACCCGGTCAACGGAGGCCGGAAGCAAGGCTGACACGCGCTGGGGCGACCTTCGCCGACAGCAGATCGGTGTGGTTTTCCAGGAAGCCAATCTGATGCCTGCTCTGTCGCTGCTGGACAATGTGCGTTTTCGGGCAAAGCTTGCCGGTCAACCCGAGGATGATTGCCGGGACTGGCTGGAGCGCCTGGGCATTGGCGAGCTTGCCGACCGCTTTCCCGATCAGGTGTCCGGCGGGCAGCGCCAGCGTGCCTCTCTCGCCATGGTCTTTGCCATGAAGCCGGCCCTGATTCTTGCCGATGAACCGACCGGAAGTCTGGACCGGCATACCGCCGAGGCAGTGATCGGGCAGTTATTCGAGTTGCAGGCGCGGCACGGTTGCGGCCTCATCCTCGCCACCCACGATCCCGAACTGGCCACCCGCTGCAGCCAGCACCTGGATCTTGGCCATCTGCCGGAAACCTGAGCCCGCGATGACTCTTCCGGCCGCCCTGTTCAGCCATTACCGTCGACACCCGCTTCAGTTGCTGGCCCTGGCTGCCATGATTGTGCTGGCCACCATGCTCTGGACGGGCGTCCACCACCTCACCAGTCAGGCCCGGGCCAGTCTCGACCAGAGCGAATCGGCGGTGGCCGAGCGCCAGCAGGTAGCTCGCACAGATGGTAGCCCTGTAACTGTGGATGACTTCGTGGCGCTGCGTCGAGCCGGGCTTTGTGTCATGCCATGGCTGGAGGTCTCCGAGCCGGAAGGCGGTCGAGTCGTGGGTGTCGACCCTCTGGCAGCGGGCTGCTTCCAGGCCCCCGGAGGGCAAGAGGCGCCCTGGGGTGGGGAACTGGATGGCCGGCCTTTTGTGGATATCAGTGAAGCGGCGGAACTGGCCGGTGAGCAGGGCAGCGAGTTGTCGCTGCTGGTATCCGATGACCACAACAAGGGCGATCTACCACCCGGCTATCAGCTGGTGCCGTTCAGCGTTGGCCCGGCTACCGGTGAGCTGGGTGACAGTTTCCTTTTGAATCTGGATGCCCTGGGGGTCCTGGTTCTCCTGATTACCGCTTTGCTGGTGCGAAGTGTTTACCTGCTCGGCCTGGCCCAACGTCGCGACAGCTTTGCCCTGCTGCACCGGTTTGGCGTTCCTCAGGGCAGGGTGAACCGCTTGCTGGTGGTCGAGATCCTCTTGCTGGCTGCGGTTTGTGTAGTGCCCGGAATCTGGCTTGGTCGCTGGCTGGCCGCTGGTCTGGGCAGCGGCTTTGGGCAGGCCCTCGAGGGACTGTTCGACCAGCCATTATACGCAGGCCAGGGCGGAAGTTGGCTGGTGCCGCTTGTCACCATGATGGCCGTGATTCTGGTGGCTTGTCTGGCGGATTTCCTCCGACCATTGGCCCGGGGGCTTGTGGGAGGCAACCGCCGATACGGCGGCTTGGTATTGTTGGTGCTGATCGCAGGCCTCGCCTTGACGGTTTGGGTCACGGATCTGCTCTGGCTTTTCATTGCCGTGGCCATGGTATTCGTTGCTGCCGGTATTCTCGCGCCCAGGTTGATTGCCTGGCTTGCAGACTGGCGGTCCGGCCACGACAGGGATCTGCAGGCACGTTGGCGTCATCGGGAGCTTGCAGTGCTGGCTCGTCGCCTGGCCCTGCCATTGGTAGCCCTGCAGTTCGCCATGGCGATGGTTCTGGCGGTGCAGGCACTGGTGACCACCTTTGAGAGCACCTTTGACCGATGGCTGGCGCAGAGACTGGAAGCGGATTATTACATCGAAGTTCCTGAAGCAGCAGATGCGGCCCTGGCACTCGACTGGCTCGCTGAACAGCCGGAGCTCTCTGCTTCCGGGCTGTGGCACCGGGTCATTCGCGGCCGGGCTACTCTGCCGGGCGGCGCGGATAAGGGAGATACCAGGGTAGACGTCTTTGCCATCGGACCCGTTGGCCCGCTGGTGACCGGTTGGCAGTTGTTTGAATCAGCGCCGCAGCCCTGGCAGAGCCTGCAACAGGGCCAGGGTGTGTTGGTGAATGAACAGCTGGCGCGCCGGCAGGATATAAAGGTCGGCCAGACATTGACGGTACTTTTCGGAAGCCAGTCCTTCGAACTTCCGGTACTGGCCATTTACCCGGACTATGGCCGTCCAGCCGGCGAGATCCTGATTCATCCGTCGGTTCTTCCAGCGGAGTTCGAAACCGGCTTCCAGAGCCTGTCAGTTTCGCCGGGCAATCTCTCCATTGAGGCAGTGACCGATGGATTAAAACGGGTATGGCAGGTCGAGGCGTTGACGGTTCGGGATAACCGGGCGATTGAAGAGCTCGCCTCTGCCATTTTCGACCAGACCTTTCTGCTGACTCGGGCCATGACCACCCTGACCCTGATACTGGCGGCTATCGCCCTGCTGATGATGGGCTGGGTGTTTTTCTCGACCCGTGCCTGGTATTTCCGGCTGCTTGTGGTATGGGGGCTGTCACGAAGGCAGGCTTCGGCTCAACTGGTCCGGTTGTCAGTGTCTTTGACCGGTGCCATTGCCCTGCTGGCCTTGCCGCTTGGGGTCTGGCTGACCTGGGTACTGGTGCATCGGATTAATCCCATCGCGTTTGGCTGGTCCCTGCCCATGGCCATCTATCCGAGGTTCTGGCTGGAGCTTGGTGTGCTCAGCATGCTGATCGGTCTGAGTATCGCCTTACTGATGAGCCGCCAGTTGAAATCGCCGACGGTCGCACCCGTAAACGCCAATGCCCTGGCAGGAGGTGAGCGATGAGACGCTGGGTCTTCATCTGGTTCGCCGTGGTTCTGGCCGGCTGTTCGGAGCCACAGCAAGAGTCAGGCTTTGCCGGACTTGCCGGCATCGCGGATAACGAATCCGGTGTGCCCTTTTTGCAGCCCGGGCAGGGAGACCGGCTGACGTTTCCCGAGGACTATGGCCCCCACCCGCAGCACCGGATCGAATGGTGGTACCTGACCGCCAATCTGAAGACGGACGATGGCAAGCCCCTTGGACTGCAATGGACCCAGTTCCGCCAGGCAATCAAGCCGAGGCTGGCAGACGCTGAGCCTCCGGACGCAAATAAGTGGCCCCTGGAAGCGGCCTGGATGGCCCATGCCGCAGTAAGCTTTGATACCCGGCACTACTTCGCAGAGAAGCTGGCCCGGGGCGACGTCGGCCACGCCGGAGCCCGGGCAGAGCCGATCGCGGTCTGGCTGGACAACTGGCAACTTGAGGCTGGACCCGGGAAGAATTCCTGGCGGTTGCAGGTCTCGGCGGATGGCTGGTCCTACGATTTGACCTTGAGCATCACCGGAAAGCCCTTAGCCCACGGCGATCAGGGTTTCAGTGCCAAGTCCGCCGATGGCGAGGGCTCCATGTATTTCAGTCTGGTGGACCTTCAGATAGAAGGCACGGTCACACTCGGTAGTAAGACACTCGAGGTGTCAGGGAAGGGTTGGTTCGACCGGGAGTGGAGCAGCCAGTTTCTGAAATCCGGCCAGCAGGGCTGGGACTGGTTTGCGCTGCACCTGGACTCGGGCGACAAACTTATGGCTTTCCAGCTCAGGGAAGAAGACGGCGGCTTTCGTGCCGGAACCTGGATTCCCGCTAACGGCAAGCCTGTTGCGCTTGACGCCGATCAGGTCAGAATGACGCCATTAACCCAGAGCGACGGTTATCCCCGTGCATGGCAACTGTCGGTGCCGAACTTCGGGGTGAATCTCGAGGTAGTCGCGCCGGCGGGGGATTATCGGAACACCGGGCTTTACCCATATTGGGAAAGCCCGGTGTCGGTATCCGGCAGCCATGACGGGGTCGGCTACATGGAACTGACAGGATACGGTGAGTGAACTGCACCGTGAGCCGGTGTCACTCGACAGCAGTTGCCCCAATCCGGTGGATGCTCAGATCCGCTCCGTTGAATTCTTCCTCTTCCGTCAGACGCAGGCCGGAGATGGCGTTGATTACTCCATAGACAATCAGGCCGCCGACAAAGGCCACTAACACGCCAGCCACCGAGCCAATAATCTGTGACATCAGGCTGACACCGCCCAATCCGCCAAGCGCTTCCTGGCCAAAGATGCCGCAGGCAATCGCGCCCCAGACACCACAGACACCGTGCAGGGGCCAGACACCCAGAACATCGTCCAGCCGTTCGATCTTGGCCTGCGCCCATTCAAACAGGTAAACGAAGATGGCGCCTGCTACGCCGCCAGTCACCAGAGCGCCCACCGGATGCATCAGGTCAGAGCCGGCACATACCGCCACCAGTCCCGCTAGCGGACCGTTGTGGATAAAGCCCGGGTCCTTGCGGCCCAGCAGCATGGAGACCAGGATGCCGCCGACCATGGCCATCAGGCTGTTCACGGCCACCAGGCCGCTGATGCCGTCCAGGGTCTGGGCCGACATGACGTTGAAGCCGAACCAGCCGACGGTAAGAATCCAGGCGCCCAGGGCGAGGAAGGGGATGTTGGAGGGGGCAAACGCCACCACCTTGCCGTTGCGGTAGCGCCCATTGCGTGCACCCAGAACGAGTACCGCCGCCAAAGCGATCCAGCCGCCCACCGCGTGCACTACAACGGAGCCGGCGAAGTCGTGGAAGGATGCACCAAACTGGTTCTCCAGCCAGGCCTGGAAACCATAGTTGCCGTTCCAGATAAGCCCCTCAAAGAAGGGGTAGATAAAGGCGACAATCAGGCCAGAGGCAATCAGCATCGGATAGAACTTTGCCCGTTCGGCGATACCGCCGGACACGATGGCGGGAATGGCCGCGGCGAACGTCATCAGGAAGAAAAACTTCACCAGATCATAGCCGTTGGCAGCGGTGAGCTCGGCGGCACCGCTCATGAAATGACTGCCGTAGGCAATGTAATAGCCGATAAAGAAGTAGGCCACGGCGGAGATGCCGAAGTCGGTCATGATCTTCACCAGAGCATTGACCTGGTTCTTGTGGCGGACAGTGCCCACTTCCAGGAAGGCAAAGCCGGCATGCATGGCCAGCACCATAATGGCGCCGATAAGGATGAACAGCGTGTTGGCGCTTTCAGTCAGGGTGTGTACTGCACTCGTGATGTCCACGGGTTTTCGCTCCTGATGTTGTGTGTCCGGCCTCTATCGGGCCGTTTTACGTTGGCTTGTGCATTGTTGAGGTGCATCTGAAGCAAGAGCCGTTCCAAAACAAGGCATATCAAGAGCGGTGAGGCAGTTGGGGGATCGCGGAGGGGTGTCAGAGAGAGATTTAGGGCCTTGAGCGCACTATAGTTGTGCGATTCAGGATGGCGTGCACCAAAATAGCGTGCAGTTACCAGCTAATTTCGTTCGATGTCGAACTGTCGGATTCGATGCCCAGTATTGATTCTTCATCGTCAGATTCGGATTGGATCAGTTCGCGGAGCTGAACCTCCTGTTCCTGCATCGGGCCGGAGAGATCAATGATGATCTCCACGCGCCGGTTCTTGGCGCGGTTCTCTGCAGATGAATTGGGTACACGGGGCTCGGTGTCCGCCAGGCCGGTGACCGACAGGCGGGCCGGTTCAACCTGGTCCCTGGCTACCAGAACGTTGGCAACGGCGGCTGAACGGGCGGCCGAGAGGTCCCAGTTACTGTAAAAACGGTCGGTCCGGATAGGAACGTTGTCGGTGTGTCCCTCGATAGTCAGGTCACCGGGAATGCCTTCAATCACCTCCGCCATATCCAGCAGCAGACCCTCGAATTCCCAGGTCAGCTGAGCCGAGCCCGAAGGGAAAGAACCTTTTTCCTCAACCCGAATCACGATTCTCCGCTGATCCTCGCTCACATTGATGCGCCCATCGGCGATCGCCGGCTCCAGAACTTTGAGGATATCGTCCATGGTTTCCTGCATCTGCTCCTCCATGGCGGCTTCAACGGCCATGTCGGTGGGGCTTTTCAGGGTCTGGAGCTCCGGGGCTTCGTCCGTAGTGGTCTGTTTGACTTCGTTGACCACGGTGGGCTCTGGAGGCGCCGGGGAAAACTTGTCGAAAATGGGGCTGGTGCCCTTCGGGATCTCCAGGGCCGGCACATCCCGCTGCACGCCAAAGGCTTTGGACAGTTCACCGGCAATCTGCTTGAACTTCTGGGCGTCGATCTCGGAAAAAGAGAGCAGCAGAACAAAGAAGCACATCAGCAGGGACATGAGATCGGCGAAGGTGACAACCCAGGCGGGAATTCCCGGTTTTTCCTCTTCTGGCAACTCGTCCATGATTACGCGCCTTCCGGTTCAGCCACTTTTTCACGTTCCTTGGGCGGCAGGTAGCTGGAGAGCATCTGCTCGATGATGCGCGGGTTGGTACCCTCCTGAATGGCAACCAGGGCATCAATGTAAAGCGACTGCATACGAGCTTCCTCGGTCATGCGCAAAGAAAGCTTGTCGGCAATCGGGGTGGCAATCATGGTGGCAATCATGGCGCCATAAAGTGTGGTGAGCAGGGCGACGGCCATGGCCGGGCCGATGGATTTCGGGTCTTCCATGTTCGACAGCATCTGAACCAGACCTATCAGCGTGCCGATCATGCCCATTGCCGGCGCCACGTCCGCCATGGCCGTGAAGACCTTGGCACCGGAGCGGTTGTGGTCGAGAGTCATCAGGCGCTCCTTGCTCAGGAGCTCTTTGATGGTCTTGCCGTCCTGTCCGTCCACCAGCATCTGGATACCCTGGGCCAGGAAAGGGCTGCTGATCTCCCTGTCCTCAAGACCCAGAACCCCTTCTTTTCGGGCAACATTGGCAATGTCCACCAGCTCCTCAATGCTCGCCTGAGTTTCCGGCAACTTGAACTTGAAGGCGCGGGCAGCAGCTTTGAAGGCACCCAGGAACTGGGCAAAACTGAACTTGGCGAGAACAACCAGCAGGGTGCCGCCGACAACGATCAGCAGGGATGCAGGATTGATAAATACCGACGGAGAGGTGCCAAGAATAACTGCCGAAGCGATGAGTAAGCTAGCGCCAACAAGACCGATAAGAGTGGCGAAATCCACGGTATCTCCAGATTTGGTTTGAGCAAGGCTGAGAAGGGGTGTGAGATTACCTTCAGATCAGAATTTAATCAATTCGTCTGATGGGTTCTTTCCAGTTCTTCCTGCTGTTCTTTCCAGGCAGCATAGCGGTGAATATCAGACTCCACCAGTTTCAGGCACAGGGCGACAACGCCGGCGTCGTCCACCAGGCCGAATCCGAAAATCAGGTCGGGAATGACATCGAGGGGGTTCATTACATAAATCAGCGCGCCGGCCACCGCTGCGATCGTTTTCCACGGAACGCTCCGGTAATTGCCGTACCAGTAATCACGGATCATCGAAAACATCAGTTTGATGTCGGCGCTGAAACGAGACAGTTTGCCGCTTTCTTTCACTTTCTCTTCAATACTGCGCTGGCGGTCGAGCAGCGTTTCCAGATCCGCCCGATGCACCTTGCCCGCTTCGGCGTCCAGCTGTTTCCGGGCGTTTTTCTGGTTGAACAATGCCATCGAGAGGGTTCCTCACTTGCTTGCTGCCTGAGTGCTCATGATCGCGCAGCTTCGCCGTCAATGCCAATGCCAAGGCGTTTATCGGTGCTTGTACTGGGTCGGACAATAGCCGCGGTCTACACCCTCAGGTCGTAGCTGGCGATGTTTGGTGTTGCGCCCGGTTACCCGCTTGCGCCAGAGCCGGAAGCTACCGGGCTTGAGCTCACGACGCATCAGGCGAATAACATCATTTTCGCGAAGGCCATAGAGGGCTTCTATGGCCTCGAAGGGTGTGCGGTCCTCCCACGCCATCTCGATGATGCGAGAGAGGTCCGCCGGTTCAAACTGCTCTGACATGGGGTTTCTCTGTTTGACTTACGTGTTCCCAGAGTACGTTTGAGCTGGCCAGTCGTCTCACCCGGCTGGTTTATTGGTAGTGCCTGTGCAGCCGGGCCGGGATTTGGGCCAGCTGTTTGTCTACCAGTGTGCGCATTGCGTGGGCGATTGGCCGGGTATCCAGCTCTGGCTCAAGCACATTGAGCAGATAGGCAACGGCCTCTGCCGTGGCCAGGCGGTGTTCTCCGGGCGCCTTTCGGATGGCGTAGGCCGAGGCCGGCGGACTGGCGAAATGGAAACGCGGCAACGCAGATAGTGTCGGGTTCTGGTGAAGGATTTTGGCGGCCTTGCGCCAGGTGCCGTCCAGGATGATCCAGTGATCGAACTGGCGTACGTCCGAGGTTTCGAGCGCCTCACTGCCGGGCCCCGGAAACAGCAGGGCCGGGTGATGACTGCCGGCGACGGAATCAAACCCGGCCTGATGGAAATCGCCCGGCATTTCGCCTGTTAAGAGCCTGAGATTTGCGAGGCACCGGGTGAGGATGCGAACGGTACCCTTGGCATGGCCGACCTCGGTCGGGTGCTGCAGTATCGTCACCCCCGTGCGGTTTCGCACGGGGGCACACGCTTCGCAGACACAGATATTCGGGTGCATGCCGCAATCGGCACAAATCGGTCTGGGCAACCCCTGTTACCCCACGAAAATACGCTTCGCCAGACCGGCCCCGCGCCAGCCCTGGATGGCCAGGGTGCTGACCAGTCCACCGATCATTGCGCCCACTACGCCGCAGGTGAGGATATCCTGGCCGGTAAGGTAGAGCCCGGGGATGTCGGTTTTTGGTTTCAGCCAATCCTGTTCGAAGCGCTCGGGGTTGTGGTCCAGGCCGTAGAGCTCGCCCCGGCCGTAACGGCAGAACCAGGCGGTGGAGAGCGGCGTTGAGGTTTCCACGTAATCCACTTTCCCGCGCAGCTGAGGCAGTTTCTCGTACATCACTTCCAGCAACTGGTCGGTGATTTTCTGCTTCAGGGCCTCATAGTCTTCGCCCCGCTTGCCCCAGATGGTGTCCTGCCAGGGCTCGAACATCTCCCAGGTGGTAGGGGCAACAATTTCGATGGTGGAGGTGCCCGGCCAGCGGTTCTGGTAATCCGGATCCTTGGCGGCCGGAAAAGAAATATACACTACCGGAAACTCCGTGTGCTCAGGGTCATCCAGGAACTGTTGTACGTTGCCGTCGTGATCGGCGCTGGGATAGATCCAGAAATTGGTCCGCGGCAGCCCGAGTTCTTCCGGTGTTCCCTTCAGGCCGATGTAAAGACCGATGTGGGGCATGGAGGGAACAATGTGCCGGCGTTTGCTCTTATAGCCGACCTTTTCAACGGCCTCGGCTGGCAGCAGCTTTTCAAAGGTGTTGATGACGCCGGCGTTGCTGATCACCAGCGGTGCCCGGATTTCCTCGCCATCGGCCATGCGTACCCCGGTTGCCTTGCCTTTCTCCACCAGGATGTTGGTCACGTCAGCGTAGGTGAATACCTCTCCGCCGGATTTCTGAATGACCGGGATAATGGTTTTCGCGATCTCCGAAGCGCCGCCAACAGGATAGAAGCCGCCGTAGAGGTAGTGCTTGGCGATCAGCGCATGGACCATAAAACTGGATTGTTTCGGGGTAACCCCGCAATCGCCCCATTGGCCGGTGATGGCACCGATCAGTTCCTGATTGTCGGTCAGCTCGTTGAGTACTTCCCAGGTGGTCTTGTTGAAGCAGTCGGGCAAGGCGACATCAAGCCCCTTGTTGATGACCGGGCTCAGGAGGCCGGGCGTGAGCTTCGAGAGCGTGTACCACTGCATACCATCGGCCACTTTGCCGAGCAGTTTTACATACTGGTCGATGGCGTCCTGCTCATCGGGAAAGGCCTGGAGCAGGGAGTGGCGTAGACCTTCCTTGCCGGCACGCAGGTTCACCACCTTGTCGCCCAGGAAGAACCGGTCGTAGTTCTCATCCATAGGGGCCCATTCCAGCTTGCCGTCGGTGATGTAATCGAACAACCTGCGGCCCAGCGTGTGGGATGAGCCCATATCGCCGATGTAGTGGACACCCACGTCCCACTCGTAACCGTTGCGGGCGTAGCTGTGGGTATAGCCTCCGGCGGTGTAATGCTGTTCAAGCACCAGCACTTTTTTGCCGGCCTTGGCCAGACAGGCCGCGGTGGTCAGGCCGCCAATGCCGGAACCGATTACGATGGCATCGTAGGGGCCTTTCAGACGGTTAGCCCGATATCGGGTACCGATCCGGATTGTGCTCGGTTTGAGCTTTTTAGACGAAGGAGTGTTCACAGCCTCGCTTGTCACCACCATGCTTTGCCCCACATTTCCGGATTGGCCCAGTTCTCTGGATTGTTCCAGGCCCGCTTGTGATTGTAAGTATCCAGATTGTAGGTATACAGCGTGAGTGCGCCGTTATCATTTTCCAATTCGGCATGGCGGCGGAAGCCGAGACCGATAAAATCAGTAAAGGCCCAGTCCGGGGTTTCGCCAACCAGAACGGCAATCTGGTGGGTGCCGTAGTTTCTTAACTGGCCCAGCAGAAGGGCGCCTTCGTCATGGGGAAGATGCTCCAGGGTTCCGGTAACCAGCGCCAGATCTGCGACACGATCCAGGTGCAGCCTGGCGTTGGGATCGGTTGTGTCCAGAGTACGTAACTCCACACCATTCTGGTGTTTCTGCCAGATCTGCGACACCTCCGTGGCCAGATTGCCGCAGCTCAGCAGGGTGGCAGGCGAACTGGTGTCGATAATTCGGGCCAGGATTTCCCGGGCTGTGCTGCTGTTTCTGTTGTCCGTTCTATCCGTCATGGCTATTTGCCTTTTACTACAGGGGCCAGTCTGCCGCATCCACTGTGTGTAAACCTACGGGCTGTTCCGCGTCTCCGCCCCAGCGGTCGATAAAGGTGCCGGTCGGATCGTACTGATGCGTCTGCTTCTCGAGGTTGAATTGCCGCAGGCCTCTGGGGTCTGCCCCTACGCCAGCCAGGTATTGCCAGTTGCCGTAGTTGCTTCCTACATCATAGTCGATCAACTGCTCCTCAAACCATGCCGCTCCATAACGCCAGTCCAGCCCCAGTTCATTGATGAAGCAGCTGGCCACCAATTGCCGGGCCCGGTTGCTCATGTAACCGGTTTCCCGCAGCTGATTCATGGCCGCGTTCACGATCGGATATTCGGTGTTGCCTTGGCACCAGGCCTTGAAACGATGGCCGTAGAAGGTGCCATGCTGGCGTTTGCGCTGGACGCCGTCCCGGCGGAACAGGTTAGCGCCGTGTTTCAGGGCGTACCAGTAGAAATACTCGCGCCAGAGGAGCTCAAACCAGAGCCAGTAGGTGGATTCGTTTTTGGTCTCGCTGGCTTCGTATTCGGTGATGGTTTCTGCCACTTCCCGAACCGAGAGACAGCCGTTGGCCAGCCAGGGCGAAAACTTGGAGGAGGCATCCCAGGTGTCCAGGGCGTTCCGGGTTTCCTTATAGCGGTCGATGCTGTGGTTGCTGTAGAGGAATTCCTGAAGCCGCGCCAGGCCAGAGGCTTCTCCACCCATGAACTGTAACGGATGCACCGGCTCCGGTATCGGCGGGCAGTCGCCGCGATTGTCCTCCGGGAAGCCCGGCGGTGGCGGCAGGGCCGTCAGGGTGCGGATTCGCAAGCGCTCTGAACAGCGATCTCCGGTTTTCTCCACTTGCTTGCGGAACTGGGAGAAGGTATCCGGCAGCGCCTCGAGCGCCATCGGCAGGGAACCCTCGGTGAACAGGCTCAGAGTCTCGAATTGCTGGAAAACGGCCTTGGGCAGTTTGTCCTTGATGGCTTGCCACTGACCGGCCTCCTGGGTGCCCGGAAGCCGGGAACGGACCACCCGTTCAATGTTGTGAGCGTGCGCAAGTTTCGGAATAACCGTTTCGGGCTCACCAAAGGCAATGTGGAGTCGTTGGCCCAGTGGTCGAAGACTCCGCTCCAGCGCCATCAGGCTCTGCCAAAGGAAGCGCCACCGATGATCCCCCATGGCCTTGCTCTGCAGGGGGCCGGGCGCAAACCAGCGCGGATCGACCACATAGAGGCAGAGCAGCATGTCGGACTTCGAGGCCGCCAGCAACGAAGCGTTGTCGTGCAGGCGAAGATCCCGCGTAAACCAGTAAAGCGTGCGCAACGTAAGAGCTCCTCTCTCGGTATCTGTCAGCTGTGAAAAGATACGAGCCAGTTCCGAAAAAGATTTCGCCGCCCATCTGGTTGCGCACTTCGTTTAGAATGAACGAACAGCCGGCACATCGTGGCGTGAAATCCAAAACACAGATCCTAATTCAACAGGAGTCCGACAGTGATTAAATCCCGTGCAGCGGTCGCTTTTGAGGCCAACAAGCCGCTAGAAATTGTCGAAGTCGATGTGGCGCCGCCCCAGGAGGGCGAGGTTTTGGTGCGCATCGTTGCCACCGGTGTTTGTCATACCGACGCCTACACCCTCTCTGGTGCTGATCCTGAAGGGTTGTTCCCGACCATTCTGGGCCACGAAGGTGGCGGAATTGTCGAGGCGGTCGGACCCGGCGTCAAAAACCTGGAAGTGGGTGACCACGTTATTCCGCTTTACACGGCCGAATGCGGCGAGTGCAAGTTCTGCACCTCTGGCAAGACCAATCTGTGTGGTGCTGTGCGTGCAACCCAGGGCAAGGGCGTGATGCCCGACGGTACCTCCCGTTTCTCCTACAACGGTCAGCCACTTTATCATTACATGGGCTGCTCAACGTTTTCCGAATACACGGTACTGCCGGAAATCTCCCTGGCCAAGATCCCCAAGGAAGCACCCCTTGAGAAGGTTTGTCTGCTCGGTTGCGGTGTCACCACCGGGATTGGCGCCGTGATGAATACCGCCAAGGTGGAAGAAGGCGCAACGGTTGCCATCTTTGGCCTCGGCGGCATCGGGTTGGCCGCGATTATTGGGGCAACCATGGCCAAGGCCAGCCGTATCATCGCCGTCGATATCAACCCGGGCAAGTTCGACATTGCCAGGCAGCTGGGTGCGACGGACGTTGTCAACCCTAACGATCATGACAAGCCGATCCAGGAAGTCATCGTTGAGATGACCGACGGTGGTGTCGACTACTCCTTCGAGTGTATCGGCAACGTCAAAGTCATGCGCGCGGCTCTCGAGTGCTGTCACAAAGGTTGGGGCGAATCCATCATCATCGGTGTGGCCGGTGCCGGCGAAGAAATCAGCACCCGCCCGTTCCAGCTGGTGACCGGTCGGGTCTGGAAAGGCTCAGCGTTTGGCGGCGTGAAGGGCCGCACCGAGCTGCCGGGTTATGTGGAAAAGGCCGAGAAAGGCGAGATTCCACTGGACGTGTTCATTACCCATGAAATGCCTCTCGAAGACATCAACAAGGCGTTCGACCTGATGCATGAGGGTAAGAGCATCCGGACGGTTATTCACTTCTGATTGGCGACTGATCGGGTGCGCAGCAATATGCTGCGCCCGATCAACGGTCCGTCAGCTTCAGCTCAATCCGCCGGTTCCTCTGCAACGCTTCCGTCGAGGTGCCCTCTGCCACCGGGAAAAACTCGCCAAAGCCTGCGGCCGCCATGCGCCGTTCCGGTACACCCTGTGCAGCCAGGTAGCGAACCACGGCCACGGCGCGGGCGGTGGACAGCTCCCAGTTGGAGGGGAACCTCTGGGTATTGATGGGCAGGACGTCGGTGTGGCCATCAATCCTCAGAATCCAGTCCACGTCGTCCGGAATCCTGGCTGACACATCCAGCAGCAAATCAGCAAGTTTGTCCAGCTCCTGCCGGCCTTCCTCTCCCAGTTCCGCCGAGGCGGAGGCAAACAGCAGTTCCGAAGGCAGCAGGAAGCGGTCGCCGACAATCCGGACGTTCTCGTTACCGGCCAGGATGTCCCGCAGCCGGGCAAAGAACTCGGACTGGTACTTCTGCAGCTGGTTGACCCTCTCGGCCAGGAGCGTGTTCAGCCGTCGGCTGACCTGTTCCAGCTCCTGTTCCTTATCGGCGGTCATCTCCTCCTGGAGTTCCAGCGCGGAGGCAATCTGGCGTAGTTGCTCCCGCAGTGACGCCACCTGGTTGGAAAGCCGCAGGATCATTGCCTGCTGGCTGGCGGACATCTCGTCTTTCTCATCAATCGACTCTTCCATGCTGGCCAGCCGCTCCGATTGCGCATCGGCCATGGCGGTTTGCCGCATCAGTTGTTCACGGGTGGATTCCAACTGACCGACCAGACTGCTGTTCCGGTCCTGAAGGCTGGTTAACTGATCTTCCAGTGCCTCGCTTCTGTTTTCTTCCAGGCCGAGCAGTTCCGAGAGTTCGTTCAACTGGGCATTGAGTCGGGCGAGCTGGGTATCCCGGTCAGAGAGTGTCTGTGACAGGTAGAGCTGGCTGACCACGTAGACCAGCAGCATGAATATGACCAGCATCAGCAGAGCCGAAAGGGCATCCACATACCCCGGCCAGACGTTGGTGGTGCTTCGGCTTCGGCGCCTGGAACCGATCATGACAGGTCTTTCTCGTCGTCTATCCGGTCTACCAGGTTGGTCACACCGGTTAGCCACTCCTCGAGGCCGTCGTAAAAGCGGTTCTGGGCATGGCCGGCCTGGATATCCAGGAAGCCCAGTATCAGGGAGCCGCCCAAACCCAGCAAGGAGGAGCTGAACGCGGTGCCCATGCCCTCAAGCGGCGTGAGCAGGCCTTCCTGAAGCTCCGCAAATACTTTGCCGAAATCTTCCTGGCTCATATCCAGGCCGGTGATGACCTGGCCAACCGAGTTGATGGTGCCCAGCAGGCCCCAGAAAGTACCCAGCAGGCCGAGGAAGACAAGCAGGCTGATGAAATAGCGCGTGATTTCCCGCTGTTCATCCATGCGGGAGTGGATACCATCGAGCACGGTTCGAAGGGACAGGGTAGACAGTGTGAACCGGTCCTTGGTTGCATCTTCGCCGAGCTGTCTTGCCAGTGGCTTCAGCAACTTGGGCTCCTGAACCACGGAAAGGCCGGCATGTCCGGTTCTGAACTGGGCAATCCACTTCAATTCCGGAAACAGCACGAACACCTGCCGGTAGGTGAGAGCGATGCCGATGATCAGAACCCCGAGAATCAGCAGATTGAAAACCCAATTGGCCATAAAGGCCGAAATCAGGGGCTTGTGGATCAGGGCGCCGACGATGACGACCACGCCGAGGAATAGCGTCATCCAGAAAAGGGTGTGCTTGGGGTTGCTCATAGCGATGGCCAGCTTTTTTGAGATATTCCTCAAAACGTTAGCACAGATATGAGAAGCTGTTGGCGACAGTAACTGAACTTTAATCGGAGCGCGTCATGGCTGGTGAATTGCCTTTCCGTTTTCGCTTCCGGGTTCGCTATGGTGAATGCGATGCCCAGGGCGTGGTGTTCAACGCCCGTTATGCGGATTTCGTTGATATTGCTGTCAACGAATACATTCGCACGTTGTTTGGCGATTACCAGCATTTGCTCGACCAGGACCTGGATATCCAGGTGGTGAGCCTGACGGTGAACTGGAAGGCCCCGGCGAAGTTTGACGATGTTCTGGAAGCCCGCATTCGCGCTGGGCGAATCGGAAACACCTCATTCACCCTGCATCTGGAGTTTTTCCGGTACGGGGATGGCGCGTTTATCGCCGATGCGGACATCACCTATGTGGTGATTCAGCCTTCGGTGATGGGCAAGGTGGCGATACCGGATCACATTCGTCAATTGCTGGAGCTGGGCGCTCCGGGCAAGTTGATCAGTCACGCAGGGGAGTAAGCTGGGAGCAAAAAAGAAGGCCAGATGAGATTCATCTGGCCCTGGATTTATCCTGCAGTTACTGCCGGATCAGGCCTCTTGAAGAGCCTGCACAACGGCCTTCGCTGCCCCCTCGGAAGAGGCCGGGTTTTGCCCGGTAATCAGCTTGCCGTCCACCACGATGTGCGGTGCCCAGTCGTCACCGCGGGTGTAGGTGGCGGTGTTTTCCTTCAGCATGTCCTCCAGCAGGAAAGGCACTACGCCGCTAAGGCCAACCGCCTCTTCCTCGCTGTTGGTGAAGCCCGTTACTTCCCGGCCGCCAACGATGTTCTGGCCCGGTTTCACTTCCACGTTTTTGAACACGGCGGGTGCGTGGCAAACTGCACCGATCACCTTGTCCTGCTCGTAGGCCGTCTTGATCAGGGCAATGGACTTGTCGTCGTTAACCAGATCCCAGAGCGGGCCGTGGCCACCGGGATAGAAAATCGCGTCGTATTCGTTCATGTCCACATCGCCGAGCTTTTTGGTGCTGGCGAGGGATTCCTTGGCGTGGGCGTCCTCCTGGAACCGGCGGGTGGTCTCGGTCAGCGCTTCCTCGGCCTCACTGTTGGGATCGACTGGCGGCTGGCCACCCTTCGGTGACGCAATGGTGATGTCTGCGCCTGCATCCCGGAACACGTAGTAAGGGGCGGTGAACTCTTCGAGCCAGAAGCCGGTCTTATGGCCGGTGTCGCCCATCTGGTCATGGGATGTAAGAACCATCAGGATCTTCATGGTGTCCGTCCTTTTCATTGACGAATGAATGGCGCTTCGTGATTGCTGTGATACTGAAGTTGTGCCATCGGTGACTGAATTCAACCGTGAGTACGTAATTCCGACAATCCCGGATCTTGAACCGTCTATACTGGAGGCAGATGGCCAGACTTCATAAGAATCTGAAAACCTCTCAGGCAAGGATGACTGGAATGCGAGTGTTCGTCACCGCTGTGCTGATGGCGTTGGTGTTTCCGGTTTCGGCACAGCAGGGCACGGAAACCGTGGAAGCGCTGACCGTAACCGTGGGGGCCAATCATGCGCCCCCCTACCGGATTATCCAGGGTGGGGAGCCAACGGGCCTTTATGTGGATATCTTCCAGGAAATTGCTGATCGGCTGGGCTGGAAAGTGCATTATCGGGAGGCGCCTTTCCGGCGGGTCTTGAGAATGGTTCAGCAGGGTGAGGTGGATGTCATGCTGGGCCCCCTGGAGACCCCCGAACGGTCCGAACTCATGGAGTTCGTGGCGCCGGCATTTCCTCCGGAGCGGCGCCTGTTTTTTTATCTCAACGCAGAGAATCGCATTGAGCGCTACGCCGATCTGTATGGAAGAGCGATTGGCGTTCTGGAGGGGGCGTCGTATTTCTCCCGGTTTGATAGTGATGGCAAACTTCTCAAGGAGCCTGCGCCCCGTTACGAAAACCTGATGCTGATGATGCAGAAAGGCCGGGTAGATGTCGTTATTGCCCCAGAGCTCGTGGGTTTATACACGGTCGAGAAATTGGGCCTGGATGTTGAGGTTTCACCGTTCTTTGTGCCTGGAGAGCGGTCCTACATCGCTGTAGCGAAGAGCTCGCCCGTGCTGAAGTATGCCGATGACATTCGGGCGGCGCTGAAACTGATTGAAATGGAAGGCATACACGAGGACCTGGTGTTGAAGTATATGGATCGAGTCGCCGAATGATTCCCGAGCAGTCTGATCTCTGGTTTCTACCTCTGGGTGGGACCGGAGAAATTGGTATGAACCTCAACCTCTATGGTCACAATGGTGCCTGGTTGATGGTGGATTGTGGCGTTACCTTTCCAAAGCCCGGCCGCATTGCTGCTGATGGCACAGTGCATCATCGTGGCGAACCTCCGGTACAGATGGCGGATCCTGCGTTCATTGCTGACCGCCGTGACCGGCTGGCGGGCCTGGTTATTACCCACGCTCACGAAGATCATGTCGGAGCTGTACCCTACCTCTGGCCGCTGCTGCAGTGTCCGATATACACCAGCCGGTTCACCGCCGAAATTCTGCGTCGAAAGCTGGCGGAGTTCGATCTGCTGCACCGCGTTCCGATCGTTGAGGTGGAAACCGGTCAGAGCAAGCAGATCGGGCCTTTCAGCGTTCAATGGCTGGCGCTGACTCACTCCATTCCGGACCCTAACGCCCTGATGATTCGCACTGCCGCCGGTAATATCTTCCACAGCGGTGACTGGAAGCTGGATGAGCAGCCGCTGGTAGGGCACGGCTATTCGCCAAAAACCTTCACCAACCTGGCAAACGAGGGCGTGAACGCCATGGTGTGTGACTCTACCAACGCCACAGTCTCGGGTCACTCGGTGTCCGAGGCGGCCTTGCATGAAGGATTGCTCAGGGCTACCCGTTCCGCCGAGGGCCGCGTTGTAGTGACCTGTTTTGGCAGTAATATCGCCCGATTACATACTCTGGCCTCAATCGCCAGGGAAACCGGCCGTTATATGGGGTTATTGGGTCGCTCTCTGATCAATATGAGTGGCGCCGCCAGGGCTGCAGGGCTGTGGGATTCGGCTGACCAGTTGATCAATCCTGCACATTTGGGTTATCTCCCGCGGGACGAAGTACTGGCCGTGGCCACGGGCAGTCAGGGCGAGCCAAGAACGGCTCTGCGCAGACTGGCCTCTGGTACCCATCCGGATTTTGAGCTGGAGGCGGGCGACACCGTAATCTTCAGTGCTCGCGCCATCCCCGGCAACGAGGAATCCATCGAGGCACTGGTGACCAGATTGAAAGAGTTGGGGGTCAAGGTAATCACCGCCGAGGATGCTGATTTGCCAATTCATGCTTCAGGTCATCCCGCTCAGGAAGAACTGGAGTTAATGTACAAGTGGGTAAAGCCTGCCATTGCCATTCCGGTCCATGGTGAGGCTGAACACATGGAAACGCACGCTGACATAGCCAAAGCAACTGGTGTACCCCGTGCCATGGTGGGCCGAAACGGCGATCTTTTCATGATCCGGCCGGTGCCGGGAATACGTCGCCAGGTTGTCGAAACCGGCCGTCTGGGCTGGCACAAAGAGGGTCTTGTCAGAGTTGAATAAGTCATTTTCTTCTGTTGTCGGTAAGTCACTTGTATTTGCAGTGGCCACCTTGTTTCTGGCGCCGGTTCACGCCTTGCCAGACCCTTCCTGCAATACGCTCATCGTGAGCGGGAATCCGGAATATCCGCCCCTGCTCTGGCGCGACGAACAACACCCGGGCTATCTGATTGGCGCAGTGCCTGCTTTGCTCAAAGAAATCACCGAGCCATTGGGCGTGAACGTCGAGGTGAGGGACATAGGCTCGTGGGCCAGGGTCCAGCGCATGGCGCGCCAGGGCGATATCGACATGGTGGCAGGCGCGTTCATTACCTCGGAACGCATTGGCTACATGGATTATTTGCTGCCACCAATAACGCACCTGCCGACCGCAGTCTGGGTCCCCAAAGGCCGGGAGTTTGTCTACCGCCACTGGCCGGATCTGATGGGTAGGCGGGGCAGCACACTGATCAACAACAGCTTCGGCCAGAATTTCGACCGGTATGCGGAAGAAAACCTCCTCATTGAGGGAGTCAGGTCGATTGAACAGTCCTTCCAGATGGCGCTCGTTGACCGGGTGGATTATGTCCTCTATGAAGTTTTGCAGGGTGAGGTGAAACTGGAGTACCTGGGTATTGCCGATCAATTTGTTCCCCTGCCGACTCCGGTGAGCCGCGAAGGGCTGTTTTTCACCTTCTCCAAAGCCTCACCTTGTAACTCCTTTGAGCTAAGGGAGCGTATTGCCGAGGGCCTCTATGAGCTTGTGAGTTCGGGCCGTGTCGATGAGTTAATCCGGCGGTATAAAGTCCTTTACACGGGAGGAGTTTAAGCGGAGGTCTTTGTCAGTTGGGCGTGAACTTTAATGACGCGCCTGTCGTATATGGGCCTAGACACTCCGAGCAAGTGAAAAATAAACAGGAAGTATTGCTGGGAAGGAGTCCATGGCGATGGTGAAGGCAGTTACCCAAGACCAACGTGAGTTCGTTTACAAGCTATCTCTTGGCTTGGCGAGATCCACAGTCGACGAGCTGGATGAGAGCATCCATAGTTTCATTTCTGAGCTTGGAGACTGGCTGTCCTCGGATCGCGCCTATCTGATTATGTTCGAGGAAGCGACCCAGACCATTGCTATCACGCATGAAGCCTGCAGAAAAGGCGTGACACCTCAAAGAGACGCAATCCAGAACGTACCGATGGCCCGCTTCCCGTGGCTGATGGATCAGTTGCAAATCCTTCCGGTGCTTGTCATTCCCGAAGTTGAAGAGCTTCCCTCTGATGCGGAAGAGGAAAAACTGGAATTCCAACGGGAGGGTATCCGGAGCCTGGTTCTCGTTGGTTTGAGGCTGGAAGGTCAGGTCCGTGGCATCCTGGGTTTCGATTTTCTTGACCAGTCCCGAGTGCTCGATTCAAAAACAGAAGAATTTGTACTTCAGGTTGGAGAGATTTTAGGAGCATCTGCCCACAGACAGATACTGGCCAATCGCAACGTCAGGTTCGAGAACAGCCTTTATCGGTATTCCGACCAGTTCCCGGGTGTAATCTTCCAGTTCAGGATGTACCCCGACGGGCATGTAACCTTTCCTTTCATCAGCGAAAAAGTTGAAGATCTATTCGGGCTTGCCGCTGATCTGCTCAGTACAGATGCCCAGCCTTTACTCAACCTGATCGCGGGTGAAGACAAGGCATCCTTTTTTGAGAAGGTCGATGAGTCTCGCCGGCGCATGACGCCCTTTGAAACCGACTTTCGAGCTCACAAATGCGATGGCGCGATCGCCTGGGTGGAAGCCAGATCGGTGCCCGCCCGATTGGCCGACGAGAGCATGACCTGGCACGGCTATTTTTTCGATGTCACGGACCGCAAGCAATCGGAGTCGGAGATTGAGAAGCTCGCCTTTTACGACCCACTGACCGGCTTGCCAAATCGGCGCCTATTGCGGGATCGCCTGGCGCAGGCGTTAACCGGGAGCACCCGGGACCATAATCATGGTGCTCTGGTATTCATTGATCTTGATAACTTCAAGAACATCAATGACTCCGCAGGTCATCTGACCGGCGATGAGCTGCTGATCCAGGTAGGGGACAGGTTGAAACAGACGGTCCGCGAGTGGGATACCGTCGCCAGACTCGGCGGGGACGAGTTTGTTCTTATTCTGAAGGGGTTTCCTGCTGAGCCGGCCAACGCAGCAGCGAAGGTCGAGAAAGTTTGCGAAAAGGTCCGGGATGCCCTGAACGAGCCCTATGATCTTAATGGCATCGAATATACAGGCACTCCGAGCATCGGCATCACACTGTTTTACGATCACGAAACCTCCCTCGAAGAGCTTCTGAGTCAGGCCGATATGGCCATGTTTCGGGCCAAGGAGGACGGCCGCAACTGCATCCGCTTCTACGACTCCATGATGCAGAAGAAAGTATCTGAGCGGCTGGCTCTTGAGTCGGACCTCAGGATGGCGATACGAAAGAAGCAGCTGGCAGTCCACTATCAGGTCTTGGTTAACGAGAAAGGTGATCCTGTTGGTGCTGAGGCATTGCTTCGCTGGCACTGTCCGGGGCGCGGCATGGTGTCTCCCGCCGAGTTTATTCCTCTGGCTGAGGAAACCGGGCTTATTGAATCGGTCGGCTACTGGGTTCTGGAAGACGTTCTCTCCCGGATCGCCAGTTGGAAAGAGCGAGGCGGACCGTTATCAAAGCTCCAAGTGTCGGTCAATGTAAGTGCCAGACAGTTCCACCTCCCTTCTTTTTGTTCGACTGTGATGGCACTGCTGAGAAAAACCGGTGCATCCCCGAGAAACCTGAAGGTGGAAATCACTGAAAGCGCCCTTGCCTACGATCTCGAGTTGGTGGAAGCAACGCTTCGGACCCTGAGAAGCATGGGAATACGGATCTCCCTCGACGATTTCGGCACGGGTTATTCGTCCCTGGGCTACTTGAAGCGCCTATCTCTGGATGAACTGAAAATTGATCAGGGATTCGTGAGGGATATTCTGGATGATCCCAATGATGCTGCTATCGCAGAAACCATCCTGGCTCTGGCCTCTGCGCTCAAACTTTCAGCCGTGGCCGAAGGTGTGGAAACCAGAGGGCAACTGGAACGCCTTGTTGGCATGGGGTGCACCCGTTTCCAGGGTTACCATTTCAGCCGCCCGCTCCCAGCGCCGGAGTTCGAGAAGTTGATTGAACAAGCAGGCGGTGACCGAAAGAGAAGGGCTTGGTAGTTCGTATCCTATCTGTATAAACTGGTGCCTTGCTTCTAATCCATTTCGAACAACATCGAGAGCAGTCCCCTATGGCAATCTGGACCAGCACCCCGAACCTTGAACACCTTGCCAAAGCCAGCGAAAACACCGCGGTCAGCTACATGGGTATCGAGTACCTTGAAATTGGCGACGACTATGTCAAAGGCCGCATGCCTGTTGATGAGCGTACCGTACAGCCTTTTGGCATTCTGCATGGAGGCGCATCGGTGCTGTTGGCGGAAACCCTTGGCAGTATGGCGGCCAATTGCTGCCTGAAAAACCCGGAAACCGTGGCTGTTGGACTGGATATCAACGCCAATCACATCCGCCCGGTCACCAAGGGCTGGGTTTACGGCACGGCGAGGCCAGTTCACATCGGTAGTGCCACTCAGGTATGGGAAATTCTGCTTGAAAACGAAGACGGGAAAACCACCTGTATTTCCCGGCTGACCATGGCGGTGACCAAACGTCCGGGCTGAGTGAGGCCGATCGTGATTCAGGGCTGTTCCGAGGACGTTCCTGGTCTGGTTACGATCAGACCCTGATCCACAAATTCCTGAAGAACGATGTCGTAGGTTCCGTCAGGGACTTCCCGAGCGATGCGATAGATTTCACCCACAGCATCGTCAGGGCTGACTTTCAGGTCGACCGTCCGATAGGGTGTCAGCACGCTCTTGTCGGACTCCCTGACCAGCAGAACGCAAGGCTTGAGTTTATGGTCCGGTCGGCTCTCCACAACGATGCCCACCTCTCCGTTGATCATTTCCACGATGGAGCCCGGCGGGTAGATGCCGATGAGTTGGATAAACTCATCCGCAAGTTCGGCGTCAAACTGGGTACCCCGGTGTTTGTGGATGATATCCAGCGCCTGCATGGACGCCCTGCCTTTATCATAGACACGGTCACTGGTAATGGCGTCGTAGGTGTCGACAAGGCCCACGATCTTTGCAAAGTAGGGAATTTGATGTGCTTCGAGGCCTCTGGGGTAGCCTGAGCCATCCATCCTTTCATGATGACTGAACGCAACATCGACCGCGGTGTTGAGCGAATGGCTGGTACCCATGAGAATCGTTCTGCCGTGAGTCGTGTGGTGCCTCATCAACTCAAACTCTTTCGGAGTCAGAGCGCCCGGTTTGTTCAGGATTTCGTCCGGGATTTTTGTTTTGCCAACATCGTGCAACAGACCGCAGAGCGCAAGGGTCTCGATTTCGCCCTGTAACAAACCGAGATGTTTTCCAAACGCTGCGCAAAGAATCGAGACGTTGATGCAGTGCTCGGCCGTATACGCGTCCTGATGCTTGATCTTGGTAAGTAGCATCAGTGCGTTCTCGTTTCTAAGCACGCTTTCAACGCATCCTTTGACGACTTTGCGCGCATTGTTGATGTCCAGGGTGCGACCGACCCGCAATCCTGACATGATCGCTTTGGCGGTCTCTTGCGCGTCCTCGAATCGGATCCTGGCCGTTGCCATCTCAGTGCCAGTGTCGACCTTATTGATGTAGGTGACTCGTTTACGAGGTACGGAAGGTTTTTGGGGTACCGGTTCTGATGCTGATTTGCGCTTGAAAAGCCGGCGCAATCCTGATGGTTTCTGATTGCGGTTGGTTCCCTCATGAACGGTATTCGTTTTCTGAACCCGTCCCTCAATGAAAACAAACCCGCACTGGGCGCGCAGCGCATCAATCTGCGACTGGTCTTTGATCACAAAGCCCTGAATCAGAAAATCGGTCTCCTCCCACGGGCGGTCCAGCCGGATGACATGCATGCCTATGCCAAGCTCGGTGACGTCCACCTGTGTTTCGACAATTTCCTGATGGTGTGTGCTCATGGCTCTATCCTAATACCCACTGCGGCCATTTTGACGGAATAAGACGTCAAAAGCGGGGGTTAAATTGCAAAATCTGGTCAAATAGTGTTCGCTTGTTATGTTCGGGTCAAGCGACTGAAGCACAGTCGGTCTTCGCTTTTCGATACTTGAACGGGAATCGTCCGTCATGTCGGATCACCGCTCTTTCCATCTCTGGTGGCTTGCACTGGCTGCGGCTCTTATCCCGCTGTTAACCATCCATGTGACATTCACAGTTTCGGTTCTGGAAGGGCATGTCGAGCTATGCAATCCCTATTGGGACAGTTGTTCCAGCATCAGTCGGACCGGTCGTCACGGCACCTCCTACTTTATTTTCAAAGGTACCATGCTGCCAGCGGCTCTGCTGGGCATTCTGTTCTGGTGGCTTAACGGTCGGTGGCTGCGTCAGCTCGGCGTTCATTCCAGCCGTGTTGCCTGGGTCCCCTGGCTGGGCCTGGTGGCCAGCGTTTCACTCGGTGCCTATACCCTGGCTCTGGGGCATGCCGGGGACGGCTTCAACCTGATCCGCCGTATTGGCGTGGTTCTGTATTTCTCGCTCACATTCATCTGTGAGCTGCTGGTCAGTTCCGGATTGCGCAGTCATCCGTTGTGGAAGAATACGGGCATGAGGCTGCTGAATCTCTGCCAGCTGATTCTGGCGGTGGGCATTCTTTCAGTCATCCTGAATGGCGTGGCGCCCGAGTTCTACAGCCGCAAGGACGATGCATTTGAGTGGATGCTGGCGTTCCTGATCAATGCTCACGCGCTCTGGCTGGCTTTGCTGTGGAAGAAAAACCGGTTCCGCGTGCGGCTCTGGGCCGATTCCTAGAGTGAGAGCAGCCCGCGAATCAGGGCTGCGGTTCCGGCGATGGCCGCGATACCGAGAATCACCGGGCGAAGCCCCTCGAAGGGCATCCGATGGACCAGCTTGCCTGACAGCCAGAAACCCAGGAATACGCCCGGGAAAGTAACTGCGAACAGGAAAAGCTCTCGGGTTCCCAGGTAGCCAGAGGCGAGCAGGCCTGACAGGCTCAGCACGCTGGCAGCCAGGAAGAAGGCCGACATGTTGGCCCTGACCAACGGTCCCTTTTCATTCTGGTAAATCAGCGCAATTGGCGGTCCACCCACGGCGGTAATCGTGCCCATATAGGTGGAAGCGGCTCCGGCCAGCACGCTGTTCCGTGCGTTGAGCGCCGGCTTGAGACCGCCAACGCTGAGCGCTACGCCGGCAAGGATAAGAATGCCGAAGGTCAGTTCGAAGCCTTTGGTCGAAATCACCAGCAACGTCAGTGCTGCCAGGACTGCCCCGGCAACGCCGCCACCGATGGCAAAGCGCACTTCCCTGACCTGCAGTGCGCCGCGATTGCGGATCAGCATAAAGACAGTGAGGAGGGTGGCATTCAGAATCAGGGGGCCGGGCACTAACACCGGGCTTATCAGGAATAGCAACGGCGCGGCCAGTGTGCCAATGCCATAGCCGGCCACGCCTTGCAGGCAGGCTCCGGCTAGAATGGCAAGGTTGGCCAGAAGAATCTGTAACAGCGACACATCTGTCAAAGCTAATCACCAAAAGGTCAGGAGAGTAGGCCGGAGCAACGCCGGTTTGATATTGATACACTGCAGGACAACGAGCATAGCCGAAACGATCGAAGCCCGATGATTCTACAGACTGAAAATCGAAACTGCCCCTGCGGCAGCGGTAAATCCTACAGCGAATGCTGCGAGCCTCTCCATCAGGGCGAACAAGCGCCTAATCCGGAAGCGCTGATGCGATCCCGTTACGCGGCCTTCGTGCTCAAGCTGCCGGCTTATCTGCGGGCCACCTGGCACGAGAGCTCGCGGCCAGAGACGCTCAGCCTTGAAGACTCGCCGGACTGGACCTCCTTGCAGATCCTGGACACCAATGAGTCCGGTGATCGCGGCACGGTGCTTTTCCGTGCGGTCTACCGCCAGGGCAAGGGCTGGGGGGTTCTCGAAGAAAACTCCGATTTTGTCCTGGAGCAGGGCCGCTGGTATTACCTTAGTGGTGACACCAGAGAAGGCCAGTTGAAGCCCGGTCGCAACGAGCCCTGCCCCTGCGGGAGTGGCCGAAAGCACAAGGCCTGCTGCCTGTAACCGCCTGTTACTCGAAGGACGGCATTTCGGGTTTGGCAACGGGTTTGTCTGCGTCCTGCCAGGCATCAAATCCGCCGGCGATGGACTGCACATGCATGTAGCCCATTTCCTTCAGGGCTTTTGCACTCAGTGCTGCTCGTCCGGACGTCTTGCAGTAACACACGATGTTCATGTCGCGGCTCTCGAACGCCGGATCATTGGTGAACTTGAACTCCAGCAGACCACGGGAAATGTTTACCGCCCCGGGTATGTGGCCGGCCCGGTACTCATCCGCATCACGCACATCGAGCAGTAAGTCAGCGTTCTTGATGGCCTCTTCCGCCTGACCAAGGGGTACTTCCTGGATCTCTTTCTTGGCGGCTTCTACCAGATCATGGGCAGTTTTCATGGCTGAGCTCCTCATACTGATGGAATAAGGTTATATCTCAGGATAAGGGTTTGGGGCGCCCGGCGTCACCCCGCACATGTACGAAGGAGGTCCAATGAAGCAACCTGTTACCGGTTATCACAAGGACGAAGAAAACCACTGGGTCGCCCAGTTGGCGTGTGGGCATAATCAGCATGTGCGTCATACGCCGCCCTGGGTGAACCGGCCATGGGTGACGACGGAAGAGGGGCGTGCATCCATGCTCGGGTTTGAACTCAATTGCCGAAAATGTGAGGAGGGCGCGCCGTCCGACTCGAGGCCGCCCCTGGATGATTAAGCCGCCTTGTTGTTGCCAATGGCGCAGGCGTATTTGCGCTCATAGCGTTTGTCTGCCCATTTGGCATAAACGCGCGAAGCAACCTGGAAGATACCGGGCCACAGCAGTGGTTTGAAAAGAAACCCAAAGGGCGTGTGGGACCAGGCGCGAACATTTGCGGGCAGACCGATGACCCACTCGCCGGTCCAGGTCATTAGGTGAAGGCGTCTGAGCAGAGCTTCATGACTTGGCAGGTTGGAGCTGCCGTCACGCTGTTCATGGATGTCTGCAAAGATCAGATTGCCACGCTGGAGTTTGCGCAGGGTGCGGATCTCTTTGGCGCACAGTGGGCATTGTCCGTCGTAGAACAGGGTGTCATAGCGGGGCTCCATCGAGTCCTCCAAGGGTCAGAATCTGTTTCCGGGCGTTCGCTTTGTGGTCTTCCAGCGTTTCCACGATCCCATTGAGCGCGGCCGGAAGTACCTCTGGCGCCGCCTGACGGAACTGGTCGAGAAGCAAAACCTGAACGTGCAGATCCTGGAACCGGCCATAGAGCTCTTGCCGCTCCTTTAGGGTTTTCAGGTTGCGCTTCCAGGTTTTGGCATCCAGTTCCATCAGGTAACGGATTCGTTTGAGTTGCTTGCGCAGCCGATGGATATCCTCATCCGGTGAGGTATGCATCAGCTCGGCAGTGCGTTGATTGAACTCCTTGATACGATGTTCCACGGCTCTTCGGATGTCTTTCGGCCGGAGTGTTGCTGCTAATTTCTGAAACTTTCGTGAATCGATCAGATTGAGCCAATGTTCCATGCTGTCCTGGTAGCGCTTGCTTTTCAGTCGCTTTGCCAGCTTTTTATGATGGCTCGCGGCTTCGCGCTCGAACCAGATCTGCAAGGCTGCCCGGATTTCCGCGCCATCTGCGCAAAGTTCCGGCAGGTCCTGAAGAAACACGTGAAGGTCGCGCAGTGGGCCCGTTGCCCTTGCGTGGCGCTTCAGGGTTTTAACCGCGTTGGCCAGCGACTTGTCACCGGTCAATTCCTGAACCGATTCGGCGATGGCCCGGCTGCGTCGAATCGCAATCCGGTACTGGTGAAGGAATTCGTGATCAAGGCCAAGAATAACACCACGCTCCAGCTGTCTCAGGCGGTTCAGCTGGTGGTGGAGCGCCTCGGGAATGTCTTTTTCCGGGTCTTCGCCCCCGGTTCTGGCTTTCTTCTTCAGCTTCCGTTTGAAATGGGCGTAGCTGAAGTCGGATGGCGTCAGCAACGCCGTCAGCTTCGCCTTACTGCTACCAAGCTGATGCCAGTGTTTGATGCCCAGCCGGATGTGGATGAAGCTGGCAGTGGGTAGCTGTTCCGGGGGCTGCTTCAGGAGGAGCTGGGCCAGTTCCAGTAATGCCGGGTTGTGGCCGACCAGGGTAATCTGTGAAGCGTCTGCCTGTTCTTCCAGCCATGCGAGTAGTCGCCGGTAGTCAAAGGTGTATAGCTCACTCAGGGTGTGGCAGCGCTCGGCTGCAACTGTGTCGGGCAGTATGCCTTCCAATGTCGCGACGGCCCGCGTGGCGTTGCTGCTGTAGACCTCGCCTTCGAACGCACCGACAGATTTCAGGGCATTTCCCAAAGGGGCCAGTTGGCTGACGCCCCGCGCATTGAGGGGGCGTTCCCGGTCAGAAAGTGATTCATCGGCCCAGCTGGACTTGGCGTGGCGTACCAGAAACAGGTGCTTCATTGGCCTACCTTCGTAGTGGTCCTCAAGTCGGATTCCCGCTCAAGACAATCGGGTTACTGCCGTTACTGTACCTAGCGGAAAATAATGGTGGAAGGTTTGTTCTGTGTCAGGTGGGTTGGCTTACTGGTGCGCCCACTGAAACCTGTCTTAACAAACTGGAACAGATCACTTCGAGTGGTCCGTGGATAATCCTCACCAATGGAAATTCCCGGGGGAGTTCGGAAAGATGAGTGTCTTGAGTAAATTGAAAGTGCGAACGCGTCTTTTGGTGGCCGTACTGGTGCCGGTTCTGATTACGGCTGCAACGTTGGCGTGGATCACCGCCAGTCAGATTCAGGCCAATGGGGAGGATGAGCTCAAGCGTCTGGAGAATAGCCTCCTGGAAGCGCGGAAAGCGGGTTTGCAGAACCTCATTGATGCCGCCGAGGCCGTGGTTCTGGAGGCCAAGAATGACCCGTCGATGACGGAGGAGGAAGCAAAGGCGGCGGCAGCGGCGCGCCTGCGCTCCATTCGCTTCGACGAGACGAACTATGTGTTCGCCTATACCAGGGATGTATACAACCTGGCCTATGCTCCGGACCCCTCAAAAGAAGGACCAACCAAGAACCCGGTTGTGAGGGGGTTGGTGGCTGATCTGTTTGCCGCTGCCCGCGGCGATGGCTTCTATGGCTACGACTGGATGAACCCCGCCTCGGGCAACGAAGAACCCAAGATGTCCTATTCCACGATCATTCCGGACTGGAACTGGATGATCGGAGCCGGTGTCTACATTACCGATATCGATCGGCAGGTAGCCGCTGCCCGCGAGGAGATTGAGGCGGGCATGGCGGAGGCCCTGGGCTTTATCCTTCTGGTGACGGTTGTGGTTGTCGCGATTGCCCTGGTGATCGGCGTATTCGTTGGTCGTAGCGTGACCCGGCCGCTGAAGAACGTCAGCAACATGATGCAGGAAATTGCCGATGGCGAGGGCGATCTGCGTCAGCGGCTGCCGGATGAGGGTACCGACGAGCTGGCCGAACTCGGTCGGCGTTTCAATGCCTTTGTGATCAAGATCCAGGACACCATGCGCGAAGTCGGCGCAACCACGGATCAGGTGGCCTCTGCGGCGGAAGAGCTCAGCCGGGTCGCCAATGAAACCCGGGCCTCGGTTCAGGAGCAGGGCTCCGAGACTGACCAGATTGCCTCTGCGATCAATGAAATGGCCGCGACCATCCAGCAGATTTCCGGCAATGCCAATGAGGTTGAGAGCTCAGCCTCAGACGCCGACCGCATGGCCCGCGAGGGTGGCGAAACCATCAGTAGTGCCCAGGGCGCGGTGAACAAGCTGTCCGAGGAGATCGAGGATACCGCCCAGAGCATCAACGCCCTTGCGGAAAAATCCGACGAGATTCAGCAAGTACTGGATGTCATCCACGCTGTGACTGAACAGACTAATCTGCTTGCCCTCAATGCCGCCATTGAGGCTGCCCGGGCCGGCGAGCATGGCCGTGGGTTCTCGGTGGTTGCTGATGAAGTACGCCAGCTCGCCAAGCGCAGCGCCGAGTCCGCTGATCAGATTCGTACCATGATTGACGGCTTCGTGACTGAATCCAAGGCATCGGTGGAGCGGATGAACAAATCGCGCAACCGCTCAACGGAAACGGTCGAAAGAATCAACCACGCAACCAGCGCGCTGCGAACCATCGAGACCTCGGTTGGCAAGATTCATGATCAGGTGACCCAGATCGCAACAGCCTCAGAGCAACAAAGCCAGGTGGCCGAAGAGATCAACCAGAACGTCGTGCGGATCGTTGATGCTGCCCAGCGCAGTGATACTGGCGTAACCCAGACCAACGAGGCCAGCCACGAACTGGCGCGTCTGGGTGAGAGTCTCCGGGAGCTGGTAGGGCAGTTTAAGGTCTGAGTCCCGCTCATGGTGTTCCGCACATTGGCGGAACACCATGAGCAAGCTATGATGGTGGCGCGAAAGAAATACCTGTTTTCATACCAACAATAATGGAAGCCAACACAATGAGAATCCGGAAAACACTGCTTGCGGCCGTGGCCGCTGCAGCCACTGTGTTCAGCGTGTCCTCGGTTGCCGAGGAAAACTTCACCTTGCGCCTTGCGCAAACCTGGGGGCCCAACTCTCCGGTACTGGGAGAGACGGTTCAGCATATGGCGGACATGGCGGAAACCATGTCGGATGGCCGTTTGCAGATCCGCATTGATCCGTCCAACAAGCACAAGGCGCCTTTCGGGATCTTCGATCTGGTGCGTAACGGCCAGTACGACATGGGGCACACCGCGTCCTACTACTACAAGGGCACCATCCCCAATGCCATGTACTTCACTACCATTCCGTTCGGGCTGATCGCGCCTGAAATGTACGCCTGGTTCTACCATGGCGAGGGCATGGAGCTGATGCAGAAGGTGTATGAGCCCTACGGCCTGTTGTCCTTTCCGGGTGGTAATACCGGTAACCAGATGGGTGGCTGGTTCCGCAAGGAAATCAACTCGCTGGAAGACCTAAAGGGCCTGAAGATGCGCACACCGGGTTTTGCCGGTGAAGTTATGTCCGAGCTGGGCGTTGCGGTTACCAACCTGCCGCCGGGTGAGCTGTATACCGCGCTTGAGCGTGGCACCGTGGATGCCGTTGAATGGGTCGGACCGGCCCTGGATTTCCAGATGGGCTTCCACCAGATCGCCAAGTACTACTACTCGGGCTGGCAGGAGCCGGGCGCGGAAGTCCAGTTCCTGATCAACAAGAAAACCTGGGAAAGTCTGCCTAAAGATCTCCAGGAAATTCTTCGGGTCTCCATGCGCACGGCCGCCTATGACATGTATATCCAGAGCACCCACCAGAGTGGTGTGGCCTGGGATCGGATGAAGGAAGACTATCCGGATGTCACCCATAAGGTATTCCCGCCGGAAGTGATCGATGCCCTGCGCAGCACCACCAACCGGTTGCTGGCCGAGGCCGCAGAGAAGGATCCGCTCGCCAGGGAAATCATCGAGTCCCAGCGTGATTACCTCAAGCAGGTGCGTCAGTGGACCAACATTTCGGACAAGGCCTACCTGAACAGTGTGTCTGAAGACTGAAGCCTGACAATACCTTCCAGTCTCCTGAAGGCTTGAAGGCGACGTCAGACGGAGGGGCGCCGGGGGCCGTATTCCCCGGCGCCCCTTTTTGTTTGCGTCGGTTTCTGGAAAAATAGGCCGCTCATTCTTTGGGCAGCGCCGATGAAACAGACACTGCTATCCCTGAGCAATCTTTCCAAGCAATTCGGTGGCAAAACGGTGCTCGACGGTCTGGATCTTGAGATCTACGACGGCGAGTTCATTACCCTGCTGGGGCCTTCCGGTTGCGGTAAAACCACCTTGCTGCGTCTGATGGCGGGTTTCGAGCATCCAGACGATGGCACTATCACCCTGGCGGGAGAAGATCTCACCCACACCCCTCCGGAAAACCGCCCGCTCAATACCGTATTTCAGCATTACGCACTCTTCCCCCACATGTCAGTGTTCGACAACGTGGCCTATGGTTTGAAGATGGAAAAGCGTCCGAAGGATGAGATTCGCCAGCGCGTTGATGAAGCGCTGGCCATGGTGCAGTTGCAGGATTTCGCCCGTCGCAAACCCCATCAGTTGTCCGGCGGACAGCAGCAGCGGGTCGCCATCGCCCGGGCGGTGGTCAAACGCCCACGCCTGCTACTGCTGGATGAACCGCTCTCGGCCCTCGATTACAAACTGCGCCGTACCATGCAGGTGGAGCTGAAGCGCCTGCAGCGGGAGCTTGGCATCACCTTTGTCTTTGTGACCCACGATCAGGAAGAGGCGCTGTCGATGTCGGATCGGGTGGTGGTGCTCAAGGATGGCCTCGTCCAGCAACTGGGAACGCCCCGGGAAGTCTACGAACGACCGGCCAATCTCTTCACAGCCCGGTTTGTGGGCGAGACCAACTTTTTTCCGGGCATCGTTGAGTCGGTTCAGGATGGTTCCATCACTGTGGATGTCTTCGGCCTCAAGCGAACACTGCGTCGTCCGGATTTTCCGGTGCAGGCTGAGCAGTCCTTGCATGTCCTGCTGCGACCGGAAGATATCCGGGTTCTCGACCCTGACGACGAGAACGGTGTCGCAGGCAAGATTGTCGAACGCAATTACAAGGGCAGCACCCTGGACTCGGTGATCCATCTCGCCGATGGTACCGAAGTTCTGGCCAGTGAATTTTTTGATGAAGATGACCCGGCTTTTGACTACCGGCTTGGAGAGCCCGTCAAAGTTAGCTGGGTTGATGGTTGGGAATGGCTGCTTCCAGAAGAAGCCAGCCAGACGAGCGAAGAGGAACTGCCGGCCGATGCATAGCGTTATGCAGCAGCCGTTCAAAACCGCTGTCCTGATTCTGGTCTGGGGCTGGCTACTGTTCCTGGTGCTGGCGCCGAATCTGCTGGTGGTAGGCGCCAGTGTCATGACCCGGGACCCGGTCTCGTTCCTGTCTCTGCCCCTGAATCTGGATGCCTATCGCCAGCTGTTTGACCCGCTGTATCTGGAGGTTTTCCTGCACTCCCTGTACATGGCGGCGATGACCACGCTGGTGTGTCTGCTGATTGGCTATCCGTTTGCCTGGGCCCTGTCCAAAGTGGACAAGCAGCGTCAGCTGGTCCTGATCTTCCTTTTGATCGTGCCCTTCTGGACCAACTCTCTGGTGCGCACCTACGCACTGAAGCTGATCCTCGCCACCAATGGTTTGCTGAACAGCGCCTTGATGTCGATCGGGCTTATCGATGAGCCGCTGCAGCTGCTTTACACGGAGGGCGCGGTGATCATTGGCCTGGTGTATCTACTGTTGCCGTTCATGATTCTGCCACTGTATTCGGTATTTGAAGATCTGAAGCAGGAGCTGCTGTTGGCCTCTCACGATCTGGGCGCGGGCCGGCTTTCCACCTTTGTGCACGTGATAGTTCCGCTCACATTGCCTGGTGTGCTGGCCGGCGTGATGCTGGTCTTGCTGCCGGCCATGGGCCTGTTCTTCGTTCCGGATATCCTGGGTGGTTCGAGAAATCTGCTGGTAGGTAACGTGATCAAGAACCAGTTCCTCGATGCCCGAAACTGGCCTTTCGGGGCCGCCGCCAGCATCGTGCTTACCGTGACCATGGCGTTTCTCATGTTTGCGCACCGGTTGAGTAAACGGCGAATCGGTGAGGAGGGCGCGTGATGACACGGTGGCTGCCCCGAACCTATCTCACGCTGGTCTACCTCCTGCTTTATGTCCCCATCGTGGTGCTGGTGGTGTTCTCGTTCAACGAGTCCCGCACCGGCTATGCCTGGGGTGGTCTCAGTCTGCGCTGGTACGAGTCGCTGTTTAACAACCGGGCCATGGTCAGCGCCATGTGGAATTCCCTCTGGCTGGCGCTGTCTGCGGCCACCGTGTCCACGGTGATAGGTGCCCTGACCGCCCTGGCCCTGCACCGATACCGGTTCCGGGGCAAGAAGCTGCTGAACGGCATGCTGTTTGTGGTGATGATGTCGCCGGAGATTGTCCTGGCTATCTCTCTGCTGGCCCTGTTCCTGCTGGTAGGGCTGCAGCTGGGTTACGTTTCCCTATTATTGGCCCATGTGACCTTCTGTCTGCCGTTCGTGGTGATCACGGTGATGGCCCGGTTGAGCGGTTTCGATGAGAGCCTGCCCGAAGCTGCACGGGACCTTGGCGCCTCTGATTTCACCATGACCCGGACCGTGCTGATCCCAGTGATCATGCCGGCGCTACTGGCAGGCTGGCTGCTAGGGTTTACACTGTCTCTCGATGATGTCGTGGTCAGCACTTTTGTAAGTGGCCCGAGCTATGAAATTCTGCCTCTGCGCATCTACTCCATGGTGCGTGTGGGCCTGAAACCCGAGGTGAATGCCCTGGGCACACTGTTGCTGGTGTTTTCACTGATTATGCTGATGTTGTCTCAATGGATTCTGATAAGGAGCAAACGATGAAGAAACTGGCACTTGCCGGCTTGCTGGCGGTGGGATTAACGGGGTGCAGTTCTGAGGAGCCTCAGGTGCTCAACCTTTATAACTGGTCCGAGTACATGCCTCAGGAAGTCCTCGACCGTTTCACCGAGGAAACCGGCATCCAGGTGGTCTACACCACCTACGACAGTAACGAGGCCATGTATGCCCGTTTGAAACTGCTGGATGACAGTGCGGCTTATGACCTTGCGGTGCCGTCTACCTATTACGTCAGCAAGATGCGCCAGGAAGACCTGCTGCTGCCGATCGATCGCAGCAAGATCGAGGGCTTCGATAACCTGGATCCGGAACTGGTGAACCTGGATATCGATCCGGAGAACCAATTCTCTGTGCCTTATCTCTGGGGCACCACGGGTCTGGCCGTGGATACTGCAGATATCGAAGGTGAGCCTGTTACTGCCTGGGAAGACCTGTGGGAAGATCGCTTCGATGGCCGGGTGATGCTCACCAACGACATGCGGGAAGTCTTCCACGTTGGCCTGCGGGTACTGGGCTATTCCGGCAACAGCACCAATCCGGACGAGATCGAGGCAGCCTATGAAAAGCTCGCCGAGCTGATGCCTTCGGTTCGCACCTTCAACTCCGATGCGCCCCGCATGCCTTACCTGGAAGGTGAGACCGACGTGGGCATGATCTGGAACGGCGAGGCCGTGATGGGCAAGGACACCATGGAGTCGCTTGAATATGTTTATCCGGAAGAAGGCATCATTGCCTGGCTGGACAGCTTCGTGATTCCGAAGAACGCCAAGAATCCGGAAGCGGCCCACCAGTTCATCAGTTTCGTACTGCAGCCTGAAATCTCCGCCCTGATCAGCGAGGAGATCGGCTATGCGACACCGAATCTGGCGGCGCGGGATCTGCTGCCGGACGAGGTTGCGAATAACCGTGCAAGCTATCCGACCGCCACCGACATGATCAATGCCGAGTTCCAGACCGACATCGGCGACGACGCCCTGCAGGTCTATGCCAAGTACTGGGAAATGTTGAAGTCCGGGCGTTAAACGCACCGGTATTTGATGGTATCACTGAAAACGGAGGCTGCGGCCTCCGTTTTTTGCGCCGGGTTTCACAAAACTGCAATACATGGTCTATAACTTCCTGATAACAAATGGTTAGCAAACTTCTGGAATTGCCATCAGTAAGGACACGTTATGATCATGCCCTCTCGTTCGACACGGAACCGCGCTTTTTTGCTGTCTGCAGCCCTTGCCACCGCAAGTTTTTCCGGCAGTGCCCTGGCCCAAGAGCTGCGCCTGATTACCTGGGGTGGCTACGCCCCGGATGATGTGGTCGCCCAGTTTGAGGAAGAGACCGGCATTGATGTGAAGGTGACTCTCTCCAACAATGAAGACATGATTTCCAAGCTCCGCGCCACGGGTGGGGCGGGCTTTGATCTGGCCCAGCCGAGCCAGGACCGCATTGTCGGCGTTCAGCGCCAGTTCAATATCTACAAACCCATCGATTTCAGCCAAGTAAACACGGGCCAGTTGCAGCCTTCGATGGTCAAGGCTACCCAGGATTCCACCGAGCTGGACGGCCAGTATTACGGAGTACCGTCGGTTTGGGGTACCAGTGGTCTGATCGTCCACAGTTCTGTGGCGGATATCGTTACCGATTACACCGATCTGTGTGACTCCGAAGTCGAGGGTCAGGTCAGCTACCGGCTCAAGCGGCCGACCTTGATCGGTTTTGCCTTTGCGATGGGGATGGACCCGTTTGCGGCCTACGACAACCGGGACGAGTACGAGTCGATCATGGCGAAGGTGCAGGACAAGCTGATTGACTGCAAGAGCAATGTAAAAACCTACTGGACCGGCGGCGATCAGCTGCTGGCCCTGCTGCGCACCGGTGAAGTGAAAGCCGCCATGGCATGGGATGCCGGCGGCTGGAAGCTTAACGCCGAGAACCCGGAAATCCGGTTTGTTGCCCCCGAATCCGGTGCCCTGGGCTGGATTGATACCTTTGCGATTCCTCGCCGCAGCGAAAACGAAGAAGCCGCGTACAAGTGGATCAATTTTGTGATGCAGCCGGAGATTGCGGCCCGTATCACCAATGCGTCGGGCAACTTTACTGCCTCAAAAGGCGCCGATGAGTTTGTCAAAGCCGACCTTCGGGGCGCATATCGCGAAAGCTTCGACGAAACCGCCATCAACAATATCAAGTGGTATCCGCCGGTGCCCCCGGGGCTGGAAACCATGGAAGGTCAGGTGCTGGATCGCGTTCAGGCCGCGAACTGATCCCCATGGGAATGGATTCGGACCTGTTTTGTGAGGGACTGGTTCGCCGTTTTGGCAGCAATGCCGCGGTGGACCACGTTTCCCTGGACGTGCCTGCGGGCACGTTTTTCTCCATTCTGGGCCCCTCCGGTTGCGGCAAGACTACCCTGCTGCGACTCCTGGCCGGGTTCGACAAGCCCGATGAAGGTGATATCCACATCCGTGGCCAGCGCATGAACGATGTGCCACCGAACCGTCGACCGGTGAACATGGTGTTCCAGCATCTGGCCCTGTTCCCCACCATGACGGTCGGGGACAACATCGGCTATGGGCTGAAGCGCCGGAAAATGCCACTGGCAGAGCGCCGAAAGCGCATTGCCCGGGTGTTGGAGCAGGTTGGTCTACCCGATCTTGAGCACCGCAATCCACAGGAGCTTTCCGGCGGCCAGCGACAGCGGGTGGCCCTGGCGCGCTGCCTGGTACTGGAGCCCACGCTCCTGTTGCTGGACGAACCCCTCGGCGCCCTCGACCTGAAACTCCGTGAGCAGATGAAGGTGGAGCTCAAACATCTCCAAAAGCAGTTCGGAACCACCTTCGTGTACATCACCCACGACCAGTCGGAAGCCATGGTGATGTCGGATCAGGTGGCGGTTATGCGGGACGGCCGGTTTGATCAGGTGGCGCCGCCGGAGGAGCTTTACCGGGAACCGGCCACGCCGTTTGTCGCCGGGTTCGTCGGCGATAACAATCGCCTGTCAGGAGAGCTGGTGTCCGTGCGGGATGATCTGGCAGAAATCCGTCTGGATGATGGTTTGCTGGTTCAGGGCAGGGTGGCATCGGACAACCTTCGAACCGGCCATAGGGCCGAACTGTATATACGCCCCGAATCCCTGGTGCTGTCTGGGGATGCGCTCAGTTCCGGCTTTTCATCTATGCAGGCGAAAGTACGCACCACCCTGTTCGACGGGGCCAACAGCCGGGTCGAGGCAGAGAACTGTGGGCAACCGGTTTACGCCCGCTTGCCCCAGGATGGCTCGGCACCCAGGCTGTCTGCCGACAGTTCAATCCGGCTGGCCTGGAATCCGGCCCTGGCCAGGGTCTTTGGAGTCGACAGTCTGTGAAGTCGTCGGTCAGTCGATTATCCCTCTGGTTGCTGCTCACTCCGTTCCTGCTCTGGATCGTACTGCTGGTGTTGTTGCCCCATCTCCAGATGCTCCGGGTATCGTTTCAGGTCAGGGAAAGCTGGGACACCATTGCCTGGGGCATTGAGCAGTACCAGAATTTCTTTACCGAGTCCTATTATTGGCGGACGTTTGTGCGCACCGGGTTGATGTCGCTGTTCACCACTTTTCTGACGCTGATAATCGCCTTCCCCATTGCCTGGTACATTGCCCGTCTCGCCCGGGGACGCTCAAAGGGGATCCTGTTTCTGGCTTGCCTGATTCCTTTCTGGGCCAGTGAGTTGGTGCGCACTTACGGTTGGATGATTCTGTTGCGCGAGAGTGGGCTTTTCAGTTCCTGGCTGCAGGCGCTGGGCTGGGCGGATGGCCCGGTAGAGATGCTCTACAACGATGTGGCGGTCATCATCGGGCTTGTCTACAACGGTCTTCTGTTCATGGTCGTTCCATTGGTGACCACCCTCGACGGCATGGATGAGAACCTGGTGGAAGCCGGTTACGACCTGGGTGGAGGCCACGGGACGGTTTTGCGCGAAATCGTTGTGCCCTGGGCCATGCCTGGCATTGTCTCCGGATGCATTGTCGTGTTCATGCTCACCCTTGGCAGTTACCTGACTCCGGTACTCATGGGCGGAAAGGACAGCGCCTGGTTTACCGAGCAGATCTTCACCCAGTTCATCACCCGCTTTAACTGGGAGCAGGGTGCAGCGCTTGGTGTTCTTCTGCTGGTGCTGTCGTCGCTCATCGTCTGGCTCGGGCTGAAGATCTCCGGTCAATCATTGCGCAAGGTGATGGGGTGAGGCCATGATTCGTTCGGTTCCCCGGTCCCGTTTATTCGATAGCCTCTACCTGGCTTACCTGGTGGGATTTTTCGTGTACCTGGCCTTGCCCCTGCTGGTCACCGCCGTGTTTGCCTTCAACGATGCGCCTTTTCCATCGTTACCATGGCAAGGCTTTACCCTCGACTGGTATTTCGCGGATGGTAGTGAAGGGCGCACCGGTCTTTTTCATGACGATGGCCTGCTCACAGCCCTCTGGGTTAGCGCAAAGATCGCTTTCTGGGTGACATTGGTGAGCGTCGCCCTGGGGTGTGTCAACGCCGTGTTGTTTGAGAGGATACAGTTCCAGGGTAAGGAGTTCCTGTACCTGCTTATGCTGCTGCCGCTAGTGATTCCCGGGGTTATTCTGGGGGTATCCATTCTGGTGTTCTACAGCGGTATGGCCAATGATGTTTCAGCGGCCTGGGGAATCGAGCTGGATCTTTTCCGGCCGGGTATGACCCTGGTGGTGATGGGGCAGGTGACCTTCATCGCGACCTTGAGCACCCTGGTGATCGCGGCCCGCCTGCGCAAGTTTGATCCCCAGCTGGAGGAAGCCGCTTTGAACCTGGGCGCTACGCCACTGGTGGCCTGGTTCACCGTCACCTTGCCCTGGCTCTTGCCGTCTATTTTCGGAGCGGCCGCCATGGCGTTCCTGATGTCATTTGAAAACTTCAACACCACCGTTATGCTGACAGGGAGTGATACACCGTTGACGGTGGCTTTGTTCAACCGACTACGTGAAGGGTCGACGCCCGTGCTCAATGCGGTGGCACTGCTGTTGATGGTGGGTTCTGCTCTGTTGGCGTTGCTGGTGATGGGCCGTTCTTCACGCTGACAGGATCTGCCGCACCCACGGGGAGCGAGCGAGGACCCGACAGGCAGCTGTCAGGAGGTCTCATGAAGTTCATTTTCGAAGTGCATATCCGGGAAGGTCACACCGCCGAGGAATACGCCGATGCCTGGGTAAAAGCGAGCGAAATCATCCAACAGGCGCCCGGAGCCCTGGGCACAGAGCTGCACCGCAAGATTGGCGACCCCAATACCCTGATTGCGATTGCCTCCTGGGAGAGTAAAGAGCAGCGCGATGCCATGGAGGGGCGGCACAATCCCGATGTGGCCGCCATCATTCGCAGTGCTGCGCCGTTTGTCGACATCAAACCTATTGGCGAGTTTGAGGACCCGGAATGGGTGGTGAAGCCCAAAAAAGACTGATTAGCCGGCGTAGCAGTCCTCACCTTTTCAGCGCGCTGGGCTATAATCAACTCTAATCGCCACATAACGCGGGTTCGCTTTCCTGATGCCATTGATAAGCCTGCTGCGCCTTTCAAGTGTGCTGCTCCTGGTTTTACTTATGCCCGCGCTCGCCAACGGTGCATCTCAGCCGGTAAACCAGGGTTGGGAATACCGCTGGGGTGATTCGCCCTTTACCGAAGATGGTATCCCCGAATGGGTGTTGCTGGATGCACCCGAAAAATGGAACAGCATTGGTTTCCCCTCCAACCCTCCCGGCCGCGCAGGCCGTGAAAACGTCTGGTTCCGGGTGACTTTGCCAGCAGGAGAGTGGCAGGAGCCCGTTCTTTATATCTTTAGTGTCGATCTGATCGTGCAGGTCTGGGTCGACGGCGAGAAAATCTACCAGTACGGAGAGTTCGACGCTGAGGGGCATGGCCGCTTCGAGGGCTGGCCCTGGCATGAAATCTTCCTGCCTGAGAGCTATGAGGGCAAGCCGGTTTATTTCCGTGTGTTCTCCAACTACACGGACATTGGCCTGTGGGGTGAAGTTTCCATCATGGACCACCCGGACCTTGTGTTGTATATCCTGAAGAACTCCCTCGAAGCCCTGGTGATTGCAGGCTTTGCCACGCTGATTGCGCTGTTGGCGATCGTTTTTGCATTGCTGCAGACAGAAAAGAAATCCTTTGCCAGTATCTCACTGTTTACTCTCGCCTCTGCCCTGATGCTGGTCTCGGAAAGCCAGGCCAGTCTGCTGATTGCCTATCAGCCGTTGATGTGGGATTACCTGGCTGCCGGTTCTTACTACATGCTCCCGGTGGCCATGGCACTGCTGCTCGAACAGTGGCTGACCAATCATCGCCCCTGGTTGATTAACCTGATCTGGAAAGTCCATCTGGTATATCTGGTGGGTGCGCTGCTCGGTGCTATTGCCGGCGTGTTTGATCTGTCCTCGACATTCCCGCCATTCGATGCCTTGTTTCTTGTTTCTCTGGTGATCATTTTTGCCGTGGTGCTGCGTCGTATCCGTCGGATGTTGCGGGAACAACAGATTTTGCTCCTGGCCTTCGGATTTTTCTGTGCCTTGTTGATTGTGGATATGGCGGTCGCCCACGGGGTGCTTCCCTGGGGACGGGTTCCGGTTAGCTGGGGCATGCTCCTGTTTTCCCTGGCGGTCGTGGTTATCTCTCTGTGGCACTATGCAGGAACCCAGGAGGCGCTGAAGCGGCTCAACGTGTCTCTGGAGGAAAAAGTGGCCCAACGTACCGCCAAAGCAGAGGCACTGGCCCAGCGTGAGCAGGCGCGGGTCCGGATGCTCACCTTCGAGAACGAGAAAAACAGGATTCTGGGCGACGTCCTTACCGAACTCCAGGATTGTCTGGGCCTGAAGCAGGCGTTCGGCCTGTTGATACGGGCGCTCCCGGATATCTGCAGCCCACTGAAAGGCGCTTTTTATCAAAGGGGCTCAAGCGACCGGTATGATCGCGTCGCTGTTTGGGGTTTCGGCCGCCCGGTCCCTCTGCCGGTGTTGCTGGACGCCCGCAAAGGTCTACCGGAACCCTCCAGGCTGCCGCAACTGCGACGGTGGCAGGGCGCCGAAGGGGGGGATAGAGAAGTCGAGAGTGCCACGCTTTGCTTCTGGGTGAATGTGGAGTCAGCCAGCGCGGGCAACGTAACTGAAGGCATTCTTCTGCTGGAGGGGGATGGCGTTTTCGATAACGCAGAGAGCGAGTATGGTTCGGCCCGTCTGCTAGCGGCACTGGATCAGGCCATCCAGAGAATCAGCATTACGCTGTCCAGTATCGCCCTGCGCGAAGAGTTGCAAAAGTTTTCCTACGAGGATGGACTTACTGGGCTTAAAAATCGCCGCTACTTTGATCAGCTTTTCGAGCATGAAAGCGCTGTTGCACAGCGCAACGACCTGCCGCTGTCCCTGTTGATCATCGATATCGATCACTTCAAGCAGTTCAACGATACCCACGGCCACGAAGCCGGAGATGATGCCCTGAAAATAGTTGCTGGCATCCTGCAGAAGCAGTTCCGTGAGAGTGACATTGTTTGCCGCTATGGTGGTGAAGAGTTCGTGGTGGTGATGCCGGGAGCGACATCAGAGGCCTCAACGGATAAGGCAATCCAGCTCAGCAAGGCAGTAAGTGAGGAGCCGATCATTTATCGCGAGAGAAATCTTGGCGCACTGACAGTCTCGGTGGGCGTCGCCAGTTGGCCGGAAAGCGGCGAGAAACCGTTGCAGATTCTGACCCTGGCCGACAAGGCGCTCTATCGCGCCAAAGAAGCCGGCCGTAATCGGGTCGAAATTTTTGGTTAGACGGTTAAACCACCAGAACCGGGCATTTTGCGTGTGATGCAACCCGGTGCGAAACACTGCCCAGAAACAGGCCATCCTTGTCACTGTGCGTACCCTTGGTGCCGATGACGATCAGGTCCACACCTTTTTCTTTGGCAAACTCTACAATGACTCTTGATGGTTTACCGGCTTTGACGAAGCCGCGGACGTTTTTGCCGCCGCGCTCCGCCGCCAGTTGTTTCGCGTGATTCACCACATCCTTGGCGTACTCCGAAAGCACTTTATCCGGGATGTCCATTTCGGCAGGCCGTCCGATCGACAGGGATGCCTCAAACAGGCTGTGATGCTTGTACACGCACAGCAGGTAGATCTCTGCATCCGTCAGTTCTTGTAGCTCAATAGCCTTGCTCAAGGCCTCGAAGGAGGTCATTGAACCGTCTACTGCCACCAGAATCCGTTTGAACATGTCGCTCTCCTTTGTATTCACCCTCCAGGGTGGTCAGATCACCTGAAGGCCAGGTCGCGCAGGAACAACGCTATTTGCGGGAACGCAATCAAGAGCCCGGCAGCAGCTATCAGCATGAATACGAACGGGGGCGTGCCCCGAATAACCTCCAGATAGGGGCGCTTGAATATCGCGATGGCAGTGAAGATGTCACAGCCGAACGGCGGTGTCGCCGAGCCGATGGCCACCTGTAGGGTAATGAGCACGCCGACGAGTACCGGGTCGATGCCAGAGGCTGCAATGGCTGGTGCAAAGATTGGCGTCAGAACAAGGATAACCACGATCGGGTCAACGAACATGCAGGCAATAAAGAAGGCGATACAGATGGTAATCATCACGCCAACCGGGCCCATGTCGCTGATCCCGACTGAATCCAGAATCGCCTGGGGAATCTGGGCAAAGGAAATAATCCAGGAGAAGCCGGTGCCCACGGCGACCAGGATAAACACCACTGCGGTTATCAGGCCGGTGGACTTGGCAATCCGGTAGATGTCAGCAAGCTTCAGTGATCGGAACACCACGAATTCCAGCAGGAAAGCGTAGAGCACGCAGACGGCCGCCGCCTCTGTCGGGCTGAAGATGCCACCGTAGATCCCGCCGACGATAATGACCGGGAAGAACAGCGGCCATAGGGCCGCCCGCATGGCTACGGCTCGCTGGCCCCAGGTGGACTTCTCCTCGGTGGGAAGCTTGTTGATATGGGCGTAGATCAGGCAATAGATCGAGAACATGATCAGAATCATGATGCCTGGCCCGATCCCCGCAATGAACAGTTCCGCAATGGACGTCTCGGAGATAACCCCGTAGATGATGAAACCGATGCTCGGGGGTATCAAAAAGGCAATGTCGCTGGAGTTAATGATCAGTGCCAGCGAAAACGAATCCGAATAGCCGGCTTTGAGCAGTTTCGGCCGCAGAGGCGAGCCAACAGCCACTACCGTTGCCTGGGTAGAGCCGGACACGGCACCGAAAAGGGTGCAGGAAGTGGCGGTACTGATGGCCAGACCACCTTTTACGTGGCCGATGAACGCCATGACCATGTTAATCAGCCGGTCAGCAGATTGACCGCGGGTCATGATGTCCGCCGCCAGAATAAACATCGGGACCGCAATCAGTGAGGCGGGCCGGATACCGCCCATCATCTGCTGGACGAAGGTACCCATCTGGCCGAAGCCATCAAACATCATTACAAAGCCGACCACCGCACCTGTGATCAGTGGAACCATCATCGGGAAGCCCAGCAGCAGCAACCCGATCATGATCAACATCATTATAGTTGCCATGATTTCCTATCCTTCCTTAACGTCAGCTGCAGGGTTCATACTTCCGATTCTGTATCCGCGTAGCCGTCGACCACCCCAGTAGAAAGGTACACATCCTTGCTGGTGAAGTTCTTGATGGCCGTCAGGAGGTACTGAATACCCGTGATGGCAAAACCGATCGGTACCCAGATATAAATCCACCAGATCTCAAAGCCCAGGGCGGGCAGAATACGGCCGCGGCTGTACAGGGTTTCGATGTATCCGAAGGAGTGGTAGCAAAGGAAGAACATCACCAGAGAAGTGAACAGTGCGATGATGATCATCAAAACCTTACGGCCCTTGACTGGCAATGCATCGTAGATCGCGGACATCCGGATGTGCCGGCCGTGGCGCGCTGCATAGCCGATACCCGCAAAGGTGATCAGGATAATGAGAATCCGGTTGATTTCACCAGAGAAGAAAAGGCCTTCGCCGAACACATACCTCGCAATGACATTTACACAGGTATTGATGGCCATCAGGATGACGCCAACGGCCAGCATGAACGCCTCGACCTTGGCAATGATTTCATCGATGGTCCCCAGAAATCCGGGCAGGCCAGACTCGTAGGTGCCGGTGTCGTCTTCAAGATCCGGGGAATTCTCGGACATGGGGTCTGCTCCAGAGCATGTCGCTCCCGGCCGGTAGGGAATCCCCGGCGGGGCGGGGTTAGCACAGCTGCCCGCCGGCCGGAGCCGGCGGGAGTGGTTCCTTCAGTCTTAGTTGTTCTGAACTGCTTCCAGGTCTTCCTTGAACTGGTTCAACAGCTCTTTACCGCTTTCGCCAGTCATCTCGATGAACTTCTCTTCCACCTGAGGCGCGCGCGCCTTGAAGGCTTCGATCTGTTCGTCGTTCAGACGGGTAACGGTGACTTCATCACTGGCCTTCTGGATTTTGGCCAGGGCTTCGTCAGCCAGACCGTCGATGTGCACAATGATTTCTTCAAAAGCAAAGTCAGCGGCGTCTTGCACCAGCTTCTTGTCTTCATCAGACAGGCCCTCGTAGAAATCCTGGTTGGCCATCATGGCGGTGGTGAACCAGCCGTGCTTGGTGAAGACCAGGTTTGGAGACACTTCGTACAGACCGCCGGACTCAATCCAGAAAATCGGGTTTTCCTGACCCTGGATCATGTTGGTCTGCAGCGCACCGTAGACTTCACCCCAGGGCAGTGGGGTCGGCGTTGCGCCAAAGGCAGAATAGGTCTCGGACAGAAGCGGGTTGGTCATAACCCGGATCTTCTTGTTGTTGAAGTCCTCTGGCTTGGTGACCTTCTCGTCGACGGTCACGACCATTTCTCCCTCCGGGTACATCTTGAGCAGTTCGAGGCCTTTTTCCGCATAGAGCTCCGGGAAGTCCTCGTTAATGGCATCACTGGTCCGGAAGAATTCGATGACCGTGTCCATGTCGGTGGGCATCAGATAAGGAATAAAGAAGATCTGGGCTTCGGGAATCAGGGAGCCGGTAAAGCCGGGAGACTGGTTAACGAAATTCAGGATACCAGCCTGGGTTTGTTCCATGATGTCGTCGGACTCACCCAGCTCGCCAAAGCGATAAACCTGCAGGGTGTGGTCGGAATTATCCTCGATGTATTCCTTGAACTTGTATGCAAATACATCCTGGACGTCGCCTTCGTACTCCTCGTGCGCATACCGCCAGTTTGCGGCGTTTACAGAATTCGCCATAGTCATCGCAGCGAACGCGAACGCTGAAATTCCGGCCAGTTTTTTGAACTTGCTCATGCTGCTCATCGGGTTTTCTCCGTTCGTTTTTTTACCGAAATGTATTGTTACATTAATAAAGACTGGCAAAACAAAGTGGTTTTCGCAAGAAAATGGCCAAAACAATCATTTCAGCAGAGCCGGTTTTCACCGTTTCGCAAGTTCATGAAATCACGGTCGATTCATATCTGAAAGGCAGGTTTGAAGGAATTCGCGGAACTCGCTGACGACCCGATCGAGACTGTTTTCCAGTCGGTGCCCATCAGGCAGGACCAGAATCGGAAGGCCCTGATCACGGGCCAGATCAATCACGGGCGATACTGGTACCACGTCGTCATTCCAACCATGAATGATCTGACGGTGGCCCGCCTGGATCAGCGGGCTGGATTGGGGGTACCGGGCCATCGCCAGGGCTGGTGCCAGCATGAAGCATCCCAGAACAGGCGTCTCAGAGGATGTCTGGGCGCACACCCAACCACCCATGCTCGAACCGGCAAGGATGGTGTTTTCAGGTTTGGCGTCGCATTCAGCCATTGCCTCGCGCATCTGGGCCAGCCGTGTCGCTGGATCCCGGGTGCTGCTGTGATCAATCGCGTGGGCCTGAATGCCCGGAAACGTTTCGGCCTCGGCTTTCATGGCCTGGATCTTGGTGCTGCCAGGGCCGCTTTCCAGGCCGTGGGAAAGGAAGACGTGGATCGGGGTGTCTGTCATGATGAATGTTGCTCCAGTGCTGAACGCTGCAATCATTTGAATGATGGGCAGCAGGGCCCGCTCTGTCCACCGTGCTGGCTGACCCATCTGTCAGGTTGCGGCGTATACATGAAACCTAGTTGAACAGGGAATCCGGATCCATGAAACAGGTAAAACGAGGTCTGATGATCACCGCTTTGATTGTTGGTCTATCAGGAGCGCAGGTAGCACTGGCGGACAGTTGTCCGGCGTTTCTCGATCATGAACAACGCAAGCTTCACTCAACAGACACTGTGAACCTGTGTGATCTGGCGGCTGGCAAACCCATGCTGGTCGTCAACACCGCCAGCCGCTGTGGGTACACGGGGCAGTTTGAGGGGCTCGAGGCCCTGCACAAACAATATTCGGAGAAAGGGCTGGTTGTGGTCGGCTTCGCCAGCGACGATTTCCGGCAGGAGGCAGATTCCGAAGCCGAGGCGGCCACCGTCTGTTTCAAGAACTTCGGGGTGACCTTCACCATGATCGCACCGGGAGCAGTGACCGGGGCTGAAGCCAATCCGGTGTTCCGGGCCATCAATGAGCAGAGTCAACCACCGCGCTGGAACTTCACCAAGTACGTGATTGATCGTTCCGGCATGGTCGTCGATTCCTTCCCGAGCCGGGTGCGCCCCCAGGATCCGGAGCTGATTGACGCAGTGGAGTCTGTGCTTTAGGACAATGCCACCGCGGCCTTTCTGGTTTGTGCCAGGATGTCGAGCGCATGCCTGCGCTTCTCGGGGTCGTAGATGTCCACCGTGAACATCAGCTCATCAACCTCAATGCCTGAGAGAATTTGCCTCATCTGTCTCGCGATGGTCTCGGCATTGCCCAGCAGTTGCAGTCCCAGAAAATCCTTCACACTGGCTTTCTCACCCGCGTTCCAGAGCCCGTCCATGCTGTTTACGGGCGGTTTCATCCAGAGTGGTTGTCCGCGGAACAGGGCGAGAATGCGCTGATAGCTGGTTGTAGCCAGGTACTCTGCTTCCTGCACGGAATCGGCCGGGACGGCTGGCAGGGCAAGCATGGCATAGGGTTTTTCAAGAGTCTCCGAGGGCTGGAAGTTGTCACGATAGACTCTCAGCGCTTCCCTGTAGAGCCGGGGTGCGAAATGTCCGGCGAAGGCATAGGGCAGACCGCGCATGGCGGCCAGCTGGGCGCTGTAGAGGCTCGATCCCAGCAGCCAGAGCGGCACATTGGTGCCTGCGCCGGGAATGGCCTTCACGGGCTGTCCTGGCTGCAGGGGGCCAAGCAGGGACTGAAGCCGGGCGACATCTTCCGGAAACTGTTCAGCACCCAGACCGTCGCGCCTCAAGGCCCTTGCGGTCACCGGGTCAGTGCCCGGCGCTCGGCCCAGTCCAAGATCAATCCGCCCCGGGTACAGACTCTCCAGTGTTCCGAATTGCTCGGCAATGACCAGTGGCGGGTGGTTGGGCAGCATGACACCACCGGAACCGACCCGAATAGACTCCGTTTTGCCTGCGATGTGTCCGATCAGAACAGACGTCGCGGAGCTGCTGATGCCTTCCATGTTGTGATGCTCGGCCAGCCAGAAGCGCTTGAAGCCGAGTTTCTCGGCCCGTTGGGCATAGGCCACACTGTTGGCAAGCGTGGTACCTACCGAATCGCCCTCACGGACGGAGGCCAGTTCGAGCAGCGAGTAATCAGGACAGTCAGGCATGGAGCTCCCGGGGTAAAAGTGGAATTCGAGAGATAGAAAACATGGTGTCTGCCGGCGCCTGTTTCAAGATTAGCCGCGATCGGTGCTACAGATCGATCACAATCGGCGGGTTCCGCGGTTTGAAACTGCCGTTACAGGTGCTGGCGTTAACGCACAGGCAATCGCCAATCTGTTCTTCGCCGTGGCCTTCGTGAATATGGCCAAAGATATGGAGTTTCAGGGACAGTCTGGCGATCCGCTCGGCCAGGGCCTCACAGCCAGGGCGCACGATGCCAGAGGGAGACTCGATTCTGTCGAGAATACCCGCGGGAGGCCCGTGGGTGATCAGGACATCGGTGTCTCCGGGGATGCGGGCCCAACGTTCGGCAATGGCATCGCCCCGTTCCAGATTGAATGCCCAGTTGAAGAACACTGGCGTCCAGGGGCTGCCCCAGAACTTCAGGCCGGCAAGCTCCAACGGGCTGTCCTGCAAATAATGGGCGTGGCGTACCAGTTCCCGGGCTTCTGCCGGTTCGTCCTGGAAACACCAGTCGTGGTTTCCGGCAATCAGTATCTTGTTGGCATGGGGCAGCTCCGAGAACCACTGGTCCAGATCCTCGAGTTCGTCCAGGGTGCCAACGCCGAGGGAATCGCCGGCGTGAATCAGCAGGTCGCCGTCCGGAACCTGGATCTGGCGGTGCATGCTGTGGGTGTCGGAGATGCAGACAATTCTCATGGTGTTGGCGGTTCCGGTCAGTGACATTCGCGCATTTTTGTTTTGTCTAAGATAGCATTTACCGCCCGTTCAGCCTTCATGCTTTTCGAGTAATGCCATGCGATTGATCCTCAGCCGAAAAGGATTCGATTCTTCTGCCGGCGGCTGCCCCAGCCCGGTCCTGCCGGATGGTTCCCTGTGCGTTTTGCCTATTCCTGATACCCGGTCCCGAATCCGCTATGGCGATGTTGCTTTTGACAAACGCAGGCTCGGCAAGATTGCCCGGGATCTCACCGGTGGTCGAATCCGGGGCAGTCATGGTGCCCACCTGGACCCGGATCTGGTGGCCGATGCCTACCCTCGTGAAGAGGGCTGGCGGCCTGTGTTGGGGCAGACTGGCTCGGCCCAGGGGCATTTGCGCAATCAGGGGGTAGAGCCTGGGGATCTTTTTCTGTTCTTCGGCGTTTTCCGCCACGCCGAGATGCATAACCGGCGCTGGCGGTTTGTACCCGGATCCCGGCCGTTCCATGCCATTTGGGGCTGGCTGCATATTGGCCAGATCTACATTATTGATCAGTTGGCGCCACACGCCTTGCCCTGGGCCCGATATCATCCCCATTTCCATGGGCAGCCGGACGCCGGCAACACGCTCTATGAGTCCTCTCATGGCTGTCCATTGCCAACCGGTGCGGAGGTCTTTTCAGGGAGTGGTGTATTTCCGAAGCTACGGGATGAACTGGTCTTGACGGATCCGCAAAGCCGGCTGCCCACCCGGTGGCGTCTGCCAGCCGCGTTTTATCCAGGCCAGGACCGCCCGCCCCTGAGCTATCACACCAAAGGTGACCGTTGGTCCCTGGAGCCGCCGTGGTGCTATCTGGCCTGTGCTGCCCGAGGGCAGGAGTTTGTGCTGGATCTGGACGCGTATCCTGACCTCACTGACTGGCTTGCGGAGCTGCTCAGAATTGGCCGTGACGGCCCGCGCCCTCTTTGAATTTCCGGGCGCCGGCAATGGCTTCTTCGAAAACTACCGGGTAACCACCAGCCCCCTCGGCTTCCAGAGCTTCCGGGGTATCCAGGTCCCACTGATGAAGGGCGGACGCCCTGTCTGCCCGAAGGCATCGCTGGGGAAAGCCTGCGATGGTTGCCGCCAGTTCCTGTGCCGTTTGCACCGCGGTCCCGTCTGGCACCACCCGGTTTGCAAGTCCCATCCCCAGGGCTTCCTCTGCCTTGACGGGACGCCCGGTCAGAATCATGTCCATGGCCCGGCCGTGGCCGACAATGCGGGGTAATCGAACGGTGCCGCCGTCGATCAGGGGCACGCCCCAGCGCCGGCAGAAGACGCCAAACACAGCGGACGCTTCCGCTACTCGCATGTCGCACATCAGGGCCAGCTCCAGACCACCGGCCACGGCGTAGCCGGAAACGGCGGCTATGACCGGTTTGGAAAAATACATTCGGGTGGGGCCCATGGGACCATGGCCCGTGCCGTGAGGGTCAATCCGATTCCGACGCTTTTCATCGCCGATCGCCTCCAGATCGGCTCCGGAACAGAAACTTCCCCCGGCGCCGCACAGTACCGCCACCTTGAGGGCATCGTTTTCTTCGAACTCGGTGAATGCCCGGCGCAGGGCGTCGGCCGTCGGTCCGTCAACGGCATTGCGCTTGTCAGGCCGGTTGAGGGTGATGGTGCAAACGCCATCATCAATGCTGGTCAGTACCGCTGGCTCGGTCATCGCGTTATCCTGAAGTTGATCTGTCTGGATGATAATTACCTAAGATAGTAGAACAACGGTCTCAGGGAGAGGGCAATGTATCGGTACAGTCTGGGTGACCGCCGGTGGCAGTTCGCATCGTTGGCGGAGTTGATGGCCAAAGCCACACCGGCGCGTTCCGGTGACCGGCTGGCGGGGGTAATCGCGCACACCGCAGAGGAAAGAGTGGTGGCCCAGATGGCTCTGGCGGATATGCCCCTGAAGACTTTCCTGAGCGAAGCGCTCATTCCGTACGAGCAGGATGAAGTGACACGGTTGATTCTGGATGATCATGATTCCGTGGCATTTGAACCTGTCTCTCACCTGACGGTCGGCGATTTCCGGAACTGGCTGCTCAGCGATCTGGCCACGCCAGAAATGCTTGTGAAAATCCGGGCCGGGATCACCCCGGAGATGACCGCGGCCGTTGCCAAGATTATGCGTAACCAGGACCTTATCCTGGTGGCAGCCAAGTGCCAGGTTCAGACCGCATTCCGCAGCACCATCGGCCTGCCGGGCCGGATGTCGACACGTCTGCAGCCCAACCACCCGACCGACGACATTACCGGCATTGCCGCCAGCGTTCTGGATGGTCTGTTGTATGGCAGTGGCGACGCGGTCATCGGGATCAATCCCGCCACGGATAACGTGGCCCAGAGTGTCCGGCTGTTGCAGCTGATGGACGAGGTGATTCGTAAATACGATATCCCCACCCAGTCCTGCGTGCTGACCCATGTGACCAATACCCTGGAAGCCATCGAACAGAGGGCGCCAGTGGATCTGGTGTTCCAGTCCATTGGCGGTACCGAGGCCACCAACCGGAGCTTCGGGTTTGATCTGGCTATCCTGGCCGAGGCCCGGGATGCGGCGCTTTCGCTGAATCGAGGCACTGTTGGGAATAACGTGATGTACTTCGAGACCGGCCAGGGCAGCGCGCTTTCCGCCGATGCCCATCATGGAATCGACCAGCAGACCTGCGAGGCCCGGGCCTACGCTGTGGCGCGCAAGTTCGACCCGCTTCTGGTGAATACCGTGGTGGGCTTTATCGGCCCGGAATATCTGTTCGACGGCAAGGAAATCACTCGGGCCGGTCTGGAAGACCATTTCTGTGGAAAATTGCTGGGCCTGCCCATGGGGTGTGACATCTGTTACACCAACCACGCGGAAGCGGACCAGAACGATATGGACAATCTGTTGACCCTGCTTGGTGTGGCCGGCTGTAATTTCATCATGGGTATACCCGGTTCAGACGACATCATGCTGAACTACCAGACCACATCGTTTCACGATGCCCTTTACCTGCGTCGGGTTCTTGATAAACGGCCGGCACCGGAATTTGAACAGTGGCTGACCCGGATGCAGATTTTCCGCGATACCGAAGGCAAGGTGCCCGCAGACGGATTGCCGGAAGCCTTCCGAAAAAGCCTGGCCAGTTTGCCCGGAGGGGTCGGATCATGACTGGCCATAAGCCATCAGTAATCGCCAACCCCTGGCGCCGGCTCTCGGCCTGGACCGATGCCCGGATTGGTCTTGGCCGGGCCGGCATCAGCCTGCCCACGCATGAGATGCTGGCGTTTCAGCTCGCTCATGCCCAGGCACGGGATGCGGTCCATCTGCCATTGGATACCCCAGCGTTGATGAAGGACCTGGCCGAACTGACCGAGCGGAGAAAAGCGTTATTGCACCATGAGCCGGTTCATCTGCAAAGCCAGGCCAGCGACCGGATAACCTACCTGCAACGCCCGGATCTCGGGCGCAGGCTCAGCCAGAAATCCTGTGAGGCGCTGGACCGTCTGGGCCACACAGGTGACTCACCCGTCGACCTGGCTCTCGTGGTAGCAGACGGCTTGTCATCCTATGGCATACAGGAGAACGCCGTGGGATTTCTCGAGGCGCTGCTGGCGAATCTTGAGGCCGATGATCAGACCTGGGAACTGGCGCCTCTGACCGTTGTCTCTCAGGGACGGGTTGCGATTGGTGACGATGTCGGTCACCGGCTTAACGCCCGATGTGTTGTGGTGCTGATTGGTGAGCGCCCCGGCCTGAGTTCTCCGGACAGCCTCGGCCTGTACCTGACCTGGGCACCGGAGCCCGGGCTGACTGACGCCAGCCGAAACTGCATATCCAACATCCGCCCGTCGGGGTTGTCGTTCGAGGAGGCGAGTCGGCGGCTCGGGTATCTGCTCAGGGAGGCTCGCCGTCAGGAGGTTTCCGGAGTACCCCTCAAGGACCGCTCGGAAGAGACGGTTATTGATCAGGGTATTGGCAACTTCCTGTTACGCTAGATGTAGCCGTTGAACCATTCAGGGTAGGAGAATTCTTTTGCAGCAAGCCGAGTACTATGAAAACGACACCACGCTCGCCCAATACCTGGAGTTCCACTTTGGCGAACGGTGGCATGGTGAAGCCAACTTCCCCAAGGCGCTGGCGGATGCCGCCATGCATGCCATGGATGGCCGGCCCCTGGATCGTGCGCTGGATATCGGCTGCGCCGTTGGCCGTACCAGCTTTGAGCTGGCCCGGCATTTCCGGCACGTGGACGGCATCGATTTTTCCAACGCGTTCGTCAACAAGTGCCAGGAAGTGGCCCAGGACAAACGCGTGCGCTATGCCCGTCCAGAAGAGGGTGAGCTGGTGACCTTCCAGGACCAGTCTCTTGCGTCGCTCGGGCTGGAAGAGGCCGCTGAGCGCGTGTCTTTTCATCAGGGCGACGCCTGCGATCTGCCATCTCAGTTCACCGGGTATGATCTGGTACTCGCAGGCAACCTGATCGACCGGTTGTACCAGCCATCGCTGTTTCTGGAGACCATTCATGAGCGGATTAACGAGCTCGGGCTTCTGGTGATTGCCTCGCCCTATACCTGGCTGGAGGAGTACACGCCGAAGGAACATTGGGTTGGTGGGTTCAAAAAGAACGGTGAAGATTTCTCGACATTCGACGGCCTCAGGGAGATGTTGGCGCCCCATTTCCGGCTGTTGTTCGAACCCTGGAGCCTGCCGTTTGTCATCAGGGAGACGAGAAACAAGTTCCAGCACAGCTTCTCAGAGCTGACCGTCTGGGAAAAAGTAAGCCAGTAAGGATGCGGCAACATGAGGACCATTGCGTTTTACAGCCTGAAAGGCGGCGTCGGAAAGACCGCCGCCGCGGTGAATATCGCCTATCTGGCCAGCCAGGCCGGCTATCCCACACTGCTCTGGGATCTTGACCCCCAGGGCGCCTCCAGCTGGTATCTGGCGGGGGCCGATGAGGTGAAAGGGCACAAGCTCTCGCACTTGCTCAAGGGCAAGACGCCCATCGCCGAATTCATTCACGAGAGCGGCTATGAAAACCTGGATTTCATCCCTTCCCACACCAGTTTCCGCAACCTGGATGTAAAGCTGGATCAGGAGGATGGCAGTAACCTGATCAAACAGTGGCTGGCGCCGCTGTCTGAAGAAACCAGCCTCGTCGTATTGGATTGCCCGCCGTCGCTGTCCCGGCTTTCCGAACAGGTGCTGAAAGCGGCCGACGAAGTGTTCGTGCCAGTGATTCCCACCTGGCTGTCCCTGAACAGCTGGAAGCAGCTGCAGGAATTTGCCAAGGACAAGAAACTGAAGCCATCGAAGCTGCACCCGTTCTACTCCATGGCAGACCGCCGGAAGGGCCTGCACCGGGAACTGATCAATGCCCAGGATGAGATTCTGCCCAAGGGTCTGAAGACCATTATCCCGAACGCCAGTGTGGTGGAGAAGATGGGTGAGGAGGGCACGCCGGTGGAACTGCTGGCGCCCGGCTCGGTGGCCGCCGACGCCTATCGCCGGTTGTGGAAGGAGATCAATCGCCTGCTCTGAGGCCCTGATCCCACGCGCTCAGGATCGGGCGAGCTTGTCCCTTCGCAGCGAACGCTCCAGTCGGCGGTGGCTCTCACTGCGTTCTGAAAGTACTTGCTGAACATACTGAATGTGCTTGCCGGCCAGCTCCCGGGCTTCCTCGGCCCTGCCTTCGGTGATGGCTTCGTAAAGCATCCGGTGCTGTTCCACCAGGCCCTGCCGGGTTTCCGCCTCTCTTCGGTACATGCCGCCGATGTTGGTAACCACATTGCTTTTCAGCATGTTGAAGAGATTTCGGATGGTGTGCAGAAGAATCACGTTATGGCTCGCTTCGGCAATCGCCAGGTGGAAGCGGGCATCGGCTGCGCCTTCTGCTTCCAGATCCCGGTCCCTGTCGCTGCCGTAGCAGGCTTGCAGCGCCTCGTAAGCGGTTTTCAGGTGGGCCCTGTCGACCTCTGTCGCTCGCAAGGCTGCGTAATAGGCGCAGTCCGCTTCCAGTGTGCGGCGAAATTCCAGCAGATCCCGTTGCGCGTCTGGCCGGTTTTCAAGCAGAGGAATCAGCGGATCGCTGAAACTTCCACCGAGGGATTCAGTGACATAGTTGCCGCCGCCCTGGCGGCTGATCAACAGGCCTTTGGCGGTCAGCCGCTGAATGGCCTCCCGCAGGGAAGGGCGGGACACCCCGAACTGCTCTGACAAGACCCGTTCCGGGGGAAGCCGCTCGCCCGGTTGCAGGGCGCCTTCCAGAATCATGGTTTCCAGCTGTTCCACGATGGTGTCCGCGAGTCTGCGAGGCGCGATCTGTCCGACGTCCATAAGAAAGAATTTCCTGTCTAAGAATTTATTGGTAATACCAATAACACAGGGCAAGCCTGAGGCCAAGCGCCGATGTATTTTCCATGTGCAGACTGAAGTCTTCCACGAAAAATTTTGACATCGACAGCCGGTCTCGAATACCTTGGTTATCAAGCAATGTCAATTGGTATTACCAATTTAAAGTTTGTCTGTTTGAGACTGTGTTGAGGCGCAATCAATGAGCCAGCTGTTTTACGATGCCGCCCCCAATGCCACCCGGGTATCGCCCGAGCGGGAGCCCGAGCGGCAGTACCCGGAGAAGCCGGAAGCGGTCACGCTGTTCGGTACCTGCGTGGTGGATCTGTTCTTTCCGGAGGCCGGGCTGGATGCCATTCGCCTGCTGGAGCGGGCAGGTGTTCGCGTGCATTTCCCGCAGGAGCAGAGCTGTTGCGGGCAACCCGCCTGGACTTCCGGATACCGGGAGGAGGCCAAGGCAGTAGCCCGTGCCCAGCTGGATATTCTCGATCGATCGGGCCTGCCGGTCGTGGTGCCGTCCGGGTCCTGTGCCGGTATGTTCCGGCATCATTACCGGTCGCTTTTTGCCGACGAGCCGGAAACGCTCAAGCGGGTGGAGGCGCTGGCCGAGCGCACCTTCGAGCTGACCGAGTTTCTGCTGAAAGTTTGCCGGGTGCAGCTGGCAGACCGTGGCGCGCCCAGCAAGATCGCCCTGCACACCTCCTGCTCGGCGCGCCGGGAAATGAACACCCACCTCCATGCTCGCGAGCTTCTGCAACAGCTTGGAGCGGTCGAGCGCGTTGATCACGATCATGAAAGCGAATGCTGCGGGTTTGGCGGCACCTTCTCGGTGCGGATGCCGGAAGTCTCAGGGGCTATGGTCAAAGACAAGACCCGCTCACTGATTGACTCCGGCGCGGTCGAAATGGTCACCGCCGACGGCGGCTGTCTGATGAACATCAACGGTTCTCTGGTGAAACAGAAAGAGAGCTTCCGGGGTCGGCATCTGGCCAGTTTCCTATGGGAGCGGATCAATGGTGCCAGTGCAGGGGAGGCGGCATGAGCCAGCGTATTCCGGTTACCGAACTGACCCCGGACTTCCGGGGCCGTGCCGAAGAAGCCCTTGCGGACGGCCAGCTGCGCAATAATTTCCGGGTGGCCATGGATTCGCTGATGACCAAGCGGGCGAACGCCTTTCCCGATGCGGATGAGCGTGAAGGGCTGCGGGAGCTGGGTAACCGGATCAAGGCCGGTGCACTCTCCCGACTGCCAGACTTACTGGAGCAGCTTGAACAGAAGCTCACTGAAAACGGTGTCAAGGTTCACTGGGCGGAGACTGTCGAGGAAGCCAACAGCCTGGTTCATGGCATCATCGAAGCCCGCAAGGGCAGCCAGGTGGTGAAAGGCAAGTCTATGGTCAGCGAAGAGATGGAGATGAACGACTACCTGGCGGAGCGGGGCGTCGAATGCCTGGAATCCGACATGGGTGAGTACATTGTCCAGCTCGACAACGAAAAACCTTCCCACATCATCATGCCGGCGATTCACAAGAACGCCCGTCAGGTGTCAAAGCTTTTCCACGACAAGCTGGGTGAGCCGGAGACCGAAGACGTTAACCAGCTGATCCAGATTGGTCGCCGGACTCTGCGCCGGAAATTCATGGAAGCAGATGTGGGTGTTTCCGGAGTGAACTTCGCCATCGCCGAAACCGGCACGTTGCTGCTGGTGGAAAACGAGGGTAACGGGCGCATGAGCACTACGGCGCCACCGGTGCACATTGCGGTAACGGGCATTGAAAAAGTGGTGCCGAACCTGAGGGACGTGGTGCCCCTGGTGTCCCTGCTGACGCGCTCGGCCCTCGGCCAGCCCATTACCACCTACGTGAACCTGATTTCCGGCCCCCGCAAGCCCGACGAGCTGGACGGTCCGGAAGAGGTGCACCTGGTGCTGCTGGATAACGGTCGCACCGGCGCTTTTGCCGATGCCCAAATGCGCCAGACCCTGAACTGCATCCGCTGCGGCGCCTGTATGAACCACTGCCCGGTGTATACACGGGTCGGTGGCCACACCTATGGCGAGGTCTATCCAGGCCCTATTGGCAAGATCATCACCCCGCACATGGCTGGATTGCACAAGGTGCCTGATCACCCCAGCGCCTCGTCCCTGTGCGGTGCCTGTGGGGACGTGTGCCCGGTGAAGATTCCGATCCCCGAGTTGCTGCAACGCTTGCGCCAAGAAAATGTGAAGGATCCGGAGCAGCCGCAGAAGGTGAAAGGTGGCGGCGCCAAATATTCCCGGACGGAGCGGTGGATCTGGCGTGGCTGGCAGATGCTCAATACCCGGCCGGCGCTGTATCGCAGTTTTCTCTGGGCCGCGACCCGCTTCCGGGCGCTGGCTCCGAAAACGGCTGGCCCCTGGACCGAGAATCACAGCGCACCTGTGCCGGCCCGCCGTTCCCTGCATGATCTGGCGGCCAGGCATCTTGATCAGAACGGAGATCGGTCCTCATGAGCGCCCGCGGTAATATTCTTGGTAAGTTGAGAGACCGCCTCGCCGGCACAACACCCCGCCCCGACGAGTTCGACGAGCAGCTGGTGACGAAGCCCTGGCGCTATGCTCCGGGAGACCGGCTAGCCCGGTTGCGCAGCCTCATGGAAGCGGTTCACACTGAAGTGCATCAGTGCCGTTCTGACAACTGGCCGGAATTGGTGGCCGAACTTCTGAACAAACGCAACCTCACCAACCTGTTGTGCGTGCCGGCGAAAGAACATGGCCGGGCGCTGCAGGCTCACTTCGAGGCCACGGCGCAGAAGGTCGAGTTACTGGCTTATGACCAGCCGGTGGAAGCCTGGAAAGAAGAGCTGTTCTGGGACGTGGAGGCCAGCCTCACTGGCACCCTGGGCGGTATCGCTGCCACCGGTACACTCGTGCTCTGGCCGGATCGCCACGAACCGCGGCTGATGAGCCTGGTGCCGCCGGTACATATTGCCCTGCTCAAGGCCAGTGAGATTCACGACAATCTGTATGACATGATGGTGGCTCAGGACTGGGCGGCCGGGCTGCCAACAAATGTTCTGCTGGTGTCTGGCCCGTCCAAGACCGCGGACATCGAACAGGTGCTGGCCTATGGCGCCCACGGCCCCCGTGAGCTCATTGTGCTGGTTCTGGAGGACGCATGACTTTTACCCCGGAAGTGTTGGCCGATATCCGGCAACGGATTCCCGAAAACCGGGTCTTTAACGATCCGGTGTCCACCCTTGCGTTCGGAACCGACGCCAGTTTCTACCGCCTGATCCCAAAGGTGGTGGTGCGGGTTCAGGATGAAGCAGAGGTTGTCGATCTGCTGGCCATCGCCCGCCGCTACAAGGTGCCGGTGACCTTCCGGACCGCCGGTACCAGCCTTTCCGGACAGGCGATCAGTGATTCGATCCTGATCGTTCTGGGCGATCAGTGGAACGGCCACGACATCCGGGAAGAAGGCCGTCAGATTCGTCTGCAACCGGGTGTGATTGGCGCCCAGGCCAATGCCTGGCTGGCACCCAAGGGCTTCAAGATCGGACCGGATCCTGCGTCCATCAACGCCTGCAAGATTGGCGGCATCGTTGCCAACAACGCCAGTGGCATGTGCTGTGGCACCGCCCAGAACAGCTACCACACGCTGGCCGGTATGCGGCTGGTGCTGGCCGATGGGGCAGTGCTGGATACCGAGGATCCGGCAAGCGTTTCGGCGTTTCGCAACAGCCACGGGGACCTCCTGGCAGCCCTGAAGAAGCTGGCCATCAATACCCGGGAGAATCCCGAGCTGGCGGAGCGTATTCGTCATAAATACCGCCTGAAAAACACCACCGGCCTGTCCCTGAACGCCCTGGTGGATTTTACCTGTCCTCTCGAGATTCTCACGCACCTGATGGTGGGTTCCGAGGGCACCCTGGGTTTTGTCAGCGCAGTGACCTACAACACCGTACCCGAGTATCCGGACAAGGCCACCGCCCTGCTGGTGTTTCGGGATGCCGAAAGCTGCTGTCGGGCGGCGTCGGTGCTGCGTTCACAACCGGTAGCGGCCGTGGAGTTGCTGGACCGTCGCAGCCTGCGCTCGGTTCAGGACAAGCCCGGCCTGCCGGACTGGATTCATGATGTCTCGGAGAATGCCTGTGCTCTGCTGGTGGAAACCCGGGCCTCATCATCGGAAATACTGGATGAACAGCTGACCCGAATCAGGCAGGCCCTCGCTGAGTTCCCACTGGAGCAGCAGGTCGATTTCACCCGCGACGCCAAAGTGTCTGATCAACTGTGGGCCATTCGTAAGGGCACGTTCCCCGCCGTGGGTGCGGTGCGACCGAACGGTACGACCGTGATCATCGAGGATGTGACCTTCCCGATTGATCAGCTATCCGAGGGGGTCACCCGCCTCCAGTCGCTGTTCGTGAAGCATGGCTATGACGACGCGATCATCTTTGGCCACGCCCTGGAGGGCAACCTGCACTTTGTGTTTCCCCAGGGCTTTGACGACCCCGCGGAAGTCGCCCGCTACGAAGCCTTCATGCAGGATGTGGCGCAACTGGTTGCCGTGGAATTCGGCGGTTCTCTGAAAGCGGAACACGGCACTGGCCGCAACATGGCGCCCTTCGTGGAACTGGAATGGGGGCATGATGCCTGGCAGTTGATGTGGCAGATAAAGCGGCTGCTGGACCCGGAGAACCTGCTCAACCCGGATGTGGTGCTCTCGGAAGATCCCCAGATCCACCTCAAGAATCTGAAGCCTCTTCCGGAGGCCGATCCGCTGGTGGACAAGTGCATCGAATGTGGCTTCTGTGAGCCGGTGTGTCCGTCTGAAGGGCTGACCCTGTCGCCTCGTCAGCGCATCGTGATCTGGCGGGACATCCAGGCTCGCCGCCGTGCCGGTGAAGACACGGCTGAACTGGAAAAGGCCTACCAGTATCACGGCCTGGATACCTGTGCCGCGACCGGTCTCTGTGCCCAGCGCTGCCCGGTCGGCATCAATACCGGCGATCTGGTGCGCAAGCTGCGCAGTGAAAAGGCCAACGGTCAGTCTGTGGCCAATCAGCTGGCACGACATTTTTCCGGCGCCCTTAAAGCGACCCGATTTGTTCTGGCCAGCGCCTCTGCGGCCGAGAGACTGCTGGGGGCGCCACTGCTGACCCGTATCAGTGGCGGCGTTCGCAAGGTGTCTGGTGGTCGGGTAGCCCAGTGGGATCCGAGTCTGCCCCAGCCGGTGCGGTTTGTTTCACCGAAAACGCCGGAACCGTCCGACGGCCGGCCCCGGGTGGTTTATCTGGCGGCCTGTGTGTCCCGGACCATGGGACCGGCTCGCGGCGATAGGGCGCAGGAGCCGTTGATCGATGTCACTCGACGGCTGCTCGAGAAGGGCGGTTACCAGGTGGTCTACCCCGAGGCACTGGACAGCCTGTGTTGTGGCCAGCCGTTTGCCTCCAAGGGCTACCCGGACCAGGCGGCGACCAAGAAAGAAGAGCTAATTTCGGCGCTGTTGCGGGCCAGCCGCAATGGCGTAGATCCGATCTATTGCGACACCAGTCCCTGCACGCTGCAGATTCGCGATGCCGCCGAAGAAGCCGGGCTCACGCTGTTTGATCCGGTCCGGTTCATTCGTGATTATCTCTACGAGCGCCTGGATTTCGAGCCGGAACAGACCCCGCTGGCGGTGCACGTCACCTGCAGCACCCAGCACCTGGGGGAGTCGCAGGGATTGATCGATATCGCCAGGCGGTGCAGCACCCAGGTGGTGGTCCCCGAGGGTATCCACTGCTGTGGCTTTGCCGGGGACAAAGGTTTCAATGTGCCGGAACTGAACGCCCATTCTCTGAAAACTCTGGCAGAGCAGACGGCCGGCTGTGAGGAAGGGATATCCACCAGCCGTACCTGCGAGATCGGGCTCAGCCGGCACAGCGGTATCGACTATCACGGCCTCGTGTATCTGGTTGACCGGGTCACGAGGCCGCGAGCAAATACCTAGCGGTTATTTCATCTCGAAGCCGCATTTGCGCAGGAAGTCGCGCATGTGCGGCCGCAGTTTCGAGGTGAACAGCGGCTTGAGCTGCTCGGACCAGGTGGTGTCCTTGTTGCCACCGGTGCGTTCCCGGTAGTACTCGTTCATGGTGCGATCGAACCCGGCGACCAGCTCCTCGTCCCGGGCATCGGAATAGTAATCTTCCCTGAGAATCGCCTCCACCGGCAGGCGGGGCTTCACCTCCGGGTTCTGGTCCGGGTAGCCCAGGCACATACCGAATACCGGATAGACATGTTCGGGAAGCCGGAGAATTTCGCTGATTTCCGCGGGGTTGTTGCGTATGCCCCCGATATAGCACAGCCCCAGCCCCTCTGATTCCGCTGCGATGGCCACGTTTTGTGCCATCAGGCTGGTGTCGATGGTGGCAACCAGAAGCTGCTCAGTCATCCCGCGCACCACTTCGGCCCCGGCCCGTCCGGCGGCATCGGTAGAGCGCCGCATGTCGGCACAGAACACCAGAAAGTCCGAGCAATCGGCGATGTAGTCCTGTCCGCCCGCGAGTTCGGCGATTTTCCGGCGGTTATCCGGATCAATCACGTGAATGATCGAATACGCCTGCACATGGTTCGAGGTGGCGGCGCACTGGCCCGCGCGGATCAGCTCCCGGAGCAGGTCCTCGGGAACTTTCTTGCCGGTAAATTTGCGTATCGAACGATGGGATTTCAGAAGTTCTATGGTTGGATTCATGGAGTCTCGCAGTGAGTGCATGGATGTCGAGTCAATCTGTGACAATTATCATACCAAACGCTACACGGCACGTGCGCAGGCCTCGGTGGGAAGCTGATACCCTGATCTATCCCGTTGTATAGCCTGGAACGCTGTGCCTTTATGGATCTGAACATGCACCTGCCAACGCTGCTGGTCACTTCGGTCATGATTAACCTCCTGATCGGCGGCATGCTCTGGGCAATCTACCATCTTCGCCACCGTGAACGTTGTTTCCTGCTCTGGGCACTGGCCTGTCTCACTTTTGTGGCGGGCACGGCGTTAGCGGTAGTTAATGAGATAACCGAAGCGCCCGGGCTTATGCAGTTTGCGGCTCATCTGGTTCTTGGCGGGTCTCCCTTGTTGCTCCTCGCAGGGATACATGCCCTTATGCAATTGCCAGTGGCTGGCACCCGAGGTTCGTCCGGTATTCTGTACGGTGCGTCTCTACTCTATCTATTCGGCCTGGTTGTGGGTACAGGGTGGGATCCGGTTGCTGCCAGATTCCTGACGGCACTGTTCTCTGCGCTGGTCTTCAGCCTGGCGATCTATCGTCTGGCTTCCATTGAACGGAAACCGCGGCTGCCTCTGCGGATTCTGCAAACGCTGTTCGGCATCCACGGTACCCTCATGATGGTCCAGGTATTGGTGATTGCGGTCTCCGTGACCGGGAGTGCGCCGCTGGATCTGCACGGGCTGCTGAAACTGATTCTGGTGAACCATCTGTTGCTGGTGAGCGCTACGGCCATGGCGCTCCCGTTGCTGGCGTTTACCCGTGCCGAAGAGTCCCTGGTCGCGCTGGCGGAGCGGGACGGGCTTACCCAGCTGTTCAATCGACGGGCGTTTTACCGGGAGGGCAATCTGGCGTTTGAAAAGGCGCGGGAAGAGGGTTCACTGATCACTGTTCTTATGATCGACCTTGATTACTTCAAGCAGATCAACGACCGCTGGGGACACGCCACCGGCGATGAAGTACTGAGAATTGTGGCGAATCTGATGAAAGCCGAGCTCCGGGATGATGACATCATTGGCCGTGTTGGCGGTGAGGAGTTTGCTGCCGTCCTTAACCACAACAACCGGGAAGCGATCAAGGCGGTAACCGGGCGTCTGTTGCAACGCATTGTTGAAGCCGGTCGGGAGGTTGACGGTGTTCCAGTCCACCTGTCTGCAAGCATTGGCGGCGCCTCTATTGCTCTGGAGCACGCGGCCTTCCAGGACGTCATGGCTTCAGCGGACAGGGCGCTTTACCAGGCCAAAGACAATGGCCGCAACCGGGCCGAATTTGTGACGACGTCAGCGGCCGCGAAAACCTGACGGCCGTTTGGCCAGAAACGCCGACACGCCCTCGGCAAAATCCTCGGTTCGGGTCATTTCAAGGAAGGCCGCGCGCTCTGCCTCCAGGTGGGCGGCCAACCGGTCACCGTTGGCACGATCGATCAGTTGGCGAAAGGCACCATAAGCCCGGGTTGGTCCCTTGGCGACTTTTTCGGTCATCCGATTGAGCTGGTTCTCAAATTCGCTTGCCGGGGCGACCTCGTTGACCATACCCCAGTCTTTTGCTTCGCCGGCATTTAGGGTGCGTCCCAGCAACATCAGCTCCGCCGCCCGACCCGCGCCCAACTTGTGGGCCAGGGCCCAGCTGCCGCCGCAATCCGGAACCGCGCCAATACCGTTGTAGGCCACCAGAAATTTCGCGTCTTCCTCGGCGATCACCAGATCGGCCATCAGCGTGAGACTGAGCCCTGCGCCGGCGGCTACGCCCCTGACCGCAGCGATAACCGGTGCGTCCATGCTGCGGAGCAACAGGATGGCGGGATTAACGGCATCCAGGATCGCGCTGATGGCTGCCCCTGCCTGCTCCGACGTTCCAGCCATGCTGGCTACGTCACCACCTGCCATGAAGGCTCGCCCCGCGCCTGTCAGAACGATACAACGAACGCCGGAAAGATCATTGATGTTCTGGACTGCCGCGAGGAAGGCTTCTGCCAGGGATACATTGATGGCGTTCAGGGCCTCAGGGCGATTGAAGGTTACTCTGGCTACCCCTGTTTCGGTATCAAATGCGGTGGTTACCAGTGTGTCTGTCATGGTGAATTGCCCTCCCGATACGGCAGGTCTGAAGATCAGAAACCTGCGTACAGATTGTTGTTGTCTGTCGGGTAACAGGATAGAGCGGTTTGCCTAATGTTGCCTGAATGGACTACTTTAAATCTGGATCGGGGCTAACCCCGACCACAAGAAAAAACAAAAATTACAATCATCTTCGGGCGTGAGATGGGTAACGGCAGGGCGTGTTCACGTGCTTGTGTACCCGGCGCCAGGGGTGCCGGGAGGTAGTGTGAGCATCCTTGAAATCAGCAACCTTTCTCTGTCGTTTGGTGGTGTGAAAGCGCTGCAGGACGTCAGTTTTCGGGTGCCTGAGAACACCGTAACCACGATTATCGGACCGAACGGCGCTGGCAAGACCTCGCTCTTCAACTGCATCTCCGGTTTTTACAAGCCCCAGCAGGGCACCATCCGGTATCAGGGGGAGGCTCTTGCGGGCAATATCAAGCCGCCGAAGCGTGCCGCACTTGGCCTGGCCCGAACCTTCCAGAATATTGCCCTGTTCCGGGGTATGACCGTCCTCGATAACATCAAGCTGGGCGCCCATGTGCACATGAAGAGCGGTCTGCTCAGTGCCCTGGCCTATTTCGGCCCGGCCCGGCGTGAGGAAATGGCCGTCCGCAAAGAGGTGGAAGAGCGGATCATCGATTTCCTGGAAATAGACCACATCCGCCGGCAGCCGGTGGCGAGCCTTTCCTACGGGCTGCAAAAACGGGTTGAACTGGCCCGCGCGCTGGCCATGCAGCCAAAAGTGTTGATGCTGGATGAGCCGGTGGCGGGTATGAATCGGGAAGAAAAGGAGGATATGGCCCGGTTTATCCTCGACATTCGGGAAGAGTGGGGCGTCACTGTGCTGATGGTGGAACACGATATGGGCATGGTGATGGATATTTCAGACCACATTGCCGTTCTGAACTTTGGTCAGGTGATCACCGAGGGATTGCCAGCGGACGTTCAGAACAACCCAGAGGTCATCAAGGCGTACCTTGGCAACAGCGATATCGAGAGCCTGCGCAAGAAACTCAATGCCGAGGGGGAGGCCGCCTGATGGATTGGTTGTTCTTCGGCGAAATCAGCCTGGCGGGCCTTGCCATGGGCGGGCTTTACGCCCTCATCGCTCTGGGCTTTGTGATCATCTACAAGGCGACCAGAGTGATCAATTTCGCCATTGGCGAAATCATGATGTTCGCGGCTTACCTGTTTCTGGCGTTTGCGGGTGGCATGGAAATGTCGCCCTGGATTGCTCTCCCTCTGGCTGTTATCGGCGGCAGTATTCTCGGTGGCGTGATTGAGAAGACCATGATCCGGCCAATGCTGGGCGAGTCGCCGATTTCAGTGGTGATGGTAACCATAGGGATTGCGAGCATCCTGGTGGGGCTGGTGGAGTTCATCTGGACGGCTGATCCGCAGCTGTTGCCGAATTTCCTGCCTCGTGAGCCGGTGTTTATTGGCGAGCTCTATTTGGCTCCCAAAATTGCCTACGGCTTTCTTATCGGGTCGGCCCTTCTGATTGTCTACCTGCTCTACTTCCGGTTCTCCCGGGGCGGCGTTGCCCTCAGGGCAACCGCCTCGGATCAGGCGGCGGCTTACTCCATGGGTATCAATGTGCGCCGGGTCTTCAACATGGCGTGGGTGTTTGGTTCCCTTGCCGCATCATTGGCCGGTGTTCTCGTTGCAGCTACCGGCGGGCTGAGCCCGCAATTCGGAATCATCGGCCTCAGTGTGCTGGTGGTCGTGATCGTTGGCGGTCTGGATAGCATTCTCGGAGCGCTGGTAGCCGGGGTGTTTATCGGCTGGCTGGAAACCGTCGCGGGCGCCTATCTGGGCGGCGAATACCGGATGCCGGCAACCTTCCTGGTGCTGGCGATCATCCTGGTAATCCGCCCCTACGGCCTGTTCGGCACCCACGAAATAGAGCGAGTTTAAGATGCGCATCGGTGACGCAAAACAGAGTTACGAGGCCGATGAGGCAATCTGGACCAGCCAGACCCAGAAGCTGTGGCTGGGATTTTTCCTGCTGATCTTGCTGGTATTCCCTTTTGTGGTGGACTCCTACCTTCTTTATCTGGGGTGCCTGGTCGGCATCGCGGTGATCAGTACTACCGGCCTCAATATCCTGACCGGTTTCACCGGGCTTATTTCGCTGGGGCAGGCCGGGTTTATGGGGGTCGGTGCCTATACAGTCGCGTGGCTGTCGATAAATACGGCACTGCCATTCCCGGTGACACTGGTGCTGGCCGGTCTTATGGCCGCCGCCGTCGGGATACTGGTGGGGCTACCCTCGCTTCGGGTTAAAGGTTTGTACCTGGCCATTGCTACCCTGGCGGCGAGCGTGTTCCTGCATTTTATCTTCGCCGAGTGGGAGTCGGTTACGGGTGGTATGGGCGGTCTGAGTCTGGAACCCGCTCACCTGTTCGGGCTGACCTTTCAAAGCGACTTCATGATGTATTTCATCATTGTGCCGCTGGCGGTGTTGATGGTGATGGGTGCCAGAAACGTATTCAGGACAAGAATCGGTCGGGCCTTTATCGCCATCCGTGATCGGGATATTTCCGCGGAGATTCTGGGAATCAACCTGCTGCGCTATAAGCTGATGTCCTTTGCGCTCAGTTCTTTCTATGCCGGGGTCGCCGGCGGTCTCTTTGCCTATTTCTATCGGGTGGTGACGCCGGAAAGCTTCCCGCTCTCCATGTCCATTTTCTACCTCGCGGCGGTGATCGTAGGCGGCATGGGTAATCTGCTGGGTGGCATTCTCGGTGCCGCCTTCATGACCCTGGTGCCGGAAGCCCTGAAGCTGCTGACTGCTGCGCTGACCCCGTTCTATCCCAATGCACCGGTGTTTATGTCACCGATGTTGGAAATCATTTTTGGCGCCCTGATTGTGGGCTTCCTGATTTTTGAACCCCATGGCCTGGCCGAGATCTGGCACCGGATCCGCCGTTTTTTCCGCTTGTGGCCATTCCGGAATTAATCGTGTTTCAACGGGCCTGGTATGAAGAGCCCATGCAGCACCAACAACAAGAAGCAGCAAGGAGAAGAAACATGTTCAGAAACATCCTCAAGAAAGGTCGCCGGCTTGCCGGGCTGGGTAGCCTGGTTGCTGCGCTGACAGTTGCAGCGCCGGCCATGGCTCAGGATAAAGAGCCTATCGTTTTTGGCGGCTCTATTCCGCTTTCCGGTGTCTTTGCTTTCGCCGGTATTCACATCCACGCCGGTCTGACCGACTACACGAGCTGGATCAACAGCCAGGGGGGCATCAATGGCCATCCGGTGGAATATGTCATGGAAGACACCGCCTATGAGGTAGACCGATCGGTGGCGGCGTTCAAAAAGATTTCCGGCAGCAGTTCCCCGGCTACCTATTACGGCGACAGCACCGGTTTCATGAAGGCCATTGCCTCGGAGCTCAACAGCCAGGGCAATACCCTGATGAGCGGGGCTTCTTTCGCGACCGCGCTGACCGATAACGAGCAATACCCCTATCAGTTCATACCGGGCCCGAACTATAGCCAGATGTTCGGGATCATCCTCGAGTACATCGCTTCCCAGGGTGAGGACGGCGATATGCCGAACGTGGCATTTGTCTACAGCGATACCGAATTTGGCAAGGACCCGATCGAGAATGGCAAGGCTCGCGCCGCCGAACTGGGCATCGAAGTGGTGGAAGAGATTGTCACCAAGCCGGGTAGCGTAGACGTGTCTGCCGAGGTGCTGAAGCTGCGTCGGGTGCGTCCGGACTATGTGGTGTTCCACGGCTACGTGCTGTCCCCGATCAACGAGTTCATGGTGCAAATGCGCCAGATGGGCCTGGATACCCAATTCATGGGTACCTTCTGGTCTTCGGACAAGCTGATTATCGACAAGATGGGTGCAGATGCTGATGGTTACATGGGCGTGATGCCCTATAACTACTACGACAGTGAGGAAAGCGGGCCGATGCTGGACGCCCTCCGTGCCCAGGCAGAAAAGAGTGACCCGGAAGCCGGCTATCGCCCCACCGGTTACATGCAGGCCTGGTTCAATGCCATGGTCTGGACCGAGGTGGTCAAACGCACCCTGGATGCCGGTAAGGAGCTGACCGGGGACAACATGGCAGAGGCCCTGGCCTCCATTGAGGACTGGGACACCGGCGGTATCATCGGGATTCCCGTTACCGTGCGGGACATGTCCTTCCCGGTAGGCCGTATCTGGCGGGTGAACGCGGACGAAGGCCGCTATGAGCCGGTGTCGGACTGGATCCACCTCGACTGAGGGGCTGTATGGAAGCCTTACTGGAAATCGATAATATCGAGGTGGTCTACAACAAGTCAGTGCAGGTCCTCCGGGGCCTGTCACTGCGGGTGCCGAAGGGTGCCATTGTGGCGCTCCTCGGCTCCAACGGCGCAGGCAAATCTACCACGCTGAAAAGTGTCTCCGGGCTGCTGACCCTGGAAGATGGAGAAGTCACTGCCGGCGAAGTGCGCTTCAGGGGTAAGGATGTAAAAGGCGTTCCGCCGGAGCGGCTTGTGCGCGACGGACTCTTTCATGTTATGGAAGGCCGACGAGTGTTCGAAGACCTTACGGTGGAGGAGAACCTGATTGCCGCCACCTACGCGCTCAGTGGCAGCAAGCCGTCCCTGAGTGACAGCTACGAGCTGGTTTATAACTATTTCCCGAGACTGAAGGAGCGCCGTAAGCAGCTGGCCGGTTATCTGTCCGGCGGTGAGCAGCAAATGCTGGCCCTGGGGCGGGCGCTGATTGCCCAGCCGGACCTGATCATGCTGGATGAACCGTCACTTGGCCTGGCACCACTGCTGGTGGAGGAGATCTTTACCATTGTGGCCAGGATCAACCGGGAGCAGGGCACCGCCATTCTTCTGGTGGAGCAGAATGCGGCGGTGTCGCTGGCGATCGCCTCCTACGGCTACATCATGGAGAACGGAAAGATCGTGATTGACGGCCCGGCAGACAAACTCACGGCCAACGAGGACGTTCAGGAGTTCTATCTGGGTGTGGGCGGCAAGGAAGGTGAAGCCCGCAGTTATCGAGACATCAAGCACTACAAACGCCGTAAACGGTGGCTGTCATGACAACGCCTTCCATACCTGACCTCACTCTCACACAGATGCTCCGGGCCCACGCACTCGAGCGACCGGACGCCCTGGCGCTGCGCCAGAAGGACTTCGGAATCTGGCAGGCCTATTCCTGGCAGGATTATTACCGTAGGGCCCGGCACTTCGGGCTTGGGCTTCGTGCCATGGGGCTCGAACCGGGTGGCCACGTGGCCATTATCTCGGAAAACCGGGTGGAATGGGTCATCGCCCAGATGGGCATCGGCCTGGTGCAGGGCATCTGTGTCGGGGTCTATCCCACCAGTCCCTGGAACGAGGTGGCCTATGTCCTGGAGCACAGCGACGCGGCATTTGTGATCTGTGAAGACCAGGAACAGACCGACAAGGTGCTGGAAGCCTGGCCAGATTTGCCCAAATTGAAGCACTGCATTGCCATTGATATGAAGGGCCTGCGCTATTACCCGGAACCGCCGGCGGCATTCGAGGATATCGAGGCCAGGGGCCGGGAATTCGAAACGCAGCATCCCGGCCTGGTGGATGAATTGCTGGACAGCCAGCAAATGGATGACACCGCCCTGATGATCTATACCTCCGGGTCCACCGGCCGACCGAAGGGGGCAATGATCAGTTGGCACAACCTGCACGCCGCGGCTCCGGGGCTGATTGAGCTGTTGCAGGCGGACGAACAGGGCTCCAGCCTCTCCTACCTGCCGCTTTGCCACGTGGCAGAACAGGCTTTTACCAACATTGCACCGGTCTATGTCGGTAGCACGGTCAGCTTTGGCGAAAGCCTGAGGACTATCCAGGAGGATCTGCGCGAGATAGCGCCGACCTTTTTCCTGGGCGTGCCGAGGATCTGGGAGAAACTGCACTCGTCCATCTACATCAAGATTCAGGAGACCGGACGGTTGCGGCAGGGGTTGTTCAACTGGGCGATCCGGGTGTGTTCGCCCATGGCCACTAAGCCCCGCTCAGACTGGAACCTCAAGGAAAAATGCCTATACGGCATCAGCTACTGGCTCGTGTTGCGCGCGTTGCAGAATTTTATCGGCCTGCGCCGATGCAGCATTGCGCTCACCGGGGCAGCCCCGATATCCACCGGCATACTGGAGTTCTTCCGGACCATCGGCATTCCCCTGGTAGAGGTTTATGGCCAGACGGAGAGCACCGGCGTTGCCACGGCGCAACCGGTTGATGACGTACGCCTGGGAACAGTGGGTGTGGCTGTGTCCGGGGTTGAGGTAACGCTTGGAGAACACAACGAGATCATCATGCGCGGTGGCAGTATGTTCAAGGGGTATTACAAGAACGACGAGGCCACGACTTCAACTCTGAAAGACGGTTGGCTGCACACCGGCGACGTGGGTGAATGGCGGGATGGCCAGCTCAAGATTGTCGACCGACTGAAAGACATCATGATCACCGCCGGGGGCAAGAATCTTTCACCGACGGAGATCGAAAACACCATCAAGGCCAGTCCCTATATCAAGGAATGCATTGTGATCGGTGAGTCCAGAAAGTACGTGTCTGCGCTGATCCAGATCGATTTCGACACGGTGGCCAAGTGGGCAGAGCAGGAGCGCATTGCCTACACCACCTTCCGGAGCCTGACCGAGCAGGAACGGGTGAACGAACTGATCCAGGCGGAAGTGAACCGGGGCAACAACCAGTTACCTCAAGTGGCACAGATCAAACGGTTCCACCTGCTTGCCAAGGAGTTGGACCACGACGACGACGAAGTAACGGCGACCATGAAAGTCCGCCGGAGCAATATCTACGAAAAATACACCGACGTGATCGAATCGCTTTACGCCTGACAGTGAGGCGCCTAGAAACGAGCGCCTTCTTCCACCCGAATTCGTTCCATGTACTGGGTCAGGGCGGCGTTAATGAGTGCCAGAACCAGGAACAGCAGGATACCCTTGGGCACCAGGGCGTGAATTTCCGGGTTGGGCGCGGTGCTGGCGGTTACCAGGATCAGTCCAAGGATATTGCGAGCCAGGCGCATGGTGAGCATCGCGCACAGATACCCGGACTGGAGAGCCGACTCTGCACCCTTGAGCAGGCGGCCGAAGGCCGGCATCAGGTGCACGGTGTTAAACAACAGGACCGAAAAAATAACTAATTGAAGAACACTGTAAATGGTCATGACCAGAGACTACCCAACGACAACAGTACTGGTTGAAAAACGGTCGAAATTATCCCTGATTGGACAGATTTAATCCAGTTCAGGCCGGTACTGGCTAATAACTGCTGTTCAGAAGGTCGTGGTAGTCACTCCGAAATCTCTGGAAACTCAGATAGTTATTCCGGTGGTCTACCAAACTTGCCGAATTGAATGCTTCCACAAAGGCCCGGGACTCTCCGGTGCTGATCTCACCATAAAATCCGCCGTCCCAGTCCAACACCTGCACCATTTCCAGCAATACCGTCATCGCAAGGGCGCCATTGGCCTTTTCCAGGTAGCGGTAGGCCAGCCCGTAATGCTCGAATCGGTAAGGAGTGTTTGCAGCGTCATCGGGAGTGACGTCCCGGAGAGGATCGTAGTCATAGTGCCGATAGACCTCGGCAACGGGTTCTCCTGCCACAACAACGGCCTGTCCCTCTGCAAACCAGTAAGGCAGCAGACTGTAACCGGCGTCATACCGTGACAGGTTTTCCTGGACGAAATGGGCCAGTTCGTGGGCGACGATCTGTCCCGTCTCATAGGGCCACTGGCCAAAATAAGGGTTGAACGCCACAGCGGCCATTGAGGCAGACGCAAACTCGCTGTGCGGCACCTCGGGGCTGAGGCAGCCGATCACCTGGCGGGGATAAGGAGCGGCGGCGCTGCGGTCCTCGACAAATTCGGACCAGCGCAACTGGAACCGGGAGAGCACGCCGTCGATTCGACGTTCAAGCTCTGAAGCCGCGGCCCGGAACGAGGTCTCACTGTAGGCCGGCGAGCCATAGACCCGAACCCGGCCGCTGTGGGTTTCGAAATACAGAGGTTCATTTCGGCATGCTTCGGTATAGCGGGTTAATGACCAGGCGCCGGAAGGGTAGTGCCGGCCGGTATCCCGTGCATCGTAGAAAAGGCCGGAGACGAAGCCACCAGAATCCGGGTAATGGTGACTGTCAGAGGTAGTGACCTTGCACCCGGTCAGTGCGAGCAAGAGAACACTGAGTATCAGCATGGCTTTGCTGGTTGCCATAAACGACTCCCGAATCGATCCTGTTGTTCAGGATCATCGCAGGGTTTTCAGGAAGGCTCCGTCAATGGGGTGTAAAAATCAGGTAAAGCGAGCTAGCGTATTGATTGATATGGATGAGAGGGAACGGATAGATGGATTATATCGCGCCTGTCAGCAGCGCCATCATGGCGATCGTCTGGATTGTCTACTTCCAGCTGTTTTTCCTGCAGTACAAACGAAACAACCGCCCATACCTTGTGATTCACCACGCCCAGAATGAAAACCCGGATGCCCTGTGTCTGCTGGTGAACATGGGCAAGGAAACGGTGCACGTGCAGTGCGTTCAGGTGGTCCTCTACACCCGAGCGGGCGAACAGAAGATCATGACGGTGACCGAGTATCGCCGTGTCGGCGCGGACGATGCCAACGTGCACCAGGTGTTGCGCCAGGGACCACTGCAGCCCGGTGGCTATCTGGTGTTGGGCTCGTTCAGGAACATCATCCTGGGACGTCGCAGTGAAGAAAGTGAAAGTGATTACCTGTTTGAGGACATCACCGACGTGGAAATCCGGGCCGCCGTGATTCACGGGCCCACAAAGTATCCGGTTGGTGTGCGGCGCAGTTTTTCTCTGAGCCATGAGGGCAGGCCCGAGATTTTTCCTCGGAACATTCACAGCGAGCAGCTGGTGCGCCGGAAGGATCGGCATGAGGTTAGACGCTGGGTTGAAGAGGAACTTCAGCCAGAGCGCAAGGGCAGCTCTGAGTCCGACAGCTCGGATCAATCGTCGCAATCGGACTGAGGCAGCAAATCAGTTGGGCCCGGGTTGCGTTTCCATTTTTATTTCTTGAGGATGGGGCAATCACTCGCTAATCGAGCAACGGAGGCATTTTATGTCGCTGAAAGACGAACTGATCAAAAAGGCCGAAACCCAATTGGAAGAATGGGAAAAGCAGGCCGATTCCCTGAAAGCCAAGGCCAAAGCCAAAGAAGCCGAAGCCGAGAACGAGAAGGCGAGCGCAGATATTCAGCAGAGCACGTCCGATGCATTGCGTTCGGTTGAGAATAAAATTTCTGATGGCCGAAAAAAACTGGACGAACTCAAGCAGAGCGGTGAAGACAACATCGACAGCCTGCGCGAGCGGCTTTCCGATCTGATTGGCCCTGACAACAAGCGCTAGGCCGCTTAGTTCAGGAACGGCAGGCTGCGTCTACTGAAACTGGGTGTAGCAGCGCTGTCGTTTGGTTTGCCAGCCCCGCCATTGGGGCTCGCGGTGATGGAGCCGGTAACGCTCCATCACCGCCATGAACCTGCCCATGTAATCGCATTGACCCGAAGCCGGCAACCACTCATCGGGGCCACGTTCATCCCTCAATATCTTGTCAGTCCGACTCATTCTGATCTGGTTCTCCGGGTCTTCCAGAAACCGCTCCTTCATCGAGGGTGGCCACTGATCAGCGCCCAGCGCTTCGGCAAATACCATAGGTACAACCTGGGTCTTCGCCAGGCTTTCCGAGGCAGCCGGTTCCTCCCTTGTCGCCGCCGCCAACACAATCAGAATCGCTGCAATGAACAGGGCCAGCTTGGTGTCTTTCATGACTCACTTTGCTCGTGGCTTAGCTACACCAAAACCTACGAGCAGGTTGGGCAAAGGGCTTACCCGGATCCGGACAAAACTTTGTGACCCGACAACTCCGAATTGCTGGATGCAACGTAGGGTAAAGCTCACCTGTATTGCAGATAGACCGGTCAGGAGCGGAAACGAGTATGCCCGAAGGTCCCGAAATACGCCGCATGGTCGATGACATTCATAAGGCCGTTGGCGGCAAGACAGCGCAATCTGTGTTTTTTGCCTTTGAACACCTGAAACCTTTCGAGAGTGCCCTTCGGGGACGCAGAGTCGAGAGAGTGGAAGCGCGGAGCAAAGCCGTGTTGGTGTTTTTTGAGGCCACAGATGAAGACGGGCCTTGGTGCGTTTACAGCCACAACCAGTTGTATGGCAAGTGGCGCATGGGTAAACCCGATCGGGAACCGAGAACAAATCGGCAACTGCGATTTGCCATTATAGGTCCGAAGCAAGCGGCCCGGTTATACAGTGCCTCCGACATCCAACTGGTTCGGCCCGATGAATTAAGTGAGGTGCCCTATCTGTCACGGCTGGGGCCGGACCCTCTCAATCAGGATGTCAGCGTCGATCAACTGTTGGCGGTGTTTGATGACAAGCGTTTCCGTGGCCGGAACCTGGGTGGTTTGCTGCTGGACCAGGCGTTCGTTGCCGGAATCGGTAATTATCTCCGCTCGGAAATCCTCTTTGAGGCGGGTATCTCACCGCGTGCACGGCCTCGTGATCTGGATGCCGATCAGCAGTCAGGATTGGCCGAGGCGATTCTGACCCTGGTTCAGCGAACCTATCGGCTAAAAGGCATCACCAATCCGCCCGACCGTGCAGAGCGGCTCAAACAGGAGGGGTGGACGTTTGGGCAGCGCCGGCACATGGTGTTTAACCGCGATGGTGAACGCTGCCACGATTGCGCGTCGCCCCTTGTTAAAACCACGATGGCCAGCCGGCGGCTGTATTATTGCCCTGAGTGCCAGGGTGTGCCGGCTTAGGCGAAATGTTCGGTACAGGCCCGTCCCAGCCGATCGTGGACGGCCAGCCATTGGCTTTCCCGGGGCGGAAGCTCAATCACGATTCGATCGACGTTCGCCTTGTCCATCGAGTGCATTGCGGTGTAAAGCATGCGAGCGTACTCGTTCGGATCGGCGCTGAGCATAATGGACTCGGATGCCAGCTCGCCCGGTGGAGACTGCCACCAGATAACGCCAATTTTTTCGCCTGCGGGTGTGACTTCGGGCAGAAGCCCGGCGAACCGATCCGTGGCCACTCCAACGGTATGTGTGACAGGCTGGTAGTGGCGCTTTACGCTCCCTGGCACCGCCTGGCTGGCACCTTTGCCTTGGGCGAGCTTGATTCCTAGGCAGGCTTCTATATCGCTCTGTGCGATCTGCCCGGGCCTGGCAATGACTGGCGTGTCGCCGGTCAGATCGACAATGGTGGATTCAATGCCTACCGAACAGTCTCCGCCGTCCAGAACTGCCTCGATTTTCCCGGACAGTCCCGCGAGTACGTGCTCTGCGGTGGTCGGGCTGATCCTGCCATAGGGATTGGCGGACGGGGCGACAAGATCCCTGCCAAGCCGTTGCATGGTCGCCAGCGTGGCCGGGTGCGCCGGCATCCTGACCGCCACGCCCGGATTGCCGCCGGTAATGAAGTCGCTGACGCCGCTTTTCTTTGGCAGTAGCAGCGTAAGCGGGCCGGGCCAGAATGCCTGGATCAGCTGCATGGCCGTCTCCGGGATCTGGTCGACCCAGAGGCTGATTCTTTCCGGTGATGCCACATGCACGATCAGAGGGTGTCCGACCGGGCGCTGTTTCGCCTCGAACACGTTTCGAACCGCCTGATCGTTGCTGGCATCGGCCGCAAGCCCGTACACCGTTTCTGTGGGCACAGCGACGACGTGGCCGGCAAGAAGCAGGCTGGCGGCTTTCTCAACGTCAGCTGATTGTGTTGCGTCTAACTTGATGGTTGAGGTCATAAGGTCTCAGGGGTTACAGGTTGGGCTGGCCGGCGATGCCTTGCCACTGATTCTGGTAAAAACGCTCAATCGAGGTCTGCTCATCGTCAATCCGGAACAGATACAGCCAGTCGTTATCGATCAGCTCCTGCACAACTTTGTGTTTTTGCGCGATCTCGGCAATGGCTTCCCTGGGTGCCGCCAGATAAACGCTCAGGCGCAACGGCTCGTGAACCCAGCGCTCACCATCGTGTAACGATTGAAGCGGCAAACCGATTCGCAAATCGCCGCCGTTTCCTTCGAAAACCCCCAGGTGGCCGCCAACCACGTTATGGAGGACCTTGTTGCCGCTGCCGTAATGCAGGTTGTCGGTAACAGACATGAAATACTGCAGGTTGATCCAGTGGGTGACCACCATGGGTGCGGTCATGATCAATTCGAGGATGTTGAAGCCGTCGTCCTCGTGCCAGCGGTAGTCGTGGAGGAAACTGCGGCCACCCAGATCCAGGTGTCGCGTGGCCCAGCGAGGCGCCACGATAAAGCTGGCGTTGCCGGCAAGCCCCCATTCCGGCCGCACTTCGGACCAGTCCTGGCTGCGCTTTTTGATGGCGCTGTCAACGTCGTTCTCGTTTGCGATACCAAGCCGGAGGGCGCGTTCACGACGTGCCTGGGCTCCGGCATTGGCCAGGAAACTCCGGATCTCATCGGGAACATCACCGGTGCACTCGACCTCGTCGGTGGTTGTATTGTGCAAAGCCCCCACGAATCGGGTTTCGGAGGGGATCGAAATCCCCTGATCAGCCAGGGCTGCGCGCACGTCCTTGTCGTTCAGGATGCCCGCGAGGACGCGAACGTTCACCGAGCCAGTCTGTCCTCCGCAGGCGCCACAGTCGAGGCCGGCCGCATGGGGATTGTTCCGCGTGCTGCTGCCGTGCCCGACAAGGAGCACGGTGGGCGCAAAATTATGAGTCAGGGTCATGGCCCGGAGAATGCCCCCCGCCAACTCTGCTTTCTCCGCAGCGCTCAGCAGGGTGCCGTTCTGGCGGATCTCGAACTCGGTCTGTCCCTTATGGAGTTGATCGACCGGGTTATCCGAGGACTTGCCAAAAAAGGTTTTGCGAACCATGCGTCCCAGACCTGCCAGGCCCATGCTCTCGATAAAGCTGAAGCTCGCCGGGCCGGCGTTGGAAAACTGTGACCAGTGGGAGTGGTTGGCTAACGATTGCCGGCTGAAGCTGTCGGACGGTTCGGCTTCAGTGACCTCGAGCGCCGGCGCCAGCAAGCCCGGCAATTGCGGCCGGCAAAAACCGGTGCCCTTGGGGCGATACGAAATCGGGAGGCCGAAGAATCCGGCAAACCCGAGGGTCTGGATCGCGGGGTTCTGGGCTTCCAGCGCACGACGATAGACCTCTGAGCGAACATCGATGCAGAAGGCCGCCTGTAGCTTGAGCGGCTGATCATCCGGCGAGAGATTTTCAGGCCTGGTGAGAAGCTTTTCAGCCAGCTGTTTCTGATAGGCCGACTCAGCCTCTGTTTGCTGGCGCCAGCCTGTGGTTTGAGATTGCTCATGGGTCTGCAGCATCTCTGGCCAGGCATCCCACTGTTTGAGCCAGCGGTGTTTCAGTTTGGCAAAGATCGCCCCGCCAATGTGTTGGACGTGCCGCCATATGGCGAGCTCCCAGGCCAGTCGGATGGCCAGGAGGCCCGGCAGCAGGTCTTCCTCGTGGCCATTGAGTCGCGCTTGCCATCGCAAGTAGGCGGCCCAGGATGACCACCCGTTGATATCCAGCAGGAGCGCATGGGCATAATCCGGCGCATAGTCTGGTTGTGATGCCAGGGCATCGAGGGCATCGGTAATCAGTTTTTCATGCTGACCCGGCAACACCTGAAACTGGGAGGGCAGGGATGGTTCTCCCATCACAATGGCAATGCCGCGGTCAGCCCGGGTCATCTGCAGCCAGCTATGGTAAAGGTCCTGGGCATCTGCCTTGAAATCACCGGCATCCAGGCGCTGGAAATAGTCGCCGCAGAACTGGCTTATCTGATGCACAACTTCATCCTGCCAGCCTACCTGGTGGGCGGTGTCACGATTGCGATCCAGCTGGGCGCTGAGATTCTGCCAGTGTTCGGGCATGCTGGCGGTCTCCGCAGCAGCCGGGCCATTGCCCTGTCCGGCAAGCGCGGCCTGATTCTGGCAGCAGGTACCATTGAGTGCCGCCATGCGTGACGCGACCCTGGTGAATGGCAGGTCCCGCATTTCCCAGAACGGATTCACGGCGATCATCTGATCCAATGGCCAGGAGGGCGCGATTCGCGCGCAGGCATCGGTGACCGCCGCCTGCCAATCTGGTGTATCGGTGGTTGCTTCGGTGGTGGCATTAAGGCTCGACGCTAACATTATGCGGACTCCCTGGAACCAGAGGTTGAAGAGACGCTGACCAGAGCTCGCGGCCGTACGACATCAGGCAGTTTGGCAGGCCAGATTTTCAGGGTCAGGCGGGTGGACCACTCATCGAGGTAGCCGGCGGCGAACAGAAACCGGTAGAGCCTGGCGCCTGCGGGTGAGAAACGGTGGTAGCGAACCTGGTAGTAGCCACGCACCAGGATTGCGATAAGGGCGGCGACAAAAACCACTTCCAGCAGGCTTGCCTGGCTTTCCGGTGGCGCAAGCACCAAACCGAAGAAGGTTTTCTGTAGCCAGTACAGTGCCCAGAAGGCGGCACCAATCATCAGGCCACGGGCAACGGTGAGAACGCCACCGCCGGCTGACAGGAACTCTGAGAGCAGAATCGTCAGGGCGATGCCTGGCACAATCCATGAAAACATGTTCGCTGTGCCGGCCTCATTGGACAGGAAAACAGTCGGCAGCATGAACAGGCCCGCCAGAGCGGCAGCGGCCAGCCATTGCTTCGGTCCGGGCTCGTTGACCGCAACCAGACGTTTTTTCATCGACAACTCAACGGTATTGCCGGCGTTCAGGAAGGTGTGTGCCTTGTAGGCGGAATGCGCAACCAGGTGCAGGAGCGCCAGCTCGTATAGTCCCAGAGCGCATTCAACCAGCATCCAGCCCATCTGGGAGCAGGTTGACCAGGCCAGCCTTACCTTGATGGAAATACGAGTCATCATGACAAGGCTGGCAAAGACCGCCGTGGGGCCTGCCACGGCCAGCAAAAGCCACTGGGCAGCGCTTACTTCGGAAATGAGCGGTGCCATCAGAATCATAAGGAAACCGCCCAGGTTCACAACGCCTGCGTGAAGCAGGGCAGAGACCGGTGTGGGCGATTCCACCACCTGGATCAGCCAACCGTGGAAAGGCATCTGCGCGCATTTAAGCAAAGCAGCCACAGCCATCAAAACCGCAGCGATCTGGGCGCCAGCGGGCACCTCTGTTGTACCGGATACCTGGGCCAGAATCCGATCAATAAACGGCGTGTCGTACTGGACGTAAAGCAGGAGGAACGCCAGTGCCAGGCAGAGCTCCGCAATTCGCGCAAAAATGAACTTTTTGTGGGCGGCCAGGGCGGCGCGCGGGCGATCAGGAAAGAACATCAGCAACTGGTGCAGGCTCACGCTGATGGCAATCCAGCTGGCGAGGAACACCAGCAAATGATTGGTGATGGCGATCATGGCAACGCTGGCGAGGATCACCTGAAGCCAGATCATGAATCGGCGCTGGCCGGGATCCCCCGCAAGATACCTTTCCGAGAAGCGTCCCAGCACCATTCCCAGCAAAGTGATCAGCACCAACATGATCGAGGCCAGGGGCGCGTGACTGAACCAGACGCCATCGACGGGCCACCACCAACTTCCGATTGCGGCAGCCACAGCAGATACAAAGGCAAGTTTGAAGGTCAATGACCGTGCGAGAAGGTTGCTCTGGTTGGTTGCCAACGCGGTCGCCACTGCTCCGGCACCGAAAAGCAGCGGCACCAGCAGTGAGAACAAGGATTCGATCGCCTGAACATCGAACATGCGAGGCCCTCGGAAGCAGAAGTATTTAGTACGCGTAGTATCCGAGGCTTTTGCTGTGAACAAAAATATATATATCCGATCAGTTTGTTCGAGTTTAAAGAACGAAATGGCTGCGGGTTTGTAAAACCTTTTCACAATCACCATATTTCGGCGTCCACGAAATGATGCACCGATTGGGCTCGAACTCATCGTTCAGTCGCCATTTCTGGAAGACGCGTGCAAGAAGTGAAAACCGGAAAAGACCGAGGCAAAGAATTGGATTGTGAAAAAAATGGGGCGTTCCTGGCCCGAAGGAAAAAGCACTCGACCCTGACTGCTGGGGTTTATCACCCGAAACCCGAAGCAATTACGGCTGAGTACTGGGGTGTCTTTGTTGATAGAACGCCGTACATATTATTGATGGCTGACGATGAGCGCAGCGCCCGCGAAAAGGCAGAGCGGCTGGCGGAGTCGGCAAATTTTCGCACGCTGCTTGAAGCAACACTGACCGCCTGTAAGCAGATTGAGGCGAAGCGTGTTGATGGCCGCGCCGTGGACTGGGGCGAACGGCTCACGGTGATCAGCGCCAGTCGCTCCGGCGACGTTGAAACGGGGACTCGGGAAATCGGTGAGATCAGGGCAATCCTGATGCCCGGATGCCATCGGGCTGTGGCGGATACCCTATGTATCGACGATACGCTGGCTACGGTGATTGATTCGAAGTTCCCGCAGGTTGCGAATTTTGATGATCTTCCAGAGCTTTCGGATCGAGACGTGAAAATGTCGCTGGGTAATCTGGAAGCCCGCAAGCATCCACGAGGTGGTCACTAGGGTCAGATGCTTGCCGGCAAACTGATACTGCTGTTTGTTCACTGTGCGGTTGTTTGCGGCGAACGAAGAAAAGCGTCCATCGCATCCGTGCCAATGGGGCGGCTGTAGTAAAAGCCCTGGGCATCGCATTTTGCCTGCTTGAAAAACGCCACCTGAGCCTCGGTTTCAACGCCTTCGGCAATCGTTTTCAGTTTGAGGGTTTTTCCCAAACCAATAATCGCACGCACAATGGCTTTGTCTTCTTCGTCATCCGGCAAATCCATCACGAAAGACCGGTCTATTTTCAATTTGTCGATGGGTAGCCTTTTCAGGTAGCTCAGGGAGGAATAGCCGGTACCGAAATCATCAATGGCGATGGTGATGTTTCTCTCCCTGAGTGCGTGAAGCTTCGGTATGGCCCTTTCCGGTTGGTGCATGAATGAGCTCTCGGTTACCTCCAGTTCCAGATGCTCTGGAGGCAATCCGGATTCATCCACAATCGCAAACACCTCTGCAAGAAAGTTCTCATCGTGAAATTGCGATGCCGCGACATTGATCGAGATGCGCCCTATGTCCAGGCCGGCATCCAGCCAGGCTTTCCCCTGGTGGCAGGCCGTTTGCAGCACCCACTGTCCTATGTTTCTTATGGTGCCATTTTGCTCGGCAATCGGTATGAAGCGATCCGGTGTAATCAGTCCCTTGTCTGGATGCTGCCAGCGTATCAGCGCTTCCATACCGATGAGTTTTCCAAGCTGCAGATCAAACTGGGGCTGGTACTCAAGGAAGAGTTGATTGTCAGAAACAGCCTTTCTAAGAGCATTCTCGAAGAAAACGTACTCCAGTGCACGGGCGGTCGATTCGCTCGAATAGAATGCGTAGGTGTTCCTGCCGTTCTCTTTGGCCTGATACATCGCTGCATCTGCCTCAGCCAGAAGTTTTGCTGCGTCCTTGGAGTCCTGCGGAAAGAGACTGATTCCCATACTCACGGTTACCCCGATCTCGACATCGTCCATGGCGAACGTTTCCTTAAACGCTTTCATCAGAGTGTCGGCGACCTGTCCGGCATGTTCCGCGCCGTCAATGTCCTCTAGAAGAACGACGAACTCATCACCTCCAAGGCGTGCCGCCGTGTCGGAAGCACGTAGCTGCTCCCTCAGGCGAGTAGCTACGTGCTTCAGCAGTTCGTCCCCCGTGGGGTGGCCCATACTGTCATTGATGTTTTTGAATCGATCAATGTCGATGAATAATACCGCTATAGAGCGGCCGGTTCGCTCCGACAGACGGATGCTCTGTTGCAATCGGGAATTGAAAAGGAGGCGGTTTGGCAGGCCCGTCAGGGGATCGTGGTGAGCCAGATAATCCAGCTTTTCCTGGTTGGCTTTCAGTGTAGAAATATCAGAAAAAACGGTTACATAGCCGACCGGCTCGTCTTTGTTGAGAATGGTGCTGATGGTCAGTAGTTCCGGGAAGATACTTCCGTCTTTCCTGCGGCTCCAGATTTCACCACGCCAGTGACCGTTTTCTCGAACGCTTTGCCAAATGGCATTGAAAAAGGTTGGATCGTGTCTTCCGGAATCAAGAAGGTCGGGCGTTTTGCCGAGTGCTTCCTCTTCCGTGTAGCCCGTGATCCGGGAAAAAGCGTCATTAACCTCAATGATTCTGTTATCCAGATCGCTGATCATCACGCCTTCAACCGTACTCTGGAATACCGTTGCGGCTTGACGCAGCTTATCATCGGCTATGCGTGCTTCCGTCAAATCAATAGCAACTGCATAGATCAACCCCGTCTCCGGGGATGGCACTGAGGACCAGGACAGCCATCGATAGGAACCGTCACTGTGGCGATATCGGTTCTCAAATTCCGTAGATCCCTCGCTGTTTGCCATCACTTTGGCAGCTTCGTCCAGGGTTCTTTCCCGATCTTCAGGATGCACGAAGTCGATGAAGACCTTTCCTTCCAGTTCGTCGCGACGATAGCCCAGCTTTGTTTCCCAAAGTCCATTGACCCGCACGAACTTGCCCTCGAAGTCGACCATCGCGTTCATCGCCATGCGCTGATCGAAGAAACTGTCCAGTGCTTCCTGGGTCTGACGTTCGCGTGTTACGTCAATGATCACGCTATTCCAGCATATATCTCCATTTTCACGCTGTTTTGGAGTGCCAGTGCCACTCAGCCATTTCACAACACCGGATGCTGGCCTGATCCGCCACTCGTGCCTCCAGAAGGTCATGGTTTCCGCAGAGCCACGAATCGACCGGGCCAGTCCCTCGACATCCTCAGGCAGAATCATTTCCCATAGTGGGCCTGGATCACGTTTCAGTTGTTCCGCTTCAATCTCCCACAGATCAACACACCCCCGGCTGATGTAGCTCAACTGGTCAGTGCCGTCAGGATGGAGAATATACTGAAAGATAGCCCCGGGGATGCCGTCGGTAAGCTCCAGGTAAAGAGCGTTTTCCTCGCCTGGCGTGGAAAAGAGAGGGTCTGAACTCATCGGAATGCCAATTATTAGAAGTCCTAATTAAAGATAGGCTGTTGGCGTCTGATTTTCCAAGAGGGCGTGGTGGAGTGCAGGGAAAGATTGAAAGTTCAGTTGCAGTTTTATGCCAGGGAAATACGGTAACGGGTGACGCCAGCTTCTTCCTCTCTGGTCCATTCAATCCGGTGGCCGGTGATATCACAAAGGGCTTGAAGGTCCTTTCGGCCGGTGGGGTCATCCGCCAGAAAATCGACCAGCGTTCCGCTAGGCAGGTCTTTGGTCCGTTTTTTGAAACGCAGGATGGGGAGAGGGCATACCAGACCGACAGCGTCGATCTGGTATGCCCCGGACTGATCAGTCAAGGCGCACACTCGTTGCACTGCTGCCCTGCTCGGCAGCCGACCAACCGAACTGATTCAGCACCATCGGTGCAGCAGTAGCAATCAGCAGAGCTGCGACAAAAGCGGAAATCATGACCTTCACGACGAACCTCCTTTGCCTTGTTTGGCTTCAACCTCAGCGACCCACAGATCGTGGTGCTGACGGGCCCATTCCAGGTCCACTTGGCCGTTGCCCATGGCGTCGAACGCGCCCTCCATACCAATGGAGCCGATGTAGATGTGGGCAATGATGGCCAGCATCATCACAAACGCGACAATCGAGTGCCAGATGTTGGCGTATTGCATCTCTTCGTGTGGCGTGAGTTCAGTCGGGAAGCTGGTTCCGATGATGCTGTTGATGATACCGAAGGTGTCGGCAAACATCGGCATGTGGAACGGGAACAGCAGCGATAGCCCGGACAGGGAAACGGAGGCGCCCAACACCATCACGGTCCAGAAAATGATCTTCTGGCCAGCGTTGAATTTCTTCGCCGACGGATGCCCTTTGGTAAAGATACCGCCGCCCGCTTTGAGCCATTGCCAGTCCAGCTTGTTGGGGATGTTGTGGGCTATCCACATTACGAAAGTCATCACCAGTCCCAGCATGAAAGACCATGCGATGTTGTTGTGGACCCATTTGGAGCCGGCAGCAATGGTTGCAAAGGCGTCGTGGCCTATCACGGGAATCAGGAAGCTGCGCCCCATCAGCGTTAACAGGCCTGTGATGCCAAGTGCGACGAAAGAGCCCGCCAGCAACCAATGTCCGAATCGCTCGATGGCTTTGAACCGTTGAATGGTTGTGCCCGCAGGGCCCCCATCAATCATGATCTTGCCGCGAACGAAATAGAATACAACCAGCAACGCAAGGAAGCCGAGGATGGCGCCACCACCGTAGGTGATGATCGGACCTTCGCGCAGTTGGTACCAGGGCATGCCCTCGTCCTGGATCATAACCTGGTTGGCCGGGCCCGGGGACTGGATTCGGGGGTCAATCTCGTTATACCGGATAGAACGCCAGACATCGGCGTCCGAGCGCCCGCCATTCGTGCCGAGGGGCGCAGTGGTAGGTGCTGCGTTTTCAGCGTTTCCGAGGTTTTCAGACCGAAACGACTCATCCATCTCCAGCTGTTGCTGGCGGCGCATGATGTCGTCGAGGGTTTGAGCTCCCCCGGTCGCGGTCCGGTCAACCGTAGGGGCCTCTTGTGCCCACACAGGGTTGAAAAGCAGTGTCGCCAACACAAGGAGGGCGGCACTAAAAAGTTTTGTTGTCATTAGAGCACTCCAGCGGAATGAACAAGAAGAAATTGTCGTCTTGACCGACGTCGGGGCCCCGAAGGGCCCCGCGTGAGTCAGGCCAGTTTATGCACCTTTCTTCTCGTAGGCTGTGCCCCATCCCCAGGCGCCGGAACCGAAACCACGGTTCACCACGCGCTGGCGATAGATGTCCGCTACCTCGTTGCCGTCACCGGCCAACAGGGCTTTGGTTGAGCACATTTCCGCACAGATCGGCAGTTTGCCCTCAGCGATACGGTTGCGACCGTACTTAGAGAACTCAACTGTGGAATTGTCTTCTTCCGGGCCGCCTGCACAGAACGTGCACTTGTCCATCTTGCCCCGGCTGCCAAAGTTGCCCGCTTGCGGGAACTGGGGCGCACCAAACGGGCAGGCGTAGAAGCAATAGCCACAACCGATACACAGGTCCTTGGAGTGCAGCACGACACCGTCTTCGGTCTGGTAGAAGCAGTCCACCGGGCAGACGGCCATACAGGGAGCGTCTGAACAGTGCATGCAAGCTACCGAAATCGAACGCTCTCCTGGCTTACCATCTTCGATGGTTACCACCCGGCGACGGTTGATGCCCCAGGGGACCTCGTGCTCGTTCTTACAGGCCGTTACGCACGCATTACATTCGATGCAGCGCTCGGCGTCGCAAAGGAATTTTGCTCTTGCTTGTCCTTCAAGTGCCATGGTCTACACCTCTTGTTATGCCGGCATAATCGCACATAGGGTGGCTTTGGTCTCTTGCATCTGAGTGACCGAGTCATACCCGTATGTTTGAACTGTGTTGGTGGATTCGCCCAGAACGATGGGGTCGGCGCCCTTGGGATACTTGTCCCGCAGGTCCTTGCCCTGATAGTGCCCGCCGAAGTGGAATGGCATGAACGCCACACCTTCTCCAACACGCTCTGTCACCATGGCCTTAACCTTGATTCGCGAGCCCTCCGGACCGGACACCCAGACGTCATTGCCGTCGCGGACATTCAGATTGTTTGCGTCGCGAGGGTTGATCTCGATGAACATGTCCTGCTGGAGTTCGGCCAGCCAGGGGTTCGAACGGGTTTCGTCACCGCCACCCTCGTATTCGACCAGACGGCCAGAAGTAAGGATGATCGGGAATTCCTTGCTGAAATCGTTCTTCTGGATTGACTCGTACAGGGTCGGTACCCGCCAGAAGGTCTTGTCTTCATAAGTCGGGTAATCTGCCACGAGATCACGACGGTTGGTGTACAACGGTTCACGATGCAGCGGCACCGGATCCGGGAAGTTCCAGACAATGGCGCGTGCCTTGGCGTTACCGAAGGGCGCACACTCGTGTTTGATAGCCACGCGCTGGATACCACCAGACAGGTCTGTCTTCCAGTTGGTTGACGCGCCGGCTACTGCCTCAATGCTGGCTCGCTCCTCAGCCGTCAGGTCACCGTCCCAGCCCAGGTCCATCAGCATCTGCATGGTGAACTCGGGATAGCCGTCCTTGATTTCCGAATTCTTGGAGTAAACACCGTCTGCCAGAATGTTCTGGCCATTGTGCTCAACACCAAAGCGGGCCCGGAATGTGAGGCCGCCTTCGGAGACAGGCAACGACATGTCGTACAGGTTGGCAGTGCCCGGATGGTTCATCTCCGGTGTGCCCCAGGAAGGCCACGGCAAGCCGTAGAAATCACCATCACAAGGTCCACCGACTGCACGCAGCGTGGTCTTGTCGAAGTGGTGCTGATACTTCATGTGCTTCTTGAGACGCTCAGGGGACTGACCGGTATAGCCGATAGTCCACATGCCGCGGTTGAATTCGCGGGTAATGTCCTCAATCGACGGCTCATTGCCATCAATGGCGATGTTGCGGAACATCTGATCGGTAAAGCCGAACTTGTCCGCAAACAGTTTCATGATTTCATGATCGACCTTGGAGTCGAACAGCGGCTCTACCACTTTTTCACGCCACTGCAGAGAACGGTTCGACGCGGTTACCGAGCCGTAGGTCTCGAACTGGGTGGTCGTAGGCAGCAGGTAGGCGCCTTCCTTGCGATCGTGAAGTACGGCAGAAACCGTCGGGAAGGGATCCACTACAACCAGCAGGTCGAGTTTCTCCATGGCTTCCTTCATTTCTGTCATCCGGGTCTGGGAGTTGGGCGCGTGGCCCCACAGAACCATGGCCCGAGTGTTGTCTGGCTGCTCAAGGTTTTCCTTGGCTTCCAGAACACCGTCAATCCAGCGGGAGACCGGAATGCCCTTCTCGTTCATCATGGCTCGGGACTTGCCGTCTTTATCCCAAACGGCAAAGCGGCCTTTGAGGTAGTCCAGATCCTCTTCCCAGACACGGGCCCAGTGAGCCCAGGAGCCTGCGGCCAGGCCGTAGTAGCCGGGCAGGGTGTCAGCGAGTACGCCCAGATCCGTTGCGCCCTGAACGTTGTCGTGGCCACGGAAGATGTTGGTGCCACCACCTGCAACGCCCATGTTGCCAAGGGCCAGCTGGAGCACGCAGTAGGCGCGGGTGTTGTTGTTACCGTTGGTGTGCTGGGTACCACCCATACACCAGATAACAGTGCCGGGCCGGTTGTTGGCCAAGGTACGGGCCACACGCTCAAGCTGTGCGCCTGGCGCGCCGGTTACACGCTCAACTTCTTCGGGATTCCAGCGCTTCACTTCCTCGCGAATATCTTCCATGCCGTACACACGGGTACGGATGAATTCTTTGTCTTCCCAGCCGTTTTCGAAAATGTGCCAGAGAATACCCCATACCAGGGCGACGTCTGAGCCCGGGCGGAAACGTACGAACTCGTCGGCGTGGGCCGCTGTCCGGGTGAAGCGCGGATCGCAGACGATCAGCGGAGCGTTATTTTCTTCCTTCGCCTTGAGTACATGCAACAGCGACACCGGGTGCGCTTCGGCGGGGTTGCCCCCGATGATGAAGATCGCCTTGGACTTGTGGATGTCGTTGTAGGAGTTGGTCATTGCGCCGTAGCCCCAGGTATTGGCTACGCCGGCAACGGTTGTGGAGTGGCAGATGCGGGCCTGGTGGTCCACGTTGTTGGTGCCCCAGTACGCTGCAAACTTACGGAACAGGTAGGCCTGTTCGTTGTTGAACTTTGCGCTGCCCAGCCAGTAGACCGAATCGGGACCACTCTGCTCGCGGATCTCGAGCATCTTGTCGCCGATTTCGTTGATGGCGGTATCCCAGGAAATCTTCTGCCACTGGCCGTTGACCATTTTCATGGGCGACTTTAGACGACGCTCGCCGTGGGCATGCTCCCGTACGGAAGCGCCTTTGGCGCAGTGAGCACCCAGGTTGAAGGGGCTGTCCCAGCCTGGTTCCTGGCCTGTCCACACGCCGTTCTGAACTTCGGCTTCGACGGTGCAGCCGACCGAGCAGTGCGTACAGACCGATTTCTTGACGACCACTTCTCCGCCACCGGTTGCCGGAGCCGCAGCTTCAACCCGTCCCGATGTCAGCGACAGTGCCGCCAGACCACCCACTGCCACGCCAGACGTTGTCAGAAATTGACGACGGTCCAGGGTCTTGGCAGCGAGAGAAGAAAGCAAAGAGCCTGCACGGGAGCCTTTCGCTACCCCGTTGGTCTTCTTCCTTAACATGTCGTTTACCTCTCTCTTTATTATTCTCGTTTTTTCGGAAAGCTGAGTCTCTCAAGGGCCTTTCGCAACCTCGATCGGCTCAAATCCCCGTTAAAAGCGAGCCGATTCGAAATACTTACGTGTGTGTTCGGTATCACGTAAACCGCGGCTTTTCGGAACGTCTGTTCGGACGACCTCGGCTGCCGCGTTCGGTGCAACCGTCATTGCAACGGCAGCTGGAGCTGCGGCTGCGGCCATTTGCAAGAAACGGCGACGACTGTTTTCACGCTTCGGGTTGTCCATTGGACACCTCCCCCTGGGGTTATGGGACCTTGAGATCCCGGTTACTGAATTGCAAAGGCGTCAGCTTCCACGGCCATGAAGGCTCGACCAAGCGAACCTACTGGCGCGTAGAAGATGGCGCTTTGCGCTTCTTCCAAATCAGTAAAAAACAAGGCTGCCCACTTCGCCAGATGGGCATCAAAAAACGCTTTTTGCGACGGCAGTCCGCTGTCGCAGGGAAATTCGTCGGTAATGATGCCCGCCATGATTTCGCAAAGGGTTCCGATGTGGTCTTCCGGCTCCTTTACATCGCTGCGGGATTTGATACCGCGGGACATGAGATCGGTTCGCAGCTCCGCCAGAGGCTTCTCATTCAGGAAGCCGGTCAGGTAGTAACTGGCGTAGGGAAGCAGTTCGCCACGACCGAGGCCAACAAAAAGGTTGTTGAACTCTCGCTCGGCGTCATACGGGTTGGTACGTTCGGCGAGGGCTGCCAGGTTTTTGCAGGCTGAACCCAGGGGCGTCTCGTCACCCTGCAGTGACGCCAACCCCTTCAGCAAATCACTCGAGGGTGGGTCTACAAGCAGGACGCCAAGCAGCTGATAGATTTGGGCCCTGGCTCGATCCTCTTCAGAGATCGAACGGGGGCACTGGCTTTCCGCAGTGTTACTCAATTCCTGTTCCTTTTAATTATTATGTGCGGCCTGTCACGCTATTCTAGTACACAATTCTGAATATTGGCCTGACCAACCCTTAATTTGCTAATAGCTGAAACGTATTCTGCTAATAGTCAAAACGCATACGAGGACGGAATCGTGGTTCCGGCTCCTCTTCCGAGTAGCTAGCCTCTTCTTGGGCAAGCTGTTGCTCGGGAAGTTCCGTTGGCGTTGCCATGTCCTCCAGCTCGGGACTGTCCTCAGGATCCGGTTCCTCGGCAGCTGCGGAATCAGGCTCTGCCATCGATGAGACTGCCTGCTTTTCCGACTGATCGTCCACGACGTCCGCGGCTTTTTTGGCTTTGTCGACGAGCCCTTCTCCAACCTTGTACAAGGTTGTCACTGTCTGTCCGGCCGTCGAGGCCAGTGTATAGTCTTCATCGTAATCATTGAGACCGTCCAGAACGGCCAGTACCGGGTTGGATTTCCATAGTCCCCGCAGAGCCTTCCGGCGTAGGAACTCCGGAATTTCCTTGCGCATGAAACCGGTGATGTCCGTACCCAGTTCAATGTTTTCGGGGTCAGGCAGGCCATACTTCTCTAGCAACTCGTGTTCCGGCAATGCTTCATTGATTGCAAGTTCCTGCTCTTCCGGGGCTGGCTCAGTCTCGATAGCCGGAGGAGGGGATGGTTCCGGGCGCTTGGCGGCTTCGGCCTTCTTGCGAGCCCAACGCTGGAGTCTTGATTCGGCCATTACTGAATTCTCGGCTTTTTGATGTTCGCAGGGGCACGGTAAACGTCGCTTTCCTGGCGAATGCGCGGGTCGCCCTTGGCATCCTCGGCGCCATCAACGCGGACTTCATCGCGGCGACGTTTCTTGAACGGCTCCTCGATGTAGTGCATGTCGATAAATTCCTTGATCCAGGCCGCCATTGATTCGGGAATGGGAACCGCCTCAACAATGCTTTCGCCACTATCAAGGGCGTCCAGTGCTTCATGGGCGCTGGCGGTGATAGTGCTCACGACCCATCCGGAGGGCGACTGGCTCGTTACATCTCTATCCATGATGATCCATACAGATGGAACGGCCATGTTCAGAGAGACCAGATAGCCTTCGACATCGGCCCGAAAAAGCTCCATCGTAACGGTGCCTGCGTGGTAATCGACCACATCTTCCTCGCGAACCAATTCTTTCCAGAATGCATCAGGTGCCCCTGGTATAACGGCAACCGGCTTCCAGATTTCCTTTACCCAGCGAGTGACGCCGGGAGATCGGCGAACGACAGCGCCAACCCTCAATTCGCGTTTCCACTGTTCTGTACGACTACTCATGGTAAGTCTCATTTTTTGTTATAGCGTAAAACTAGCAGGGCACAAAAGATTATCCAATTGTCCAAAAGATAATGCCTGTGGCATGCTCGAAAAGCGATACAGAAGCGTATACGTATAAAAACAACGAAAGAGTCAATTTCCTGATGACGGCACATAAGACCTTATTACTATGCAGCTGCGACAAATCACAGACCTTCGATTCAGAGGCTTTGCGCAAAGCCGCGGGCGCTGAACAGGCGATTGCAGTTGATCAACTGTGCGGCAAGGAACTGAGTGTTGCCGCCGAGCATCTGGGCGCCAGCAGTGACGTCCTGATTGCCTGTGGCCAGCAGGCGGCTTTGTTCGAGCGCCTCGCAGAGGACGTTCACGCCGAGACCCAACACGCCGCTCCACTCCTATCCATTGATATCCGGGATCGTGCTGGCTGGAGCGCCCCCGACGCGAAGCCCGAGCGCCTGCACGCGAAGCAGGCAGCCCTGATTGCCGCCGCCCAATTGCCGTCGCCCATGGCCCCGGCAAAAACCATTCAGTCCAACGGCGTTTGCTGCATCGTCGGTCCCACCGAGAAGGCGATCCGGATGGCCGAGCTGGTGCAGGACGAACTGGGTGTTACCTGCATTGTTAATGATGCCGGCCCCATTCAGCTGCCATCCGCCGCTTACGACGTGGCCAAGGGCCAGCTGACGGGAGCCTACGGTGCACTTGGCAATTTCAAGCTGGAATTTGCTCACCTGCAACCCTTGCACCCGGCCGGTCGCGGCGAACTGGGTTACGAGGCGGCCAAGCCCACTGCCCGCAGTGAATGCGATGTGTTTATCGATCTGCGCGGCGGCGCCCCGGCATTTCCGAGCCACGAGAAGCGCAACGGCTACTTTTGGGCCGACCCGGAAAAGTCCGGCGAGCTGGAGCGCATTGCCCTGACGGCAAGGGAAATGGTGGGTGAATTTGAAAAAACCGTGTACTTCAGGCTCGAAGAGTCTTTGTGCGCGCACTCCCGGGCCAACAAGCCGGGCTGTACCCGGTGCCTGGATGTCTGCCCGACGGAGGCTATTTTTTCCTTTGGGGATCACATCCAGATTGATTCGGATATCTGTGCCGGTTGCGGCTCCTGCGCTGCCGTCTGCCCCACCTCTGCAGTGACCATGAATGAGACGCCGTTCGAGGCGCTCACCAAGGCTGTGGAAGTGATGGCCAAAGTCTATCGCGAGCATACCCACGAATCGCCCCGCCTGGTTTTCCATACCCTGGAGGCTGGCACAGAGGCCATTGCCAACCTGGCTCGCTACGATAATGGTCTCGCGGATGATCTGATCCCGATGGGGCTGGAGCATGTCGACCGGGTCGGCCACGCTGAAATCATGGCGGCGCTTGGCGCCGGCTACGCCGAGGTTCTGATCCTTGCGGACAACGAGCTGGACCGCCGTGCAGTGACCGCAGAAGTGGAGCTGGCCCAGGCCCTGCTCAAGGGTACCCACAACTCGCCGAGCCGGATTAGAGTTATTTCCGCCATTGAGCTTTGCGACGCCGGCGATAATGCCGGTCGCGTGAGCGACCCTGTACTGTTAGTGGGCGGTCGCCGGGATATCACTCGCGTGACAGTGGCTGCCATGTCGGAAAAGATCGAAGAGCCGATTCCGTTGCCCAAAGGTGCGCCTTACGGTGCCATCGAAATTGATTCCGATAAATGCACGCTCTGCCTTGCCTGTGTATCACTATGCCCGACGGGCGCGCTTGGCGACCATCCGGATCGACCCGAGGTGCAGTTCACGGAAAACGCCTGTGTCCAGTGTGGTATCTGCGAGAGTACTTGCCCGGAGACCGCCATCACCCTGAAGCCCCAGCTCGATGTGTCCAAGGCGGCGCTCAGTGCCCGGGCGTTGCACGGTGAAGAGCCATTCGAATGCATCAAGTGTGGCACCCCGTTTGGCGTTGCCAGCACGATTAACCGCATCGTCGAGAAACTGGAAAACCAGCACTGGATGTACAAGAACTCTGATAACGTGCAGCTCATCAAGATGTGCGATGACTGTCGGGTCAAGGCCCAGTTCCATGGGAGCACAGCGCCAATGGCCGGTGGCGAGCGCCCGCGGGTCCGCACCAGTGATGATTATCTGGACAGTTAAAAACAACAGGACACACCATGGTTGAGTACACCGAAGTAGGAAAAAAACCGAATCTGATCGGAACTGACGCTCCGAGGCCTCAGGACAAGAACCCGAGGGGCGTGGATCGCATTATTGCCATTGCGTCGGGCAAGGGCGGCGTTGGTAAATCGACCGTGTCGTCCAACCTGGCTGTGGCCCTGGCCTCTAAAGGGCTGAAGGTCGGCTTGCTGGACGCTGACGTCTATGGCCCGAGCCAGCCCCGTATGCTGGGGGTTTCCGGTCGTCCGTCCAGCCCGGATGGAAGCACCATCCTGCCGCTGAGGAATCACGGCGTAACGCTGATGTCCCTGGGCCTGATGGCACCGGAAGACGAAGCTATCGTCTGGCGCGGGCCGATGTTGATGGGCGCCTTGCAGCAGATGATGAACCAGGTTGAATGGGGCCGGCTTGACGTGCTGCTGGTGGATCTTCCGCCGGGCACCGGTGATGTCCAGATGACCCTGAGCCAGAAGTTCTTCGTGGCGGGTGCGGTCATTGTCTCGACACCGCAGGATATCGCCTTGATGGATGCTCGAAAGGGTATTGATATGTTCAAGCGAATGGAAGTTCCGCTGTTCGGGCTGATCGAAAATATGGCTTCATTTGTCTGCGATGGCTGTGGCAAGGAACACCACCCGTTTGGGCACGGCGGCGCCCGGGCCGAGGCGGAGAAACTGGGTTCGCCCTTCCTGGGTGAGATTCCGCTGGATCTCGATATCCGGGTGGGCTCGGATGGCGGTGTCCCGATTGTGGTCTCGAAGCCGGACAGTCCCCAGGCGCAGGCCTTTCAGCGCATTGCCGATGAAATTATTGCCTCTGACGTCTACGCCCGGGCCATCCAATGATCGAATCACCCCAGTTCCCGCCGTTACTTACGGGAGAAGTGGTACCCAGACACATGGACCCGTTCGATAAAGCCGTCAGCCGCGCCATCGCGGGGGTCGATTCCGGCACGGTGTTCTACTCCGAGCAAAGCGACACCCTGCGCGCGGCCCTGGTCCTGGCACCGGAAACACCGCTTGAAGAGGCTATTCAGGCAGTCTATGTGGCCCAGATTGGCCTTGCCGAGAGTCTGGGTGCGTTGGCTCCGCCCGAAGTGCCGGTGCATTTTCAGTGGCCCGATCGCATCAAGGTAAACGGTGCGCTCTGTGGCAGTGTCCGGTTCGCATCGGATGTGTCCGATCCCAAGGCCTACCCCAACTGGCTGGTGATTGGAATTGAGGTACCGTTCATTCCGATGACAGACCAGCCGGGAGAAAATCCGGATGAGACCTGCCTGTATGAAGAAGGCTGCATCGAAATCACGCCCATGGCCCTGCTGGAAAGCTGGTCCAAGCACACCTTGCTGTGGCTGACCTACTTTTTGGACAGCGGCTTTGAGCGGGTACACAACGAGTGGCGGCCAAGATGCGATACTCTGGGCAAAATGATTGAACTGCCCAGACCCGGCACCTTCGTTGGCCTGGATGAAAAAGGCCGGATGCTGTTGCGTCAGGATGTCATGACCGAGACATTGAGTTTGATCGAATTCGCGGAGCACGTATGAAACTGGCCCGAACCCTTCAGCTGGATATTTCCGACGAAAACGTATTTGAAAAGCCTGCACCCAGTGGTGAGTGGGCGATCTCCGGTGGCTTCGAGTTTTCCAACTGGACCGAGGCAGACCTGAAAGGCAAAGCCCGTCAGGCGTTCAGTAACGGCTGGTACAGCATTGAATCAGGCGGGCGCGCCAGTTTCGTGGGTGTCTGCAACATTACCGAACCGGAACTGGAGCATGTTCGCCGGACCCTCGCGCAGACCTTTGTTGACCATTACGGCGCGCCGGATATCGACGCGGCCTATCCGGTTGCCTGTGAGGAAATCGACCAGATGCGCAGCATGTGCGAGGATTTCGAGGACAACACATTGTTGATGGTCAGCCGCACCCTGACCGAACTGGGTGTCGAGGAAACCTACCGTTCCCGGGGGCCTCAGGATGCTTCACTGGAAGCCTTTGCGGTTCACGGCAGCGTCGACTGATTACAGACCGAAGCTGCCGTAAGGAATAAAGCGCACGGGAGTGCCCGGCTCGATCTGCTGGGCGCTCTCATCCAGTTCCACCAGCCCCTCGGACCAGGCCAGGCCGGTCACCCGGCCGGAGCCTTCCGAACCGAACACCTCTACCTGCCCATCGCGGACTCGTGCCCGCAACATCTCGCTGCGCCCGGGCTTTTTGTTTTTCGCAAAATTCGCCGGCATCACATACGCCTGAGGTTCGAACCATTCTCCGCCCGCAAGTAATGCCATGGCCGGGGCGCCAAACCGCAGGGCACAGACCCAGGCGGCGACCGGATTGCCCGGCAGGCCCACTACGGGCGTGCCCTGGAACATGGCGAGGGCCAGCGGGCGGCCTGGTTTGATGGCAATGCGCCAATTGCTGATGTCGCCGTGGGCTTTCAGGGTTTTCGACACGTGATCTTCGTCGCCGGCCGATACGCCGCCGCTGGTGAGGATCAGATCGCACTGTTGCGCCCCTGTTTCCAGAGCCGATTTGACCTCTTCAGCCCGATCGAGTGCATGGCCAAGGTCCACCAGCTCGTAGCCCAGTTGCGAGACCAGGGCGCTGAGCATCGGCCGGTTGGCGTCGTAGATCTGCCAATCAGTGACCGGGACGCCCACCGGCTTTACCTCATCCCCGGTGGACAGAACGCCAACCCGCAGCTTCTGGTAGACGTCGACCGACTCCACCCCAACGCTTGCGAGAACGGAAATCTGCGTGGGCGTCAGACGAGTTCCTGCGACCAGGATCCGATCCTGAGCCTGGATGTCTTCACCGGCTTTGCGGGCATTGGCGCCCGCTTTCAGCGTGCCGTTCAGGTACAGCTGGCCATCCCGGACTTCGCAGTCTTCTTCGAGGACCACTGTGTCTGTCCCGGACGGAATGACTGCGCCGGTGAGAATCCGGATCGCGTGTCCCGCGGGAACCTGGCCTTTGAAAGGCTCGCCGGCGGCACTGCGACCATCGACCAGAGGCAAGGAGCAGGGAACATCCGTTACAGGGCCCGCCAGTGCATAGCCGTCGACTGCCGAGTTGTTGCTTGGTGGATGTGCACGGGGCGCGTAGACGTCGCTTGCCAGGATACGGCCGTTTACCCGGGACAGCGGAACGGCGTGTTCAGTCTCCACCACAGGGTGCAACCGTGAACGCAAACGCTCAAGGGCCTCTTCAACCGGAGTCCAGTTGACGCCAGGGGGCAGGGCAAAGCAGTCGTTGCGAAGCGGTTTCATGGATCTTCGGCTCCCGGTTATGCCGTTCAGGCTTGCTGACGGTTTAGAATAAAATCAGCGATGGCGGAGATGTCGTTTATGTCGAAAACGGGGCCCGAGAATTCGGCTGCGTAGTCCGACGCCACAGCAACAATGCTCGGGTCCTCGGTGAACAGCGGTGACCTCGACCCCTCTCGTCTATGCACCTCGATCTTGGCGTGGGTGTGGGTCTTGAATCCCTCCACCACGACCCAGTCGCAGGGGCTCAGCCGTGCCAACAAGTCATCCAGCGTCGGCTCCGCCGCCCCCCGGAGTTCGTGCATGATGGCGAATCGCTGACCGCCGGCGAGGATGACCTCCCGGGCGCCGGCGTCACGATGTTTGTAGCTGTCTGTTCCGGGTTGGTCCACATCCACCATGTGGTGGGCGTGCTTGATCGAATTGACCGTTAACCCCCGGCTGGACAGCTCACGAATCAGGGCCGAGGCCAGGGTGGTTTTTCCGGAGTTTTTCCAACCTACGATGCCGATAACGTTCACTTCAGGTTCTGCTCCGCCCAGGCCAGATCTTCCGGCGTATTGATGTTAAAAAAGTCGCCCTCGTTGAACACCACCAGGGTTTCGCCCTGGGCCTGAGTCCACTGGCGGATCTTGCGAACCCCATCGTTCAGGGCCGCCCGGAGGTCGTGGCGCAAGGATACCTGCCAGCGACCAAATGTTGGTTGCGGCAGTCGGCCCCGCTCCGGGTCTGGCGTGGCTGCCAGTACCACCGGGGTGTCATGCCCGGCCAGTCTTGCGGCCAGGTCCCGGGGGAAGGATGGAGTATCCGCGGCAACGCTGATCAGCCAGTCATGGCCCTGCTCGGCCGCCCAGTCCATGCCGGCAAGAACACCGGCCAGCGGGCCGGGAAAGCCCTCAATGGAGTCTGCGACCACCGGCAAACCCAGATCGTCAAATCGGTGTATATCGCCGTTGGCATTCAGTACCACCGCATCGACCTGCGGTGTGATTCGCTCAATTACACGCTGGATCAGTGACTGGTCGCCGAGCATAAGCCGGCCCTTGTCGCCGCCGCCCATCCGGTTTGCCTGGCCGCCGGCCAGGATGACTGCGCAATCGGTCACGCCGTGCCTCCGTCAATCATGCTTAGCCCCTTTTCGACGCAGCTTTTTGTCTTCATCGGGTACCTGCGAGAGGTCCTGATCGAATACCAGGCGGTGTTGGCCGCTCAGACAGGTGAATTTCTTGCCCCGCATCCGGCCGATCAGGGTCAACCCGACTTGCCGGGCAATGTCGACGCCCCAGGCGGTAAAGCCGGAGCGGCTGATCAGCGTGGGAATGCCCATGAGCGATGTCTTGATCACCATTTCCGAGGTGAGTCGCCCGGTGGTGTACAGCACTTTATCGGCCGCGGGAATATTGTTCAGGTGCATCCAGCCGGCAATCTTGTCGACAGCATTGTGGCGCCCGACATCCTCCATGTAGGCCAGGATCTTCTGGCCCTGGCACAGCGCGGTTCCGTGGATGGCGCCGGTCTCCATGTACAGGCTGGGTGTGTGGTTGATCTGGTAGGAAAGGTCGTAAAAGGTGCTGGTGTGTACCGGGGTGTCTGGCAGAGACAGCCCTTCCAGTCCCGCCATCATGTCGCCGAAGACCGTGCCCACCGCGCAGCCGGAGGTGCGGGTTTTCTTTTCCAGCTTGTCTTCAACATCGGTAACACTCGATGTGCGAACCACGGCAACCTCAAGTTCCTCATCAAAATCGATCCCGGTGACCTCATCGGTCTCTTTCAGCATGCCCTGGTTCAGCAGGAAACCCAGGGCCAGGTACTCGGGATGATCGCCAATGGTCATTGCCGTGACGATCTCCTGGCTGTTCAGGTAGATGGTCAGAGGGCGCTCCTCGATCACGCTGATCGATTTGGCCTCGCCGTTTTCGTCAACACCTTCTACCGGCCGCGAAAGCCGGGGATCTTCGGGATCGGGAAGTATGGGATTAATCGTCATTTTTGTTATAGCCGTTTCATGAATGCCGCAGAATGGAAGTTGTACGGAGATTGCCAGAGATTAGCTTATTTGGCATTCCGGAAAAACAGCTGCTTTCAGCCAATAAAAAAACCCCGGCATGGCCGGGGTTTTTGCTCAGGGTAAAACCGGGTGAGGTCGGGGGTCTTAAACCTTTGCCCGTTTTGTCTTACCGGGCGTTCGGGAAGAACAGTTGCTGCCCGTCTACCTTGAAGTCGGCAATTGCCTTTTGTCCATCATCGGAAAGCAGCCAGTTGTGCCATTTTGCGGCCATCTCATGCTTGAGGTGCGGGTGCTTCTCTTCAGAAAGCAGCAGGCTGCCATACTGGTTGAACAGCACTTTGTCGCCTTCGAAGAGCAGCTTCAGGTTCTGGCGGTTTTCAAATGCGACCCAGGTCGCGCGGTCTGACATCACATAGGCATCCATGGCGGCTGCCGTGTTGAGCGTGGGGCCCATGCCGCTGCCAAGTTCCCGATACCAGCTGCCGCCTGGTTCAACACCGGCGCTTTCCCACAGACGCAGTTCTGCGCGGTTGGTGCCACTGTCATCACCACGAGAGGCAAACGGTGCCTCTGTTTCGGCAATGGCAGACAGCGCTTCAGCGGCGGTTTTCGCTTCGCTGATGTTGGCCGGATCATCGGCAGGGCCAATCAACACAAAGTCGTTGTACATCACGTCGGCCCGCTCTGTTGCGTAGCCGTTTTCGACAAAACGTTTTTCGCCGACGGTGTCGTGCACCAGAAGGCTGTCGGCATCACCACGGCGGGCGATTTCGAACGCCTGGCCGGTACCAACGGCGACAACACGCACTTCGATGCCAGTGGCGTTTTCGAACTTTGGCAGGATCGAATCAAACAGGCCCGAGTTCTCGGTTGAGGTTGTCGAGGCCAGCGTTATGTAGTCTTCGGCGTGGGCGCTGAAGGCAAGGCCCACGGTCGTGACGGCTGCAAGAACCAGGTTAAGGGTCTTTTTCATCTTGTTTTCTCCTTTTGGTATTCATTCATCAAGAAATCGGTGGTCCGATGCGGTTTCTTATTGGTGGATCAGGCTACGAGCTCGCCGTTGAGGTAGGCTTGTGCTTGGCGCGAGGCAGGGGCTCGGAAAAAGATATCTGCGGATGTGTGCTCCTGTACTTTGCCCTCAGAAAGGAACAGGACGTCGCCGGCCAGTCGACGTGCCTGGTGTAGATCGTGCGTGGTCATTACAACGCGGGTACCCTGCTTGTGAAATTCCTGCACGGCGACTTCCACGGCCTTGATCGCAGCCGGATCCAGTGCGGAGGTGGGTTCATCCAGAAACAGCACTGCCGGTGCGAGCGACCAGGCTCGTGCCAGTGCCAGGCGTTGTTTTTCACCGCCGGACAGCACCCGGGCGGGCGTGTCTGCGCAGGAGGACAGACCGAACCGCGCCAGGGCTTCGAGTGCCAGTTCTGTGCGCAGCTTGCGTGGCACGTTGTTGACGGCCAGTGCGTGCCTGAGGTTGGCCAGCGCCGAACGGCGCAGAAGCACGGGCGTCTGAAAAACCATGGCCTGCCGGGGCGCGCTGGTACCTGACCAGGTCACGGCTCCCTCCGTCGGTGTGAGCAGGCCGTGCGCCAGTCGCAGCATCAGGCTCTTGCCGGCGCCATTGGGGCCCATTACCAGCGTGGGGCCTGGGCCATCGAGCGTGAATGAGCAGGGACCAAAAAGCCGGTGCCCGAACGGGTTGAACTCAACGCTTTCAAAACGCAGCGAAGGTGGTGCGCTGAGCTCGATCGAGTTGCTGAGAGGCACGTTTAACGAAGTCATCCCATGCGCCTTTTTGCCATTTCACTCAGAATGTAGGCCGTTGCGTTAATGGCCATAACCAAAGTCAGGAGCACAATGCCCAGACCCAACGCCAGGGGCAGGGCGCCCTTGCTTGTTTCCAGCACGATGGCTGTGGTCATGACCCGCGTTACGCCATCAATGTTGCCGCCAACCATCATCACGGCGCCCACTTCGGCGCTGGCCCGCCCGAACCCGGCGAGCAGAACGGTCAGCAGGGCGAAGCGGGCATCCCAAAGCAGGGTGGGCATCATGCGCGCCCTGGACATGCCCAGGGAGACAAACTGTTCCCGGTATTCACCAAGCAACTCCTCCACTTTTTGCCGGGAAAGCGCAGCGAGAATGGGCAGTACCAGAATCACCTGCGCAATCACCATGGCGCCGGGGGTGAACAGAAGCCCCAGCTCCCCGAGAGGCCCGGCCCGCGACAGCAGAAGGTAAACGCCGAGCCCGGCCACAACCGGAGGTAGCCCCATGAGCGCATTCAGCGCCACAATCACTCCGCCGCGACCGGGGAACTGCCATAACGCGACTGCCGCACCCAGCGGAAATCCCAGCGTTGCCGCAATCAGGACTGCCAGAAGCGAAACCTGCAGCGAAAGCACCACGATCTGGTACAGCGAGGCGTCGAGATTCACCAGTAGCGACAGCGCTACGTAAAACGCATTATCTTCCACAGCAGCGTCTCCTTAGTGTTGAGCATCGTGGCGTTTTTAACTACGCTTTGCACAGCCTGCTGAAAAATATGCAGCCAAAAACAGTCTGGTGCTTTTGCCCGATCCGCCGGAGAAACCGATGTCCCTCCCCGCTTACCTCACTACGGCCGAGGCCGCCGAGTATCTGCGCCTGAAAGAACGCAAGGTCTACGACCTGGTCAGCCAGGGTGTTATTCCCTGTGTGCGGATTACCGGAAAGCTATTGTTCCCGCGCCAGCGTATTGATTTGTGGCTGATGAACCATCTGGAAGGGGACGACGCGATCAGTGCGCCAACCCCGCCGGTGCTGGTGGGTAGTCAGGACCCGCTGCTCGAATGGGCGGTAAAGGAGAGCAGCGCAGAGCTGGCCATGTTGTGCCAGGGAAGCGGCGATGGGGTGCAGCGGCTGGTCGATGGTCGGGCCATGCTCGCGGGTATGCATATCTGGCACGCCGAGAGCGAGCGTTATAACGATCCGGCAACCCTGGGTTTGACCGGGATGCGAGACCTGGTGCTGATTCGTTGGGCCAAGCGTCAGCAGGGCCTGCTCCTGGCGCCGGGCAATCCCCACAAACTGACACGACTGGAGGATATCGCGCGGCCCGGCCTTCGCCTCGCCCATCGACAGCCGGATGCCGGCGTCAGTCATCTGTTGCAGAGCCTGCTTGCCCGCTATCGTATCGAGGGCAGTCAGCTGACCTGGGCCGAGCATCCTTCACTCAGCGAGGATGATCTGGCCCTGGCCATTCGCCAGGGGGAGGCGGATGTGGGCATAGGTATAGAAGCGGCGGCAAGACGCCAGGGCCTGGCGTTCATTCCGCTGCAGCAGGAGCATTTTGACCTGGCCATGCGCCGGCGCCATTACTTCGAACCGGCCATGCAGCGATTGCTGGGTTTTGCTCGCAGTGAACGATTTGTTCAGCGAGCGGAGGCATTGGGTGGTTATAATATCAGTGAGCTTGGAAACGTTGTGTACAACGCCTGAGCAAAAATAATAAACAGGCAGATCAAGCAGGGGCCTGCATGGGGTCAATCGGAAACAGAACTGTCAAAGAGTTCAGCGGCGCTTTGGGTGACATTGGTACACTGTTGCCACTGAGCCTCGGAGCCATTGGCGTGGCCGGGCTGGCGCCGGTACCGGTTCTGCTGGGATTTGCCCTCTTCTATATCGCCACCGGGCTTTATTATCGCCTGCCAGTACCCGTGCAACCCATGAAAGCGGTGGCCGCGCTTCTGCTTACCACCCAGGTCAGTGCCCAGAGCCTGGTTGCCAGTGGTGTTCTGATCGGCGCGATTCTTCTGATTCTGGGTTCAACTGGGTGGATCAACCGGGCTGCACGCCTGGTGCCAGGTTCGGTGTTGAGCGGCCTACAGTTGGGGCTGGGGTTGTTGTTGGCCAGCATGAGCCTGGAACTTATGACCACCTCTTTGCCGTTGGGGCTCCTGGTCCTTGCGTTGCTGGCCATCACCCTGAAACTTTTCCCCAGTTGGCCTGCGGCATTGCTGGGTCTTGCCGTGGCGATGGTTCTCGGGGCGCTGCTGGGCTCGCCCGGCCTCCCGCTACCGGCGGATCCCGCGATTTTCTCGATGCCGGAGCCGCCCTCAATGGATGACTGGCAGCAGGGATTTTCCATCCTGGTGCTGCCACAACTGGCGCTGACCATCACCAACGCGATCGTTCTGACGGCCCTGGTGGTCGGGGATTATTTCGGCGACCAGTCCCATCGGGTCTCGCCTGGGCGTCTTTCCGTTACAACCGGCCTGGCTAACTTGTGCCTGGTACCTTTCGGTGCCTTGCCCATGTGTCATGGCGCTGGCGGTGTTGCGGCACACTATCGCTTCGGTGCCCGCACCGGACTTGCGCCGGTCCTGCTGGGCGTGGGTTTGCTTCTGGTGGCAATCGTGCCGGGCGGTCTATCGTTTATCGCCGCCGTTCCCGCGGCTGGTCTTGGCGCTCTTCTCATGGTCGCAGCAGTCGAGCTTGGCCTCACCAGGCGTCTCTGGACCGCGAAACCGTCCTGCTGGCCGGTGATCGGAATCACCGCGCTGATAACTTTCTGGGCCGACCCGTTTTTCGGTTTCCTGGCCGGAGTGGCCGCTGAGACGTTCCGGACTGCCTGGGTGCGGGGGCGGTTCAATGGTGTGCATCAGGACTGAAAGAGTCGCCCTGATCGGATAACACACCTCTAATGCCAACGCCTTTATCCTGCGGGTCGATCAGGGCGCCTGGATTCAGGATGCCCTGTGGATCCAGGAAGTGCTTGCCCGCCGCCAGGGTCTGACGAAACAGCGGTGATGTCTGCTGCTCATATCCAAAGCGATGATCCCGGCCAACCGCGTGGTGATGTGTGACGGTAGCACCCTGCTCGGCCAGCACTTCCATGGAGATGCGCTTGAGCTGTTTCCACTTGTCCAGCGCCTTGCCCAGATCGCCGGTGGTGTCGCCCACGCAGTAGAACGTGAAATAGGGCGCGGGACCGTCCGGGTAAACGTGAGTAAAACGGCAGGAAAACGAAAACGGTCGTTGCGTGATCTCCCGAAGCGCGGTCTCCATGGTCGATTTTACCGCCTTGTAGAGGTCCGGGAACTTGTCCCAGGTAATCGCGGTTTCGAAGGTGTCGGCAATCATGCCCATGGCCGTCAGGCGGTTACGCCAGTAGGGCATTCGAATAAAGGCATTGCGCCACGACTCGACCTCGCTGGCCCCTTTCTCTGAATGATCCGGGGTATAGGTAATGCCATCTTTCTGCAGAACGCCGCCATGCTCCTCGGCAATAGCAACGGCCCGTTCGATTTTCTGGTCTTGGGGATGGTCTGCGGATTCGAAGCCAAGAACGAGGATGGCGCACGGCCTGTCAGCAATCCGGTTGATGATCACTTCGGCTTCATCGAGCAGGCGGCAGTTCGACGGAAACAGGCCCGATTGCGCAATCTGCCGGACCGCATCGACGCCTTTCATAAAACTGTCAAACCGCACCGAGGCCGTGGCTCTCCAGGTGGGACGGTGCTGCAGTCGCATGGTTGCCTCGGTAATGATGCCCAGGGTGCCCTCCGAGCCACAGACCATGCGGTCTGCCGAAGGACCGGCGCCTGAGCCGGGCAAGGCCCGGGTCTCGATAATGCCTTTGGGCGTGATCAGTCTGGTTGCTTCCACCATGTCTTCAATGTGGGTGTAAACGGTCGCAAAGTGCCCGCCAGCCCGTGTGGCGAGCATGCCTCCCAGACTCACGAAGGGAAAGCTCTGCGGATAATGGCGCAGCGTCAAACCGTGCTGTTTCAACTGCCGTTCGAGATCCGGGCCTTTGATGCCAGCCTGAATCCGTGCCCGGCGGCTGACCGGATCGATCTCTAGAATACGGTCCAGGTTCTCCAGATCAACGCTGATGGTCGCCCGGTAGCTGTCGCCAACATCGGGCTCTACGCCGCCACAGACGCTGGTGCCGCCACCAAAGGGGATGAGTGCAATGTTGTTTGCGGCCGCATAGCTGAACAGTTGCTGGATGTCGTCTTCGGTTTTGGGAAAGGCAACGGCGTCGGGCGGATTATGCACTTGCCGCATCAGCATCCGGGCCATATCGGCGTAGGACTTTCCGTAGCTGTGTACCAGACGGTCGTAGGGCGTAGTGGAAATAATGTCTGACAGGTGCTCGGGAATCGATGGTAATCGGGATGCGGGAAGCTCGAAGTCTTCAACCGCTGGTGGCTCAATCTCCATCAGACCTTCCGGTACAAACATTTTTGTGACCGTTTCGATCATGGCATGTTCGTCCGGGTGCAGATTCTCGTCTGCATAGCCCCAGCCCCAGAATCGCAGGGGTTTGCGGAGTGACTTGGTGCCGGATTCAGACATCTGGTTCTCCATCTGTGAAGGGGCTGCCCCGTTACTCTGAACACTTCATCCTTTGAAATGATATCCTCGTACACCACTATCAGGCACGCAAATAAATCCTGAATGCCGCTATCCTTCAGGCCACCTTTAATGAGGAGTTCGAGCCTTACCCATGAAAGTTATTATTCGTTATTTTTTCCGCACCCTGCGTCTGGTACTGACGCCCTTTATGCTACTCAGCGAAAAGCTCAGCACGCCAGAAAGCGTGAATCGAAGCGCTGAAGAGCAGGCCCGTGTCGATGAGGCCAGCAAGGATCTCGCCCTTTACCAGTTCAAGGCTTGCCCGTTCTGTATCAAGGTAAGAAAGGAAATTGCCAGGCTGGGTCTCAACATCGAAACCCGCGACGCCCAGCATGACCCGGAGCATCGTGCGGCGTTGGAAGCCGGTGGTGGTCGTGTCAAAGTGCCCTGCCTGAAGATTCGGCATGAGGATGGCAGTGAACGTTGGTTGTACGAGTCTGGTGAGATCAAGGCATGGTTACAGGAGCGGTTTGAGCCGGCCTGATTGCCGTTGTTGATCTCTTGGTTGATGGGCAAGTGCATCGGGTCTTGCTCTCCTGGCTGGCGGCATCTGATTGCTAGCGTCAACCATTGCTATGTCTATGGTTTATTTCAGATTTGCGAATTCCAGAATCAGGGAGCGGAATTTACCTGCCGCCGGTGATAGCGGTCTCCCAGAGCGCTGCATCACACCGTAACGTGTCCGCAAAGCTTCAATGCCTTTGACAGGAATGGTCGTCACCTGCCCAATGGCTAGCAAGCCGGCCACTATAGGTCTGGGCGCAATACTGATGGCCTTGCTGCCAGTAACAATGGCCGCGAGCATGGCAATATTGTCGCACTCGATTCTCCGTTTCAGCCCGCCTTGTTGCGCGCTCATGGCCTGGATATTCCGCTCCATATCTTCAGGAACACGGGTCATGGCCAGGGGATAATCGAGCAAATCTCCCCAAACTACCCCCTTTTCCTGGGCCAACGGGTGATCATGACGACAAAACACAACAACCTCGGGCTGCGGCAAATGGGTAATGTCCAGATCCGGATCGCCAGACAACTCGCCGGTATCGGCCACAAAAAGCTCTATCTCATGATCCAGCAGCGCAAGGCGTAAGCCCTGCCAGTTATCTGTTCGTATGTTGAGGCGGATTCCCGGGTATTGATCCACAAACCGGGCACAGACCTTGTCCATCAGGGCCAGCGCCGGGTAGGGGCCAGTTCCGATATTCAATTCGCCTGTCTCAAGCTCGTCGATGGCCTCGACTTCCTGCCTTAAAGACTCTGCCGCGGCCAGAAGGCCCCGGACATGAGGCAGAGCGGCCCGCCCATGCGCGGTTAAAACCACCCCGAAGCGCCCCCGATCGAACAGTCTTGCCCCCAGTTGGCGCTCCAGTTCCTGGATGCTGCGACTTAACGCCGGTTGAGACAGGTGCACGACCTCAGAGGCGCGAGCAAAACTGCCGCACTCAACCAACGCCATGAAGTGCCGGATGTGTCGTGTGTCCATGGCACTATATCTATGCGTTTTGCGCATGCTAAGTCAAGAAACATTGCATTGGATGAACGGAACACCTCGCTTCAAACTGCAGTTACGTGGCGCACGATTCAAAACCAACAAAACCCAGGTGCCGCCAAAAAGAGGAGATTCCGCATGCTACCCCTATTCAAGAAGGCCATGCTGGCAGCGTTAGGTGCCGGTTTACTGTTCCCAGCGATCGCTCAGGCCGAAACCTCCAAGCCGGCAACTGCGGTGACAGCAAAGGTTAACCAGGCAGTACTGAACGATCTGCCGTTTGCTGACACGCGATCATTTGAGGATGCGCGTCGTGGTTTCGTGGGTGCGCTGCCGAATGGCCAGGTACTGGACGAAGAGGGGCATGTGGCCTGGGACATGGAGCCCTACGCCTTCCTCAATGGCGATTCAGCTCCGGATTCCGTCAACCCCAGCCTGTGGCGCATGGCGCAGTTGAATGCGATCCATGGGCTGTTCGAGGTGGTGGATGGCATGTACCAGGTCCGCAACATGGATCTGTCCAATATGACCATCATCGAGGGTGACAGCGGCCTGATCGTCATTGATCCCCTGCTGACGCCTGCAACGGCGCGCGCCGGTCTGGAGCTTTATTACCAGCACCGAGGCAAGAAGCCCGTTGTGGCCGTGCTTTATACACACAATCATGCGGATCATTTCGGGGGTGTGAAAGGTGTGGTGAATGAGGAGGATGTCCGGGCTGGGAAGGTGCGGATCTATGCTCCGGAGGGGTTCATGGAGCATGCAATTGCAGAGAACGTGATTGCCGGCAACGCGATGACCCGTCGCGCCACCTACCAGTTTGGCGCCGGCTTGCCTCCAGGCGTTAGAGGCCATGTCGACACCGGGCTTGGCAAGGCATTGGGTAGTGGCGGGCTCAGCCTCATTGCACCCACGGATACGGTACCTGACAACGCCAATCTGACCATTGATGGTATCGAGATTGAGTTCCAGATGGCCCACGGCACCGAAGCCGAATCTGAGATGATGATGTATTTCCCTCAGTTCAGTGTGCTCAACACCGCCGAGATCACCAGCCAGCAACTGCATAACATCTACACCATCCGCGGAGCCGCGATTCGGGACGCCAATTCCTGGTCCAAATTTATCGATAAGGTACTGGTTCGCTTCGCCGATCGCGCGGACATTCTGGTGGCCCAGCATCACTGGCCGATCTGGAACCCCGAGGAGATCACGCATTTTCTGGAAGTTCAAAGGGACCTGTACAAGCATATCCATGATCAGACGGTTCGTATGATGAACCGCGGCATGTTGCCCGGGGATATTGCTGAAAACCTGCAGTTGCCTGAAAGCCTGAACCAGGAATGGTCAGCGCGCGGTTATTACGGAACCGTCAGCCACAATGCCCGCGGTGTATATCAGCGCTACATGGGTTGGTATGACGCCAATCCCGCCAACCTAAACCCCTTGCCAACTAGTGAAGAATCCAGACGCACCATTGATTACATGGGCGGTGAGGCGGAAGTGCTCCGAAAGGCCCGCAAAGACTTTGCCGACGGCGACTATCGCTGGGTGGCATCAGTGATGCGACATCTCGTGTATGCCAACCCTGAAAACCGTGAAGCGCGCGAACTGGGGGCGGACGCTCTCGAGCAGCTTGGCTACCAGGCTGAGGCGGGCACCTGGCGTAGTGCCTACCTTGTTGGCGCGCACGAATTGCGCCACGGCGTGATTACGCCGAAACATGTGGGGCTGCAGCCAGACCTGATGCAGGCGCTGGAAACCAGCATGTTTTTTGATGCCATGGGGGTAAGGGTTGACCCGGAAAAAACGGCTGGAAAGCACCTGGTGATTAACTGGTCCATTACCGACAAGGGCGAGGATTACCGGCTGAACTTACAGAATGCCACGCTGACCCATCGGTCAGGGGAACTGGACGAGCATGCCCACGCCAGCGTGAGTATGTCCCGAGCGGTTCTGGACAATATCCTCCTGCAAAAAACCAGTTTCCCGGAGGCGGTGGAGGCAGGCGATATCAAGGTTGAAGGATCAGTGGACGCCTTCTTTGGCCTGCTGCAAATGCTCGAACAGCCGCCATCAAACTTCGCCATCATTGAACCGGTGGCGATGCAATGATCAACGAGAGCTTTGATTACATCGTCGTCGGTGCCGGCTCTGCCGGCTGTGTACTGGCAGACCGCCTGTCAGCCGACGGCCAATATTCTGTCTGCGTGTTGGAGGCCGGGGCCGGCAAGGGTTCGTTCACAATCCGGACGCCGGGCGCTTTTGCTGCCCATATGTTCATCAAGACATACAACTGGGCGTTCAACGCCAGGCCCGACCAGCGACTGCGTGGTGGCCAGCCTTTGTTTACCCCTCGTGGCAAAGGGCTGGGGGGGAGTTCGTTAATCAACGGTATGTTGTATGTGCGGGGCCAGAAAGAGGACTACGACGAGTGGGAGGCTCTGGGTAATGAAGGCTGGGGCTATGCCGAGATGTTGCCTTACTTCCTGAAATCGGAACACCACGAGACGCTGGCCGGAACCCCCTATCATGGCAAAGGCGGCAACCTCTATATCAGTGCTCCGGAAACGGCCGAATATCCGATGTCTGGAGTCTTCGTCGATGCGGCCCGACAGGCCGGTTTTCGCTACAGCAGTGATTTTAACGGCGCCGAACAGGAAGGTGTGGGGTATTTCCACCTGAACATCAAAAACGGCCGTCGGTTTGGTGCCGCCGATGCGTACCTCAAGCCCGCGATGAATCGCCAAAACCTGACCGTGCTTACCGAAGCGCGGGTGAAAAAAGTGGTGCTCGAGGGCAAGCGGGCCGTTGCGGTAGCGCTTCGTCACAAGGACAAAGACCTGGTGTTGCAGGCAAATCGGGAAATCATTCTCAGTGGTGGGGCAGTTAATTCACCACAGTTGCTTCAGCTTTCAGGCGTCGGAGACTGCGACGCGCTGGAAAGCCTGGGTATTCGGTGCCTGCATGAATTACCGGGAGTGGGCAAGAATCTTCAGGAGCACGTGGACGCCTGCGTGCTGGTCTCAAGCAGAAAGAACAATGGCTTCACGGCCTCGTTCGGCGGCATGCTGAAAATGCTCCCGGATACGATCCGATATATCGTCAGTAAACAGGGCAAGCTTGCAAAATCCATCACCGAGGCTGGCGGCTTTATAAGGTCCAGTGACAGCGTTGATCGCCCGGATGTTCAGCTTCACATGCTGCCGTTGTTGTTCGATGATAGCGGCCGTGACCTGAAACTCATGTCCAACCCCGGTTATTCAGTGCATGTCTGTGTGTTGCGGCCGAAGAGCACAGGTACGGTAACCATAACGTCGGCCGATCCGTTCGCGGCGCCGGAGATCGACTACAACTTCTTTGCCGATCCCGATGACTGCAAAGTCATGGTGGATGGTATCCGCCAGGCCCGCCGGATTCTCGCGGCGAAAGCCTTTGACGATTATCGGGGTGAGGAACTCCACCCGGGCGCAGATCGACAGTCCGACGAGCAGATCATTGAAAAGGTGAAGGAAAAGGTGGGCCTGGTGTACCACCCGGTGGGCACCTGCAAAATGGGTACTGACAGGATGGCGGTAGTGGACCCACAATTCAGGGTGCATGGGCTCGAGGGTCTGCGTGTGGTGGACGCTTCCATCATGCCGCGGCTGATTAGCGGCAATACCAACGCGCCTACGATTGCCATTGCCGAAAAGGCTGCTGACATGATCCTCAAGTAGGAGGTGGGTTCCGACATTCGGTCCCTCATTGGTCTCGGCGGGGAGATTCGAGAGAAACGTCAATAAGTCCGTGCTGAAGCTTTTTCAAAAGATGGAGCAAGCTGACGCCGTCATCAAAACTCATCTCCTGCATGGCTTGTCGGTAAAACTCGGCAATGGTGTCCTGCAGTCGATTCCAGAAAGTCCGACCAGATTCGGTCAGCACCACCAGCCGAGCCCGGCGGTCTTGGGGATCCGGTATCCGAACGACGTGCCCATCTCTTTCCATTCGTTTGAGGACGCCATCGAGGTTTTGGCGACTGACGTAAAGGTACTCTTTCAACTGGTTGAATGAGGTGCCGTCTTCGAATCCTTCTCGGGACAAAGCACCCAGTACTGCCCACTGCACAGCACTGATGCCCATCTCATTCTGAACCTGGCGCTGCAGAATGTTTCCAGTCTGGAACAGGCGAAAAAATAGCCGGTTGGGAATGCCTCCGGATTCGTTAACGATCATTTCGTATCCCATTGGTAAAGAATGGTTCGCAAGACGTTTGAGTCTATTCATCAGCGATATCTTCACATAGATCCGGGGTGATCTTCCGCATTTTCTTGCGTCACGCCGAAGGAGTAGGGCACCTGGAATCCGGAGTTCCCTGAGGTCTCGCAGGAAACTCCGTAGTCGCAGTCTTCACTCAGTTATTGATCAGTTTGCACTTGCTCTCGGATAGCGGGCGGAACGCTTCGTCGCCGGGAATAGTTCGAACGATCTTGTACAGATCCCACTCGCCGGTAGATTCTTCCGGTGTTTTCACCTGGGCCAGATACATGTCATGAACCATGCGGCCGTCTTCACGGATACGACCGTTTTTGGCAAACATGTCGTTGATCGGAGTCTCTATCAGATGCTGGCGGACAGTTTGGGAGTCATCCGAGCCAGTAGCTTCCACCGCCTTCAGGTATTGCATCGTGCTGGAGTAGATGCCCGCATGCACCATGGTTGGACGGGTGCCGGTTTCTTCCATGAAACGATCAGACCACTCACGAGTCTCGTCGTTCATGTCCCAGTACCAACCGGTAGTAAGCTGCAGCCCCTGAGCCGCCTGAGGACCGAGAGCGTGTATGTCACTGATAAATACGACAAGCCCGGCAATGGTTTGGCCTGACTGGGTAATACCGAACTCTGCCGCAGTGGTGATCGCATTGGTGGTATCTGCACCGGCGTTTGCCAGAGCAATGACATCGGCGCCAGAAGCCTGGGCCTGCAAAATAAATGAAGAGAAGTCAGGAGTCGGGAATGGGTGGCGGATGCTTCCCAGAATCTCACCACCATTGGCTTCTACAACCCGTGTGACGTCCGCTTCCATGGCATGACCGAAGGCATAGTCTGCGGTCAGTATGTACCAGGATTTGCCGCCTTCCTGAACGATCGCGGTTGGGGTGCCAATGGACAGTGCGTAGGTGTCATAGACGTACTGAATATGATTTGGGGTGCAGTGTTCGTTGGTGATGCTTGAGGCTGCGGACCCGGAGATCATCGCCAGTTTGTTGTTCTCTTCAAGGATCTTGGTGGTGGCGATTGTCACAGAAGAGGCCACCAAACCGCCAACCATGTCGACTCCGTCGTTTTCTACCCAGCGACGCACGGTGCTGGAGGCAACGTCCGGGCTGTTGCGGTCGTCAGCACTGACTACCTCAATGGTGGCATTGTTGACCTTGCCGCCAAAATCAGCAACCGCCATTTCCATCGCCGTCAAACCATTCGGGCCGGCAAGATCACGGTACGTGCCAGACATGTCAGCGAGATATCCCAGCTTAACCGTATCTCCAGATATGGCAGCCTGGGCACTGCCTGCCATAAGAGCTGAGGCAACGACTGAGGGCAGAAGCTTTTTTGTATTTTTCATTGTTCTATCGATCTCCGCTACGAAACTTGTTTTGGTTTGGGTTCTTGTTGCTTTTGTCAGGTTGATTCGTTTGCTTACTTGGGTAGGTATTCCTTCGCAATGATGTTTTTCATGATCTGGGCTGTGCCATCGCCAATCTGAAGACCAAGAACATCTCTCAGGCGCTGGGCAAACGGCAGGTCCTCACCCCAGCCGGTATGGCCGTGGGCCAGCAGGCACTGTTTCACCACATCAAAGGCCAATTTCGGTCCCCACCATTTATTCATGGCGGCTTCGGCGTTATGGGGCAGGTTGTTGTCCTTGAGCCATAGTGCGTGGTAGCACTGCATGCGCGCAGCATGAACATAGGTCTGGTATTCAGCCAGCGGATGAGTCAGACCCTGGAACGCGGACAGGTTCTGGCCGAAGGCGGTTCGCTCGGTCAGCCATTGCCAGGTTTCATCCAGGGATTGTTGCGCGACGGCCAGGCACTGCAGGCCGATCAGGGCGCGGCTGTAATCAAAGCCCTGCATGACCTGTTTGAAGCCTTTTCCCTCGTCGCCCATCATGTTGACGGCGGGCACTTCCACGTTATCGAAGAAGATCGAGCCGCGACCGATAGCACGCTGGCCGTTGTCCTCAAAACGGGTAGTGGTGATGCCTGGACTGTCCATGGGCACCAGGAACGCGCTGATGCCGGAGGCCCGTTGTTCCACCGTGCCGGTACGGGCAAAGACCACTGCCACGTCGGCCTGGTCGGCCATGGAGATTGACGTTTTCTCACCGTTGAGCACGTAAACGTCGCCCTTCTTCTCTGCTTTGAGGCGCAGGTTGGCGGCGTCGGAGCCGCCGTGGGGTTCGGTCAGTGCGATGCAGGCCACTTTTTGGCCGGTGGTCATGCCGTGCAGCCACTCCTTCGCCAGGTCTGGGGCCGCGTGGCTGGCAATGATCTGGCCGTTCAGGGAAGTCAGCAGGGGGATGTAGCCAACGTTGAAATCCCCTGTGGAGATTTCCTCGATGATCAGGCCACTGGTAACACAGTCCATGCCGCTGCCGCCGAACTCTTCGGGCAGTTCGCCACCAAGCAGTCCCATCTCGCCGAGCTGGCGGATGACATCCTTTTCGATGACGCCTTCCTGATCCCGTTTGCGGTAGCCCGGAGCCAGCACCTCGGCGCTGAAGCGGGCCACAACGTCGCGGATCGCGTTCTGTTCTTCATTAAATGCGAAATTCATGGTGTTCTCCGGGAGTGTCTGTGACCCGGTGACGGGTGGCCACCGGGTCGGTCCGCTTACTTGTAGAATTTCCGGAAGTCCGGCTTGCGCTTTTCCTTGAAGGCTTTCACGCCTTCTTTGGACTCGTCGGTGTCGTAATAGAGGCTCAGAGCCTGCATCCCGAGGGCTCCAATACCGGCAATGTTGTCACTATCGGCGTTGAACGAGCGTTTTGCGATGGTGAGAGCGGTGGGGCTCTTCTCCAGGATTTCCTCACACCACTTCTGTACTTCCTCATCCAGCTGTTCCGGTGGCACCACGGCGTTGACCAGGCCCCAATCCAGTGCCTGCTGTGCACTGTACTTGCGGCACAGGTACCAGATTTCCCGGGCGCGCTTCTCACCGACAACCCGCGCCAGGTAAGCGGTGCCGAAGCCGGGATCCACCGAGCCGACTTTCGGGCCGACCTGGCCAAAGACGGCAGTTTCCGAGGCAATGCTCAGATCACAGATCACGTGCAGCACGTGGCCGCCGCCGATAGCGAAGCCGTTGACCCGGGCAATCACCGGCTTGGGCACTTCGCGGATGGTGCGCTGAAGCTCTTCCACGGGCAGGCCAATCAGACCGCGGCCGTCGTACTGGCCTTCGTGGGCGCCCTGGTCGCCGCCGGTGCAGAAGGCTTTTTCACCAGCGCCGGTGAACACGATGACGCCGATGTCCTTGTTCCAGCCGGCGCGGTTGAAGGCGTCCAGCAGCTCCATGCAGGTCTGGCCGCGGAAAGCGTTGTAACGATCCGGCCGATTGATGGTGATGGTGGCGACGCCGTTGTTTTCGTCGTACAGGATGTCTTCGTAATTCATGGTGCGTTCTCCTTGATCGTTTAACTGGTCGCTTACCCGGCCATGGTCAGGCCGCCGGACACGCTGATCACCTGGCCGGTGATGAAGTTGGCATCGTCACTGGCGAGCAGGGCGATGACGCCGGGGTAGTCTTCGGGTTGGGCCAGGCGCTTCATGGGCACCGCGTTGCGGAAGGCTTCCAGTAGCTTCTCCGGATTTGGGGCGGTTTCCGCCACGCCCTTGAGTAGTGCAGTGTCAGTGGGGCCGGGACAGACCACGTTCAGGCACACGTTCTTGGTGGCCAGTTCCCGGGCCACGGTTTTGCTGAAGCCCACCAGGCCGGCCTTGCAGGCGGCGTAGACGGATTCGCCGGAGGAGCCGACCCGGGCCGCGTCGGAGGCAATGTTGATGACCTTGCCGCCACCGGCGGCAATCATCTTTGGCAGTACCACATGATGCATGTTCAGTGCACCGGTGAGGTTCACTGCAATCAGCTGGTCCCAAAGTTTCGGCTCGGTTTTCAGGAACGGCATGAAACGGTCGAAACCGGCGTTGTTCACCAGCACCGTGGGCACGCCCAGATCGTTTTCGATGGCGGCCACGGTGTCAGTAATCGCGGCGTAATCGGTAATGTCGGCGGCGTAAGCTTTTGCCTTGCCTCCGGCTTCGGTAATCAGGTCTGCCGTGGCCTGGGCCGCGCTTTCATCACGGTCCAGTACGGCCACAGCGCTGCCTTCCTCGGCAAAGCGCTGACACACGGCGCGGCCAATGCCGCCCCCGCCACCGGTCACGATGACTGTTTTTCCGTTAAGGCCTCTCATGATGACTTGCTCCTGTAGCTGTTAGATCAATGGGATTAACCGCGCTTGGCCGGCTCCAGGCGAACTTCTTTGGCCTGCTCTCGCAGTTTGAATTTCTGGATCTTGCCGGATGCAGTGCGAGGCATGGCCTCGATCACTTCCAGGTATTCGGGAAGGTAGTTTTTGGACAGTTGCTGTTCGGTCAGATAGGCCTTGACCTGATCCAGGTTCAGATCGGTGGCGTTCTCGTCGAGGGTGACATAGGCGCACAGGCGCTCACCCAGGCGTTCGTCCGGGCAGCCCACCAGGGCGACATCGACAATGCCGGGGAACTTGTAGAGCAGGTTCTCCACCTCCACGACCGGAATGTTCTCACCGCCCCGGATGACCACATCCTTGGTACGGCCGGTGATGCGGATGTAGCCGTCTTTATCTATGCGTGCAAGGTCCCCGGTATTGAACCAACCGCCTTCATCCACGCCATAGAGTTCGGGTCGCTTGAGGTAGCCAACAAACAGGCTGGAGCCCCGAACCAGCAAGCTGCCTTCCTCACCGGCAGGCAGTTCGTTGCCCTGGAAGTCGGTGACTTTTACTTCCATGAAGGGCAGGGCCTTGCCGTCGGATTGGCTGGCCCGCTCGGCGGGATCTTCCGGGCAGGTCATGGTGACAGCGCCGTTTTCGGTCATGCCCCAGGCTGAGACAATCTTTGCCTTCAGCACCTTGCCAGCTTGTTCGACCACGGCACTGGGGATCGGCGCGCCGGCGGAGACGAAGATCCGCAGGGAATCCAGTTCGCCTTCGTGCCTTGGTGCGGTCTTCACCAGGTCGGCCAGGAAGGGTGTTGCCGCCATGGTGAAGGCCGGTTTCTCTGCCGCAATCACCTTGCAGACGTACTCGGCGTCCCAGATGTCCTGAAGGATGGCGGTGGTCCCCAGGTAAACCGGCATCATGATGCCGTACATAAAGCCGGTCTGATGCGCGACCGGAGAGGCCATCAATACCTTGTCATCGGAAGTCAGATGCAGTCGATCAGAATAGGGCCGTACGTTGGAGAGCAGCGTATTCGAGGTGTGCATGACCCCCTTGGGCTCGCCGGTGGTGCCGGAAGTGTAGAGGATCTGGATGGCGTCGTCGGCGGTGAGTTGGCGCTCGGCAAACAGGGCCCTGGTGTCTTGCTTTTCTTCCCAAGGGGTCTCCGTGAGACGTTGTTCAAAGCTGCGCTCGCCCTCTCCCTCGATGACCAGCAGGGTTTCGAGATCCGGCAGCTCCCCCCGAATACCGTCAATCATGGCCTCGTAGTCAAAGCCACGAAAGACCTTTGGAATGACCAGCAGTTTGGCCTCGCCATGCTTGAGCATGAAGCGCAGTTCCCGCTCCCGGAAAATAGGCATGAGCGGATTCAGAATCGCGCCGATGCGCATGCAGGCCAGATGCAGGGCGGTGGTCTGCCACCAGTTCGGTAGCTGGCAGGCCACCACCTCACCTTTGCCGATGCCCAGGGCCACCAGGCCGGCCGCCATGCGGGTGACTTTGTTATTGAGTTGCCGATAAGTGAGGGCGGTGCGGGTGTCGCTGGTGACCTGGTAGCCGACGATGGCTTCCCGGTCTGGAGTGCTGGCGACTGCCTGATCCAGGTAGTCGGTAATGAGTTTGTCGTTCCAGGCGCCGCTTTCCAGCATGGCGTCACGGCGTTCCGGATTGAGAGTGATGCCTGTATCCATCTGATTCACCTGTTGTGTCCGGTTTGTTTTTGTTGGGTGGCCAGCCCGCATAAGCAGGTCGTTGCCTTGTCAGATTCAACATACGCCTTTTCAAAATAATATGTCAACATGTTGCCTTAAAAAATATTCGGGTGTAGCCTCTAGAAATTGGACAAATAAGCTTCCATGGCTTTTATGAAGAAGTAATAAGAAAAAATCTGTTAGCGGAGATGGTTATGGAGTACAGCAACATATTGCTTGAAAAGCACGAGGCTGTGGCCCTGGTCAGACTCAACCGACCAAAGGTCTACAACGCGTTGAACAACGCGCTGATGAACGAACTGACTTCCGCTCTGGAAGTCCTGGAAGCGGATGAGGCCATCCGCGCCGTTGTCATTACCGGCAACGAGAAAACCTTTGCCGCCGGCGCGGATATTGCCGAAGTCCATGCTCTGGACTTTTCCCGGGCCTACCGTGAGCGCTTCATCTCCGCCAATTGGGAAACCGTGACCCGGTGTCGCAAACCGGTGATTGCCGCGGTGGCCGGCCTGGCACTCGGCGGTGGCTGTGAACTGGCGATGATGTGTGACCTCTTGATAGCCGCCGATAACGCCCGCTTCGGCCAGCCGGAAGTGAAGATTGGCACCCTGCCCGGAGCCGGTGGTACCCAGCGGCTGGCCAGGGCTATTGGCAAGGCCAAGACCATGGACCTGTGCCTGACCGGTCGGATGATGGATGCGCAGGAAGCTGAGCGCAGTGGTCTGGTCAGCCGGGTCGTGCCAGCTGAAGATCTGCTTGATACGGCCATGGCGGTAGCAGGGGAAATCGCCGGCTATTCGCAGATGGCCACCATGATCAACAAGGATGCGGTCAATCAGGCGTTCGAGACCCCTTTGAGAGCGGGCGTTGAATACGAACGCCGGCTGCTGTGGTCCAGTTTCTCCAGCGAGGATCGCAACGAGGGTATGACTGCTTTTCTCGAGAAACGTCAGCCCCAGTGGAAGCACCGGTAACCTTTAAAAGCTCAGGAGCGATTATGGATATTCATTTCACCCCCGAAGAGCTGGCTTTCCGCAGTGAGGTGCGAGCGTTTCTGGAACAGAATCTGCCGGCCGGCCTTGCAGAGAAGGTCCGTCTGGGCCGTCGACTTGCCAAAGAGGATCATCAGCGCTGGCAGAAGATTCTTAACCAGAAGGGTTGGTATGCGGTGAACTGGCCGGAAGAGTATGGCGGTACCGGCTGGTCTGTGGTGCAGAAGCACATTTTTGACGAAGAGTGCGCCGCCGCTGGAGCGCCCAGATTGGTGGCGTTCGGCGTCAACATGGTGGCACCGGTAATCATCAAGTTCGGCACCCAGACCCAGAAGGATTACTACCTGCCGCGGATTCTGCGCAGCGAGGACTGGTGGTGCCAGGGCTATTCCGAGCCCGGCGCCGGCTCCGACCTGGCCAGCCTGAAAACCCGCGCCGAGCGGGATGGCGATCATTACCTAGTCAACGGTCAAAAGACCTGGACCACCCTGGGCCAACATGCCAACCGGATCTTCTGCCTGGTTCGCACCGATCCTTCCGCCAAGAAGCAGGAGGGCATCTCCTTCCTGCTGATCGACATGGATACGCCCGGCATTACTGTGCGCCCGATCATAACCCTCGATGGTGAACACGAGGTCAACGAGGTGTTCTTCGACAACGTTCGGGTGCCGGTGGAAAACCTGGTTGGTGAGGAGAACAAGGGCTGGACCTGTGCCAAGTATCTGCTCACCCACGAGCGCACTGGCCAGGCCGGTATCGGCCAGTCAAAAGCGGCGCTGGCACACCTCAAACAGATTGCCAGTGCCGAGACGGTGGCCGGCCAACCAAGGATTGACGATCCCCTGTTTCGCGCCCGGATCGCCGAGTTGGAAATGCGCCTGATGGCGGTGGAGATGAGCACCCTTCGCATTCTGGCCGCCACCCGCGATGGTGGGGTGCCAGGGGCGGAGAGCTCGTTGCTGAAGATCCAGGGTTCGGAGATCCGCCAGGCGATTACAGACCTGATGCGCAAGGCGCTGGGGCCGAACGCGCTGCCGTTCCTGGAACCGGAGCTGGAACCGGACTTCCATGGCGAGCCGTTGTATCAGGATTACAGCGCGTCGCCGGCCAGCCAGTACTTTAATCTGCGCAAGCTGTCTATCTACGGCGGGTCCAACGAAATTCAGAAGAACATCATCGCCAAGCTGGTTCTGGAACTGTAGGAGGGGACTATGAATTTTGAACTGAACGAAGAGCAACAGATGCTGGCGGATACGGTCGAGCGTCTGGTCCGCAATACCTACAGTTTTGAGCAGCGGGAAGTATTTTACCAAAGCCCCCGGGGTTACAGCCCGGAGTTCTGGCGCCAGTTGTCAGAGCTGGGCATTACCTCGGTGCCCATCGCTGCCGAGTACGAAGGCTTTGGCGGCACCGGCGTGGAAAACATGCTGGTGATGAAGGAGCTCGGCCGGGGCCTGTGTCTTGAGCCGTACCTGCATTCCCAGATTTATGCTGCCGGCCTGGTTGAGCAACTGGGTTCCGCCGAACAGCGGCAGTCGATTCTGCCGGCAGTGGCGGCAGGCGAGCGTCTGTTGACGGTGGCCGACGAGGAAGCAGGTAGCCACTACCATCCAGAGGCGATTGAATGCCAGGCGGTGCCCTGTGAACGGGGCTGGCGTCTGAGCGGCCACAAGCGGGTAGTGATCGGCGGCGAGCTTGCCCACATCATTCTGGTCACTGCCCGGATGAGTGATGGTGAAGGCGTAAGCCTGTTTCTGCTGGACCCGGCGGCTGAGGGTGTTTCGCGCACCGGCTACCCCTGCATAGACGGCCCAAGGGCCTGTGATCTTGCACTGGCGGATGTCTATGTTGAGGCGGACAGCCTGCTAGGGCCGGCGGGTAAGGCCGCGCCTGCGCTGGCCTATCAGCGTGGCCGTGCGGTTGCCGCGCAGTGCGCCGAGGCGGTGGGCAGTATGGAGGAGGCCTTCCGGCTGACTCTGGACTATCTGAAAACGCGCCAGCAGTTCGGCTCACCGATTGGCCGCTTTCAGGCGCTCCAGCACCGGATGGCGGAAATGCGCGGCGAACTCGAGCTGGCGCGCTCCATGACCATTCTTGCAGCCTGTGTGGCAGACGACCCGGATTCGGAAAGTCGCAGCCGACGGCTTGCTGCTGCCAAGTTCACCGTGGCCCGGGCGTCGCAGCTGATTGCCGAGCAGTCTGTCCAGTTGCACGGCGGTATTGGTATGACCTGGGAATATTCACTGGCCCACCACGCCAAGCGCCTGGTGATGCTGACTCATCAGTTCGGGGATGACGACTTCCACCTCGGACAGTATTCGGCCCTGCTGGAAGTGCCCCGGCAGGCTTCACAGCAGGTGGCCTGACCACCCGCCCCAAGACAAGATCAACAAACGGAGACAACCAACATGGCCAACCAAGCAAGTTTTAACTGGGAAGACCCGCTGTTGCTGGACCAGCAACTGACCGAAGACGAGCGCATGGTGCGCGAGAGTGCTCGTCAGTTTGCCGAGAGCAAGCTCAGGCCCCGGGTGCTCGAAGCCTTCCGCAACGAACAGACCGACCCGGAGATATTTCGGGAAATGGGCGAGACCGGCCTGCTGGGATGTACCATTCCCGAACAATACGGCGGTAGCGGCCTGAACTACGTGTGCTATGGCCTGATCGCTCGGGAGGTGGAGCGGGTGGACTCCGGTTACCGGTCCATGATGAGTGTGCAGTCATCCCTGGTGATGGTGCCCATCTACGAATTCGGTAATGAGGAAACCCGCCAGAAGTATCTGCCCAAACTCGCTTCCGGAGAATGGATTGGGTGTTTCGGGTTGACCGAACCAGACCATGGCTCTGATCCCGGCAACATGGCGACCCGCGCCCGCAAGGTGGACGGCGGTTACCGCCTGACCGGCAGCAAGATGTGGATCACTAACAGCCCGATCGCTGACGTGTTCGTGGTCTGGGCCAAGGACGACGACGGCGCAATTCGCGGCTTTGTTCTGGAGAAGGGCTGGGAGGGCCTGAGTGCCCCGGCCATTCACGGCAAGGTAGGGTTGCGGGCCTCGATCACTGGTGAAATCGTGATGGACGGCGTCTTTGTGCCGGAAGAAAATGCCTTCCCGGACGTGCGAGGGCTGAAGGGGCCGTTCACCTGCCTGAACTCCGCTCGCTACGGTATTTCCTGGGGTGCTCTGGGTGCCGCTGAAGATTGCTGGCACACGGCTCGCCAGTATGTGCTGGACCGCAAGCAGTTCGGTCGGCCGCTGGCCGCCAACCAGCTGATCCAGAAAAAGCTGGCAGACATGCAGACCGACATCACCCTGGCCCTGCAAGGCTGCCTGCGTCTTGGTCGGATGAAGGATGAGGGCACGGCTGCCGTCGAGATCACTTCCATCATGAAGCGCAATTCCTGCGGCAAGGCTCTGGATGTTGCCCGCCTGGCCAGGGATATGCTCGGGGGTAACGGCATAAGTGATGAATTCGGGGTGGCGCGACACCTGGTGAATCTGGAAGTGGTGAACACCTATGAAGGCACCCACGATGTTCACGCCCTGATTCTGGGTCGAGCCCAGACCGGGATTCAGGCGTTCTTTTGATTATTTGTGCAGGGGCCAATAGAGGTATTGGCCCCTTTCAGTCAGCCCAGATGTTTGAGCAACAGATCGGCAAATAGCGCCGGACACTCGACCGATGGCACGTGGCCAATGCCTTCCAGAATTAGCGGATCCGGGGAATGACTGAATTGCGCCAGGGCTTTCAGTGACTCCGGTGGTGTTGCTGCATCCTCTGAGCCACCAACCAGGAGAGCCGGAACATGGCGGTCCTTCAGCTTTTCCCTGAAATCGGCTTTACCCAGCATTTCACACAGAAGGGCATAACTGTGGTCGTCTCCACGCCCCATGATGACCTTCCATCCATCAAGCAGAGCCGTTTGTTCCTTGCAGGCTGCTGGACCGAACCAGCGTGGCACAATCTCTCCGGCCATGGCGGCAAGGCCCTTATCTCGGACGTTGGAGGCACGCAGATTCCAGGCTTCCACGGTGCCAATGATGGCGCCCGTGTTGGTCAGCGTGGCCGAAATCAGATTGTCGCTGTACTCGGAAACCAGCTGCTGGCCGATCACACCGCCGATGGAGGTCCCGGTGAAGTGGAAGGCCTTGGCACCGGCGATCTGGGCGAGGGTGAGTGCTTCCCGGGCCAGGTCATTGGGGGTGATTTTCCCGGCGTCCTCCGGCCAGGCGCTGCTGGCACCGTGGCCGGGCAGGTCCCAGGTCAGGACCCGGAATTTGCCCAGCAGGGCCGGCAGCATGTCGTCCCAGACGCCCTGGGTCATGCCCAGCGGGTGGGCCAGCACTAGCAGGGGCTTCTCGCTGTCGCCGAGCAGGCGGTAGCAGATGGTGCGACCGTTATGGTTCAGAAATGACATGAAAACTCCTTGGGTCAGACCCGCTCGATAAGTGTAGCAATACCTTGGCCCACACCCACACACATGGTGCACAGGGCGTAACGGCCACCGGTGCGCTGCAGTTGGTGGGCGGCGGTCATCAGCAGGCGGGCGCCAGACATGCCCAGCGGGTGGCCAAGGGCAATGGCGCCGCCGTTCGGGTTCACCCGGGGATCGTCATCAGCAATGCCGAGCTCACGAAGGACCGCCAGGCCCTGGGCGGCAAAGGCTTCGTTAAGTTCGATCACGTCGATGTCGGCGATGCTGATGTTCTGCTTTTCCAACAGTTTTCGGACTGCGGGCACCGGGCCGATGCCCATGATGCGCGGCTCCACGCCGGCTGTGGCCATGCCGAGGATTTTTGCCATGGGCTTGAGGCCCTGCTGCGTCACTGCGGCTTCACTGGCTACCAGCATGGCGGCGGCGCCGTCGTTCACGCCGGAAGCATTGCCTGCAGTCACACTACCGTTGTTATGGAAGGGCGTGGGCAGGGCAGCAAGTTTCTCCAGCGTGCTCTCGCGGGGATGTTCGTCGGTGTCGAATACGAGCGGGTCCTGCTTGCGGCGCGGAATCGACACCGGCACGATCTCTTCGGCAAAGACGCCTTCCTGTTGCGCCCGGGCAGTTTTCTGCTGGGAGCGGAATGCGAACAGATCCTGATCTTCCCGGGAAATGCTGAATTTTTCCGCGACGTTCTCGGCCGTTTCCGGCATGGAGTCGATGCCGTACTGTTGCTTCATCAGCGGGTTCACAAAACGCCAACCGATGGTGGTGTCTTCAATTTTCTGGCTTCTTGAGAAGGCGCTGTCGGCCTTGCCCATCACGTACGGGGCACGGGACATGGACTCCACGCCGCCGGCCAGAACCAGATCCATTTCACCGGCGCGGATGGCGCGAAAGGCCGTGCCTACGGCGTCCATGCCGGAACCACACAGCCGGTTGAGGGTGGTGCCCGGTACGGAGGTGGGTAGACCGGCCAGCAATGCGGACATGCGGGCCACGTTGCGGTTGTCTTCGCCGGCCTGGTTGGCGTTGCCCATGATCACTTCGTCGATGGCGGCCGGGTCCAGTTCTGAAGCCTGCTCAAGCACGGCCTTGAAGATGTGGGCGGCCAGGTCGTCCGGGCGAACGCTGGCCAGGGTGCCGCCGAAGCGGCCGATGGCCGAGCGGCGGGGATGGCAAATAAATACGTCTGTCATATCTTGCCTCACTGTTGGCCGGATTGAGTTGAAGAGTGATGGGCGCTTGTACGTGCTTTCAAATCCCGAAGCACTTCCAGTTCTCTGGTAGTGGGTTCTGGGGTGGTTTCCAGCTGGTCCGCGAAGCGGATCTCCCAGCCGGTGGCCTCGATCACGGCCTCCCGGGTCACGTTCGGGTGCAGGGAGGTGACCACGAGTTCCTTGGTCTCCGGATCCGGCTTGAGGATGCACAGATCGGTAATGACCACAGTGGGGCCGCGGCCGATGTTGGGGACATTGTCCCGGGCTTTGCCGTCACGGCCGAAGCCGACGGTAGTCACGAAGTCCACGTCTTTCACGAAGGTGCGCTTGGAGTGTTTCACGGTAATGAACACTTCTTTCGCGTTGGTGGCAATTTCGGGTGCGCCACCGCCGCCGGGCAGGCGGACTTTCGGTTCGCGGTAGTCACCGATCAGGGTGGTATTCAGGTTGGCGTAACGGTCGATCTGGGCGGTGCCCAGAAAGCCAACACTGATGTGGCCACCCTGTAGCCAGTACCGGAACATCTCGGGTACGGAAACCGTCGTCAGGGCAGACTCGCACAGCTCGCCGTCACCGATGGACAGTGGCAGCACGTCCGGCTTGGTCTGCAGGGTGCCGGATTCATAGATCAGGGTCACATCCGGAGCGTGGGTCAGACGTGCGAGGTTGGCCGCCTCACTGGGCAGGCCGATGCCGACGAAACAGGTCATGTCATTAGTCAGCGCGCGGGCAGCCGTGACGCTCATCATTTCGGAAGAGGTAAATTCAAAGCTCATCACGCAGCTCCTTTTTCGAATACGTTGTCTTGCAGCCAGGCCTGGAAGGTGTCGCGGTCACGGGCAATGCCATCCCAGTCCTTGTAGAAAGCGTTATCCCGGTCGTAATAGCCCAGAGCGTAGGAGGGCGCGGCGCCCTTGGGAGCCTCGGCGATGGCGGTGACGGCCCAGGATGGCAGCACGCACGCGTTCACCGATGCGCCGAGGTCATCGACAATCTCTTCCACGGTCACAATGCTGCGTTTGGCGGCCAGTACCACTTCCTTCTGAATGCCGACTATGCCTTCGATCAGGACATTGCCTTTGCGGTCGGCCCGCTGGGCATGGATCACGGCGACATCCGGGCGAACAGAGGGCACGGCAGCGAGGCGCTCACCGGTGAACGGGCACTCGATGAATTTGATCTGGTCATTAACCTTGGGCAGGTCGCTGCCCACGTAACCGCGCAGCACGGCTAACGGCAGACCGGCAGCACCGGCTTCGTAGGCATTGGCCATGGCGGCGTGGCTGTGTTCAAGGATCTCGATCTGGTGAGGCCAGCCTTTCTCAACGGCATCCCGCAGACGGTGCAGGGAGCCCACGCCCGGATTCCCACCCCATGAGAAAATCAGTTTCTTCGCGCAGCCTGCACCAATCATCTGGTCGTAGATCAGATCCGGGGTCATGCGGATCAGGGTCAGGTCACGTTTCTCCTGCCGGATGATTTCGTGGCCAGCGGCAAACGGAATCAGGTGGGTAAAGCCTTCCATCGCAACGGTGTCGCCGTTGTTGATGTGTTTGCTTACCGCTTCCTGGAGAGAGAGAAATTCAGCCATCGCAGGGTCTCCATCGTGTTTCGGTTGATAAGTTCGATATACGAACATAAGTTTAATATGCGAACATAATGGCGCGATTGGTTTTCGGTCGTCAAGTACAAATTTTCACCAGTTGATAAAAATGCACGGATGTTCGGACTGCGAACTAGCTGATACCATGCGCTGACATCGACTTGCCGAGGCGCTGAAGGAGCCGGAATGGACGAACAGATTCTCAAGCCGGGAGACCGGGATTACGTGGGGGCGCTGGCCTCCGGGCTGGACGTGTTGCAGGCGTTTGATGGTGAGCATCCGCGCATGACGCTCAGTGAAGTGGCCGCCAGGACCGACATGGATCGGGCGAAGGCTCGTCGATTTCTGCTGACCCTGCACGCTCTGGGTTTCGTGAAGCGTACCGGCCGCCAGTTCGAGCTGACGCCTCGGGTGCTGCAGCTGGGCTACGCCTATCAGGCGTCGAACCAGTATCGGGCGGTGATTCAACAATACCTGGAAGACATCACTGCCGAGCTTGGTGAATCCTCTTCCCTGGCGGTGTTGGATGGCGACGACGTGGTTTACGTGGTGCGCTCGGCGGCGCGGCATCGGCTGATGGCGATTACCCTCTCGGTGGGTACCCGCTTGCCTGCGGCCTACACGTCCATGGGGCGGGTGTTGCTGGCACAGCTACCGGAATCGGAGCTGGCTGCGTTTCTGGACCGCATCCGGCTGGAGCGTTTCACCGAGTCATCGGTTATCGACAAAGCTGCGCTGCGCTGCGCCATCGACCAGGCTCGTGAGCAGGGCTACTCCATTGTCGACCAGGAGCTGGATTCGGGGTTGCGCTCTGTAGCGGTGCCGGTGTTTGCCGGCAGTGGTGAACTGCTTGGCGCGATCAATATCAGCACCAATGCCGCGCGGGTGGATATGGAGACTTTGATGAAGGTTTACCTGCCGCGGTTGCAGGAAGCGGCTGAAGCGGTGCGGCAAACAACCCGATGACCTTGTCGGATTACGGCTGCGCCTAATCCGACCTACTGAACTGAATGTGTCCGCGTAGGTCGGATTAGAGCCGTCAGGCTCGTAATCCGACGAGACCGTTACGGATAACGCCCCGTCAGCCGGTTTTCCACCAGCTCTCCCAGAATAGTATTGGCCAGCCGCATAACGGCATTCGGATTCTCTCCGCGCCGGCGTGAGGCGATCACCGGGGTGGTGATGTTGTTGTCCTCCAGTGGCATGTATTCCACGCCCTCACGGTTTAGCTTTCGGACCTGTTCAGGAACCAGCGTAAACCCCATATCCGATGCCACCAGAGACAGCGCTGTCTGAAGGTCGTTGACCTGCTGGCTGACATGAATTTTCAGGCCGCGACGGTGAAACAGACCCTGGGTGATGTCAGCGAAGTTTGGACCGGGACCGGATGGGAAAGTCACCATCGGCCATTCCGAGAGCTCTTTCATGGAGGGCGGGTGACGGGTTAGTTGATGGCCGGCCGGAATGGCCGCGATGATCGGCTCATCAAATAGGTTCTCCTGCTCCACACCAGGGTCTTCGATTCTTAGTCGGCCGAAGCCGATATCGATCTTGCCGGACTTCAGCGCCTCCACCTGCTCGCGGGTTTTCAGCTCATGCAGGACAATCTCCAGGTTTTTGTTCTGGCGCAGCCGGCGCACCATCAGCGGTAATTGCCCGTAGAACACGGATGGGACGAAGCCGATCGAAAAGATGGTTTTCCGGTGCTGGGCAATACGGCGGGTGTCCTCAACGGTGGCGCCCACTTTGTCCAGAATCTGCTGGGCCTGCTCCAGAAAATATTCCCCGCCCGTGGTTAGCTCCAGCCCTCGGGGTTTGCGGATAAACAATTCCACCCCTATCTCTTCTTCCAGCTGTTTGATGGCCCGGGTCAGCGGTGGTTGCGCAATAAACAGTTTTTCTGCCGCCCGGGTCAGGTTGCCTGCCTCTGCCACGGCAACGAAGTACCGCAAGTGTCGCAGCTCCATCCATACCTCCAGGGTATCGGTTATTACTTAATCAATATTGGTTCACATAACTGAAACTTCGTACTGTTCGAATCACAGGTTTTTTTACTTGCGATTCGGAGAGCACATGTCCGCCACCATTCAGTCCATTGAAGCGATCCTGGTCGATATTCCGACCATCCGCCCCCACAAGCTATCCATGACAACCATGGGGGTTCAGAGCATGGTGATCGTTCGGATGAAAGACTCGAACGGTCTTGAGGGACTGGGTGAGGCGACCACAATTGGCGGTCTGGCCTACGGCCCGGAAAGCCCTGAAAGTGTAAAGCTTACCATTGATACCTATTTCAAACCGCAACTGATTGGCCAGCCCGCGGGCAACATCAATACCCTGAGGGTAATGCTAAACCGCTCAACTCGCGGTAACAACCTGGCCAAGTCGGCCATCGAGACCGCACTGCTGGATCTGCAGGGCAAGCGGCTCAAACGTCCGGTATCTGATTTGCTCGGCGGTGCCATTCACCAGCACCTCCCGGTGCTGTGGACCCTGGCCAGTGGGGATACCGACAAGGATATCGAGGAGGCGCTCGGCCTGATCGAAACCCGCCGCCACTGCGATTTCAAACTCAAGATCGGTTCCCGTCCGGTGATGGAAGACGTTCGTCACGTCGCGGCTATCAAGGAAGCCTTAGGTGAGAGCACCAGCGTGCGTGTGGATGTGAACCAGGCCTGGGACGAAGCCACCGCTGCCAAAGGTATGGCGGAGCTGCAGGCGGCTGGTATCGACCTGGTAGAACAGCCGACCCCGATGAAGGATTACGCGGCGCTGGTGCGTCTGTCCGGGAAGTTCCATCTGCCCATCCTGGCCGATGAAGCGGTGGCCGACGCCAAGGATATGTACAACCTCGCAGCCAGCGGATTCGCTGGTGCCGTCGCCATGAAAATTGCCAAGGCCGGTGGGCCTGCACGTGCTCTGGAGCAAGCCGCTGTGGCTCAGGCCGCAGGTATCGGGCTCTACGGCGGCACGTTACTGGAAGGCTCCATTGGCACAGCTGCTGCGCTACACGCCTGGTCCACCCTGGAAACCCTGCAATGGGGCACCGAGATGTTCGGTCCCCTTCTGATGAAAGACGACATTGTCGTCAAGCCACTCAATTTCCACAGCAACGGTGTCGACTTGCCGCAGGGCCCGGGCCTGGGTGTCGAGATTGATGAAGACAAACTCAACCAGTATCGCCGGAAAGCCTGAGGCGCCGGGACATTCCGCAAAACGGAGGAAAGCACATGCTGTTCAAAGTCGAGATGAAGGTGAACATCCCCCACGACATGCCAGCGGAGGTGGCTGCAGACATCAAGGCCCGGGAGAAAGCCTATGCCCAGGGCCTGCAGGAGCAGGGCAAGTGGCGTCACCTTTGGCGGGTGGCCGGCAGCTACGCCAACGTCAGCATTTTCGATGTGAAAGACAACGCCGAGCTGCAGGAGCTGATCAGCAACCTGCCCCTGTTTCCCTACATGGATATCACCGTCGCGCCCCTGTGCCGGCACCCGTCGTCCATTCTCGAAGACGACCGCTAAATCCGAGAACCCTGTTGCCAACTGATGAGATGAATTGAGCAACAAAAACAAGAGCACCGAGGAGATCAACCATGACCGTCAAGACCATGAATACTGCGGAAGTAAAGGACCTGCTGGAGAAAGTTGCCGGCTTCAACCAGGACGTTGGAAATGAGCGGGTGAAGAAGATTGTTCACCGCCTCATGCACGATATTTTCCAGCTCGTTGAAGACTTCGACGTGACACCCGAAGAGTTCTGGCAAGCCGTCTACTATGTGGGTGATCTGGGCGCGAATGGTGAGGCCGCGCTGCTGGCACCGGGCCTGGGTATGGACAAGTACCTCGACATCCGGATGGACGCGGAAGATGAGCAGGCCGGCTTGGATGGCGGAACTCCCAGAACCATTGAGGGCCCGCTTTATGTCGCCGGCGCGCCGCTGAGCGAAGGCTTTGCCCGCATGGACGATGGCTCCGATGAGTCTGCCGAGACCATGATCCTGACCGGCCAGGTCACGGACGAAAAAGGCCAGCCATTGGCCAATGCGGTTGTCGACGTATGGCACGCAGACACCAAGGGTGCCTACTCCTACTTCGACCAGTCACAGAGCGAATACAACCTGCGTCGTCGCATCAAGACTGACGAAAACGGTCGCTACACCGCCCGTTCCATCATCCCGTCCGGTTATGGCTGTCCGCCCGAGGGTTCTACCCAGGCGCTGCTGAACCTGCTGGGTCGCCATGGAAACCGTCCGGCGCATATCCATTTCTTTATTGCCAAGCCGGGTTACAAGCACCTGACCACCCAGATCAACCTGGCCGGTGACGAGTACACCTATGACGACTTTGCCTTCGCGACCCGTGAAGAACTGGTGGTTGAGGCCAATCGCATTGAAGACCCCGCCAAAGCCGAGCAGTTCGGCCTGAACAAGCCGTTCACCGAGGTGGAGTTCAACATCCAGCTGGTGTCTACCGACAAGTCTGAGCTGCAAACCCGCCATGAGCGCAAGCGTGCTCTCGAAGGCGAAGCCGCGTAAGGAGGATTCATCATGACTCGTCAACTCGACAGGCTTGAAAAGCAGATTCGCGGGGCGGTGGAAGCCGACCCGAAAACCGGCCACTACCGCTGTGACCGCGGCATCTTCACCGACGAAGAACTGTTTGAGCTGGAGATGAAACACATCTTCGAAGGCAACTGGATTTTCCTGGCCCACGAGAGCCAGATCGAGAATCCGGGCGACTATTACACCACCACGGTGGGTCGTCAGCCGGTGATCATCACCCGGACCAAGGACGGTGAGCTCAAGGCGATTCTGAACACCTGCACCCACCGGGGTGCCACCCTGTGCCGCAAGAAGCGCGGCAACAAGACGTCCTTTACCTGCCCGTTCCACGGCTGGACCTTCAAGAACGATGGCAAGCTGCTGAAGGCCAAGGACCAGAAGAAGGGCGGTTACCCGGACAGCTTCAATGTCGACGGTTCCCACGACCTGAAACAACTGCCGAAGTTTGAAAACTATCGCGGTTTCCTGTTTGGCAGCCTCAATTCAGATGTTCTGCCGCTGGAGGAGTACCTGGGCGAAACCACCAAGGTGCTCGACGCCATTGTCGACCAGGCGGAAGACGGCTTGGAGATCCTGCGGGGTGCGTCCACCTATACCTACGAGGGTAACTGGAAGCTGACTGCCGAGAACGGCGCCGATGGTTACCACGTCAGCACCGTTCACTGGAACTACCTGTCCACCATGGGCCAGCGCAACTACGAGAAGGGTGGCACCGAAGCGGTTGATGCCAAGAGCTGGTCCAACGAGGGCGGTTTCTACTCCTTCGAGAACGGCCACATGATGCTGTGGACCCGTCTGACCAATCCGGAAGTGCGCCCGGTGTACGCCCAGTTGCCACGCCTGGAGAAGGAGCTGGGTGAAGAGCGCGCTGACTTTATCGTGCGGACCACCAAGAACCTGTGCCTGTACCCGAATGTGTACGTGATGGACCAGTTCTCTACCCAGATACGGGTGTTGCGACCGATCGACGTCAACAAGACCGAGATCACCATTTACTGCTGGGCTCCGAAAGGTGAGCCGGTGGCCGATCGCACCAAACGGATCCGCCAGTACGAAGACTTCTTCAACGTCTCCGGTATGGGTACCCCGGACGATCTGGAAGAGTTCCGTGGCTGCCAGGAAGGCTACTACGCCAAGGGCGTCAAGTGGAACGACATGAGTCGTGGCGCCCAGCACTGGATTGAAGGTGCGGATGACTGGGCCAAGCGCATCAACCTGAAACCGATTCTCAGCGGTGCCAAGCCGGAGGATGAGGGCCTGTACGTGACGCACCACCAGCATTGGGTGGAGGAGATGACCAAGGCTGTCGAAACCGAGCGTGCGCGTTTCATTTCTCTTTCTACCGTTTCGTCAGAGGAGGCCTCCCAATGAGCATGACCTTCGAACAGATTCAGGCCTTTGTCTACCGGGAAGCCCGCCTGCTGGATGACCGGGAATGGGACGAATGGCTCAAGTGCTACCACGAGGACGTCACCTACTGGATGCCGGCCTGGGACGACAACGACGAGTTGACCGAAGATCCGCAGACCGAGATCTCGCTGATCTACTACCCGAACCGCAACGGCCTGGAAGATCGCGTATACCGGCTCAAGACCGAGCGTTCCGGCGCCAGCTCCATTCCGGAGCCGCGCACGGTACACCTGGCCAGTAACCTCGAAATTCTGGAGCGCGACGGCGACACCGTGAAGCTGCGTTTCAACTGGCAGACCAACAGCCACCGCTACCACAAAACCCAGTCGTTCTTCGGTGTGTCTTTCTACACCCTGGATTGCAGTGGCGAGCAACCGCTGATCACCGAGAAGAAGGTGGTTCTGAAAAACGATTACATCAATCAGGTGATTGATATCTACCACCTGTAATTGATGGGGAGAGCATCATCATGAGTTACAACATTGCACTCAATTTTGAAGACGGCGTTACCCGATTCGTGTCCTGCAACGAAGGCGAAACGGTTCTCGATGCCGCTTACCGTGCGCAGATCAATCTGCCCATGGACTGCTCCGATGGCGTATGCGGCACCTGCAAGGGCGCTTGCCGCCAGGGTGAATTCGACATGGGTGACGAGTACATCGACGAGGCACTGTCCGACGAGGAAGCCGAGCAGGGCATGGTTCTGACCTGTCAGATGGTGCCCTCCAGCGACTGTGTGGTGGAGGTGCCGGTTGCGTCCACCATGTGCAAGACCGGAAACGCAGAAGTGACCGGCACTGTCGCCGAGGTAAACCTGATTTCGCCCACCTCGATCGAGCTCAAGATCACGGCGGACGATGACATCGCCTTCCTGCCCGGGCAGTACGTGAACATTCAGGTGCCGGGCACCGACCAGACGCGGGCCTATTCATTCAGCTCAAAACCCGGCAGTCGGGACCTGAGTTTCCTGATCCGCAATGTGCCGGGCGGACTGATGAGTTCCTGGCTGGTGGGTAAGGCCCGCACCGGTGACAAGGTCACCCTGACCGGTCCCATGGGCAGTTTCTACCTCCGCCCGATCGAACGCCCGGTACTCATGTTGGCGGGCGGCACTGGACTCGCGCCTTTTCTGGCCAAGCTCGAGCATATGAAGGCCAACGGTTGTGATCTGCCGACGCACCTCATCTATGGCGTGACCAATGATGAAGATCTGGTGTGCCTCGATATCCTGGATCGTTTTGCCGAGGAGCTGGATAACTTCACCTACATCACCGTGGTGGCTGGCGAGGAAAGCACTCATCCGCGTAAGGGTTATGTGACCCAGCATATGGATGACGCGCCAGTGAACGACGGCGATGTGGATGTCTACCTCTGTGGGCCGCCTCCGATGGTGGACGCCGTGCTGGGCTACTTCCGTGAGCAGGGTATTGAACCGAACTCGTTCCACTACGAGAAGTTCACCCCGAGTGTCCCGGCCGCCGAGGATAAGGTGGCATGAGCCCGCGTTTCGCCAACAAGGTGATGGTGGTCACCGGTGCGGCACAAGGCATTGGCCGGCGGGTGGCTGAACTGGCCGCCGCCGAAGGTGCCCGCCTGGTTCTGGTGGACATTGCTGACTACGTGCAGGGCGTTGCCGCTGAACTGCGCGACCAGGGCATGGAAGCCCTGGCCGTGCAGGCAAACCTGGAAACCTGGGAAGGCGCGGAAACGGTGATGGCCAAGGCCCATAAGCAGTATGGCCGCATCGACATCCTGATCAACAACGTCGGGGGCACCATCTGGGCCCAGCCGTTCGAGCAGTACCAGCCCGAACAGATCCAGAAGGAAATCCAGCGCTCCCTGTTCCCGACTCTGTGGTGTTGCCGCGCAGTGCTGCCTTACATGGTGGAACAGAAGAGCGGCGCCATTGTGAACGTGTCTTCGGTGGCTACTCGGGGCCTGATGCGGGTGCCCTATGGCGCCGCCAAGGGCGGGGTCAACGCCATGACCGTGAACATGGCCTTCGAGTATGCCGAGCTTGGTATTCGGGTGAACGCGACCGCGCCAGGCGGCACCGAAGCGCCGCCCCGGCTGACCCCACGCAACACGGATGAACAGGGCGAGCAGGAGAAGGCCTGGTACCAGACCCTGATCGACCAGACCAATACCAGCAGTTTCATGCACCGTTACGGAACCCTGGATGAGCAGGCGGAGCCGATCCTGTTTCTGGCCTCGGATGCGGCCAGCTACATGACCGGAACCATCCTGCCCGTGGCCGGCGGCGACTGCGGTTAACGCAAAAAAGATTGATCGGAACTCCCGACAACAACAACAGTATTCGGAGAAACAGACCAATGAGAAACATAGACGTCAACGACGTTATCGATAACGCAGCATTCAACAAGTTCCACTGGAAGGTGCTCTTCTGGTGCACCCTGATCATAATTTTCGACGGTTATGACCTGGTGATTTATGGCGTGGTTCTGCCGCTGTTAATGGACCAGTGGAACCTCAATCCGTACGTGGCTGGTTTGCTGGGCAGCAGTGCCCTGTTCGGCATGATGTTTGGTGCCATGGGCTTTGGGATGCTGTCCGACAAGTGGGGCCGCAAGAAAGTTATCCTGATGTGCGTGGTCCTGTTCAGTCTGACCACGGTCATCAACGGCTTTGCCACCAACGCCTGGCAGTTCGGCATCCTCCGGTTTATTGCCGGCCTGGGAATAGGCGGTGTTATGCCCAACGTGGTGTCGCTGATGAGCGAGTATTCGCCTGCCCGCAAACGCAGCACGCTCGTGGCGCTCATGTTCAGCGGCTACGCCGTGGGCGGAATGATGTCGGCAGGCCTGGGTATCTGGATCGTGCCCAATTTCGGATGGGAGATCATGTTCTATCTTGCCATTGTGCCGATGTTGCTTCTGCCCCTGATGATCAAATACCTGCCTGAGTCGGTGGCATTCCTGATGGCCCAGAAGCGGGAGGGCGAGGCGCGGAACATTCTTTGCCAGGTGGCGCCTTTCAAAGCTATTAACGAGCAGGACGTCCTCGTTGTTCCGCCGACCACAGAAAGCAAGGCGCCGGTGCTGGAACTGTTCCGGGGTGGCCGTGCCATGAGCACGCTGATGTTCTGGGTGGCCTTCTTTAACTGCTTGTTGATGGTGTACGCACTTGGCTCCTGGTTGCCGAAACTGATGTCCGCGGCCGGTTACCCGCTCGATTCCAGCCTGATGTTCCTGATGGTGCTGAACATCGGGGCCATTGTCGGCGCGGTTGGCGGTGGCTGGTTGGCCGACCGTTTTTCACTGCGATCTGTTCTGGTGAGCTTTTTCATCCTGGGCTCAGGGTCGCTGATCACCCTGGGCTATGAAAACCCAATGTGGGTTCTCTACACCCTGATGGGAATCGCCGGCGCCACGACCATTGGATCGCAGATCCTGCTGTACGCCTACGTGGCCCAGTACTACCCAACCAGCATAAGGTCTACCGGGTTGGGCTGGGCTTCGGGAATCGGTCGCAACGGCGCCATTGTCGGCCCCATGCTCGGTGGAACCTTGCTGGCTCTGGCCCTGCCGCACCATGTGAACTTCCTGGCGCTGGCCATACCGGGCGCCATTGCCACCGTCGCCATTGCGCTGGTGGGCCGGCGGTTCAGTGAGAAGCCTGTTCAGTCGGAGGCGGAAACGGCACTGGCCCCGACTAATTGATTGTGGAGCGTTGATGCACCCCTGAGGGAGACTGTCAGTCGAACCCCTCGTTTGCCCCGGCGCGTGAGTGTCCGGGGCTTTTTTCCGTTCCCGAAGATCAGATGAGAAGGAATTGAGCATGCCGCAGCTTTTCCGAGACATGTCGTTATCCGCCGTTGCGGCTGGTTTCCTGGCGGTGCTGGTTTCGTACGCCGGGCCGCTGGCCATCTTTTTCCAGGCCGGCGCGGCGGCGGAGATATCAACCCAGATGATGACCTCCTGGGTCTGGGCTATTTCAATGGGCGCGGCGGTTTCGGGAATCCTGCTGTCGCTGTGGCTCAAGGCACCGATTGTGACTGCCTGGTCGGCTCCGGGAACGGCGCTTCTGGTAACCCTGTTCCCGGAGTTGTCATTAAACGAGGCAGTAGGTGCCTATATCACCGCCGCCGTGATTATCTTTGTCATCGGTGTTTCGGGCACGTTCGATGCGTTTGTCAGGGCCATTCCAAAAGGTGTGGCCGCCGGGATGATGGCCGGGATCCTTTTCCAGTTCGGGGTCGGTGCCTTTGCGGCTATCGAATCCACGCCGACGCTGGCGATAGGCATGCTGCTGGCTTACGTGGTGTTCCGCCGGCTGGTGCCGAAATACACGCTGGTCCTGCTTCTGATTGTCGGGATAGTACTGGCGGTGGTGCTTGAGGATGCATCTCTGGCCGGTGTTCGGTTGAGCATGGCTGTCCCCCAGTTCATCACCCCGGAATGGAACCTTGGTTCCACCCTGAGCCTGGCTATACCTTTGGTGCTGGTCAGCCTGACGGGGCAGTTTCTGCCAGGCATGGCGATTCTGCGGGGAGCCGGGTACAGGGTGAAGGCCAAACCGGTGATTGCCGTGTCGAGCCTGGTATCGCTGCCGATGGCATTGTTCGGTGGGATCACGACGGTGGTTGCCGCCATTACCGCTGCGATCTGCACCGGCAAGGATGCTCATGAAGATCCCATGAAACGTTACGTCGCCGGCGTGTTCAATGGCGTGTTCTATCTGGTCGGTGGGCTGTTTGCCGGCACGATCGTGGCGCTCTTCACCTCTTTGCCTGCAGCCTTTGTTGCGGTACTGGCCGGCCTGGCTCTGCTGGGGGCGATTGCAAATAACCTGTTTGCGGCGCTGGAAGACGCAGGCCAACGGGAGGCGTCATTGATTACGTTTATCGTGACCGCTTCCGGGCTGTCGCTGTTCGGATTGTCCTCTGCCTTCTGGGGAGTGGTGATTGGTTTCGGATGCCATGCAATCACACGGGCCGGCCCAGCCAAACCCAGGTAAGCGGGATCCGAACGAAGAATCTGATAAGCATGAATACATGCAAGGAGATGTTATGAATCAAAGTCTGAATGCCATCGTTAATGCGCGATTGCAGGGACAAGAAGGCTTGTTCCGGCTGGTAATTGCCGAAGGCCGATTCAGTGAAATCAAGGCTCAGAAGGCGCCGGAAGGAGGTTCAGGCAACCAGCTGGATGCCGGCGGTAACCTGGTTGTTCCGCCGTTCGTTGAGCCACACATCCATCTTGATGCGGCCATGACCGCAGGTCAGCCCCGATGGAACCAAAGCGGTACCCTGTTTGAGGGTATTGAATGCTGGTCCGAGCGCAAAGCCAGCCTGACTCATGATGATGTGATCAGCCGGGCGGAGCAGACGCTGAAGCTGTTCGCTGATAACGGGATTCAGCATGTTCGCACCCATGTGGACGTCACAGACCCCAAGCTGACGGGCCTGAAGGCCATGCTTGAGGTGCGTAAGCGCATGGCTGAAACCGTGGATCTCCAAATCGTGGCATTTCCCCAGGAAGGTCTCTGGTCATTTCCGAAGGGTAAGGAGCTGATGGAGGAAGCCGTGCGCCTCGGCGCCGACGTGGTCGGTGGCATTCCACATTTCGAATTCACCCGGGATTACGGCGTTGAGTCGGTCCAATGGCTGGTGGCGTTGGCCCACAAAAATGACCTTTTGGTGGACGTGCATTGCGACGAGATCGATGACCCCGAGTCCCGCTTCCTGGAAGTGCTCGCTGCCGAGGCGCTCAAGCTTGATTATGGCTCCCGGGTTACTGCCAGCCATACCTGTGCCATGGGCTCCTACAACGATCATTACTGTAGTCGGCTGTTCCGGTTGTTGAAGAAATCCGGTCTGCGTTTTCTTTCGATGCCCACCGAAAGCCTGCACCTGCAGGGACGGTTCGATGGTTATCCGAAACGTCGTGGCCTGACCCGTGTTCCGGAGCTGTTGGATGCGGGACTTAAGGTAGCCTTCGGCCAGGATTCCATTCGTGATCCCTGGTACCCATTGGGGAACGGCAACATGCTTCGGACCCTTGATGTCGGCCTGCACGCCTGCCACATGCTGGGTATGGGCTGGATTGACCGGTCTCTGGAGCTGATCACCGACAACGGTGCCGCGGCGCTGGATCTGAAAGAGTATGGTATTGAGGAGGGTCTTCCGGCTCGTTGTGTTGTGTTGAATGGCCAATCGCCGTACGAGGTTCTGTTGGGGCAGCTGCCTGTGCTGGCGTCGGTACGTGATGGGCGGGTTTTGGTGAAGCGGCTTTAACCCTTCGAGTTCTGGTATCGGCCGCCAGGATAGACTCGAGCTGTGGAGACCGGACTATACTGTAAGCACGTTTCGTAACCCGGTGATGACTCCATGCGCAAGATAGATTCCTTAGCGTATTGGCAGAAGCAAGGCCCAGAGTTTTTTCGGGAGCTTTCCAGCTTTGGTGCCATGCCCGACGCGGTTATAAAAAAGCTCCTGGAAGAGGGGCGCGTGCTTAGCCTTAGTCCCGGCGACTCGCTTTACTCTGTTGGCGACCGAAGCGAGGCATTCTACATTGTGCTCAGCGGCAGAGTTGGTACCTGGATGCCAAGGAAAGATGGCGGCATGACCCTTGCCCGCTCTCACGAGCCGGGTGACGACGTGGGCTTTGTCCCCATGATTGCGTTGGCAGATCGGCCTGCCAGTACCAGAGCCGATGAAGTATCGGTTGTTCTGGAAATCAGCTGTGTCCAGTTCCTTGATTTCCACCAACAAGAACCGGATGCCTTTGGTCTGATGCTCCTGAACCTTGTTCGTGGTATGGCCAGATCCATCATTACCATGGCGAGCGTGTTGGCGGAACAGGATGAGCAATTGCATCGGATGTATTCGGCGCCGTTCTCGTATCGCTCCAGATAAGCTGGCCCGCAATATGAGTAATTTCATGGGATTTTTGAGGACGCGGATATCAGACATTTTGATCGTTTCTTTTCTTCGTAAACTGAGCTAATTTAGCTTCCTAACATTATTTTTGGGGCCACTGAACTTTTAAATGAAAACCGGTGTTCATGTCATTCACTCTCTCTACTCAACGGTAGCACTTCTAGCTGCCGGGCTGCGCCGTATTCGCCATTCCTTTCGCTGAATTCGTCGAAGAATCGTCGAATTCGGCGAGACCCTCTGAACACATCCTTTAACTTATTCTTGGCTTTCAAGCCTCAAGGAATCGGTATGTCTGAACGTCCAGCTATTTATGTGTTGGAACAGGATTTTGATCGTTTATCCGCCATGTTGGAGAAACAGTCACATGGCAATGAAGCTGCCCAGGCGCTTGCGCTCGAGCTTGATAGAGCAACTCTGGTTGATGCCGCGAATCTGCCTACCGGCACCGTCACCATGAACTCCTTGGTCCATTTTAAAAATGAAAGTAACGACGCGGAGTACACGATGAGGCTCGTTTACCCGAGTCAGCGAGAGGCAGACGAGGAATGTGTGTCCGTTCTGGCTCCAGCGGGTGCCGCCCTCCTGGGTCTTAGGGTAGGGGACCGTATTGATTGGCCATTCGCCGGCAAGAAGCAGCTTCGTCTGAAAATCATTGAAGTAACTCAAGCAAACTGAACAAGGAAAACGCATGAATCAAACAGGCACCCTTGGCGAGCTGTACGAGCAGATCGTCCTTAGAAATCCAGCGGAACCTGAGTTTCACCAAGCAGTGTTGGAGGTCCTGGAATCACTATCGCCAGTCATCGAGAAACATCCCGAGTACAAGGAAGCGAAGCTGCTTGAGCGCATTTGTGAACCCGAGCGGCAAATCATTTTCCGGGTGCCGTGGGTGGATGACTCCGGGGCAGTGCAGATCAACCGTGGATTCAGGGTTGAATTTAACTCGGCTCTTGGACCCTACAAAGGGGGCTTGCGATTTCACCCTTCCGTGAATCTGGGCGTGGTGAAGTTTCTCGGTTTCGAGCAGATATTCAAGAATTCCCTGACCGGCATGCCGATTGGCGGAGGCAAAGGTGGTTCGGACTTTGACCCCAAAGGGCGATCTGACAACGAGATCATGCGGTTTTGCCAATCCTTTATGACCGAACTTTATCGGCACATTGGTGAGTATACCGACGTGCCAGCAGGCGATATCGGCGTTGGAGCCAGGGAGCTTGGTTTCCTGTTCGGCCAATACAAACGCCTTACCAATCGGTATGAATCCGGAGTGCTGACCGGGAAGGGGCTTGGATGGGGCGGCGCCCGCGTCCGCAAGGAAGCGACGGGGTACGGGACGGTGTATTTTGTCCGTGAGATGCTGGCGGCTCAGGGTGTAGACCTTGAGGACAAAGACGTGGTGGTCTCCGGTTCCGGAAACGTTGCAATCTACGCGATGGAAAAGGTCCAGCAGTTCGGAGGCAAGGTGGTCGCCTGTTCCGATTCGAGTGGTTACGTTTATGACCCGGCCGGCATCGACGTTGCGCTGGTTCGGCAGATCAAGGAAACCGAACGTGGTCGAATCAGTGATTATGCGGCTCGTCGTCAGAATGGCAGTGATTTTGTTTCCGGAGCATCTATTTGGGAGGTGCCCTGCAAAGTGGCCCTTCCATGCGCAACACAGAACGAACTGACAAACTCAGACGCGAAAGCGTTGATTCGTAATGGCGTCCTGGCCGTCGCCGAGGGTGCCAATATGCCGTGCATGCCCGATGCAGTGAAGTTATTCCGCGAGGCTGGCATCCTGTTTGGTCCTGCAAAAGCCGCCAATGCCGGTGGCGTCGCAACCAGTGCTCTGGAAATGCAACAGAACGCCTCCCGGGATTCCTGGAGTTTTGATTACAGCGAGCAGCGCCTGAAGGACATCATGACCGAAATTCACCGCTCCTGTTTTGAAACCGCGGAAGAATACGGCCGGCCAGGAGACTATGTGTTTGGCGCAAACACAACAGGGTTCTGCCGTGTGGCTGATGCGATGTTGGCGTTTGGGGTGATTTAACACCTGCGCGCCAGCTTCTTAAGTTTTTATACTCATGTGTTCTCGCAGGAGAGAGGGCCCCTGGCCCCGCCGAAGGCGCAAACTCCCATAAACGCTCAGGCAAAGGTACTGCGAGGCACCGTTCAAAGCCGTCTGGAGAGCGACTGCCAACGCAGTCCACCGAAGGGGCAAGCAGAGCCGGGCTCTGTAAACTCTCAGGTATCAGGGACAGGGGGAGAGGCCGCAGAAACTCAGGAGTCCTCTGTGCTCATCTCTATATATATGATTGCCATTACCGCCGAGGCCATGTCGGGCGCACTCGCCGCCGGGCGGAGAAATATGGATCTCTTTGGTGTCGCCGTTATTGCGTTTTTCACTGCCTTGGGTGGCGGAACTGTCCGGGACATTCTCCTGGGTAATTTTCCTGTTACCTGGACCCAGCACCCACGCTATATCTACATGACCATCACGGGCGGACTGGTAACGATCGTGATCGCCCGCTTTATGCGCCACCTTCATCAGCTGTTTCTGGTGCTGGATGCCTTAGGCCTCGCGGCCTTCACGGTTATTGGTTGCAATGTTGCCCTTGAGCTGGGCTATGACACGGTCGTTGTTGTGATGGCCGGCATCACCACCGGCATTTTTGGCGGTATCATCCGCGACATCATGTGCAACCGGACCCCACAGGTATTGCGTCATGAACTATACGCCAGTGTTTCACTGGTGGTCGCTTTTCTGTACCTGACCCTGCTTCGTCAGGGAGTGAATGAGAGCGTGACCCTACTTGCCGCATTCAGCTTGGGTCTCCTGCTCCGTATGGCCGCCATTCGCTGGCGTTTGTCGCTGCCAGTGTTCAGCTATTCCCAGGCCCGCTGGGAGTGATGGGACCTCGGCTTCTTGTGTGCAAAAAATGGAGTAATTAGGTATGGGCGGGCTTGTAATTATCTCTCGCGAAACCCTTGTGTAATGTGCTCGGCCAGAACGTCGCTGGCGTTGTCCCGGCCCGGACGCTTTACCAGCATCACTTGATAATCTGCCAATGGTGGCAGTGATTCATGAGTAAGACGTGTGAAAGGTGGTCGAATCAATCGCTTCGGAAACGCTGTAATGGCGAGGTCCGCCATCATGGCTGCCTCCTGGCTTGCGCAGTGATCGCAGGCGTAGGCGATTCGATAGTCGATTCCAGCATTATTCAGAGCATCCAGAGCGATCTTTCGCCATGTACACCCATGTTTCGCCAGAGTGACTGGTAGTGGTGACCGTAGGACTGCATCGCCATCCTCGCGACCCACCCATACCAGAGGTTCGGTGAGAATCGCCTCACCTCGTGTTGCGGAACCGGGTTCTCCGCCCATCACGAGGGCGAGATCAAGCTCTCCCTTATCAAGTTTTGGGATTAAATCCATGCTATGGCCTACCGCAACGTCGACCTGAACAGCAGGGTATGACCTGGCAAACTGAGCCAAAACATTGGGTAGGATATGTTCTGCTACCGCGTCAGTGATTCCCACGCCTACGCGTCCTTCCAGGGTGGGGGCCAAAAATTTTGAAACGGCTTCGGCGTTGAGCTTGAGGAGGCGTCGACTGTAGCCCAAGAGCATTTCACCCTCCGCATTGAGTCGCACGGATCGCGCCTCGCGAACAAACAGCGCTTGTTCAAGCATGGCCTCCAGGCGTTTGATTTGCATGCTCAATGCCGAGGGCGTGCGGAATAGTTTTTCGGCAGCCCGGGTAAAACTGCCGCATTCAGCGATGGTTACAAAGGTTCGCAACACCTCGCTGTCGAGAAGCGGCAATGCGGCGCGATTCAAGTTCCTGCTCGACTGCCTTTCCATTGGCTCACCTTTCAATAAAAATGAACGGTCAGTCTAAAACTTTTTGTTTGATTGATCCAACTGGAAGTAGCAAGCTAACAAAAGAGGTCGCGACCCTCGCACTGAATGATCACTTGGCACGATTGCTTACTAGTTGCATGGGTAATTTTGCCAAACAGCAAAATGAAAGCGGAGGCATGCGATGAACGAAATAAACCCAATCGAAAAAGCCCTCCAGGCTTGGGAGAAAGCGAGTCAATTGGAACTACCTCCAGAGCCACCGGAGCTGATGTTTTATATGCCGGCGACACCGCCCAATAAGTTATTGAGGGCGTTAGACAGAGGGTGGTGGTTATGCAAGCGTCGATGGTTTTTCCGTCGCCACATACTGCCACTGTTGGCCCACGGCAACAAAGTAGAACGGGTTATCGGCCATAAATGTGAGGATATTCTTTGGGCCAGCCAGCTCCCGCTGACGGTCGATGCCATCGAGGCATTAAAAGCCCGAAAAGAAGCGGTTACGAGCTCATAAGGAAAGGAAAAAAGGGCTTCGAACTGACAAGCTCGAAGCCCTTCACAAGAGAGGTAGTATGAATTCAGTATCGGGGTCTGGTGTCTTTATAGCGTCCGCAGCGTTCTCGGCCATTTTTATGGGAACGATCGGTGCCATTTCGGTCTATGCGGGTGTGGGGGCCGAGGCGGTTACCTTCTATCGGCTCTTCATTGGGGCCGTTTTGGTGGCGGTTTATCTGCTGGCAACCAGGCAACACAGCAAAATCTTTATGTGGCCCGGTACGAAGGTATTGGTAACAGGTGCTTTCCTGGCCGGTTTCGTGATGTTTTACATCCTGGCGATGGATTACACCAATATGGCGAACGCCGTTATGGTGCTTTATCTGGCACCGGTGACGGCGTCCGTGGCGGCTCATTTCTTTCTCGGGGAGCGCCTCACCTCGGCCAGTGTTGGATTGGTGGGATTCGCGCTGCTGGGCTTCGCCATGATGATGGAGTTCAACTTCAACCTGAGTGGGCGGGCAGAGGAAGCTATCGGTTTGGCCTATGCGTTCTGCGCCATGGTCTGTTACTCGGCGTTTATGTTAGCCAATCGCTCCATTGATGACCGTGTTCATGTTTTCAGTCGCAGTGGTTACCAGATGCTCGCGGGTGCTTTGTGCATGTTGCCTCTGATGCTGCTGGAAGGCGAAGCCATTTCAGGGACGCAGTGGGGGTGGTTGATTGCTGCCGGTGTTCTGCCGGGTTTCCTGGCCATCCTGCTGGCCGTGGTTGCCCTGAGGTCCCTGCCCGCGGCCACGTTCGGCACCCTGGCTTATCTGGAACCCATTACCGTTGTTGCGCTTGCCTGGGTACTGTTTGACCAGAGCCTGAATAGCCTCCAGCTGGCCGGTTGCGCCCTCATCATTCTGGCGGGCATTGCGCAGGCGTTGCTGCTGAACCGGCGTCCGGCAGCTGAGACAACATCCGGAAACTGGCTTCCGGAACAGTAAATGATGCCCGCTTGCATTAATGTGGGTTACAGCGATGATGATGCTTCGATGAGCTCAGGAGGACATAGACGATGAGAACTCTGCTTCAGGTGGATTTTCCTTACGACGGCCCGTTTGGCGATGAGATGGCAAGTGCGATGGCTGAGCTTGCCGAGTCTATTGCTAGGGAGCCGGGGTTCCTCTGGAAAATATGGACAGAAAACCGCGACACCCGCGAGGCAGGCGGCGTCTATCTCTTCGAAGATGAAAGCAGTGCAAGGGCGTATCTGGAAAAGCACACGGCCCGGCTGAAGGAATTCGGTGTGCCGAAAGTGAATGGTAAAGTGTTTCAGGTGAACGAGCGGTTGTCTGCGATTGATCACGGTCCGGTTTGAATCAGGCTGGCCGGGGTACGTGGCAAGCTGCTGTGAGATCCGCCAAGGTCTCGCTACGCCTGTTTAGCAAGGCAAATCCTGCATCTGCTATTTGTTGGCAAGCGTTCCATAAAAAAGCCCACACTAGGTGGGCTTTTTAAATAATATGGCGCGCCCGATAGGATTCGAACCTATGACCTTTGCCTCCGGAGGGCACTCTTCTATGGTGTTTTAAGGAGGGGTTAATCGATTTAATTTGAGGCGGTTCAAACGGTTGCGTTTCAAGTTGCACCTTCTGGAAACCCCTTTTAATACCGATGCTTACACGATTTACGCCGAATCTGGGCACAGAGTTGTCCGGTTATGATTGTCGCAAAACTGCCAAAGTGACCGCTGCCCTTTGCCCTTGATTTAATACTCTACTCGCCCAGATAGCCCTATACAACTTACTGAATTTTGTCCGGTTGTCGTTGTCCGAAACTGGAAAAAATTCCGTTGATAAAACATCAACTATATGATGTTTCTCCACCGAAAACGGCAGCAACTGGAGCCAGATTTTGTCAAATCTGGATGGGCTTGCACTCTGTAACGTTTTGTCTGACCGATCAATGTGGGCAGCTTGCATTGTGCTTTGAAAGAAAAGAGGTCAAATCCTCAAACGGCATCGGTTTGGCAAAGAGGTAGCCCTGCAGAAGCTGGCAGTTATGCTTGCGAAGGAATGCTGAATGGGCCTCTGTTTCTACTCCTTCCGCGACGACGTCCAGCGACAAATGATGAGCCAGCGAAAGAATGCCCTGGGTTATTGCCGCATCAGTTGGGTCGATAAAGACATCATTTACAAAAGAACGGTCTATCTTGATCTTGGAGACAGGCATAATTTTCAGATAGCTTAGGCTAGAAAATCCGGTTCCAAAATCGTCAATCGCAATTCCTACCCCCAGAGCACGTAACTCGTGCAGTCGCTCCACAACCCTATGGGTATCGTAAATCACTACCGATTCGACGATCTCAAGTTCCAAAAGGTTGGGGGCTAATCCCGTCCGGCGGAGAACCTTCTTGACCAGTTCCACAAAGCCCTCCTGCCTCAATTGCACCGGTGAGACATTTACCGAGACTTTGTGATTCTGGTAGCCGATGCCGTGCAGGTGTACAGCATCGAAACAGGCTCGCCACAATACCCACTCCCCAAGCTTGATTATCTGGCCGGTATCTTCTGCAAGCGGCACAAACTGGTCTGGCGGAACCAAACCTCGGGACGGGTGATGCCAACGAACCAGAGCCTCAGAGCCAGACACACTTCCAGTCGCGCCTTCTATGATCGGCTGATAGAAAACCGCGAGTTCGCCCTCATTTTCCTCAAGAGTCCGTTGTAATTCGTTTCGCAACTCGACCCTTCTATTCGCTTTATCCGTCAAATCCGAGGCAAACCATTGGTAAGTGTTTCTTCCATGGTGTTTGGCGCGAACCATGGCAAGGTCGGCCTGAAGTACCAGTTTCACGGGATCGCTAGTCTTGCCGTCGTCCATCGCAATGCCAACACTGGCAGTCAGACGCAAAACGTGGCTTTGAATATGGTAGGGAGCGGCGATTGCTTGAAGAAGTTTTTCAACTATAGCCAGAACGTCATCAGGTTGGGCCAGATCCGGAAGTACAACAATAAACTCATCTCCGCTACATCGGGCTACTGTATCGCCGCAGCGGATCCGACTTTCAAGGCGCAAGGCGACTTCGGTAAGGACTTGATCGCCAATCTGATAGCCAAGCGTGTCGTTAATTGGTTTGAAACCGTCGAGGTCGAAAAATAATACGGCAACCTTGCGACCAGATCGCGCTGCTACTTTGCACGCCTGTTTCAGCCGATCTTCCAGCAACGATCGATTAGGAAGTCCTGTCAGAGCGTCATGATTGGCTTGGTATGCAATTTTGACCTCTGCTGCCTTCTGTTCCGAAACATCGTTAAGGATGCCGATGAAGTGGCTGACGTTGCCTTCGTTGTCTCGGATTGGGCTAACGATTAGTTCGTTCCAGAAGGGAGATCCATCTTTGCGGAAATTGCGCAAAACTCCGGAGATTTTCTGCCCGGACCGCAGTCCCTCCCGAATTCTCGCCAGGTCCTCGTTGTCGCTATTGTCAGGTACGGAACAACGGCCGAATTGTAGAAAACGGCAATTGCGCCCAAAGCACTCTTGAGCCGAGTAGCCGGTAATACGCTCGAACGCCGAATTGACGTATACCACGGGCATATCTGGTTGGCGAGCGTCTGAGATAACGATTCCATCAGAGGTGTGCTCAATGGCTCTATGTACAAAATTGAGTTGTCGATTTTGCTCGAGCTGGCCAGTTACATCTACGACAATTATCAGATCGAGTTCTTGATGGCCAACCTGAAGAGGTTGGCGTTGAACTTCCACGAAAAGCTCGGTTCCATCGTTACGTCGATGAACACCGAGAGAACAGCCTTTTCGCGCAAAAAATCCTTCTTCGTTGGCCAAAGAATTCGCCTGCTTCTCTTCAAAAACAAGCTGATCAAATGTAATTCGGCACTTGTCTATATCAGGTATACCGTAGAGCTCCCGAGCTGATCTATTTAGCGAGAGTACTTGGCCATTGGAAGAATCCACCAGGAGCATGGCGAGTGGATTACTATCGAAAGCGATTCGGTAATGCGCTTCGCTCTGAGGCTTTTGCAACAGTTTAGTGTCAGTCTCCGGACCCAGCCTGTGATCCACCAACACAAGATCGTGACGACTCGCGCGCAGTGCTTCCTCAGCACCAGAGGTGTTGTTGACGCACTCCAGTTCCAGGTGCATAACGCCCCGTTGATTGAGCAGATCTCGGGTAATCAAAAAGTCGTTTTCGCCATCTTCAACCAACAAGATACGCATTCGGATCTGGTCTTCCTTCATGGTAGTTTTGCGTCCTGTTACTTCGGTAGTTTTGGCTCAGAACTACATGTTTGGATAGTTGGGCCCACCGCCCCCTTCTGGAGTCACCCAGTTGATGTTCTGGGCAGGATCCTTGATATCGCAGGTCTTGCAGTGAACACAGTTCTGGGCGTTGATCTGGAAGCGCTTGCCGCTGCCGTCGTCTTTCTCGACCACTTCGTACACGCCGGCCGGGCAGTAGCGCTGCGCAGGCTCGTCGTACTTCGGCAGGTTGTCACGAATCGGCAGCTCCGGATCCGTCAGCTTCAGGTGTACCGGCTGGTCTTCCTCGTGGTTGGTGTTGGAGATAAACACCGAGGATAGGCGGTCAAAGGTCAGCGTGTTATCCGGCTTGGGATAGGTCACCTTCTTGCACTCGGACGCCGGCTTCAGGGTGGCGTAGTCCGGAGTGGTATCGTGGAAGGTGATCGGCATGCTGCCACGCAGGATGTTCTGCTCGAAGAAGGCGATAGCGCCGCCAACCACGTTGCCGAACTTGTGCATGGCCGGGCCGAAGTTACGCTCGGCGTAGAGTTCCTTGTACAGCCAGCTATCCTCGAAGCACTTCTGGAAGCTGGTAATTTCCTCGCCGCTCTTACCTTCCTTAAGAGCCTCGAACACCGCCTCGGCGCCCAACAGGCCGGACTTCATGGCCGTGTGGGAACCCTTGATTTTGGAGCTGTTCAGGGTGCCGGCGTCGCAACCCAGAAGCAGGCCGCCCGGGAAGCTCATTTTCGGCAGGGCATTGTAGCCGCCCTTGGCGATGGCGCGCGCACCGTAGGACACCCGCTTGCCACCTTCCAAGTGCTTTTTGATCTCCGGATGCAGCTTCAGGCGCTGAAACTCTTCAAATGGGCTCAGATGCGGGTTGCTGTAGGACAGATCGGTGATCAGGCCCACGTAAACCTGGCCGTTCTCCAGGTGATACAGGAACGAACCGCCGGTGGAGCCGGTCTCGTTGAGCGGCCAACCGGTGGTATGGACGACCAGGCCAGGCTCGTGTTTGGCTGGATCGATGTCCCACAGCTCCTTGATGCCGATGCCGTAGTGCTGGGGATCCTTGCCTTCATCCAGCTTGAAGTCGTTGATCAGGCGCTTGCCCAGGTGGCCACGGCAGCCTTCGGTAAACAGGGTGTACTTGGCGCGCAGTTCCATGCCCGGCATGTAGCCGTCTTTCTCGAAACCGTCGCGGGCCACGCCCATATCGCCGGTAATAATGCCTTTTACCTGACCGTCTTCAACGATGGTCTCGGAGGCGGCAAAGCCGGGATAAACCTCAACGCCAAGCTGCTCGGCCTGTTCGGCGAGCCAGCGGCACAGGTTGCCGAGGCTGATAATGTAGTTGCCATGGTTGTGCATGTTCTTGGGCACAAACGCATTCGGGATCTTGGTGGCGCTGTCCTGGTTCTTCAGCAGGAAAATGTCGTCCCGGGTAACGGGCGTGTTGAGCGGGGCGCCTTTCTCTTTCCAGTCCGGGAAGAGTTCGTTGAGGGCAGAGGGCTCGAATACGGTACCGGCCAGAATGTGGGCGCCGATCTCAGAACCTTTCTCTACAACGCATACGGTGAGTTCCTCGCCAGCTTCCTGTGCCAGTTGCATGACACGGCACGCTGCCGACAGGCCCGCCGGGCCGCCGCCGATCAGAACATCAAATTCCATCGATTCGCGTTTCATTACCAATGCTCTTATAAAAAAATGCCCTCAATAAAGAGGGCTAAGGGGCACAACAACGTGTGACAAGTGGAGTTAACTCAGACATTCAAACTTTTCTAGAATCCGATCCCATTCCTTAGGTCAGGATCCTGGCATACACAGTGTGTTGGTATTGCTCCTCAAAAGCTGTACCGAGTCGCGAACATAATTCGGTTAGCGTCTTCATCGGTGCCGTTAACATATTCGGAGTGCCAGTTGCTCAGCTCCACGCCCATATTGACGTTTTTCAACGGGATCCATTGATAGTTGAGTAAGATGTTTCGGTTTGTTTCGGCTTCGCCACCGGTTGCTACGCCATCAGCAAGAGCATCGTCCCAATCATTTTTTACCATGCCGGCAACAAGGTTGATGCTACTACCTCCCCCCAGGTTGAGACTGGCGCCGATGTTCCCGCCGTAGGCATTGATGTTTTCGATGCTGCCGTTCGCGACATATGCATCGTCTGCATTGGACTGGTACAAGTAACGGTTGGCACCGTTGGAATAGTTCAGGGCACCCTGAACGCTGAAAGCATCGCTAAGGAAAATTTTTCCGGTAGCGAATGCAGCAAATGCCAGAGTGGAATCGTCATTGGCACCGGTGTCATAAGTATTCTGCTTGGTCAGGGCCGCTACGGCGAAAGCGCCACTATCCGTTTTGGATTCGAATCGAGCGGTGAGGGCCGGCGAGCTATTACGAATCTCCGAGTTTGCCAGGCGGCTACGGGGATTCTCCACCGACAGGGAAAGGTTTCCAGTAGTGTAGCGAATCTGCGGCTCGCGATGCCACAGTCCGGCATTACCGGCTACGCCATTGAAATCGATGACAGGAGTCGCGCCAGCGAAGCTGGTGAAGTTAGACCATGTTTGACCAGCTAGTATGCCGTTGTATGAACCATATGCGTGTCGCAGGCGGAGGGTTCCAGCATAGAAATCGCCCTCAACATTTGCCTTCACCCCTTCAGGGTTGTTGACTAGGATACCGATGCGGCTCTGGTTGGCGGACGCGCCAAAGTGACCGTTGGAACCTGAGCTACTAATCCGAGTGAAAGAGCCTTCTTGAGCAAGGCCGGCAAGATTATCGTCAAGGTCATATGTCATGGTCAGGTTAGCGTAACCATATATGCGGGCGTCAACATCGCCAGCCTGGAGGTTGATTGCGTTTGCCTGACTGGCTAGGCCGACTGCAATTGCTGTAGTTATAAGTTGGATTGCTCTTGATTGCTTTTTGTTAGCCATAAATTGTCTCCCGCATTATTGTTGAAATACTTTTTGTATTGCATGTCCAAGACTTCAGCACGCTTTGCCTAATCTGGTGGCAAGCGACTTATTCAAGCTATCAACAGAATAAATGGGTAACAATTGCATATACGTACATAGCTGATATGCAGGTTTGTTATAGGTTGTTTCGCTCAGACAGTTTGATCTGACAGATTTTCTGAGATAGGGAACGGATAAGTAGTTCTCAAAAATGCTAGGTATCATTAAAAGGGGGCTTTGGCTTCAACTGAGCAGGTCTTACATAAATAAGCTCACATGTACTTGTCAGTATTACTGGGTTCCATTTCTTTCGTTGCAGTGATCTTGACTCTAATTCGAGAATAATTCTCGTTACTCCCCTCTGCTGGAATGAATGTGTTGAATCAAAAAAAGCGTCTCGCTTGCTAGGGGTGATGCACCCAAAAAGCTTTCGGTATTCTTACCTTTCGGCTTTTTAAAGGCCATTAAAAACAGTAAATTAGATGCTTTCCGGGGAGGTCGTATAGAGAGCTCTTGGCCTCTTAAACTACCAGGCGACAACTACCCTCAGATATGAGGCCATGGACATTTCTTTGACAAGATTCTAAGTGACTGAAAGGTCTCGAATGACATAGTGGAGGCTCATCATATCGTTTTTGTATAGCTGGTATGCCGACTCTTAAGCTTCGGTCGACATTTTTTTCTGTAACATGAGGTTTGTTTAAGAGGCTTTCTTTTATGGTGCGATGAACGCTGTCGAGGAATGTTTCTATCGTTAAATTTTTAATTTAGGCGTTCTCCAGGCCGTTATACGCAAAGGCTCATGGAGGGTGTCATACGTTGCAGAAAATAGAAGAATAGGTTTGACCATTTAAGATGAGCTCAAATCAGGTTCTTGGATGATGAAAATCATCTAAGAGATAGCTCCTGGAGCGTTCTTAAATCAAAATTTATATATTTATTTACTGTCCATCAAAAGGCAAACAGCACAGCTATTTTCTTCGATATAGTTAGTTGATTGTAGAATAAAAATGAGAAACAGCTTATGGTCCTCCCAAAACTAGGCTTTAAACAGAATCTCCTTCTGGTTGTTTTGCTCACCACCTTCGGTTTTTCATTTCTCGTGTATATGTCTATATCCGCCTTAAATAGTCAGACGGATGCCGCTGAGAGGGTTGACGTTCTTGGAGGCTGGGTAATCGGTTTAAGCAATATCAAAGCCGATATGGCAGTTTCATCCACTATCGAGGGTGACGACTGGCTAAAGAGGCTAAAGCGGCTTCATGAGAAGAAGGTTGAAGAACTGGAGGTTCTCAGGATTCAAGGGATGGAGGAGGCCGGAGATCTGGAGGTTACTATTTCTGAATGGGTTGAAGGGTACGTACAGCGAATGAACCTCTTAGCCCGAATCGGAAGTAGCAATGATGAAGGGCAGCGCGCTGCGGTTACACAAGCTTTGGATGAGCTTGTAAATAACTCTTTTTCTTTCATGCGAGAGGATCTCCGCACATTATCTGATGCGGTCTACCAACTTATTGAAAAGCGCTCGAAGGAAAGCGTGAGTCTCTATGATGAAGCCATGACGAATATGCGTAGCAATCTGGAAATCAGGGACTTCTTGGAAGAGTTTGAGCAGTATGTGGGCCCGCTTGATGAAGAAGCTCAGCAACTAGCGAGCATGATCTCGCAACACCAGTTGCTCGAAAAACAAAACGATAGAACGTTGAAGACACTGACCGCCCAAGTGGAGAGAAGCCTGGAAAGGGTATTGGGAGGGCTGGCCGATGCCCGAAAAGGCGCCGACGAAACTAGCGCTGCCGCCAGGATGACAATACTTATCACTGGAGCCTTGGTAACCGGTGTTTGCATGTTGCTCCTGTTGATCACTTGGCGTCGCTCGACACACTCCCTAAGTGCAACGTTGGATTCCTTGGAACAGATCGCTGCCGGAGATCTATCTTTGAAGATGCCCGTTCGTGACGGAGCACAGGATGAGTTCGATCGACTGGGTTCTGCCGTTAACCATCTAACGGCGGCACTTGGCAGCGTACTGAACAGTGTAAAGGGGAGTAGCGGTCAATTGCTCCATATGTCGTCTAAGCTGAACGACACAATGAAGATGCAGGTTCAGCAGAGCGAGCAAGTCGAGAGCGAAACCACCACAGTAGCAGCATCAATTGAAGAGATTAGCTATACCGTGGCTGGTATGGCAAAGGCATCCGAAGAGACAAATCAATTATCAGTAGAGGCTCTTATAGCTACTGAAAATGGTGGCCTTGTCATAACAGATGCCCTGGGCTTATTGGAGCAGCTATCCAATTTGTTTGAGAACATTCATCGTGAACTTGACCAACTTAATAGCGCCTCAACGCGAGTGGACAATGTAACTGGAATAATCAATGGACTCGCAGAGCAAACTAACCTCTTAGCGCTTAATGCCGCGATAGAGGCAGCACGAGCAGGTGAGGCTGGCAGGGGGTTCTCAGTTGTGGCTGATGAGGTACGAGCGCTTGCAGAAAAAACAGTTGCTGCAACAACAAATATTGATGCAATTATTTTGGATATGAAGCAGCAGATGCAAAAAATACTGTGCTCGATGGAGGATGGACAAAGCCAAGTTAGTGCTAGCCGTGACAGTGGAGGTAAAGCTATAGGCGAAATGGATCAGATCAGAGACCTTTTTGGTCAAGTCAGTGATCGAAATCAGCAACAAGCAGTCAGCATCGAAGAAATTGCTTCAACTGCCCAGGCAATTGCGGAAAGCATGAATGCAGTACTTAAAAATGTCTCTGAAAGTTCAGATAGAAGCAGGGGAGTTGGAAGTTACTCGAATGATGTACTTGCCCATGCAGATAACTTATTGAAGTTAACAAATGAATTTCGATGTTAATGATTTTTAGTGATTTGGCAGAATAGTGGGTGTTATGTATAAAAAGAAACTGTGTAGCTATAGTTTCTTCTACTAGGGCGAGTACGATTCCAGAGCGGCGCGGCATATCAAAAATGCCGCCCATGTTTTGCAGGTTAGCCTAAGAAGGGTGAGACCATATTCGGGCTCATCGACAGCAACTTCGCAGACGATCCATGCTAGATGCTTCAACGTGATTGCTATCTGATAACCTCAAAGGTTAGCCACGTTTCACTATTCGCCGGAACGCAAGGAAACCAGCATTACCGCAGATGTTGTTAATTGGTGCATTGCGTCTAAAAAACGATGTGCCTGTTGCCATGTCAACTGGTCAGGCAAGGAGAAAAACAGATCGCACAGAGAATCTGGGCTATTTACAGGTTGGTCAGCGATTCCAGCCCTCTAAAAAGGGCTTTAGTGCGCGCGCCCTTGGAGCTCAAGCAAAGGATCGAGTCTTCGAGTTCATCAGCCAATTTGTCAGTTAGCCCGGCATGTGCAGCCAAACGCTTGAACTTCTTGCGACTGGCGAGAGCGTCAACCGGGTTTTCAGGGTCGCCCTTTGCTGAAACGATCGTTTCCTTTAAACAGCGGCCATCGGTTGTGTAAAGGACCAGCTGGCAGCCAAAACGTTGGGGAAACTCTTTACTGAGTGCTGGCGACTCGAACACACCCACCTTGGAGCGCAAGGAATCAATATTGATATCACTCAATGAATCACCAACATAGTCGCCTAGATCAGGCTCTCCCTTAACAAAGGCAATGGCAAATGCGTGCTGAAGACTAAATCGAGCCCTGTGCGGTGTGTCAGGCCCGACGTCGTCACAAAAGTCCACCGCACTTTTATAGGTATGCACTTCTACACGGGATATATCATCAAAGGAAAGTATTGAACGATAACGGAGTGCAGCCTCAACGACTGGATGCGTGTGACGACACCCTGGCCAGGGCTTCTCACTGACCTCTTCGATTTTCCAGCGCTCGCTACATTTTTCGCCGAGCGCCTCCAAGCGAGGATTCGTTGAAGTCGCCGCCAACAAGCCAAGGCTTCCGTCAATGATCTGCCGGGGTGCGGGAAACCCTCCGCTTGCCAGATCCGCAGCCAAGACGCCACTTTGTGAAGCTCTGGCTGTAGCTAATTGTTTGCCAAACCCCTTCTCAAGCCGGCATTGCCAAAGCCCACTGGACTGCATTCCAGCCAAACCAACGGCATCAGCCATTTCTTCACTGTCGAGAGAAATCAGGCTTCCGGCAGCAACTGCGGCACCAAAAACACCGCATGTCGCTGTGCTATACCAGAATCGATAATGGTCAGGCCCTGCAGCTTCACCAACGCGAATAGCAGCTTCATAGCCTCTTACGATCGCATCAAGCAGTTCAGTAGCCGAATTCGACTCGCGCTGTGCGACTGCCAGCGCAGCCGGAATTACAGTATCACCGGGATGGACGATCGATGTTCGGTGCAAGTCGTCCATCTCAAGGATGTTACCGAAGGAGCCATTTACAAACGCCGCAGTAGAAGCCTCTCTTCTGCCTGCACCGATACAAGGTACGGAGCCTTCTGGCAGTGTTTTGGCGTATTTAATGATTGCCTGGCCTGATTCTTCTCTTGAGCCAATCAGTGCACAACCTAGCCAATCCAGCAAACGATATGTGGCCTTTTCACGAGTTAACTCATTAATATCTTGGTAAAGAGCAGAGATTAATTTTTCAGACATCACATGATCTCGTTTTTAACTGGGAATGAGCTTTGACGGTGCAAATCAGGCGGGACAGAGAAGATCGAGCAACGATCGGGCGTCCTCGACTTGCTCAAGATTGTCGACTAACGCAATCACGCGCTCAACAACATCTCTAGAAATCGCTGCAGAAGTTAACTCCAGGTTTTCCCTGAATTTCTGCAGGTGTTGGTCTCGAGTCAAAGGATTAGAAGGAGAGCCGGGCATGTCCTCGGTCGCCATAAACAATTTGCGTCCATCACGCATCAGTAACTCAACTGAAGAGGGGCCAAGAGCATTGGGGTCATCATTGGGTTCAACAATCAGATTTACCCGCTGTCCCAACTCACCAACAGTTGGATCGTCAAGAACTTCTTGGTGAAAGTCGCGAGGTCCCAATGTACCTTTCACCAAGGCGCGAGCGACACTGTATTGCAAACATAAGCGCGCATAATTGGGAGCCATGCCGGCTATCAACTTGCGACCTACCAATCTTGCAGTTAAGGGGGTTACATAAGCCCGTACGGCTTGGATGTCTCCAACACTGAATGAATACTGCTGTTTGAGCTTGATTGCTGCCTCAATAGCACCCTGTGTCGCACGACCGGTCGGAAAGGGCTTGTGCGACACTTCCTCAATTTGCCAATTATGCCCCAGAGAAGATATGACTGGGGCAATATCATATTCTCCTTCGAACAAGTTGAAAAAACCGAAACGACCTTCAAGCACATTGCGAGGAGCGACTAGCCCCCGGGCAGCAAGGTCACAGGCAGTTACGGCATTTCGAGTATTAAAGCCAATCTGAAGAGCCAACAACATGCTGCCCTCTTCATGCGACTGCATGGTCCCGCAACTCTGTCCGTAACAGGTGCCAAAAGAGTTGAGCAAAGTCTCCTTATCAAACCCAAGCAGTTTGGCTATGGCAGCTGTAGCCCCGAAGCCACCTGCGGTTCCTGGCCGAAAAAAGCGGAGTGGTGAATTGGAAGCGATACCTATCCCGCAAGAAACGTCCGTTCCCAACGCAATAGCTTCAATGAGGCGTTTTCCTGAGACGCCATCCTCACGGTCAAGAACCGCAAGAGAGGCCCCGAGAATAGAGGCCATAGGATGAACAACGGCCCCCTCGTGTACACAGTCGAACTCAGAATTGTGGATTTGAAAAGCATTGACCAATGCTGCAGTCGCGCATGGATACCGGTCACTTCGGCCAAGTACCCTGCTATCGTTATTATGTCCCCAACCGTGGATCGTTTCGCTCAGCTCATCTGCCCATTGGCCATGCATGCCCGAAACCCCTACGCCAAGTGCATCAAGCAGGAATACCTTGACGGCAGATATGGCTTGAGGAGATAGATCTTCGTATGAACGGCTAACCACATGATCCGTAAAGGAGGCTATCGCATCCATAGCTGTTTTCCTCGCAATGTCTTGTACTTTGATTGAAGTTAATCACAGCAAGACATTGCCCGCCTATACCGTTTCGGCATAGCTGATACACATTCACATCATTGAAACCTAATAGTCGCAGGAATAATGTTAAAGCTCAGCATAAATACTTACCAAAAAAATGAGGCATCATAAAATGAACAATAAACTGTCAGCCATAACTAAATCATTAATCCTCTGCGGTTTGATTGGATCCTCTAGCCTTCAGGCAACTCAGCTTTCTGAGCAAAGCTTGAATTATGTAGGTACATTCAGAAGTCTCGCATTGTTTCAAAATTTTGAAGGTCCTTTCTGGGAGCAAGAAGTCACTCAAGCATCAGGGGGGAAAATTCGCACTCAGGTAACCACTTTCGCAGAGATGGGCCTTGGTGGTAGCGAAGTATTGAAACTCCTTTCCAGGGGGCTCTTCGATGTAGGCTCTACTGTTGCGGGTTATTCTGTCGAAAGCGCGCCTGAGTTAGAAGGGCTGGACATGCCCATGATTGCCCCCCTCGTTGATAAGGCAAGGGACGTCAGCAATAGCTATCGTCCCATCATGGCGGAAGCTATTTCCAAACACTATGACGGTGCAAAACTTCTTTCTGTTGTCCCCTACGGCCCTCAGATGGTGTTCTGCAATGCTCCAATAGCCAAGCTAGATGATCTCAGTGGCAAAAAGATTCGAGCCAGTGGTCGGACCACAGGTGAGTTCCTTGAAGCCCTAGGTGCTCAGGCTGTTACGTTGAGCTTTAATGAAGTTCCAGGTGCACTTCAGAGAGGCGTAATTGACTGCGCGGTGACGGCTCCTCTTTCTGGTTACAACGGCGGCTGGTACGAAGTAACGACTCACCTTTATCCACTTGCAGTTGGTGGCTGGGACCACGTAGTGACTGTCATGAACGGTAAGAAATGGAGTTCTCTGGACTCAGATACTCAGGCATGGCTGGAAGCAGAAACTCTAAAGTATGAAAGCAGAGTATGGGATGCCGCACAGGCCGACTTTGAGGAAGGCGTTAACTGCCTTACTGGACAAGGCATCTGCAAACGTGGTGACTCAGCATCAATGACCCTAGTCGCTACAAGTGATTCTGATGTGGCCTATGCCGCAAGTCGACTGGAAGAACAAGTAATTCCTGCTTGGGCAAACCGAGTCAGTAGCGAATCCGTTGATCAATGGAATAGTACTATCGGAGCAACCACAGGATTGACTGCACAGAAATCTGCCGACTAGTACAAAAAAACGGCCCCATGCTTCACAACTTGGGAATACGTGGGGCCTGTTTAACTTGAGAGTTAATGAACAGTGAAAGATCTTAAATGATTATTTAAGGGTTTGGCTGAATGTACGCTTTAAAAATATTAAGAAGTACTTAGTCGAAATATTAATCAGGTAAAAGCAATGCTTAAAAATATAGCCAAAGTGCTTGATGTGACTATCGATCAAGCTAATAAATTAACACGCTGGATTGCAAGGCTGGGTGGAGTTGTTCTTCTTGCAGCAGTCGTAATGATCGTTATTGAGGTTTTGTTTCGGAAGATTGCTGATATTTCTGTTTTCCCAGCTACCGAGATGTCAGGTTACTTTATGGCTATTATTGCAAGCTGGTCTTTCTCTTATGCAATGCTTGAAAAGGCGCACATAAGAATTGATGTTTTTTACGAAAAAGCCTGCAATAAAATACGGAATCTTCTGGATTTGCTTTCCATTTGTAGCCTTGTGTTCATTAGCATTTTTGCAGCTGATGCTGTCATTAGCGTTGTCTTGGACACGTACAGGTCAAATGCTCACTCGAACTCGCCATTAATGGCACCTCTATGGATACCTCAGCTGCTATGGATGTTTGGTTTCGTTTGGTTCACCTTCTCCGTTTCTTTGCTTCTCCTCCGTGCCCTTGTAGCTTTGCTGGAGCTAGATCAGAGAAGGTTTAGCCACCTGCTCTCCAGCCCGTCGGTAGACGATCATATCAACGAGGTTACACGGGACTAATATCATGATTATTGCATCAATACTGACGCTGCTGGTGTTGCTTTTTTTAAGCGTACCGGTCGCTGCCACACTGATTATACTTGCACTTACAATTGACAGCTTTTTTTCACCTTTCCCGCTCTACTTGGCTTTCGGGGATGTTCTCTGGTCGGCATCTGACAGCTTTCTATTAATTGCCATTCCACTTTTTGTCCTTTTGGGCGAATTGCTGGTCCGTTCCGGCGTCGCGAAAAACACATATATGGCGCTAGAATCTTGGCTCTCTTGGCTTCCTGGCGGTCTGCTCCACGCGAATATTGGTACGGCAACCCTTTTTTCGGCAACTTCAGGCTCCAGTGTTGCGACCTCGGCCACTGTTGGCACTGTCGCCCTGCCGCAAGCCAAACTGCTTGGTTATGATAGTCGACTGTTCACCGGCTCAATCGCTGCTGGCGGTACTCTGGGAATCATGATTCCCCCTTCTATCAACTTGATCGTCTATGGCTTCATCACCGAAACCTCAATTCCTAAGCTGTTTGCCGGTAGCCTGATCCCCGGGCTAATACTGGCTCTTATTTTCGTGATTGGTACGGCCATCATCTGTTCAATGCGCCCTTCATTGGGCGGACCCAAGCGTCGTCATACCTGGTCGGATCGAATCAAAGGGTTGATCGAGCTGTTCCCGGTCCTGTCGCTTTTTCTCATCGTAGTAGGGTCCATTTATGCTGGCTGGGCGACCCCAACCGAAGCAGCGGCTGTTGGCGTTGCCGGCGCACTGGGTTTAGCCGCATTTTTCCGCTCACTGAGCATCAAGATGTTGCTTGAAGCCCTTGAAGGCACTATGAAGACCACAGGCATGATAATGCTTATCATCGTCGCGTCCTACTTCCTCAACTTCGTATTGGCCTCTTCCGGCGTCACGCGTGAAATTTCCAGTTTTATCACTACGAGCGGAATGGAGCCATTCACCACACTCTTGCTGATAATCGCTCTATATGTTGTCTTAGGCTTTTTCCTCGAAACGCTCTCTTTGATGGTGATTACGTTGCCAATGGTAGCGCCAGTAATTATATCTCTGGGCTATGACCCCATCTGGTTTGGTGTTCTGGTTATTCTGCTAATTGAAATGGCGCTCATTACTCCACCTGTCGGCCTTAATCTTTATGTTGTACAAGGCGTTCGTAAAGAAGGCTCGCTGAATGACGTCATGATTGGTGCAGCTCCCTACGTTCTTATGATGATTATCATGGGAATTCTGCTGATTGCATTCCCCGATATAGCCCTGTTCCTCCCAAGAGTTCTGGAGTAAATGCTTTCAAGCATGCTCAGAGGTGGCTTTGGCCTCTGAGCATGTATTTAAACGAACATAAAACAGCGCTGCCATTGGCTCAACCATACAGATATTTCGACTCTTGACTTAATCTACAAAAAGCCTCGCGGGTGGTGATGATGGCTATAGCCATTTTAATAAAGGCCATAACGACCGCTCTGATAATTATCTCCGTTGCCAAGGGAGTCGAGCGTCTAGGCCCACGTTTTGGCGGGATCCTGGCTGGCGCGCCGGTTATTATCGGTCCAGCATACTTTTTTTTGGTCACGGAGCATGATGTCGATTTCGTTATAGACGCCGCCTTATCGTCCATGAATGCTATGTCAGCTACTTTGGTGTTCTCAGCGCTTTATAAGCTGTTACCACGCCAACAACCGCTATGGTTAGCGTTGCTTCTATCATCACTGGCCTGGTTAGCATCGGTACTACTATTACAACACCATATTAAATCCACTTTTTTCGCAACCATTACTTTTATAGCGACTTTTTTACTGGTAAAGAGTATTTCACGCCACACCCAAGCGACACCGAACGGACAAAATAAAGGTAGCACTTTCGATATTGTGTACAGAGCTATTGCCGCTGGCGTCCTTGTTGGTATCGGGGCAGGCCTTGCTCATCATACAGGTCCGGCTTTATCGGGCGCTATCGTTGGCTACCCTATAGGACTGACAACGATCGTGATAACGCTCCACCATCGACACGGTCCAGATGTGCCCAAAGCCACGATGGTCTCTGCACAAACAGGTATTACAAGTATTTTCGCCTTTCTTCTGACGCTTGTTTATTTAGCTGCCTCATTACCTCTTCTGAGTGCCTTTCTTCTGGCTATACTTGCAGCATTATTGACTACTTCTAGTTTCCTGCTGTTCGAGTTTTTTGCTTCTCCAAGCCTTTCACCGTCCCAAATGAAAATGACCGGAGATGACGATGCATTTTGACTTCCGGGATCTTGAACTGTTCGTGAGCATTGCGGAATCTGAAAGTCTGACCAAGGGCGCCAAGCGCAACAATATTTCTTTGACCGCTGCAAGTACGCGCCTCAAAGGCTTGGAGGAGCAGCTATGCTGCAGGCTTTTTTACAGAGAGACTCGTGGCGTTAGACTAACCCCCTCCGGAGCCCGCCTACTCAAACACGCGCGATCAATCCTCCAGGGAGTAGCTGCCGCCAAGGCCGATTTTTCGGCGCTTGAAAATGACCAACTGGGCCATCTCCGTGTCTTGGCCAACACAACGGCTATTACTGAAATTCTGCCAGGCGTGCTTGCCGACTTCCTTGCGCAGAGACCTGGTGTCACTATTGATCTTCAGGAAGCCATGAACCGAGACATCATCAGGACAGTTTGTGAAGGCTCGGCGGATCTTGGCATAGTGTCTGACCAAATCACGGGTTCTGGCCTTGAGGTTATTCCATTTGCAACAGACAATCTGGTTCTCGTGACGGCCCAGACGAACCCGCTCAGCTTAGCCTCGAAGATTAGTTTTTTTGACACCTTGTCTGAGCCCCATATCTGCCTGCAAGAAACTAGCAGTCTCTTTACATTTCTACAGACTGTAACCCTAGAGACCGGGGAAGTCTTCAAACCAAGAGTTCAAGTTTTCGGGTTCGAATCCGTATGCAGGCTGGTCGAGTCCGGTGTTGGTGTAGGCGTGGTTCCCGAGTCGTGTGCGCTGCGGTATAAAGAGACAATGGAACTTCAAATCATAAGTCTTTCCGAGACTTGGGCAAGGCGCAGACGATGTTTGATCTTCAAGGATCGCGATGCTATGCCTCGATGCGGTCATGCACTCATCGACGCAATCCTTGAAAGGTATGCCGAGCAATAACATTGCATCAACCTCTCGTAATAGTTGTTTTCCTTAATTAGTTCCTTTCAATAATTAAATATCAGCTATTCACTTCCATAGCTTCTTATTTTCGGAAGGCCCGGTTCTCAAAACAAATATTTAAATAATCTCTCCCCTGCAACAAACTAAAAATTGTTATAGGAGAGATTTCATGAATACAAAATCAATCGATGATTGGGTCGGAAAGAAGAATCAGACTGAAGATTCAATTTCTAAACTTTTGTGTAATCGCTTGAGTGCCACTTTCTCTGTGCCGGCGCTTGAGAAATATGACGAGCTCCCACCGCTTTGGCACTGGGCTTTCTTTCAGGAACCTGCACCACAAAACGCTTTAGGCCCAGACGGGCATCCGAACGCAGATACCTTTATCCCTGGCATTGATGGCTATGTGCGCATGTGGGCAGGTGGTCGGGTGAAGTTTCTCGAGCCACTGAAAGTAGGAATCGATGCAGTACGAGAATCAACTATAGCCAAGGTTTCTGAGAAAGAAGGACGCACTGGCAAGCTTATTTTTATTACTGTGCACCATGAAATTTTCCAGCAGGGCACGCTCTGTATCAGCGAAGAGCAGGATATAGTTTACCGGCCCCCCGCTCCCATCGTTAAAAAGTCGGAGCCTTTCGACGAAGAGTATGACTGGGTCGAAACGATTGAGCCAAACCCAACACTACTGTTTCGGTATTCCGCCGTCACTTTCAATGCCCACCGCATTCATTACGACTGGCCCTACACAACGGGCGAAGAGTCCTACACGAATCTCGTGGTACATGGCCCGCTAATCGCAACCCTCATGGTTAAAGCATTCACTGACGCAAATCCCAAGCTGAAGCCGGTGCTCTTGTCATACAGAGGCCTCAAGCCATTGACTGCTGACGGAGAGTTCAAGGTTTCCGGAAAGCATGATCAAGATGGTGCTGCTGATCTTCGGGCTTTCAACAAGCATGGACTTGCACACATGGCAAAACTCCAATTTGAGGAGACTCACTGATGTTCCAGCATGATATCGATTCAATCAACGCGATTCGCGAGGGTGTCCGTGGCCTTTGCGAAAATTTCGACTCTGCCTATTGGCGTGAAATTGACGAAAAACGGGCCTTTCCCGAAGAGTTCGTCAAGTCAATGACTGAAGCCGGATGGCTTGCTGCCATGATTCCAGAAGAGTACGGAGGCTCTGGGCTGGGGCTGTCAGAAGCTGCGGTAATCCTGGAGGAAGTAAACCGTTGTGGTGGCAATTCCGGAACGGTCCATGGACAAATGTACAACATGTTCACTTTGCTGCGGCATGGAAGCGACGAGCAAAAGCAACGCTATCTTCCGAAAATTGCGGCCGGTGAGTTGCGGCTTCAGTCTATGGGTGTCACCGAACCAACTACAGGTACGGACACCACCAAAATCAAAACAACTGCTGTCCGTAAAGGCGACAAATACGTTATTAATGGCCAGAAAGTATGGATTTCCCGGGTCCAGCACTCTGATCTCATGATCCTGCTTGCCCGCACGACGCCACTGGCAGAAGTTACTCGTAAGTCTGAAGGCATGTCGATCTTTTTGGTTGACCTTGAGCACGCGCTGAAAAACGGCATGACCGTACAGCCCATCGCTAACATGGTTAACCACGAAACCAACGAACTGTTCTTCGATGATCTCGAGATACCGGCCGAATGTCTGATTGGGGAAGAAGGCAAGGGTTTCCGGTACATTCTGGATGGGCTCAACGCCGAGCGCACCTTGATAGCGGCTGAGTGCATCGGCGATGGCCGCTGGTTCATTGAGAAGGCATCAAATTATGCCCGCGAACGAGAGGTTTTTGGTCGCCCTATTGGTAAAAACCAAGGCATTCAGTTCCCAATCGCTCAGGCTCATATTGATATTGAAGCTGCCGATTTGATGCGTTGGAGGGCCTGCTACGAATATGACAACGGTCTGCATGCTGGTGCCAGTGCAAACATGGCCAAATACTTAGCCGCTGAAGCCTCGTGGAAAGCGGCGAATGTCTGTATGCAGACTCACGGCGGTTTCGGTTTCGCCTGCGAATATGACGTTGAGCGAAAGTTCCGGGAAACCCGTCTTTACCAGGTTGCCCCGATTTCAACCAACTTGATTTTGTCGTACGTGGCCGAGCACCTATTGGAGCTCCCCCGCTCATTCTGATTCAGTCCCCCAGTTTGCTGGGCAATCTGGGGCGTGAACTTAGACCTCAACATAGGCGGCACTACGATGCACAAAAAATCAAACCCAGCTCCGCTTAACGGTATCAATGTCATTAGCCTTGAGCATGCCATTGCAGCCCCCTTTTGCACACGACAGTTGGCCGACCTTGGCGCCAATGTTGTCAAGGTGGAACGGCCAGGCAGTGGTGACTTTGCTCGCGGCTATGATCAACGGGTAAAAGGGCTTTCATCGCATTTTGTCTGGACCAACAGGTCCAAGAAAAGCCTCACGCTCGATCTCAAGTCGGCACAGGCAAAACCGGTTATGGAGTCGCTTCTTGAAAACGCTGATGTCCTAGTACAAAACCTCGCGCCGGGTGCTGCAGCACGTCTTGGACTTTCCTTTGACCAGCTGCACGAGCGTTATCCCCGGTTGATCGTTTGTAACATATCAGGGTATGGCGAAGGCGGACCCTATCAGGACAAGAAAGCTTACGACCTGCTTATCCAGAGCGAAGCCGGTTTTCTCTCCACTAGTGGACTGCCGGGGAGCGAGGGCATGGCCAAAGCCGGCTGCTCAATTGCTGACATAGCGGCCGGTATGTATGCATATACCAATATATTGTCGGCTCTTATATATCGTCAGCAGACAGGCCAAGGTAGCAGCATTGATGTTTCCATGCTTGAAAGCCTCGTCGAGTGGATGGGCTATCCAATGTACTACGCCTTTGAAGGTGCGGAGCCGCCTCCGAGAGCAGGGGCTTCTCATGCAACCATCTATCCTTATGGTCCCTTCATGGCCGGCGATAACCGTTCGGTAATGCTTGGTTTGCAAAATGAGCGTGAGTGGCAGTCATTCTGTGAAACAGTTCTTGAGCAACCAGAACTGGCCGAGGATGAACGTTTCGCCGCTAACTACAAGCGTTCGGAAAATCGAGCCGTTCTTCGTCAGATCATTCATGATGTGTTCAGCACTCTCTCATCCGACGAAGTCGTTGCTCGACTGGACAAGGCCCGCATTGCTAATGCTCGTGTTAACGACATGCATGCTGTGTGGGACCACCCGCAGTTAAGTGCACGCCAACGTTGGACCACCATCGAAAGCCCCAACGGCAAGTTGCCAGCATTGTCGCCGCCTGGTATCAACAGTGCTTATGGGGCTCGTATGGATGCAGTTCCAGCACTGGGGGAACACACCTACGAAATACTGTCCACCTTAGGTTTTCCAGAGAGCGATATTCAAAGTCTGAAAGAAGCATCCGTGATTTGAGGATAAGCCGTCATGACAGTATTCAACAAAGCACGCTCAGTTCTGTTCGTGCCAGCTTCACGCCCGGAGCGTTTCAGTAAAGCTCTTTCTTCGGGTGCCGACGTTGTTGTCATCGATCTGGAAGATGCCGTAGCTCCGTCGGATAAAACTGCAGCGAGAGATGCCGTACGAAAGTTCCTTGAGGAAGAGACTGAAGCGGCAGTGATCGTCCGCATAAACGCGACCGGTACGGAATATTTTCCAGCTGATCTTGAGTTGTGCTGTCGGCTCACTGGCATACGAGCAATCATGGTCGCCAAAGCGCAAAGTGCCGAAAGTTTGCAGGTTGCCGCACATACCGGCAAGCCGATCTGGCCGTTGGTGGAGACGGCCCTCGGTGTTACTGAGCTACCTAAAATGGCGAACGTGCGGGGTGTTGAGCGTTTCTGCCTCGGAGCACTGGACCTGGGGGTCGATCTCGGCATCAAGCCTGATACGGCGGGCGCCCAAATAATGCTGGACCGTGTCCGCAGCGAGCTGTTACTTCATTCAGCAGCCGCGGGGCTGGCCCCTCCTATCGAGACTGTTTTTCCATCCATCGACGACGACGTCGCTGTTGAGCAATTTGCAAAACGTGCCTGTGAGATGGGATTTGCAGGGATGCTCTGCATCCACCCTCGACAACTATCTCCTGTTCACAGAGGTTTTTGTCCTGATGAGGCAGAGCTTGACTGGGCACGACGCGTGCTCGCAGCTTCGGAAGATGCCGGCGCAGCCTTCCAGGTGGACGGCAAAATGGTGGACGCTCCCGTCATTCAACGCGCCCGTTTGTTGCTGAGCCAAGCCGATGATGCCTCCAGGCAATCTCCAGCCGAAAAACCACTAGGCTAAGCTATGAAAATACTTGTTACTGTAAAGCGTGTGCTTGACTACAACGTCAAGGTGCGCGTTAAGGCGGATGGCAGCGATGTGGATTTGTCCAACGCAAAAATGGCATTGAACCCCTTTTGCGAAATCGCTGTTGAAGAAGCGGTCCGATTGAAAGAGGGGGGCATTGCTTCCGAAGTAGTGGTCGTCTCAATAGGCCCAAAGGAAGTGCAAGAGCAGGTCCGCACCGCACTGGCGCTCGGGGCAGACCGTGGCATCCATATCGAAACCGATGCCATGCCTGAATCATTATCTGTCGCCAAGCTGCTGGCCAATGTGGTCAAAGAAGAAGAGCCTGGGCTAGTTATCCTCGGAAAGCAGGCAATCGATTCAGACAACAACCAAACCGGGCAGATGCTATCAGCGTTGACCAATATGGGGCAGGGTACCTTCGCTTCCAAAGTGGAAATAAATGGTGATGAAGCTGTAGTAACCCGCGAAGTTGATGGAGGTCTTCAAACCCTGGGCCTAAAGCTCCCTGCAGTTCTAACCACTGACTTGCGTTTGAATACGCCTCGCTACGCCACACTCCCGAATATCATGAAGGCGAAGAAAAAGCCCTTGGATGTCAAAACACCGGCTGATCTTGGCATCGAGTTGCGTTCATACTCCGAGCTCCTCAAGGTCGAAGCCCCAGCCGAGAGAGCTGGAGGTATCAAGGTCGCTTCCGTCGAAGAGCTGGTAGATAAGTTGAAGAACGAACTGAAGGTAATCTGATGACCATCCTGATTATTGCAGAACATGACAACAAGATCTTGAAACCGTCTACCCTGCATGCAGTCACCGCAGCAATGCAGATAGGAAGTGATGTGGCCGTACTTGTTGCTGGTGATAATTGCCAGTCTGCGGCGGATGAAGCCGCAAAGGTTGAGGGTGTTTCCAGGGTTCTCTTGGCTGACGGTCCTGCCTACAGTCATCATCTCGCGGAGAACGTCGCGCCGTTGGTCGCCTCAATTGCGTCAGGCAGCAAAGGCGTAACCCATATTCTGGCTCCCGCAACAACAACCGGTAAAAATCTGCTTCCCCGTGTAGCTGCTCTGCTTGATGTTGGTCAGGTCTCCGATATTACCGCTGTTGAGAGCAACGATACGTTCAAGCGTCCGATATACGCAGGCAACGCAATTGCGACTGTCAGAGCACTCGATTCGGTCAAGGTAATCACGGTGCGTAGTACTGCGTTTGAGGCAGCGTCGGCTGAGGGGGGCGCCGCCGAGATAGAGACCTTGGACAGTCTTCAGGATACTGGCATTTCTCGCTTCATCGGTGAGGAAATTGCCGAATCGGACCGCCCCGAATTGACCGCCGCCCGCGTCGTCATTTCGGGCGGTCGCGGGATGGGTAGTGGTGAGAATTTTGCGCTTATCGAAAAGCTTGCAGACAAGCTCGGAGCTGCTGTTGGCGCCTCCAGGGCCGCTGTGGACGCCGGTTTCGTTCCCAATGACATGCAGGTTGGACAGACCGGCAAAATCGTTGCGCCAGAACTTTACCTTGCAGTAGGCATTTCCGGAGCTATCCAGCATTTGGCCGGCATGAAGGACTCCAAGGTAATTGTGGCAATTAACAAAGACGAAGAGGCGCCTATTTTCCAGGTCGCTGACTACGGACTCGTTGCCGACTTGTTCGAAGCAGTACCAGAGCTTGAAACCAAGCTTTAATGGGGAGCATCACTGTATTAAACGGAATTGAAAGGGCAGGCAGCTGAGAGCCGAAAAGGTGTCGTTCAGCACTCAAAAAACTAGACGAATTGTTATGGTAACTTCCGGGCATGTTGCTCCAAATAGGGCGCCGCTCTCTGCGCGCTGCATGAGCGGGGCATGTGGCAAAACGAACGGTTAAGATGAGCACCATTGTCTATGAAGATCTGCATTGTTGGCGCGTCAGGAAAGCTAGGAAAGTACATGGTGCAGTGCGCGCTTGATCGGGGTTACGAAGTCGTCGGGGTCTGCCGAGAACAGAGCGTTGGAAAGCTTGACTCGTTCCATGGCCGCATAACAGTCGTTTCCGGAGCCACGAACGATCGCGAGGTCATTAGGAGGGCCGTTGCAGGGTGCGACGGGGTGCTTACCGTGCTGGTCCCCTGGGGCGTCCAGCAGTACTCTACAGGGACGGCGCAGGCCGTGATCGATTTCGCGGAGCCGGGTGCGCGACTTATCTTCTCATGTGGGTGGCACATCACGCGTGATGGCAAGGACCGGTACCCATGGAAGCTCAGAACCTTCGTCAAAGTCTTCGGTTGGCTTGCGCGTCTAGCCCGCTTCGCGGATCTAGATGATCAGGTGGAAGCATGCCGGCGAGTGTTCGCAAGCAAAACCCGGTGGACCGTCGTGCGTGGGAGCGACCTCGAAGAGGGAGATAGCCAAGGCCTGCCTGTCTGGAGCCGGCACGTGGGTGATCCTATTCTCGAAAGCAATATCACGCGTCGAATAGACTTCGCCATTTTCATGGTACAAGCACTCGAAAATGACGATCTAATACATGAAGCTCCGGCAATTGTCGGGTGCGCTACTCCCTCGGCGCTCGCACATGCCTCCGTATCTGGGGCGAGCTATGATCGCTAACTAAGTGCTGCTCTGCGGGCTTCAATTGATCAATCTGCATAACAAAAGGTCGAAGATGACATAGTTCCGCTGCACTTCAAAATGCGACTTGAAACTCTCGTTAAGTTTAAGGTTTAAGCAATGAGTTCGTACGGAACGTTAATATTTTTCTGTGGGAAGATGGGAGCTGGCAAAAGCACTTTATCTACCAAAATCGCTCGTGAGCGCGGAGCAGTGCTTGTTTCCGAAGATGAATGGTTGGCAGCCCTTTTCCCCGGCGAGATCAAAGATTTCAGTGATTATATCAGTTACTCGTCTCGTCTTAAGCCAGTTCTCAGATCGCACGTTGAGCAAATACTCGTGGCGGGTACGTCCGTGGTCTTAGATTTTCCCGGCAACACAAAGAAGCAGAGGGCTTGGTTCAAAGAGATATACTCGCAAAATAGGATGCCTCATCAACTGTATTATTTGGCAGTAGATGACGAGGTTTGTCTGAGGCGGCTGAAACACCGGCAAAAAGAACAACCTGAGCGAGCACAGTTTGACACTGAGGAGGTCTTTAGGATGGTGACTGACTACTTCGAGCCGCCTGAAGAGTCAGAGGGGTTCAACGTCGAGGTTGTAGAGCAGAAGCTCGATTAACAAGGCGATCGAGTACCTTCTGGACGTACCCCGGTCTACTAGACACTCCTGGCCTATGATGCTGGGGTGTGCCATGTATATTGGGGTAAGTCCAGTATTTCTCCGAGCTATTTGCGAATGTTCATGTTCAAGTGCATGCCGTCAATACTGAACCCGTGTTGATGGCAGTGGGTACTGCGCTGTAATACTGTGCATAGAGTTTCACCAGCAATGTATTCCAGATGAGTTGTGATGGCGGCGTCTAGTTTTGCATCCGCGTCATAGTCGATGCTGATGCGATCGGTAACCTTTAACCCCAATGCTTTGCGCGTTTTCTGGATGCGGTTCACCACTTCGCGAGCCAGTCCCTCTGCAACCAGTGCTTCAGTAAGCTCACAATCCATGTCGATAGAAATAAAGCGGTTGCTCAAGGCCTGGGTGCCCTTTTTTGCCTCACGAAATATCAAAATGTCGTCAGTGCTGAATACCTCGCCTTCCAACTCAAGCTGGTTTCGTTCATAGACGCGGTTCAGCGTATCAGCGTCTAATGCCTCTATGAGTTGTTTAAACTTCTTAAAGTCTTTACCTAGGCGCTTGCCCAATACCGGCGAGTTGGGTTTAGCGTAGAAGTTAATGTAATTGGCCTCGGCGGTTGTGTAAGCCACTGCTTTCACATTCAGCTCACTCTTTATGTACCCCTCAAGACGTGCAATTTCATCCAACATGCTCTGATCGTGATGAATGATGGTCAGTCGTGCCAGCGGTGTCTTGGTTTTTATTTTTACCTGGTTTCGCTTCTGCCGACCTAGCATGATGATGTTCTGCATACGGGCCACGGCCGCTTCCAGTGTGCTCTGGATAAGCGTCTCATCCGCTTCCGGGTAGCAACATAAATGTACCGAAGTCTTTTCTTCTTCTGTGGAAAAAACCTTCAGCTGCTGGAAGATGTGTTCGGCCAGAAAGGGTGCAAAAGGTGCTAGACAGGTGTTCAGTTCAGATAAGGTCGTGTATAGGGTTTCATAGGCTGCCACCTTGTCGGCTGTCATCTCTTCAACCCAGAAGCGCGCTCGGTTCAGGCGGATGTACCAGTTGGTCAGATCTTCAATGAACTCGAAAAGAGCTGGCACTACGTTGTACAAACGATAGCCTGCCATCTCGTGTGCCACATTAGCCTTCAGGCTCTGCAGGCGCGAAATCAACCACTGATCAAGAATATTCCCTGAGTGCCCCGCCCCGGCGCCAGATCCTTTCCAGCCGTCGATCTCGGCATAGGTTTTCAGGAACCTGAAGGCGTTGTACCAGGGCAACAACACTCGGCGCACCATGTCTTTGACGCCGCTGTCGGTAAAGCGTTGTTCCTCCCCTTTTACCAATCCGGAATTGATCATGTACAAACGCAGCGCATCGGCACCGTACTCTTCCATCAGAAGATCCGGTGGTGTGTAGTTCTGCAGGCGCTTGGACATTTTTTTGCCATCGTTGGCCATCACGATGCCGTTCACGATCACATTCTTGAATGCCGGTTTGTCAAACAGCGCGGTGCTCAACACAAGCAGCGTATAGAACCAGCCACGAGTCTGATCCAGGCCTTCGGCAATGTATTCAGCCGGGAACCCTTGTTTGAAAAAGTCCTGATTTTCATAAGGGTAGTGCAACTGGGCGTAGGGCATTGAGCCCGATTCAAACCAGCAATCGAGTACTTCTTCAACACGTCGGTAAGTTCCAGCTTCGCCGTCAAGTTTGAAGCTGAGCTCATCTACATACTCCCGGTGTAGATCATCCACGCTCACGCCAGTGAGCTTTTCGAGCTCATTAATTGAGCCAACGCAAATGCGGGCGTCGGTTTCGTCATTGATCCAGATTGGCAGCGGTGTGCCCCAGTAACGGTTGCGAGAGATACACCAGTCAACGGCATTGTCTAGCCAATTCCCCATGCGGCCGTCGCGGATGTGTTCCGGCACCCAGTTGATGCTTTGATTGTGTTGGGCAATACGCGTCTTGATCTGCTCCACCTTTACATACCAGGACGGAATAGTGCGGTAGATAATGGGTGTATCTGAACGCGGACAAAATGGATAACTGTGTACAATCACGTCCTGGAGATACAAGGAGCCATCTTCTTTTAACCTTTTAATGATGTGTTTGTCGGCATCCTTGATGTAGTCACCGGCAAAGTCACTTACTTCCTCGGTGAAATGGCCACCGCTATCGATGGGGCAGACATTGGCTTCGATACCGTGTGCACGCATGATACGGTGGTCATCTTCACCAAATGCTGGAGCCAAGTGCACAACGCCGGTACCACTCTCGGTGCTGACATAGTTATCGGCCAGAATCTGAAAAGCCCCCTCTTTCTCCAGATGACTGAAATAAGGAAGTAACGGTATATAGTGCCTGCCTACCAGTGCTGAGCCTTTGGCTTCTTCTTCGATTATCAGCGTGCGGCCCTTTTCAATGGCTTCGAGGCGATCTTTTGCCAGCCAGAACCTCAGCTCTCGTTCGTCATCGCGTACCATCACGTAGTCGATATTGGCATTGACACACAAACCAAGATTCGACGGCAGCGTCCAGGGCGTGGTGGTCCACGCGGCAATATAGGCATTGTCATCTTTGAGCTTGAAAAGCACGGTGACTGAGGGGTCTTGCACTTCCTGGTAGTTGGAACCAGCTTCAAAGTTGGATAACACTGTGCCAAGCGCCGTGGAGAAGGGAACCACCTTCACCCCCTTATAGATCAACTCCTTGTCCCAGAGTTGTTTCAATACCCACCACACGGATTCCATGAAAGACGCGTCCATGGTCTTATAGTCGTTGCGAAAGTCCACCCAGCGCCCAATGCGGGTTATGGTCTTTTCCCATTCGGCGGTATAGCGCTGTACGATGCCGCGACATTCTTCGTTGTAGCGTTTGATGCCCAGTTTGGCGACCGCCTCCTGGGCAGACATGCCCAGTGATTTATCGATTTCATGCTCAATAGGTAGGCCATGGCAGTCCCAGCCGAAACGGCGCTGCACGTAAAAACCCTTCATTGTGTAGTAGCGAGGGACAATGTCTTTCAGTGTGGAAGCAACCAGATGCCCATGGTGCGGCAATCCGGTAGCAAAGGGCGGACCATCGTAAAAAATGTAGGGCTTGCCTCGGCGGGTTTGTTCTAGAGACTGTTGGAAAATCTGCTGTTCTTCCCAGAACTTGAGCACCTCGTGCTCTGTTTCGACGAAGGAAAAACTTTCTACGGGTTTGCTGGTTTCGCTTGCCAATGATTTGCTCCTGCGCTGAGGCTATCGGCCGGTAGTGGAACTCTGCCTTGGCGGGAACAAAAAACCCGCCTGGTGGCGGGTTTTGAATTTTTGCGTATAACAAGGACCGTTCAACCCACCATAACTAGTGTTGGATTGAAATAATAATAAAGTCGAAGTGACACGCTTTGTTTTTCATATCCTTCTATTTTTTTGGGTTTCGAGAAAAAAGTCAAGAAAAAGCCCTGGGGGCTGGCATATGGTATTGCCCGGCCTCTCCCTGTTCGACGCAATGGGGCAGAGGAAGGTGCGTCTAAACGCCAGGTTTTGATTAAATGATCGCCAATTTGGCCGCCACTCACCCAACTGTGATGTGGACGGGACCGATTTGCGAAGCATGCTGCTGCACTATGAGAAGACCGGGCTAGTCTTGTTCGCAGAATGGGTATATTTATCGCGGTCCTAACGAGGCTTCGTCACATCCGATTCCGAGCCATTTTGCTGCCTGTTTCCTGAAATTTTTGTCTTGGCCATCAGTTGGCCGATTATCGCGATTCCAGCGTCTAGCCAGTCATTGCTGCTCTTCGAAGATGGTAATTTTGGCGACTTCTTGAATGTTGTCAGAAGAGATAAAAAGGCTATCACATTCGATGCATCAACGTGTTATGCAATATCTGGTATGGCGGTAATGCACGTGGCTTAATTTTTGCCTCTAAAACTAAAAGCTTTTGAGAGGGGAATGAATATGCAAGTTAATAGTGCCTTGTACACAACAACGTCAACACAAGTAAATAAAAGCGGCAATAATTTACCGCCTATTAAGACGGATAAAGCTGCTGAGCCACCAAAATCACTATCAATAAGAGAGTTAGCTCAATCTATTGATCCAGCCAACATGTCGAGGAACGAAGCGCGTGCAATGGCAGATGCACTAATGAAATCTGGAGACGCGGACCTCTCCAGCACATTTTTGTCACTTAGTATGGTGCTAGTTCGTGCTGAAGACGGAAGTTTACAGAACGCGACCGAGTCAGATCCTGTTATGAGCGAGAAATTTAACATGTTTGATGCGATACGCAGCAATATCGAATTTAAGCAATCCAAAGGTCTTTCAACTGAAAGAGATATTTCTGCACTGTCATTTTTGGAAAAGTTTAAAATGATGGGGGACTTTGCACAGATTGATACCTATGCATAAAAAGACTTTTTGAAAACCGAAAATGAGTTTTCTTTCAGCCCTCTGTCTAGCGGGGTCTTATATTGCTTGCCTGGCCCAGTTAAATTTTTAGCGCCATATGCAGCAGGGGATATGGCTTGCCTTGTCCATCAACTGGTGAGCGCCCGGTTACCGAGAAGCCAATATGCCGGTAAAAACCTAGCGCTTGCTCATTCTGTTCGTTCACATCAACTTTAGTTGCACCTTGGTCTTTGATTGCGTGTTTCGCTAACAGAGTACCAATACCTTTGCCTCGCATATCAGGAGCAATAAACAGCATTTCAATATTGCCATCATGCACACCACAGAATCCCAGTATTTCACCGCTGCTGTTTTTGGCACACCTTAAATCAACAGCGTCAAAATACTGCTCTAAGATCAGCGGTTTTAGTTTCTGAAGATCGTCTTCCTCCAAAAAATCATGGGTTGCTCTCACCGATGCTTCCCAAATTTCTAGCAACCTAAGATGATCTTTTTTTTCTGCGAGCTCAATCTTCATAAGCTTCTTCCGAAATCAAAGCCAGTAGATCCGTAATGCCAATATCCTGACCTGACTGTGATAGCAACACGGATACTTGCCCCCTGTGGTGAGTTTGATGGTTAAAAAAATGAAGAACCAGGCTCGACAAGCGTTTTTGGGCGTGAATCCCTTGGGTGTTCTGGTAGCTAAAAACGGAATCCAGATCACTGCTGGATAGTTCACCGATCCAGTTTATGATCTGTCGATCTAGCCAGGCGCGATGTTCAGATAGGCGTTTAAAATCAGTGAAAACAATCTGATCCAAGCTTGCCGGGTCGGGAAGATCAGCGACCTCGCGCAAGGACATAGAGGAAGACGGTTGTTTAGCAAACCGCTTAAGCCAGATGGTGTCGCCAACAATTAGATGATTGAGGGTGCCCAGAATGGAGCCGAAGAAGGCCCCGCGTTCTTTGCCCAATTCTGTTGCTCCGAGATGGCTAGCAGCCGCATAAACTTTTGAGTTCATATGTCGGTTGTAGGCGGCCAGCAATTCAAAATGGTACTTCAGGCCCATCGGAGTTCCTTCTCATTTATAGCTCTGCTCAACGCATGCGGGTACTAAATGTAAGCGAAGCCGCACGTAGTGATCGTCGCCAAGACTCGCATTTTTAGGCACTGAACTACCAATTACCATGCAGCTGTCTAGCAATTGGACTTACCCCGGTACAGTGAACAAGGCGCCGGGGTAAGTTTACAGGCGGTTTAAAACCGCCGGTGGAGACGGGGTAGAAACCGAGCAACTAGCCCAGGATATCGATGAGAGAACGGATATTCTCGAGATCTTCGATATTCCAAACCATGTCAAGAATCGTGTCGGCGCTGCCTGGATCAATAACACCCTGAGCGCAATCCAGAAACTTGCCTTCTAACTCGTAATCAGTCAGAGGATTGTTCGGGCCGCCACGATATGCCTCATTGGCCCATTTTTCGATGACTTTTCCGGTTTTCGTGACGACTTCCACCCTCGAACGGATCTGATCGTAGCCCATCGCTTCAATTTCAGGGTCTAGCTTGGTTTTGATCTTCAGCTGCATGCTCTGAGATTGTGGCGAGTTGACAAATTCATCGGTGAACTCTTGTTTGCCAGCCTGCCGGCGCAGAATGATGGCTGCCAGCAGGAATGCCATGCAGAACTTACCTTCCAGCTCCGTTTTTGCCGTTTTGAAACGGATTGGATTCAAAATATTGGATGCTGCATGGAGAGTTACACACTCAATGTCAGAAGGCAGAAGGTTGTTCTCTTCCAGCAAGAATTTGAGTGCGTCCATCGACGGATGTGTCAGCACGCCACAAGGGTATGGTTTGATACTTACACCTGGCTCTGCGATTGAGAAAGGTGCTCCGAAGCGACCAGTAACATACTCTGGGTTACCGCCACGACCGGCAACGGAAAGGTAACCCCAGGGGCCATCAAGCGCTTCATCGTTAAAGGTGAAACTGGCTTGGCTCAAGAGTGCACTGGTTACGCCATTTTCTGCGGCGCGGCCAACATGCATTGGCTTGCCCATAGTTCCAAAGTTGGCCCGGATGCCCGCAGCCATCGAGGCCGCACCGCCGATTGCATTGGCGATACCTGCCTGGTCAAGGCCAAGCAGCTTGGCAGCCGCTACAGCTGCACCGAAGGTGCCTATCGTCCCGCTGGTATGGAATCCATGTTTGTAATGATCCGGGTTGATTGCTTCAGCAATTTTGCACTCTACTTCGAAGCCTGCGACGAATGCCGTAACAAATTCTTCGCCAGTGACATTACCAAGCATGTCCGAGATTGCCAGAGCAGAAGCCAGGGGAGGAATGGTGGGGTGAGTCAGCAGGCCGTACTGTCTTCCAGGAGACTCTGCCAGCTGCGTGTCGTCCCAGTCCATCGCATGTCCAACGATACCGTTGAAGAACGCTGCCTGAGGAGCCGAAACGCGTGTCTCGCTATCGCCAATCGTTCTTGCCTGGGAAGGGCCTTTCACACTATTAATGTACTGCTTCGTCACGGCTGCGATTTCTTGATCGGAACCACCGAGCATTACGCCGAGTCCATCAATAATACACCGACGTGCAATACGGAGTGCTTCATCGGGAATCATGTCGAATTTAAGGTTTGCAGCAAATTTTGCGGCTTCTTGGGTAAGATTTGAGGTTTCCATATTCATTCCTGTTTAAGCGTTTGTTAGCTGGCGGCAGTTTCCCAGGCATTCAGCAGCGACTGTTGGTCGCAAACCAAGCCGAAGCGTGCATTCACGTTTTTTAGAGTTGCATCGTGTAGTTCTTGGTCCCAGGAGGCACACAAGTCTCCAGGTACGCAGACGTAGTATCCGAATTCGAAGGCGTCACGTAGGGTGCTTTCTACACAGACGTTCGTAGACACTCCAACTGGAACTACTGTTTTGATGTCATTTGCTCGTAGTACCATATCCAGGTTGGTGCCCTTGAAAGCGCTGTAACGATGCTTGTAGATCTCTATTTCATCCTCCCTGGGCGAGAGCTCCTCAATGAAGTCGGCACCATCGGAACCGTGCATTGCGATTCGGTCTGATGCGTAGGTAGACCGGCGACGCTGGCTTAGCCAAGGTGGGGTGTCGCTGAAATGATGATGAAGTGTGTTGAATCCCACATGACAGACAAGAACGCCAAGCTCTCTTGCTTTTTTTAAGGTCTCGGACAAGGCAGGAATAATCGACCGAACTGCATCAAGCGGCCTTCCTGCTTGGCTCGCCGCGTAGCCATCAATACAAAAGTCCTTCTGCATGTCGATGATTAGCAGGGCCGTGTGCTTGGGGTCTGAGCGCTCGACTAAGTTACCCAGAATCCGCTCTTCTGTGTTGTTTCGTTTAACAGTCATGATTTGTGTACCAATCGAAGATTTGAGAGCCGGTCATGAAGACGACATCCTCACGTTCCTGCAATAGATCAAGCATTTGCTCGAAATAGGGGAGTCTGTGCGCTACCCCCATTAGGTGAGGATGCAAGCCTATTCCAAGAACTTTGGATTGGCCTCGTTTGAGCTCCGAGGCGAAGCATTTCAGGGTATCCTGAAGTCGTTTGAACATTTCGTCGGAGCGATGCTTCTCGACCGCATAGACAACACTGTCATTGATTTCCAGGTTGTAAGGCATCGCAAGAAGCTGGCCAGAGCGGGTTTCGAGCCAGCACGGCGCATCATCCACAGGCCAGTCACAGACATAGTCGATTCCCGCCGCACGCAAGTGATCCGGGGTGTCATAGCTTTCTTTCAGTCCGGGACTGAGCCAACCCCGTACCTTTTCGCCGGTGAATTGCTCGATTCGCCGTATTGACTTGTTTATCAGCTCAATTTCACTGTCAGCGCCCGAGGCCTGCAAGCTCTGCTGATGGTACCCGTGCCCAATAAACTCCCAGCCCGCGTCTTTCACTTCGCTGGCGCATGCCGGATATGCGTCAATAACGCCCGCGTTGATACTGGCGCTAGCAGGAAGGTTGCGGTCCTGCAGGACCCTGAGGAGTCGCGACATTCCAACGCGCATGCCGTACTCAGCCCAAGAGTAGTTCGGAACATCAGGAACTTTCTCAGCTCCATGTGGTGCCGGAAGTAGCTTTCGGGGAATCGGGCTATCGAATCTCCAATGTTCTATATTTACGACTATGTGGATAATGAGATTTTTTCCGTTAGGCCCGGGCGGTAAGCTTCGCCGATGAGATAACTCATATTGGATTCGTGACTTAGGAAGCATCGTATTTCCGTCTTCGTAATGTTTTGGAAATTATTGAACGTTTTTTATATTACATGATGAATTTTCGAGGAGCGTTGCATTAAATAATTAGCAGATATGCCGAATATGAATATCTGTGTAGGCAGGTTTGATTCCACTGATTTTTGCTTTGCGTATTTTGGCTATTCGTGCAATTTTAAATGCACTGATTCAACGCGATGAACTAGTGCAGAGTGTTTTTGAAGGCATATTATGAGGATGCGCTCATGGAACTAAGGCAATTAAAATATTTTGTAGCGCTCGCCCATGCCGGCAGTATGTCACGCGCTTCCACATTGCTGTCCGTTGCTCAGCCGGCAATTAGTCGTCAATTGAGGAGCCTTGAAGAAGAGGTGGGGCTGTCACTCTTTACACGAACTGGTCGTGGTGTAGAGCTGACAGACGCTGGCAGGGTTCTTCTTGAACGGGCGGCCCCGATTATCGAAAATGTGAATGACCTAGTTGAAGAGGTCAGAGGATTGCAGGGAGTAGTGTCTGGCAAGGTGCGAGTTGGCCTGCCTCCTACGGAAAGTCAGTTTTTTGCTGCGCCGCTGGTTCTAAGGATAAATAAAAAATATCCAAACGTTTCTCTTCAGATTATTGAAGCGTTTAGTGGCGATGTTAATGAATGGTTAGCCACGGGACGAATTGACCTGGCCCTTTTTTATAAGACTTCTCGCTCATCACAAGTTATTTGTGAAGGGCTGGTTGATGAAGGATTGTGCCTTGTGTCTTCGCGCCCCTTTAAAGACTCAGACCGGGAACTGAGTGTTGAGGAGCTCTCCAGTTTTAAGTTGATATTACCGAGTACCCGTCATGGTTTGAGGGCGCTTATTGAGCGAGTAGCAATGCAGTTCAATGTCACCCTTGATATTAATTTCGAGGTGGATTCGTTTTTAGCAATTAAAGACTTGGTCCGCGAGTCTGTTGGGTTGACGGTGCTGCCTTACATGTCGGTGAAGCATGAGGTTGAGCTTAAGGAGCTATTTGTGAAACGTATTTCGACAGAGCAGATGCGTCGGACACTAGTTATGAGTTTGTCCACTCAGCATACGCTAACGCAGGCAACGCGGACGGTCGCGCGAGAGTCACGTGAACTGGTGCATGATTTGGTAAAAGCGGGTACCTGGATTGGAGTGATATAAGCTTCTCTGTCAGCCGTGCGGTATCTAAATTGTGGATCGTACCTTTAAAGGCGGCTCGTCCGTGAACCGCTTGAAGACTCCGAATTACTTTGCTTGATCGAGAAGGACGGGAGCTTCGTAAGAGAAATCGATCCACGGGTTGTCTCCTAGCGTGTCCGACCATTCCACGCTTGGATCTTCGTAACGCATGATGAAATTCTCAGGACCATGAGCATAGGCAACCACAAGGCCGTGATCCGAGTCGAAAAAACCACCATGCGACACTAATCCAGGATACGAAATTCGCCAACCACTGCCATGCTTGTCGACGTAACCTAGGGTAAGTTTTCCGACCACACCGTCACTAAGTACAAAGAACCATGTCCAATGTCCGCCTGAAATGATTGTCATCACTTCGTCAATGCCTTCTCCTTTTTCGGAACTATTTACATGTAGTTTCCCGAATTTATGCTGAAGGAAGTGCTTAATTTCAGTAGACATCGATTTCATGTCATATACTTTTGGATAGGGCGACACATCCGGCTCCGAGGTCGACAAATAGCCCCCTCTTGGTACTGCAGGCTCTCTGCCGGCAGATTCGATTTGATCGAGTAAATCTCCTCTGTTCAGCGCAAAAGTATTCAGGATAAGCTGCTTATCTGCGTCATTAAGGGCCTGATTTTTCGATTTTTCAATAGTTTCATGCGCCTCTACAGGGATTGGCACCTCGGTCACTCTGACTCCAATATCTTTTAGGTATTGGTTTACGTTCTTCACGCCGCTTACCGCAGGTCTCCCATCACTGAAGGCGAGCTCCAGAACTCCTTGAGAAGACCGATCACTTGCCGATACGTGGGGCGATACCGATAACAGTGCTAAAAGAAACGAAAAAACAAATCTGTACATAATATTCCTCCAATTTTTAGTCATTCCGAAGTCTAAAAACTTATGAGGAGAGCACCGTAAAGTAAACGAAAAATAAGTGAATTGTGAATTCACCGGTATATCGTTGCTCGGAGATCGCTTGCTCTGAATAATGCGTCAGTATATAGATAAGTGAGTAAGCTTATGAATATTACCTTTCTTGTTTTATTAACCGCTATCGCTCCTGTGATTTGGGGTAGCACCTATTTTTTAACGACCGAATTTCTTCCAGAGAACCAGCCATTTCTAGCAGCAGCAATACGGTGTCTTCCTGCTGGATTAGTCTTGTTGTTAGTATTCAGGGAAAAGATAGACTTTGCTATGTTCAAAAAGCTGATAGCATTGTCCTTTCTCAATATATCATTGTTTCAGAGTATGCTATTTATTTCAGCCTATAGATTGCCGGGAGGTATCGCCGCTTTAATCGGTTCGCTGCAGCCAGCAATAGTTACTTTGCTTGCCTTTGCGCTAAGGAACGAAAAACTATCAATAGGGAAGATCTTGCTTTTGGTTTCTGCATTTTTTGGAATGAATCTGATATTCCTCAACGGTGAGAGTAGATGGGATACTATTGGGATTATTTCCGCAGCAGTTGGCGCTATCTCAATGTCTTTAGGAACATTTTTCTCGAGGGAATGGTCTGCCAAGCTGAATTTGTATGCCTTTACAGGTTATCAACTATTTTTCGGTGGAATCGTACTGCTCTGCATCTCTCCTTTTTTTGACACCTACCCAAACAGCCTTGAACCCAAGAATATCTTAGGGTATGGGTATTTGATAATATTTGGCGCTATTATCTCTTATTCGCTTTGGTTTAACGGAGTGAAGAATTTGCCCATAGGCGTGTCTAGTTCGCTTGGATTCCTCAGCCCCATCAGCGCTATCCTAATTGGTTGGATAGGCCTGAATCAATCGCTAGGGATTGTTCAAATTATTGGCGTTATTGTAGTGCTTTTATCCTTGTATAAGATAATTTCTACAGGAAGAAAGAGCGCCGAGCCAGATAAGGAAGAATCTTTGTCAGATGAGGCGCTCAACTAAAAAATCAATGAAGTACCTCACAAGATTGGCGTTCGCCCTATTGCTTGGGTAAACAGCATAAAGATAATGCGGTTCCGGGCGCCAATCTGGGAGGAGAACAACGAGATCACCTTTTTCGATTTTTTCTCGAACATAAATATCGGGTGTCAAAATAATTCCCTTACCATGTGAAGCTATTTCCACCAAAGCTAAGCTATTATTAACCGTGAACTTTGAAGGCGACGGCTCTATTATTTCTACGTCATTTCCTCGACTAAATCGCCAGCGAGTAGAGGATGAAAGGCTGTAACCCAAGCATTCGTGAGATTTCAAGTCCTCGGGTGCTAAAACTGGCGAGCTGCTGCTAAGGTAGTTGGGTGAGGCACAGAGAGTTCGTTTTAACTCGGAAACTCTGCGAGACTTTAAGGAGGAATCAGTCAAAGTTCCGCCGCCGCGGATCGCGATATCTACACCTTGGGAAATAAGATCTTGATGTTTGTCATCCATCAAAATCTCTATTGATATCTTAGGGTATAGATCTGAAAAATCGACAATCAGTCGGTTGATGAGCTTCATGCCAAGGGAAATTGGGGCGCCGACCTTTAGCTTTCCAGAAATACCATCTTTGGTAGCGAATAGATTTTGCTCTGCATTGTTGATTGCATCTAATGCGAAGCACACTTCACGGTAATAATCTTGCCCAGCTTCAGTGACATAAAGCTTTCTCGTGGTTCGATTGATAAGCGGGGTCTCAAGCGCCATTTCCAGCTCATTAATGTTCTTGGTGACCGCAGCTTTTGAAAGGCGGAGGTCCTTGGCGGCAGCTTGAAAGCTACCCAATTCGACAATGCGTCTGAAAACTGTAAGCGCTCTAAGCTTATCCATGGAACTCTACCGAACCTCAACGTTAAATCGCCTATGAACTAGGGCGTCATCTTTTGAATACAGGCTGATGATGATTCAGGTTTGCATATTTATCAATTTTTTCGTTCGGTTAGTTCAACTCCTCTACCTGGAAGGCTGCAATCTTGCAGCCTTCACAATACCTCGACTTAGTTCCGGCGTTGGGTCCCACTGTGATTTTAATGCCGCTGCCGATGCGCACTCAAAAAATAATGAAATGAGTAGTGTCTACATACCATAGATAGCTTTGCGGGATTCTTCTGCCAATCACACCTTGGAATAGCTACTCTGTTATATATTTCAAAAGCGAAAAATGAGTTAGCGTCGTAGCTGGATTACACAGTAGCTCTCCTCTAACTCGGATTATCCTGATTGCTTCGAATACGTTTCTTTAAAACGTTGATAAAGTCTTATCAGATGATCTTTGACGAAGTATTGTTAATTATAAAGGCAGTTAAATAACCGCTAGCTCTTTGAGAGAACTCACCAGATCGTCATATTTGGTCGTTGTGCGTATTGCATGTTTTTCACCTAAAACAAGTGTAGGTATTGAACGAACACCGTATTGAAAGGCGATTTGGGAATCTTTGGTAATTTTGCTTACCACTTCCTCTGATTCAAGCACATCATTAAACTCGCAAAGCTCATATTGCAGATCTGCTGCGGCTTCCAGGATCACTGATTTTTCGCCAATGTTTTTGGCGTATTGGAGGTGATACTTTTGGAGAAGATCAAACATGTCCCAGTGCGAGTTTTGTCCTCCAAGGATTTCCGCTGTCTTTGTTGCTTTGGCCGCCAGGAATCCGTTTGGATAATTAAAAGGGGCTTCGCGCATTCCTGAGATATTAAATCGCTCGTAAGAGCCTTCGAATTCCGCACATGATTCCCAATGCTGTAGGATTTGATTTTTTGCGCCCTCCAATGATCCCCAGCGATTGATCATCTCTCTATCGTTCCTTTGAAGAACGAAACACCTATGTATAACTTCGACATCATAATTTTCTTGAAGTTTTCTTAGGGCAGGCGACTGAATGTAGCACCAACCGCATACGACATCATGAAAAAATTCAATTTTCATATTTAAAAATCCCAAATTTAAGAAGTTTGAATAAGTAATTTTAAAGAAAACATTGTTCAATGGGGCGGAAAAGACAGTTTACTCATGGTGAATAAAAGATAGGTTATGATTGGTTTGAATTTAACTGGAGCTAGATTTTGCTATGAACACAATGCTTGAGCTCATTAAAAACCGGAAGACAACTGGAAGGTATGATCTTTCTTTTAAGATTTCGGCTTCTGAGGTTGCTGAAATTGCTGAGTTCGCCTTCCAATCCCCTTCTGCCTTCAATTTGCAGAATTGGAAAGTGATCGCAGTGCACTCTAATGAAAAGAAGGAAAAGCTTTACGAGGCCGCATACTGCCAAGAGCAAATACTTGATGCGTCGGTGACCTACATTATATGTGGGAACAGCTTAGGTTATAAAAATCTTGAATTTATTTTGCAAGGCGATGTCGAGCACGGAATTATTCCCGAAAATATTAAAAAGTCATGGGTCGATATGGCTAGTGCAAGCCACGAATCAAATGAGCTGGTAAGAAGAGATGAGGCCATTCGCTCGGCGTCACTGCTTGCTATGAGCTTGATCTATGCAGCAGAAGCCAAAGGCTACGACACCGGTAGTGTTGGAGGGTTTGATCCAGATATGGTGAAACAGTTTTTTGCGTTGGAAGGAGGCATCATTCCTGTTGTTTTGGTTACCGTCGGAAGAGCCGCAGAAGGCAACTGGTCTAAGAAAACCAGACGACCAATTAAAGAAGTTTTTGAACTAATCTAAAAGGCCTGATAGTTGGTTTTCTCAGGGCTTTTGCATTTGTGAAGGGATGCTTTTTGATTCCAGCTTTGGGTGACTAAACAAGCGCAAGCTGATGTTTCACCCCTAGGCCGGATGCTGTTCCCTGATTTCCGCTGTCACTTTTTTCGCGCAGCAGCTTGTCCGGAAGGTTTCGTAGGCTTAACGGTTTGGGCCATCGAAAGCGCTCAGACATATTGCGGCTTTGACGGTGCTTGAGGTCGATCCTGCGACTTTGGGAATTGTTTGAAACGAACGGTACAGATGATGAGAAGAATCAAAATATCCTGCGATGAATTTGTTTTCCTTGCGGAAACCATTGACGAAGCACCACTGACAGTGGACGCGTTCTTGAAAATGTTGCCTTACCACCAGCGAGTTATTCACGTGCGGTGGAGTGGTGAGGGCTGCTGGATCCCTTTAGGGGACGCCAGCTATGGTCTGCCCTGGGAAAATGCAACCAGTTATCCGTCCCCGGGGGATTTCCTTTTCTACCCTGGGGGCTACAGTGAGACCGAAATAATCTTCGCTTACGGCCCTTGTTGTTTTTCCAGCAAACTCGGTCAACTTGCGGGAAATCATTTCCTGAAGATTGTCGAAGGAAAAGAACAACTTCAGGCCATAGGAAAGCGATGCCTCTGGAATGGGGCTCTTGATATTGTCTTTGAATTGGCTGACTAATGCGTTCTCTCAAACCGGGCATAGTTTCGCGGCCCTGCCTCGAAAAGGCTATTCAATCCAATCAAGTCTACCTAAGTGGGCAGGTTTCGCTTTTGGGCTTGCTGACTTGTTGACGGAGATCCCCCAAGAGCTTCATGCATGGCTAAGAGATCTCTTTGGCAGCGCAGCACATAGATAATGGAAAGGCACATGGAAATACGAAAAGCATATTTAAAAGAGCTAGCGATGTTAGCTCCACTATTTGACGCTTATAGGGTCTTTTATAACCAACCAAGCAACCTAGCAATGGCTCGCGAGTTCCTGAAAGCCAGAATGCTAAACGAGGAATCCGTGATTTTGGTTGCCGTCGATGATGCTGGTATAGCGGTTGGTTTCACCCAGCTGTATCCAAGCTTCTCCTCGGTATCGGTCGCTCGAGTATGGGTTCTTAATGACCTCTATGTGCGTCCAGAATCGAGAGGGCACGGCGTGGCGAAACGGTTAATGAATGCTGCGAGAGAGTTTGCTTCTAACGACGAAGCCAGAGGGCTGACGTTGGAAACGGCCGAAAGTAATATCAGTGCACAGAGTCTCTACGAATCACTTGGGTATAAGAGAGAGTCGGGCACGTACCACTACTTCCTCAGGCTTCAGACGTGACACGTGCATGGTAGCTGTTTCCGAGAGCAAGAGTGGGATGAGGACACTCTCGAAATGACAACGGAGGAACGGAATTCAAGGGGATCGATGCTTGCTCGGCCACGCGGCTCATGACGTCACCCCAAGTTACCTCCACCTTGGTTGAGGAGTTTCCTTCTAACAGCATTTATCTAATAGGGGGCGAAGTGATTCGCGTAGTATATCGGTGGAAAGTTAACCCAGAGAACTTTGAGAACTTCAAAGAGGTATGGGTTCATACTACAAACAACATACATGAGACGGTGCCAGGAGCTTTGGGAAGCTTTATGCTCCGTAGCACTGAGAATGAAACTGAAGTGGTTACTGTGGCAAAGTGGGATTCGGTTGAAAGTTGGAAGCGCTTCTGGGTGTCAGATAACCCATCGGAAATGGTGGGCATGAGAAGAATAGGCGAGCGCGTTTCAGTGACGATATACGATGAAATCGACGACTTTACACGATAATAAAGCTATCTGGTGCCAGCATTGCGCGTGACCGTTGTTGACCATTTCCCCTTTGCACTGCTCTTCTTTAAAGGCTACTCACCAGTAAAGCCCAGCCTCGTCATGCTGAGCTTGCAGTAAACTTTTAAGCCCCACGTAAAGCGGACACCTTTAACACTCCTGGAACAGGGTCTTTGCCCACGCTTGGGCCTTTGATTCAACCAAGGTGTCCGAATTAAGGGGATGGTTTCAATGGATCCTACCTGTCAGCGTTTTCATATTTTCAGGCATCCCAGTACGGTTCGTCCCCTCCAAGATATTCCAAGGCAAACTCCAAGAACACCCGTACCTTAGCCGGAAGATACTGTCGTTCGGGGAACACTGCATAAAGGGTGTGGTCGGGGATTCGGTAGTCCGGGAAGAGGTTAACCAACTGTCCCGATTTGACTAGGGGGCCGGCGACAAAGGTTGGCAGTCGGCCAACGCCGATGCCTTCGAGGATAGCCGCCAGGATGGCTTCGCTGTTGTTGACTCGATAGCTGCCGGTCACTTCAACGTTTTCTGACGCTCCGTTGCGCTCAAAGGTCCAGACGTTGCTGTCTCGGGAGTAGCTGAACAGAATGCAGTTGTGTTCAGCCAGTTCAGCTGGGGTGCGGGGGAGCGGGCGCTCCCTCCCGTAATCCGGTGACGCGAAGATGGCCTGTCGCAATGGCGCCAGTTTGCGAGCCACAAGGGCCGAGTCCGGCAGTCCTCCGAAGCCACTCCTGATCGCAATGTCGATGCCGTCAGCTACAAGGTCCACGGGACGGTCGTCCATCAACAGCTCGATGTCGAGTTTGGGGTGACGTTTCAGTATTTTTGGAATTAGCGGGGAGATGTGCAGCCGGCCGAAAGACATCGGGCTGCTAATCTTCAGTTTGCCTTGTGGCTCACCTTGCAATTCTGCAACCGCGTCTTCCGCCTGACCCGCCGCCAGTAACGCCTGTTCCGCGTGTTCGAAGTAACGTTCCCCGGCCTCTGTCAGGCTCAGTTTGCGCGTGGTCCTGTAGAGCAAGCGCACGCCAAGATCCTGTTCAAGTTGGTTAATACGTTTGCTTACCGCCGATTTTGAAACGCCGAGTACGCGCGCCGCCGGAGAGAATCCGCCGCCCTTAACCACAGCAACAAATGCCGGAATGGCTCCGAATGCGTTCATCAAATCGTCTCAATGTAGAGTATTGGTCAACAGTGATTTTCCATAATAGTGGATTATCGCTGATTGGGAAACGGGGTAGAGTTATCCGCGTTAACCAAGGGGGCCAAGTAAGGGGCCCAACGGTGGCCAAGTGCCACCTTGAAGATTTAATCAACAGGATTTCAACCAATGAAAATTACCGTACTGGGTGCCGCAGGCAACGTGGGTCGTCGAGTTGTAGCGGAGGCAATTACCCGAGGGCATGAGGTGTCGGCGGTTGTTCGCGATGCCGGGGCCTTCAGGGCCCTGCCAGACGCGGCCATCGCAAAGGCGGGTGACGCAACCGATCCGGTTGACGTCGCCAGACTGACCTCTGGCCAGGACGTTGTCATTAACGCGACTCGACCGCCGGCGGATGATCGCGAACGTGTTTTTGAGTATACCCGAGCTCTGATGACGGGCGTTGCCCAGAGCAATGTCCGGCTGATCGTGGTCGGCGGTGCTGCAACGCTCAAAGTACCGGGAACCGGCGGTCGAACGGTGATGGAAGATGCCAGATACCTTCCGGTCTCAGCCCGGCACATCGGCAGAGCCAGTGCCCATCAGCAGGAGGCCTGTCAGGCAGAAAATCGGGTGGATTGGGTCTACCTAAGCCCACCTGCAAACCTGATTCCCGGAGAGCGGACTGGCCAATACCGATTGGGTGCGGATGAACTGGTCGTCGATACCGATGGCAATTCAAGCATCTCCATCGAGGACTTGGCTGTTGCCCTGATCGATGAGGCGGAAGCCCCTCGCCATCTCAGGCAACGCTTTACTGTCGCCTATTAGATGCCTGGCGACGGGACGTCAAAGCCCTTTTGTTAATTGCTATCTATTAGTTACTCACGTTTTACGAGATCACCGGAGTAAATCATGAAGCACCTCATCAATGCTGCCTTGCTGTTTGCTATTCTGTTTACGATCAACTTTGCCCACGCGGGAACCTCAGCCAGAGAACTTGAAAAGATACTCATCGTTCTGACCAGCCATACCGAATTGGGAGATACCGGTGAGAAGACAGGTTTCTGGCTGCCGGAGTTGACGCATCCATACTACGAGTTCACCGAGGCCGGTTACACCGTGGATGTCGCCAGCATTGAAGGTGGCATGGCCCCCCTCGACGCCAAAGCTTTGGAAGAAGACGATGAGTACCATCAGGTGTTCTTGAACGACGCGGATCTGATGGCGAAGGTGATTCGCAGCATTCCGTTGGCACAGGTTGATCCGGATGACTATCGCGTCATCATGTTTGCCGGAGGATCTGGACCGATGTGGGACTTTCCGGACAACGAAGATATCAGCCGCATTTCTTCAGCTATCTACGAGAATCAGGGCATTGTTTCTGCCGTATGCCATGGCAATGCTGCTCTGGTGAATCTTCGGTTGTCCAGTGGCGATTTATTGGTGGCGGGTAAGCGTGTCTCCGCATTCACAAATGAGGAAGAGGCCTCACTGGGGACAAGCGATGTCGTTCCTTTCCTTCTGCAAGACAGGCTGGTTGAGAGAGGCGCCATTCACGTCTATGGCTCAGCTTGGGAAGAGAATGTTGTTGTCGATGGTCGCTTGGTGACGGGCCAGAACCCTGCTTCCGCCCAGAAAGCTGCGCGGAGCATTATTCGAATGCTGCAAGGTGACGAGCTCCTACCGCCACATGCAGGGCCGGGATTCTACCCCTTTACCACCGACGGTTATTAAAATCGTTGGAAATTATCGAGACGGAGAGGCAACTCTCCGTCGCTCCCCAGGTTTTATGGAACCATTCGGTATAGTTATCGAGATCAGCTCATGCCTCGTTTGAGTGCGGTATCGAAGGTACTGAACTCGCCAAGTAAGTAATTAGGAGACTGCAATGCCGAGTCCTGCAAGGAGAGCTAAACTTAAGCTTTAAGCGATTGGAAGGGAGGAAGGGTTATGCGTGAGATCGATGGCCTGACTTTCTGGGAAGCAAGAGGTGGTTCTTATTTTTGTGAGCTCTCCAGTTTCGGTGCTCTGTCGGGTGAAGTAATCCAGTACCTACTTAGAGAGGGCAAAGTGATCGCGCTGGATGCCGGAGATACTATTTTCAGCGTAGGCGATAGGAGTGATGCGTTTTACATCGTACTTGCAGGAGCAATCGACACTTGGATGCCCGGACAAAAAGAACGAATGTCGTTCGTTCGGCGTCATGAAGCTGGTGAAGAGGTGGGCTTCGCAGCGATGATCGCCTTGCGGGACAAGGTGGCAACTACAGTTGCACATTCTGACTCGGTTGTACTTGAAGTTAGCTCTGATTTGTTTTTTAAGCTGCACGAAAAGGAAGCTGAGGCATTTGGCCTAATGATGTTAAATCTTACTCGGGGGATGGCCCGCGCGCTTATTAATATGGCAGTTTTGTTGTCGGAAAAGGGGGTTCGATTGCCTGGCAATGTTTGATGGCTGCTCTACCGAAGTTAGTGCCCCTCTTTCCGAATAAAGGAGGCATAACCCTTTGGGTTTACTTTCGAAACTCGGCCACTTCCCGCTCAAGATTGGCATACATGGTTAATAACTCATCTCCCGAAAGCCTTCCGTCCGAGCTTACGCGGGCTTTCTGTTGCACAAGTTGGCTACGCTGCTCGGCATAAACGTGATGCAGAACACTTGGTGGAAAATCATAGCCTTCGTGATCGTTGAGCTGTTTGCGAAGTGCTTTGAATTGACTAGGATCGGGATTGAGCTTCACTTTTTCTGCAACGTCCTTTTTCCTAATCTCGTAGATGCCTCCCCAATGAAAAACGGCCTGCTTCCAGGCTTGTGAGAGTGTCGCTTTCTCATCAATGTAGAATTTCGTGACCGATCCTCGTTTGTTGACTGAAAAATAACAGACTTCTTGGTCGGCTCTTCTGCCCGTGCCCATACCTAACGTGATGCCATGAAACCCAACACCGCGATATGGTCGGGTTGTCGGATGATTCTTGTTAATGAAGTCTAGGTATTGAATGGCGGCTGAACGCATCAGATATCGGGCCTCGTAATAATGGGCTCGAGTCTCTTGGTACCTGTACCATAGCTGTTTTGCGATTCGGGTGTTTGGCCGATTTAATGAAAAGTATTTCTGGTACCGCCTCCCACGAATGGTGACAGCAACGCGCCAGCCGTGAAATCCGGACGATAACTCACCCTTTTCGTAAAAACTTATAGTCATAACGAATAGTCGATATGTTCCTTCTTAATCTAATCGGCAACTTCAAACAGTACAGTAATGTAACAGCGCCGGCGCGAAGTGATTATTCGTTAACTCCACCGCCACCGATCAGTATGTCATCGCATATTTTTTGGGTTTGAGCGTTGCCCGTGAGGGAGCAGTTTAGTTGCGCGATAGCTGAAATTCGCTCGCATTAAGTGCTGCGTCTATTATAGCGAGATGAACGTCTGAACCTCGTGTATGCCCCACTACTGGTCGACCGTGAATCAGTTTCGGGTATTGTAGACCTCAGAAATTTCGTGCGCTTGACCGCTCCAGATGCTCATCCAGCCTCACTAATAGTCTTTCCTCTGGTGTAAACAAAACAACAGCACGGTGCGACGATGGCAAATAGGATGCAAACCAAAGAAATTACTCCGGACGGGCTCACGGTCTCCATTGCGCCCATGGTCAGGTAAGCGGCCAGGAACGCTACTATGTGCAGAGTACAGAACAAAGACAACTCCAACACCGATGGCTTTGTCCGGACAGACATCATTGAAGTGATCTGGATACCGCTCGTTACCAGGGCCGCTGCCAAAGACAATGGGAGTATTTGGCCGAATTCACCCCTCAGGTTTGCGATTGTACCCGGACTAATCCACTGCAATGGCGAATAAGCAACGATCAAAATGGTGGTGCATAGCACGAACATAACGATCGAGGCGCAGTTCAGGTAGGCTTGGAAGTGGCTGATGGCCTGCGGATAACGTTTTTGTTCACTCATCACTTTGAAGTCCCCACATTGATTCGGTTCTTTGCCGCGGTCTGTGGCCCCAGCTTGTCATGCTTGAGACTTCTTCTTTTCGATAACTTTCTTAGCCCAAACCTCCAACTTGTCTGCTTTCCAGTACCCCACCACCCCCAAAATCGTCAGTGTTAAAACGAACGCGCTGAATCCAATCAAACCTGCCAGCATGTTCATGTTCCTCTCCCTCTGCCTTTCCAGATGTCTCATGAAGAGCATATCGGATTTCTTGATTCCTCCAAATCTCTGACTGATGCCAGCTACGTCCCTTTGATTTGCTGGGCACTGAGAATTTCGGGCATCAATTCCGTCAATCCAACGGAAGGAATTTCACCAGTTCCAGGACGGGCTGTGGAGTGCGACGCTGAATGAGCCAATCACGGGGACTAAGGTAGCCCTCGTCGCTCTCGAGTTCAGGGTTCGGTAGTAGCATGAGACGAGATAGCCCTATTGGATTGATGGGTATCTTCGTGACCGCCAGTATAGACTCGAGGTGAGGAATTGCTCCTGAATCCGTGAACTGCCATTTGGGAAAACGAATCTCTCCCTCCGCCAATGCAACGGCGTGTAAGCGGGGCGGAGTGCTGAGCGCTCTATGCTCGGCTTCTATAGAAGAAATGCTGAGAATAGCTGCGACATTCTTCAGACTTAATGAACTGTGGACAAGATGGCGACATTCCTCCACCAACTCACTCAGTAACTTAATCGTCCCAGACGTATCCTCAGGTTGGGGACTTTGGCCGAGCCCTCTGGCCCCTCCTTTTTTAAGAACTTCGATCTCTTTAGCTGATAATGGATTAGTTTTCTCCCCGCCTTTGGCCAATAAGCGCCGCGACGGAGCAATGCCTGCCCCCTTCAATAGACTTCGCAGTTGGCTGCCGGAGACTCCGAGATCCAACATGATCTGAATGTCATAATCGCTAATCAGCGGCGCTTTTACTTGCACGGTATTTTCTCTAGAGATTCGCTGTCCTCTTCTCTCCTCCCAGTTTGACAGACATTCTAGTTCTTGCCAGCTCAGATCGGGTGTTTAAGCATTGCGGAGAAGATGCCTTCGTCTGATGACGCGCTCGCGTCGATTTTCGTTAATTTGACGCCAACACAGTTTCGCTTATCCCAGAGAAAATATGCTTGAGACAAGCGAATGGGAGCTGGCGGTGTTGTTGAATTTGGAGTTTCGTGTAATCAGGCGCGATCGATTGTTATCCGTTTCCATGGAACCGTCAGACCGTCTTCTGATCGCTTCCAGAGTCTATGCATTGAGAGAATCTGAGATTCTTTCTCCGTATGCTCGTCAGCACTTGTCAATCCTGATGCCACCAATCGTGCGTCGTTCTGGCAGCGGGTATTTGCCGATAGGAAATTTCCGAACGATAGAGATCTGCCGCTCACTGCCGCCGGGGGCATGGATAGGCGTGCTTGTGCTGCGATCGAATTCAGCGATTGACGAAAGCTTCCTCCCTGTCTCCGACCTGGTGTCGTTGATTCTCGACGGTCTAACGCTGCGGTACGCGAAGAAGCCATTCCTGGCAATCTGGAGCCTCTGCTCGGAAGAGTCACTGGCAGATCTATCACAGGAATTCACGACTCGTTCCGGGCTGGAGCGGTCACTCGGACTGGATAGAAAGCAAAAAATTCCAGCCGAACCCGAGATTCAGGAATCAGTTTGGGGGTGAGATATCTCAAATTGACGAGTTCGTGCATAAAAAACACCGTTTAACGTCACCCGGCCCCCTCTCGGCCTTGAAAGAATGGGTCATCGTTTAAGGAGATTCCTAAGCATGACCCATCTACTAGAGAAAGAGGATTTGCAGCGGATTCGGTTTCGTTCCGTGCCCGTGAGCAGTTTGATCGCCCCACCGATTTCAGCCGAGAAACTTCACCTCATGGGGCTAGAAACCTCTTCGCTGACGGAACCCGCTCAACTCTCCCTCACAGCGATTCAGGTCGCTACGATGACCCAGCCCATTCTGGTGGTTCGTAACGGTGCTCACTACGAGGTGGTGGGCAATCTCAGAGCATTTGCTCTGGCCAAGCTACTGCCTTCCGATCATCAGGTGGGTGTGCTGGAGCTGCGGGGCACTCTGGCTGGCGTGAATCACCTGGCGCGCATTTCGGCGTTCCTAACAACGAGTGCTACGGCTCTTGAAGCTCAATCGGCGAATCAACAATTTCTCCGAACCTGGCTCCTCACCTCCCAGGAGATCTGCAAACGGATCTCTCCATCGCTTTGCTCTCGTTCGAGACTGAGACAACTCCTGAGAATTCGGAACAACGACCAGCTTAACTCACTGACTCCTATTCAATCGGGTTTCGCGCAACTGCTGGATCAATCTGGAGGCGAATCATGAGTATTGATCAATGCATTCAGGATGTCTCCACGTACTGCCAACTGAGCAGTACCCAAACCGGATTGCCGTTAATTGCCCAGCTTCTGTTGCGGCTCGACAAACTGACGGAAGGCGTTCGATCAGTCCAACTGCCTCCGCCGATCGTTAACGCGGCTGCAACGGTTATGGAATCGATCGCTACAGAGCCGGGCGTAAATCACGCTTCTGAACGCCGCTTAAAAACAGAGCACCCCGTGCACGCGGGCCTGCTTCAGTTGTCGTCCCGGAACAATCTCGATTCGGCATCTGCAGCAACGATAACGACGGTTCTGGTCGCGACTAGTGAGTGGCGAAACCGTCTGGAGGTCGGAGCTACCGAGGAAGAGGCTAGCCGAAAAATGCTCTCCTCATCCGAGTACGAGGTGTGGCTGGCATTGAGAAAACTACCGATAACGGTCTTGGCCGAGATATCGGGCCAGTCTTTCGAGGCGATTTATCGCAATACTGCAGGGGCACTGGCAGGTGAACAGCGCGGAAAAGCCCAGCTTACTTACCTCCGTTATGTTGAGCGGTTCCTCGCCCGCTTCCTGGGTATTCGTGAGCGGACTGCCAATCGGGATTCCCGCGATCCGATACCAAGAGACGAGCAGCACATTACTATCCCACTGGACATTGACCCCGAAACGGATTTGGAACATCCCACAATCTCTGTATGGGAGCATCACCTCAGCCCGCAAGAACTCAGGAGAACTACTGCTTACAGTGAGGGAAATAGTGCCATAGAGATCCAGAATGCCGGCGTCTTTTTCCGTGAGCAGACACCAATATCACGAACAAACGGACAGACTCCCGAAATTGCCGCACGGCGAGCTCGAAGTCAGATTGCTCACGTGCGCCGAACTGCTCAGATGTTGCCGGGTCGGTGGGGCCAATTAACAGATGATGAGATTTGTCAGCTGCTAACAACCGATGCTGGGCATGTGTTTCTGGCTGTTCCGGCCCTGAGAATCCTAAGCCTCATAACCGGGCGACCTTATGATGATGTTGCGAAGATACGGCTTGTTGCCACTGCGGATAATTTACCTCTGACCATCGGCCCGGGTGACCTGTACGTGGTCACGAACGATCGCACGTGGGTGACAGGGGTTCTGGCACCAGAGGATCGCCGCAAATCTCACCCTGAATGGGAGCCAGTTCTGCAGCCCCATCTTGATCGGTTGGTGCTACCGATCACTGAAAATATATGGGAACTCCTGAAGTTATTGATAGCACGGCGCTCTCGGGGGCTATCAAAGCGCTCTGTGTCGCTTTTTGATATGGATGAGGACACGGCACAGATTCTGAGTGGGGAGATTTCGTTGTCGGCCAGAGGTGGCTCTCGCAGCGTGACGCGTACCCGTATCGAGCAGCAATTGTATTCCGAAATCCTGGCTATCGATGGCGATTTTGTCGAAGCAAGTTTGATCACCGGGCGCCATCCGCCTGGAGGCACTTCGGCTGCATTGTTTTACCACTGGTGCAATCGCGAGCACCTCGTTGCTCAGTATACGAAAGTGCTGACGCGGTGGGAGTGCCTTTTAGAGCGAGTCCCAGCGTGCAACGGTCAACAGCAGCAACTCGGGCTGGATGGTGCAGTGGGGTCGAACCTGGCGCTTCGAGTGTCGGCGATTCAGGCGCTTTGTAGCGACTTTCAGAACGACGTCGAGCGATGGCGTGCCGCATGGGTGGCCCCGGAACTGTTAATCGGCTTTCACAACGCTTTCACCAACTACACATTGCTGATGGTGTTGTTTCTGACGGGATATCGCGTTGTCACTGACGTACTGGACAAGCGCTCGGATTGGGATGAAGAGGCCGGGACGCTCGTGATTGTTGACAAGACCGCAGATGACATGGGGCATATTCGGATGGTGCCAGTGTGCGCAACGCTCCGAGCTCAACTGCGAGCTTATGAACAGCATGCTGCACTGGTCAGAGAAAGATTAGTCCGCCTCGGTGGAGAGGGTTCGGCGGGGTTCTTGTTCTATCTCTCCAGCAACGGAGATCTGGAGAGGGTGACACCCAAAACGATAAAAGCGCGTTTTGCTTGGGCGTACGGATTACACCTGAATTCTAACCGGCATTACCTGAGAGGTGCTCTGCGAGAGGGCGGGGTATCCGGTAACTACGTTGACGCGTTGATGGGGCATTGGGGGATTGGTCGAGAGCCGACAGCTCGGTATTCGGGATTGGATCCGTTGCATTACACCAAAGAGGTAGGAGCAGCGCTGGAGAAGATCGCAGAGCAAATTGGCTTCGCTGTTATTGCTGGATATGGGGAGAAATGATCATGTGGACGGGTTGGGAGGAGGTGGGCTTACCCTCGGCGGAGCAGATCCGAAAGGCGGCTGAGAAGCGAGCTCAGTCTGGAAAAACCAAACTCGGGGCTGCGGCACGGCAAGAGTCCCGGAAAAAGCGTCGAGATTCAATGAGGTTGAGGTTGATCAAGGGGCTCAAGATGTCCTATCCAGAACTGTATAACGGAGAGCGCGATATTGCACTGTCAGATGAGCAGGTGGAAACGTTGCGTGAGGTCGTGTGCGGGGGATTGATGGGGCAGGAACTGCGGGACGCTCACAACCTGTTGGTAAAAGGCCTGTATCGCGGCACACAGGAGCTGGGATGGCAGTTAAATCCGCCCTCTACGGTTCGCACTCTATCCATGGAAGCATCGGCGATTTCCTCGCGTTCCCAGGCTCTCTGCCAGGAGTACAACACCCTGAACGGGCGATTTTACGAGGATCTGGGCACTATCGCTTCCCAGGCCAGGTTGCAGGACGATATATCCCTAGCTGCCGGTCAATTGCTGTTCAGCCTGATCATGCACAGTGGATGTTTGAGCACCAAGGTGGTGCTTCAGTTGCCAGAGGCAATACGTTGCGGTGCTTACGTGCATGGAGACAGGGTCTGGCTGGAATGTCGTGATCGCTCCTCAAAAACGGGCATTGTTGAGAGCCAGACCAGTGCAGATTCAGAACAGACAGACATCGATAAACATGAGCCACTCAGGTCGGAGGTTGACGCTGAGAGGCCAGACCGTCGAGTGCTTCCTGTACCTGTAACAGGGTTGTTACTCATGCAGTACTACAAGCGCTATGGTCGTCAGTGGCCCAGGGAATCAGTCAGGCATCTTATCGGAAGCTACCTGAAACACCTTGACCCCACAGCAACGATTGGTCGCAGTCCACATAAGCGAGTTATTGAGATCAGTCGTGCCAAAGCTGCGGTGCTTTTGCCAGGCGTACTGCGCACGTACGCAGAAACTGCCCGCCTGGCTCCGCCTATCTCCTCTGTCAATATGGTTCGGCTAGTCACCGGCACGCATTGGCGGTTGACGGAGGACGAAGAACAAGAGGCCGACGGTATAAAAGCGGTAGAGCATGACCGGATCGCGAACAAAACCGTATGCAGGAATCTCCGGGAATCCCTGTCGCGATTGAAAGCCCTCCTGCGAGCGCCGAACGTAAGTGGCAAACAGGAGGCCATGAGGATTAGGGCCGGACTACGGGATTACCTGAGCAAGCATGTGGACCTGCATCCATTGATTGAACTGTTAACGCATTGGGCCATTCACCTGTTGGCACATGGAAACAAAGGCGGTGAGCCCCTCGCTCCGTCGTCGACACTGGATTATGTCGAGAAGGTGAGCAAGGCACTGCTACCGCTTGCCTCGGAACTAGCATGCCCTGAGGAATTAACGGGTGAACAGTGGGAAGCGCTGTATGAGTCTGCCCTTGAAAATAGCTCTGCAGCCAAACCGCCCGTTGCAGCGCGCTTGGGGTATTTTCATCGATTTTTAGAGCAGGCATTTGATTACTCCGAAGCAGAGATTGAGGGTACTGCTGGCGCCGGGGAAGTGGACGCTGCGATCATAACGCCCACCGAATACGTTCAGGCTTATGAGCTGTTGGTGAAAGAGCGAGCAGATGACCTTTCACGTCTATGTGCCGCAGCGTTAGTGCTAGGTTACCGCTGCGGCCTTCGTAGAACTGAAGCATTGGGACTAAAGCTGAAGGATTTCGTGGGATTCGACACGAATTTGGAGCGAGTCGAACTACTGGTACAACGGAACGGTTTTCGAAGGCTAAAAAGCTTCAGCGCCACTCGACGTTTGCCACTGTGGGTGTTATTGACCGAAGAAGAGCTGATACTAATCCGGTCTCTAAGGGAGCGACGAAAGGCGCAAAGCTCCGGAGATCTTGAGAAACCAATGTTCGATCTGCCAGTGGGGATCGAAAGGCACTTGGTCGAACGAATGGTGATGGTGCCGGTAACACAGACATTGCGTCACGTGACGGGGGATCAAAACGCGCGATTCCATCATCTTCGACACTCGTTCGCCAGCCTTACTCTGCTACGGATGCTGGAGTTTAATCCGCTGCAATTAATTCCGACGGTCTACCGAACTGATGAAGCTCGGGGATATCACCCATGTGCAGATGAAGTCATGTGGCGAAAAACCGGTCTCCGTGACACTCTGTCTGCCATCTATATGTTGTCAACATGGCTTGGGCATTCCAGCCCTTCAGTAACCATGCAGACCTACGCGCATTCTGCGGATTGGGCTCTCGTTCAGCGCTTGTCGGACACCCATGAGGTGGCATTCACTCAGATTATGCAGTCCAACATTACAGGTATGTCCCTCGGAGCAACCGAAAAGCACAACCAACGCAGGAGAATCGTAAGGCCGACAGCCTCCGTGGTTCTGAACTCACTCGTATCTTCTTGGCCGCGCGATTATTCCTGCAAACCAGCGGCGAAACTTAGATCCGAGCCGGCAACAGATTTTAATCCCTATCACGATTACACGCAGAAAATTCATTATCTTGCGCCGTACCAGGTAGAAAGATTCCTGACTGAGAAGTCGGACGTCCGTAACCTGGAGGATCAAGATTATTCCCGTGTCGCCAAGATTATGGGGTTCAGTGAATATTTGATTTCGAAAATCCACAATAATGCTGTGTACCTTGCTACGTTGACCTACAAAGGGCGGGAACGAGCCAAGGGCCAAGAGCGCAGCCGCTTTTTTACGACCGACGAGCGGACCAGCAAACCGTTTGACGATAAAGATCGGAAAAAAGGTGATCCCCAGTTGCCCTTCTTTATCGCTCCTCCCCGAAAACAGGTTATCAGGCGTTACACGAAGCGATTTTTCGATGCGTTAATAGCCTGGTACGCCAGCGATTCAGACATGGCAAGTAAAGCTATTAGCGAGCACCTTCATGCTGTGCAACGCGTGAAGAGTCAAGTGAGGCATCGGAAAGAGCCTCAGAAGTTAAATCAGATCGCTTTGTTCAAGGCCATTGGGATTCAGTCGTGGATTCGGATCGAGGTGAGAGTTCCGGCCGACCTTGCAATTACCGACCAGAAGTTAAAACGGCACTACAGCCAATGGCTAAAATTGGAGGCAAAATGGATTTCTGTTGAGCGCGTGGTGAATCGTAAGGGGCGTTATGATGGTCATTATGGAAGTTGGTTCCCAGAGGTTCAGCCGCCTGAAGAACTGATTTTCGACAGGGGCGGCAAAAGGGGGCCTACCGAGCATTTTTGGGAGGCTTTACTGTTTGCAGCGTTTTCTGCTGGAACATATCTACTGGAGCCTTCCCAACTCGGAAGCGCCAGCACGCCATCAGATGATCGACAAGATGCTCCTGATGCCGCGGTGATCAACCCAAAGGGGATCGAAGTCTGACGCTGTTTTTGGATGGATCCGTTTACAGGTTTGGTAAACTACACTGCTGAGTTAGCAAGCCGGAGGTTTCCATGAAAGAGAAACGACCAACAGAGCACGAGCTACTCAAAAACTTGGATGCCTTCGGAACCCATGCTGACGAATTGGCTAAGCCGCGTCGTCACGAGTCTGATCCTTTAGGGAGACTTAAAGGTTCCGTTGAGAAATGCGAGCGACCCACGGACCCCGCCTTCAGCCAGAAGATTGGGATGCATGGTTCGATGGGGAAGGCGTTTCAGAGGATTTTATAATGAACCGTGGAGAGAAGCGCTGAATAGGAAGTGCCAGGCATCATGACGAAGACGAGGATCTGAGTCGCAAAAGGCAGTGTCGACTCAGATCCCACTCGCATTTAATAAGGGGCGAGTGTTGCTAGCAGTGCGGTCACGAGGTTTGCCGTCAGTGCCAGCCCCATGTCATAGCACGCCAGCCGAAACAATCCCCAGCTTCCCTCGCGTGGAATGGTTTGTTTGGGGAGATCGTTAACGACCCATAGTGCCTCGGTAGATTTTCCCGAGGAATCACTCAGCTCCAACATCCAGCTCGCGCCTATCGTTGCTGGAGTTACCAGTCTGATTCCATCGACGCGGTACCACTGCACGATCTCATTGGATTGATTGCTCATTGTCCAGCCTCCAGATGGTCCGCTAGTTGCCTCTCTAGTCGTTCAATCAACTCTGCCAACAACTGCTGGTTGGTCATTCCACGAAGAGGAACGAGCTGAAACTGCACCCAGGTCTCAAGTGCTTCGGTGTTGGAGCGTTCGTCTCCAGCACCGAGGGCCATGACGAGCTGGTTTCCCGGGGTAATATTCATTGCCACGGTAAGAGCCGAGGCAAGATTCCGAACAAACCGGACATCTTTTCCGCACTGGAGCATGCTTTGATGGCGGTGAATAGCTCTACTTCTCATTGGCAGTGTCCTCCACGGGGGCTTGCTCAGGATTTTGAAACTGTGTGATCAGCAGGCGTTCAAAAGCGGATCCATCGCGACGAGTCAGGTTGGGCACGTAGCGGCTGTAGACGCGAAAGAGCATTTCCGTGGTGGTGTGCCCCATCTGGCGCGCAATCCATTCTGGGTTCTCGCCAGCAGCCAGCCACAAAGTCGCTGCAGTGTGGCGAGTTTGATAAGGCCGTCGTTTTCGCAAGCCCAGATGTCGAAGCAGCGGGTACCAAACGCGCTTGGTCACGTTGTTGTGATTCAGCGGTCTACCGGTCCGGGTGCAAAAAACAAAATCCTTTTTCCCAGTGGCCTTCTTTTGTTCGGTGAGCGCATCGACCACCAACTGAGACATTTCGATCGTCCTGAAGGAGCCGTCATTTTTGGTGTATTCGAGGCGCCCGTTCACTAAAGCCTGACGAACCAGGATCTGGCGCCGTTTGAAGTCCACGTGGTCCCATCGAAGTCCGTCAATTTCACCGGTTCGCATCCCGGTAAAAAATCGAACGATGTAGTAGTTCCGGAAGTCCGGTCGAACGGTATCGATGATCTGCCTGACCTCATCAATACCAAATGGCTCTACATCCGTGCGCGGAATCTTGAGTGATTTAATCCCGTGGTAGGGTGAGCTAAACTCGAACCGGTTGGCTGCTTCACTAAGGATCATGCGCAAAGGCGTCATGATTCGGTTGATACGACTGGCTGAAAGACGGTTTCCTTTCCGGGTCGAAACTTTGGCGAGTGAAGCCCGGAATTCGAGGATGTCTTTCTTGGTGATGCGGCCAACCTCTTTTTTCCCGAAATGGGGATTGAGGTAGTTCTTCAATGTTCCCTCCATCGTGCTGATGTAAGACCGACGCCATTGGATTCTCATTTCGTCTAGCCAATCCGTAGAGAAGACTTCGAATAAAGGCGTGTCGTGGGCTTCCCGGGCCCTATGTACTTCTGCTTGTTTGGTGAACTCCTGTGCCCGAGGGCTGCTAGGAAAGTAGCGCTGGTATTCAAATGTCCCCAAAGTGATCTCAGCTTCAATCCGTTTGAGAACGCTCTCTAGCTTCTTCCGGTTCGACGCAGTGTTCTCCAGAGCTGTCTGCTCGCGACACCGCTTACCCTGGTAGTGAAAGTCGAAAAACAGTTTTTGCGTGGACTCACGCACTCGGATACTACCCATTCATCCGTCCTCCATTAGCCATTGGAATCGCGAGAGACTGGTTTCCTGATTGCATTCCCATGTCCCGCTCGATGGGTTCCCACATGTACAGGATTTTTCGCCCTCCGAACGGACGGATGTAGTGGATGCCCTCGATCAAAACGGAATCTTTGAGACGTTCCCTCACGGTTCGAGCGTCATAGCGGATTCGAGACGCAAGCTCTTCTGTGGTTAGGTATTCGGTTTTCGACATAACTAGCTTTTAACCTCTTTTTGTAGCGTACAAGCTACATATTAATGTCAAAGGCATCGATGTCAAGCGTCTTTTGTAGCGCTTAGGCAACATTAGATGTGATTGTGCGTCGCCTTTGGTAAGCTGAGACCTCGCAAAGAGGGGGCAAGCGCAATGATCAGGTTTCGGCTAAAAGAACTGATTGCCGAGAAAGGATTTCAAGAAAATCGAAGGGTTACGCTGGATGAAGTTTCTAGGGAGACGGGTATCCACAGGACGACACTATCCAAGATAGCGAACCAACGTGGCTACAACACAACTACCGAAATTTTGGACAAGCTTTGCATGTACTTCGATGTAGAGCTGCAAGAAGTAGCGCAGTTTGTTGAGGATCCTGAGGGTCAGAATTGATCCCTTACCGCTGGGCCTTGGGCTTCAGGCTTCCTTTCCTCGTTCTTACACAGGTGTGATTAGAGCTCAACCTATCGTCCCCCCCCCC